>NZ_JACBZR010000001.1:1353000-2029500 GCF_013408335.1 Nocardioides panzhihuensis | reverse complement strand
CGACTGTGCCCTCGGCGTCAACAACGGCGGCAAGCACTCCGTCGACGTCACCTACATCAAGCAGGCCGAGGCCACCGGACTCGTGCACGTCGCCACCCGCCACAACGTGACCTCCGTGGCTCGCGCCGCCGACGGCCGCTGGGAGATCCACGTCGACCGCACCGACGACGCCGGCGACGTGATCGAGCAGAAGATCCTGACGACCCGCGCGCTCGTGATGGCGGCGGGCTCGCTCAACACCAGCAAGCTCCTGGTCCGCGCCGCAGCCACCGGCACCATCCCCGACCTTCCCGACCAGCTCGGCCAGGGCTGGGGCACCAACGGCGACCGGATCTACATGTGGCGCCCCTTCGACGAGAACCTCACCGGTACACAGGGTGGGCCCGTCGTCTACCAGAGTCAGGACTGGGCCGACCCGACCACGGCCAACACCGTTATCCAGGCGTCGTTGCCACCACTCCCCCTCGGCCTCGATCTGGGCGCCACCATGCTGGTCGGCTTCGGGGTCAGTGCCGACCGGGGAAGCTTCCGCTACAGCTCGCTGACCGACTCGGTGAGTCTGCGCTTCCCCTTCGGCGGCGACTCGGCAAGCTATCGCGCCATCCACGAGCGGGTTTCGAAGATCAGTGGCGGCATCGGTGCCCTGATCGACACGAACGCCATCGTCAACAGCACCTGGCACCCGCTCGGCGGCGCCAACATGGGCACGGTCTGCGACCTGGACGGCCGTGTCCAGGGCCAAGAGGGTCTCTACGTCCTCGACGGCGCCCTCATCCCCGGCACCACCGGAGCGTGCAACCCGTCGATGACCATCGCCGCCGTCGCCGAGCGCGCGATGGACAACATCGTCGCCAACGACGTCGGCACAGTCATCTGAGCGCCTAGCAGAACCCTGCAATGCGAAATTCTGCAAAGTTTGCCGGAAAGGGGTGACAAGCCCTTAGGTGATGAGGCAACATTGCTCTTGCCCCGCTGGAGACCCGAGACTCCAGCGGGGCTCTTACGTTTTGCGGGCGGCCTCACGACAGGCCGTGGACAACCGCGTTCAGGTCGGCCCGCAGCTTCGCCCGATACGCGTCGTGCTGCTCCGGCAGTCGGGCGTCGCAGAACGCGGCCAGGTCGGTCCCGGTGACGTCGATGACCGGCCGTCCGGCGGCGGCCTCGCTCTCGAAGAGGTCGAGGACGTCGCGAAGGATGGCGACGATGTCCATCCCGTCACCGGCGGTGAAGCGCCACATGTAGCTCTTCATCTCGCCGTAGACGGTCCGGTAGTCGGAGGGCAGCTGGGCGGCGCGGGCCTCCATGCGCTTCCATTCCTTCTTGTCGCCCACCAGGCGGCTCAGGAGGTTGTTCATGTCGTGCTCCTTTGATCGGTGTTCTCGTTCGGCGCCCGGTTTGGGGCCGTGGAAGAAGCGTGCAGCCCTGACGCAGGGTCAAGGTCAAGCACCGATCCGAAGAAAGTTCGACAGCGCGACTCTCAGGCCGCGACGTCGAGGAGTACGTCGCGCAGCATGAACTCTGCTCGGGACAGTGGTGGTGGGTCTGGTCGCCAGGTGTCGGGTGGTGGGCTCGTGTATGTGTGGCCAGTGGGTGTGATGGTGATGATGCTGCCGTCTGGTCCTGGTCTGGCCTGCCAACCGAGAGCTTCTTTCGCTTGATTGCACCGCTCGCAGAGACCTTGGAGATTTTCGGCACTCGTGCGGCCGCCGTCAGCGTGGCGTTCGACGTGGTCGACGTTGCGGATCGGGGCGTCGCAGCCGTTGGTGCGGCAGATCCCGCCGTCGCGCGTCGCGATGAACTCGGCCAGGCCGTCGGGGGCTTTGCGGGAGCGGGACTCCATCGCGACCAGCTGCCCGGCTGGGTCGGTGAACAGACGCCGCACGAACACCTCGGCGTCAGCGAGCGCTTCACGGGCCCACACGGCAGGAACGGGACCGTAGCCCTCGACCATGGCCGGCTGATCGGTGTCGTTGGCGAGGGCGTCGGCGGTCATCACGATCTTGACCTCGATCCGAGGCTTCACCTCGGTGCCGGTGCGGCCGGTGACTCGGTTCACGAGGGTGTCGGCCATGACCTGACCCCTCGTTCGTTCATCGCCAGCAGCCTGCGCGGCCTTGGCTGCCTGGTCCAACGCCGCATAGACCGCGACGCCGTCCTTGATCGGCAGCAGCGCGCCGAGCCAGGTCATGGTGTCCGGTGCCGGCCGCACGCTGACCCGGCGGTCCTTCTCTGCGTTCGCGGCTCGGTTGACGACGGATTCCTGGTCGAGGGTGATGGCGAGTTTCTTGGCGGCGTTCTCGAGCTGTCGCAGTCCCATCGTCACCACCGCAGGTGGTTCACCGTCCGAACCGGGCGAGCAGAGCTGGTAGTCGATCACTCGGCGGTTCTCCAGGGACAAGCAGGCGGTTTCCCGGGCGAGGATGGTGGCTTGCCACTGCGAGAACAGGCCCGCCTTCATCAGAGCGAAGGTGTGTGGCATCTCCGCAACAAGGATCGTCGCCAGTCCCAGTAGCTTGGCGCCCTTGGCCGGTGAGACCCGCCGTGCCAACGCCATCTGAGAGGCGACGCCCTCACCCAGCTTGCGGGCAGGGATCCCGGCCTCGGCCTGGCGTGCCCGGGTGGCCTCGTCGAGGCGTACGGCCGCTTCTGCCTGAACAGCCTCAGCGATGCACTTCACTTCTTCGAGCCGACTGATCCAGTCGACCAGCTCACCCTCGGACGCACCCAGGGGCGGCCCGGTGAGGAGCTGGTCGACGGTCTCGTTCATACGCCTCATTATATGTGAAAGAGTCACCCGTGGCTACCTGTTTGTGCTGGTCAGACCCGATTTACGCAGTCAGCGAACAAGCAACCTGAACCCCGCGCCACACCCTCGCCGCCGCCCCGATATAGGCGAAATCTTTCTCGATCAGGTGCCGAGTCAAGGATGGCCGAAGGCCACCGCGAAGCGGCGGGCGAAGCCCGTCCTTGACGCGGCGCATGATCGAGAAACACTCGAGGAAAGGGTCGGCGGCGAACCTGGAAACGAAGAAACAGTCGCTCAGTGAGGTTTCCCCGACCAGAACCGTGTTGGTCTCGACACGCCTCCGCCTAGCGGCTCCGGCGGCTCGACCAGCGAAGAGAAGCTCGACCAGCGGCAGCCAGCCCGACCCCCGAGCACGCTAACGCCCAACCGCATACCCCTGAGCCCCCCGAGCATTAGCAGCACCAGACAGCATCCCAGTCAAAGGATCCCGAGCAACCGCAGAAAGCCGCCCAAGCGACCAGTCCCCACCCAGCTCGACGACATGCCCACGCCGACGCAGGTCCGCGACGACCTCAGCTCCGAGCCGATCCTCGAGCACCGCCCCAGCCGGAGTCCAGGTCCGCGGCCAGAAGGAGCCGGGAAAGGACGTCGAGTGGAGCGCCGGAGCGTCGATGGCCTCCTGGGGTGAGTAGCCCCCGACGATGGTCCGCAGCAGGTAGAGCAGCTGCCACTGGTCCTGCTGGTCGCCACCAGGCGAGCCGACGGCAGTCACGGCCTGACCGTCGCGAAGAACCAGCGTCGGGGTGAGCGTGGTCCGCGGACGGGACCCGGGCCGGAGCGTGGACGGGAGGCCCGGCTCCAGCCAGGTCATCTGCAGCCGGGTGCCGAGGCAGAAGCCGAGCTCGGGGATCGTGGGCGAGGACTGCAGCCACCCGCCCGACGGGGTCACCGCGATCATGTTGCCCCAGCGGTCGGCGACGTCGATGTGGCAGGTGTCGCCGCGGGTCTCGCCCTCTCGTGAGACGGTCGGCTCCCCCACCCCGGACGCGGCCGCGGCCGGGTCGTAGGTCTCTCGCAGCGGCGGGAAGGTCTTCGCGCCCAGGCCGGGCCTCACCTCGGCCGAGGCGGCATCGGCGATCAGGGGGCGGCGGGTCGCGGCGTACTCCTTGGACAGCAGGGTCTCGATCACGTCCGGGTCGGCACCGTCGCCGTAGTGGGCGTCGCGGTCGGCGAAGGCGAGCTTGGTCGCCTCCAGGATCGTGTGCGCGCCCTCCGCCTGGCTCGGGTCGAGCAGCGCGTCGTCCAGCGGCTCGAGCAGGTTGAGCGTCTGCAGCAGCACGGGACCCTGGGTCCACGGCCCTGCCTTCGCGATCGTGTGGCCGCGGAACTCGGTCGTCACCGGCTTCTCGTACGCAGCCGAGAACCCGGCCATGTCGGCCGACCTGATCACTCCGGAATGATCGGTTCCGGAGGAGTGGCGGTGCGGGGTGCGTACGAACCGATCGATCGCCTCCGCGACGAATCCGCTGCCCCAGGCGGCACGGGCGGCGCCGATGCGCTCCGCACGGGTCTCGGCGCCGTCCCCGGCAGCCACGAGGCGGTCGAGCACCGCGGCGTAGGCCTCGTTGCGGACCATGGTGTCCGGCTCCGGCGGCTCGCCGTCGACGAGCCAGTGGGCGGCCGAGGTGGGCCAGTGGTCGCGGAACAGATCGGCCACCGCGGCGATCGTGGAGACCGCCCGGCCCAGGATCGGATGGCCGTTGCGGGCATAGTCGATGGCGTAGGCGAGCACGTCTCCCAGCTCCCAGGTGCCGTGGTCGCGCAGCAGCATCAGCCAGGCGTCGACCGCACCTGGGACGGCGGCCGCCAGCGCCCCGGAGCCGGGCACCAGCTCGAGCCCCTCTGCCCGCATCTGCTCGACAGATGCCCCCGCGGGCGCCGGCCCCTGACCCATCAGCACCGTCGCCTCACCGCCGGTAGGTGCGAAGATCCCGACCAGGTCACCACCGGGCCCGTTGAGGTGGGGCTCGACGACGTGCAGAACGAACCCGCCGGCGACCACCGCATCGAAGGCGTTGCCCCCACGCTCGAGCACGGCCTGTGCGGTGCCGCTGGCCAGCCAGTGCGTCGAGCCGACCATGCCGAACCTTCCAAGCAGGTCGGGACGGGTCTTGAAGGCGGCCGGAGGCGTGTAGCGAGAGGGGGACGGTTTCGAAGTGTCGAAGGGCACAGACCCAGGCTACGAGCGAGAACCGGGCGGCTTGTCGGCGGGCCGTCACGGGATAGGGTCGCCCCATGAGTGCGTCAGCGGTCCGGGGCCGTATGCAGTGGTCAGTGGTCGTGCCCGTCCTCGCCATGGTGGTGCTGGCGCTCGCCTGGTTTCGCCACGACCACTGGACCATCCTCGCCGTGGTGGCGGCGGTGCTCGTCGGCGCGGTGCTGAGCGCCGTCCACCATGCCGAGGTGGTCGCACACAAGGTCGGTGAGCCGTTCGGGTCGCTCATCCTCGCCGTCGCGGTGACCGTGATCGAGGTCGGCCTGATCGTGATGCTGATGACCAGCGGCGGTGACAACACCAGCACCTACGCCCGGGACACCGTCTTCGCCGCAGTGATGATCACGCTCAACGGCATCGTCGGGCTCTCGCTCATGGTCGGCGCCATCAAGCACGGGCTGGTCAGCTTCAACGCCGCCGGCACCGGGTCCGCGGTAGCCACGGTGATCGCCCTGGCCGGGCTCACCCTGGTGCTGCCGGCCTTCACCACGTCGGCGAAGGGCGCGCAGTACTCCACCTCCCAGCTGGCCTTCGCCGCGGTCGCGTCGCTCGCTCTCTACGTCGCCTTCCTCTTCACCCAGACCGTCCGACACCGCGACTTCTTCCTCCCCGTCACCAGCGACGAGCACGGCCGGATGACCGGGCTCGTCGACCTCGACAAGGACGGCCACGCCGACCCGCCCACGACCGGCGAGTCCGCGCTCAGCCTCGGACTGCTCCTGGTCTCGCTCGTCTCCGTCGTCGGCCTGGCCAAGGTCCTCTCCCCCACGATCGAGAGCACCGTGGCGAGCCTGGGCTTCCCGTACGCCGTCGTGGGTATCGTGATCGCCCTGCTCGTCCTCGCCCCGGAGTCCATCGCCGCGGTGCGCAACGCCTCCCGCGACCGGGTGCAGACCAGCCTCAACCTCGCCTACGGCTCGGCGATGGCCTCCATCGGTCTCACCATCCCCACCCTCGCCGTGGCGATGATCTGGCTCACCGGCCCGCTCGAGCTCGGCCTCGAGCCGACCCAGATCGTGCTCCTGGTCATCACCGTCTTCGTCACCGGCCTGACCGTCGTCCAGGGTCGCGTCTACGCCTTGCAGGGGTTCGTCCACCTGGTCCTGCTGGCGTCGTTCCTGTTCCTGTCGATGCAGCCCTGAGCGTCCGCCGATTCAGGGAGCGGGCGTCTCCTCGAGTCCCACCTCGAGCTTCGGGAACGAGTGGCCCGCGGCGTCCTTGAGCACCGTGTACTGGACGTCGACGTGCGGCTCGATGGCGCTGTGCTTGTCGTTGGGGGCGCCGATGATGAGCTGGAACCCCAGACCCCGCCAGGCGCCGATGGCACGGCCGGTGAAGCGGGCGTCGGCCTTGATCAGCGCCTCGTCGAGGAAGACCGGTGCGTAGCGCGGTCGCTCGGCGCCGGCGTCACCGAGCTGGTAGCGCAGCGCGGCGCCGACGATGAAGGCGACCAGCTCCTGCGACTCGCCACCGGACTTCTCGCCGATGTGGTCGTAGAGGGCCACGTGCTCACCGGTGTCGGCGGTGACCTTCTCGGCGCTGACGTGGACGTGATTGCGTACGTCGATCAGGTCGGCGAAGTCAGGGGCCGTGCGGCGCATCCGGTCGATGAGCCGCGTCATTCGGGTGTAGGCCTGCTCCCGGGTCTCGTTGGTCGAGGCCTTCTCGATGAGGTCGCGCACCGAGCGCAGCTCCTTGCGGAATCGCCCGCGCACCGCCGACTGGCCCTCCTGGGTGTCGATGCGGAGCCGGTGGGCGTCGTCGTTGAACGGGAGCCCGGCGAGGATCTGGTTGATCGGGTCGATCCGGTCGCGGATCTCGCGCACCGCGCGTGACAGGGTCGAGTCGAGGTTCGTCAGGTCGTTGCCCGACAGCTTGAGCAGGGAGTCGCGCCACTCGACCTCGAGCTCGTGCAGACCGCTGGTCTGCAGCTCGTCGAGGAGGCGGTCGAAGTCGGCGTAGGAGTCGTCCGGGTCGGTGTGGAGGTTCGGGTTGGGCCAGCGCTCGAGGAAGGCCTCGAAGGTCTGCCGGAGCTGGACGCGGGCGGTCCCGATCGCCTCCTGTGCACCGGCCCGGTCTGCGGCGAGGCTCTCGCTCGCCCGGGCGAAGACCGCGTCGAGCTCGGCGAGCGCGTCCTCGCGGCGGCCGGCTCCCTCGCCACCGGAGGCCTTGAAGAGCTGCTCGAGATAGTCGGCCTGGGCGGGGGCGACGTCGGTGCCCGAGGCCGCAGCGTCCTCCAGCGCGTCCTTTGCACGGTCGACCTGCTCGACCACGTCGCTCCAGCGCTCGTCGAGGGTCTGGAAGGCGCTCTTGGCCGCGCCGATGCCCTCGCGCAGCGAGTCGACCTTGGCCCGCGCGCTCTTCAGACGCTCCTGGAGCGTGGCGATCTCCGGGTTCTCGGCGGTGACCTCGGCGATCACCGATGCCCACCGGTCCCGCTCGTCCTCGGCACCAGCCACGTCGACCTGGTCCCAGGTCAGTGCGGAGACCGCCTTGAAGGACGTACGCCGCAGGTCGAGCTGCTTGATGGCCCGCTCGGTCTCCACGACCACGACCTTCGCGGTCTCCGCGTCCTTGCGAGCAGTCTCGAGGCGCTCGGTGAGCTCGGCGACGCGACGGGTGTTGGTGAAGCCGAGGACGTTGCCGGCACCGTGGCCGCCGTGCGCGCCACGGGTCCCCTGCGAGACCTGACCGGTGACCGTGAGCGCCATCCGGTGCTGGGCGAGCAGCGCGGGAGTCTGCACGCAGACGTAGCCGTGGCGTTCCCTCAGGCGCTGCTTGAGCCAGCCGGTGAACACGCCACGGCGGTAGTCCAGACGCCCCGGCAGGGTGCCCTCGTCCAGAGGGTGCACACCGTCCTTCAACCCGGTGGGGACGGCCTCGTAGCGGATCCGTGTCCGTTGCCGCACCGAGTCGATCGCGGCTCGGAAGGCGCCCACGTGGGCCGCGTCGACGAGCATCGTGGTGGCGAACCCGCCCAGCGCCAGGTTGAACGCCTCGCGCCAGGCCTCGTGCTCGGTGCGCACCTCGATCAGCTCGCCGACGAACGGCATCTCCGCCGGGCTGAGCCCGGCCGCCTCGGCCAGCACCGCACGAGCGGCGCGCAGCGGCTCGGGGATGTTGTTCTTCGTCTTCTCGGCATCGGCGAGCTCATCCTCGAGCCGGCCGACCAGGTCGGCGGCGGCGGTCTCGGCTGAGCGCGCCGCGGCGTACGCGTTGAGGGCGGTCGTGCGGGCGTCGTCATCGACCAGGGCCGCCTGCGCGGCGGCCTGGAGGCTCTCGAACTCGGCGGGCGTGGTCGCCACGGCGCCGAGGACGGCGAGCTCCCCGTCCAGTGCCTCGCGGGCGCGGCGTACGTTGTCCGCGCGGGTCTCGGCGGCCCTGATCTCGCGGGTGGCCTCCTCCAGACGCCGGCCGCCGGAGGCGGCGACAGTGACCATGAGGCCGTCGCGCTCGGACTCGGCGGCCTCGACCAGAGCCTGCTTCTCGGCCACCGCCTTCTCCGCCGCACTCCTGCGGGCGCTGAGATCGGCCTCCAGCTCGCTGAGCAGGTCGACTCGCTTGCCGGCCCGCCACAGGCCCGCCGGGGTGGTCTCGTCGGCGAAGTCGCCGATCCCGTCGATGACCTCCAGCCTGGCGGCGGCGTCATCGATGGTTGCCCGGTGCTCCCGGATCGGCGTCAGCGCACGCACCTGCTGCTGCGCGGTGACCATCCGGTCGCGGGTCGCGGCGAGCTCGTCGAAGTGGGCCACGACGCCGTCGGCGGTGGCGAGGGTAGCGGGCTCCTCGAGCACCATCTTCTTGTAGAGATCGTCGACCGTGGTGATCTGCTGCCCGGCCTGGATCCGGCCGAGCAGGTTGACCGCCTTCTCGCCGTCGCCGGCCGCGCCGATCCCGAGCGCCGAGTGGATCCGCGCGGTGAAGTCGCGGTCGGTGTCGATCGGGGTCAGCCCGACCTCGGAGACCGAGGCGCGCGTGAACCGGTGGGCCGCGACCGGCTCCAGATCGCGAACGTCGAAGTCTGCATCGGCCACCGCCCGGAGCTTGGTCACGTCGTCGAGGTTCTTGGCGGACGCCGGGACGTACCAGGACCGGACCGCGGTGAAGCGGGAGCCGGTCTGGTCCACCCAGGTCATCGCGATCGCCGACCAGGTGTCGCGGCCGTCGCCGCGCAGCACCCGGATCTTGGTGCCCTCGGCGGTCTTCGCCTCGTCGATCTTGCCGCGCGCGTAGGAGAGGATGTTGCGCTGGTCCTGACCCCGCGGACGGCCCACCACGCCGCCGTTGGAGGCGCCGTTGAACGGCGTCGTGTGCGGCATGATCAACGCGATGTAGGCGTCCATCAGCGTCGACTTGCCCGATCCGGAACCCCCGGTGAGCAGCGTCGCTGTCGGCGAGAACCGCACCCGGTGGGCGCCGTCGTAGCCGCCCCAGTTGACCAGCTGCAGCTCGCTCGCGATCCACTGCCGTCCGGTCGAGCGCGCCGGGATGAGGCCGAAGAGGCTGTCGATCATGTTCACTGCTCGGTCTCCTCGCCGGACTCGGCTTCGTCGTTCTCGCTGGTCGAGCCGCCGGAGCCGCCAGGCGCAGGCGTGTCGAGACCAACACGGTCCCTCAGCCACTCCTTGAGCTCGGCCAGCTTCTCGACGCTCAGCACGATCTCGACCAGAGGTGTGATCCGGAACCGGTCCTCGGACTCCTCCTCGATCAGCCCCTCCCGGGCGAGCCGGTCGACCGCCCGGCGGATTTCGCGGCGCGCGGAGGCGTCGCCGCTGGCGACGTCGAAGTAGGTGAGCACGGTCTGCTCCAGCTCGTCGGCGTCGACGCGCGCGGATCTCTCGCCCGCGCCGCGCTCGCGCTGGAAGACGGTGCGCAGATGGACGAGCACGAGCGTCTCGGCCCGCGAGTAGGAGTCGTCCTTGAGGAGCACCGGCACGTCCAGCTCCTCCGAGCGCACCTGCCGCTTGTAGGCGATCCCGCGGTCGTGGTCGACGACGAGCCGGACGAACAGGTCGTGGAGGCGCGACTCGATCACCGCCTGGTGGTCGAGCAACGTACGCCACTGGCGCGGGTTCCGCTCCGCCGTGACGAACCGGCGGCGCAGCAGCTGGACCAGCACCCGGCGTACGTCGGCGTCGAGGACGCCGTGGTCGCCGACGAAGAGCTCGGTCGGGTCGTCCTCCATCGAGACGGGCTCGATGAAGCCTTCCGGCTCGCTGCCGTAGGCCACGGACGTTCCTGCCTCGGTCTCGGTCTGGGTCTCACTCATCGTCGCCATCCTCTTCGCCAGCCCGTTCGTCAACTGTCGCCACCGGCGGGCTGAGCCTCACCCCACCGAAGGCGAACCTGCGGCGCACCCCGTCCGCCCGGACGGCCTCGATGGTGGAGATCTCCCCCGTCTCGCTCATCCCGCGGCGGTGGGCGACCTCGAGCAGCCCGAGCAGGTCGACCGGGCGCCGGATCTCCTCCGGCGCGGCCGCGAAGACCTCGGCCAGATCGATCGCCTCCTCGCCCGCACCGGCCGCGACGTAGGCGTCCAGGTGGGCCTCGATCGCCCGGTAGCCCGGACCGCCCCATGCCCTGGTGTCCTCGACCGCGCTCTCCACGTCACCCCAGTCGGCCAGCGGCGCCGGCGGCTCGGGCGGACGCAGCTCGCTGACCGACTGGCGCAGGTGGCCCAGGTCGGCGACCGGGAGCCGGCGCAGCGGCTCGACCGCCTCGGCGGTCCGCGAGGACGGCATCCACGCCTGGAACCCGACCATCACATCGCGCAGCAGGTCGTCGACCTGCCGGTCGCGGGCCGGGTCGTGCGTACGCACCTGGGTGGTGATCACGTGCGAGGCGGTCTGCTGCGCGGCCAGGACCTCCGCGACACCCGTCTCGATCCGGCGCCCGACAGCGGCCAGCTCGGCCCGCTCGGGCGGACCCATCTGTCTGGTGAACCGATGTCGCAGCACCGTGCGCAGGTTGGTGGCGAGGCCGTCGAGGCGGCGCGGGTCACCGATCATCCGCAGCGCACCCGCAAACGCCTTGCCCTCCGGCGTGGAGGCCATCACGTCCTTACCGCGCTGAAGATACTCGCGCAGGACCTCGCCTGCCGGACGTACGTCCTGGCGCAGGTCGGTCACCACGTCGCGCTGCATCGCCCGGATCGACTCGACCACCCGCGCGAAGTCGGCCGGGAGCTCGCGGGTCAGGTGGAGGATGTTCTCGGCCTGCTCCAGCAGGGTGTCGTCGTCGACCGTGTCGACCACACCGGTGCGGTCCAGGCGGGCGATCTCGGCGCGCCGCTCGGCGATCTCCTCGCTCAGCCGGGCGACCCGGGTCAGCACATCGGGGTCAGCATCCTGGGCCAGCCGCTCGACCGCCTCCAGGAGGGTCCGGACCCGCGACTCGGAGACCCGTGCCCGCGAACCGCTCGCCCGTCCGGCGACCTCCAGAGCACCCACCGCGTGGGCCGAGAGCCGGTAGACCTCGTCCTCGCCCTCGATCTGGCGCAGCAGCCAACCGGAGCGCACCCACTGACGGCACAGCTCGCGCGCCGTGCCGACCGGGAGCATCACCTCGCCGCTCTCACCTTCGGCGCTCTTCCCATCAGCGAGGGCAGCGGCGCGGAGCCGGTCCAGCATGTCGCCGATCTCGGCGTGCGCGTCCACCACCGGCACCGCCGCCCGATCGGAGGTGAAGGTCACCGAGAGCACCGCCACCACGAACGGAGCGAACCGACCGTGCAGGAGGTCGAGCATCGGGTTCTTGAAGGCGGCCAGTGCCCCGGCGTACGCCGCCTCGACGCGAGTCTCACTCATCGGCAGATACCGTACGCGGCACCGCCGACAACGCCACAACGCCCACGCTCGGGAGCATCTGGATCCCTCCTGGCGCGCGACACCTTCGGCGCGTGCGCGTCCAGGGCTGAGTATTCGGTTGCCACCTGCCGCATAGTTGTCCCATGCGGGTTCGTTCCTTCTCTGTCTTCGTGGCCACGATGGCCCTGATCGCCCTCTCCGGCTGCGCCGGCGCCCCGGAGACCCCGGACTCGGCGAAGGGCGGGTCGTCTGCCGCCTCGCCGTCGGCGAAGCCGCTGACCGCCGACATCGCCCCCGCCGACGGAGCCAAGGACGTGCCGGTCGACAGCACCGTCACCGTCACCGCGACCTCGGGCGAGTTCACGAGCGTGAAGGTGGCCAGGCCCGACGGAAGCACCGTGCCCGGCTCGCTCTCGACGGACAAGACGAAGTGGACCGCCAACGACCTGCTCGACCCGGCACTGCGCTACACCGTGACCGCCACCGGTGAGACCGGCACCGTCACCAGCAGCTTCACCACCCGCTCGCTCTCTCTGGCCCAGCAGACCTTCGCCACCATCGTCCCTGTCGACGGCACCAAGGTCGGCGTCGGGATGCCGGTCGCGGTCTACTTCGACCTCCCGGTCAAGGACCACGCCTCCTTCGAGAAGCGCATGCACGTCACCTCCACCCCGACCCAGGCCGGCTCCTGGCACTGGGTCTCCGACACCGAGGCCCGCTACCGCCCGCAGAAGTACTGGACCCCTGGCACCACGATCAAGGTCGACCTCGACATCAACGGCGCCTCCGCCGGAGCCGGCGTCTACGGCCAGCACAGCCGCACCGCCACCTACAAGGTCGGTGACGCGCACGTCTTCAAGGTCAACGCGCGCACCCACCAGATGAAGGTCTTCAGCAACGGCAAGCTGCTGCGTACGATCCCGATCACCACCGGCAAGCCCGGCTTCACCACCCGCTCAGGGATCAAGGTCATCTCCGAGAAGCACCGCGTCAAGGAGATGCGCTCGGAGACGATCGGCATCTCCGACCAGAGCTCGAGCGACTACTACTCCCTCGACAACGTCGAGTACGCCATGCGGATCTCCAACTCAGGCGAGTTCATCCACGCCGCGCCGTGGTCGACCGGCTCCCAGGGCTACGCCAACGTCTCCCACGGCTGCACCGGCCTCTCCACCGCCAACGCCGCCTGGCTCTACGGCCTGGCCCGGGTCGGCGACATCGTCGACACCGTCGGCACCGACCGGCGGATGGAGTGGGACAACGGCTTCGGCGACTGGAACCTGTCCTGGGCCGAATATCAGAAGGGCTCAGCGCTGCGCTGATCGCGCCATGGCACGTATCGGTCGGCGCCTCAGGCCAGGAGCGTCGCGAAGCGGCCGGCGATGTCTGCCGGGTCCAGGGCGAGGGCGTTGGGAGCAACAGTCACCTCGGTGACCACGCGGCCCGGTTCCTCGGCCGCCTTCCACGGCAGACTGAATGCCAGCGAATCCGCGGTCACCGTCTCCAGAAGACGGCGGTTGACCGCCTCAGGGTCGCCAACGGCGTAGAGGAGGAAGGTGTTGATGTGCGGCACCTGCGGCTGGACAGTGACGTACGCCGGCAGCGCGGCGGCCATCTGCCGGCCCCACTCCACACACTCCGCGAGACGAGGCAGGCGGTCACGGAGGCCCACCAGCGCGGACACAGCCTCGGCCGTTGACCGGTAGAGCGTGCCGCCCATCCGGTGGCGCCACAGCCGCGCCTGAGCGACGAAGTCCTCATCGCCGAGCAGCGCCGCGCCGGCTAGGCCGCCGAGGCCCTTATAGAAGCTGACGTAGACCGAGTCCGCGACACCGGCTATCTCGGCCAACGGCCTGTCGAACCACTGCTGCGACTCCCAGATCCGGGCCCCGTCGACGTGGAAAGCGATACCGCGCTGACGGCAGGCATCGGAAAGCTCGGTCAGGTCCTCGAAGCTCGGCAGCAGGCAGCCCGCGTCGCGCAGCGGCAGCTCGACCAGACATGCGGCCAGCGGTCCGGGAATCGCGTCCAGGTGTGCCTTCGTTGCGATCTCGCGCCCCGTGGTGATGTGCTCGACCTGCAGGTCCTGGAGGATCCGCGGACCGTCATCCTCATGACGGAGCAGGTGCGAGAGGTCAGGAATCGCGACCCGACGATTGCCCGCTGCGTCGGCGTGGATCCGCAGCGCGACCTGCTGGGCCATCGTCCCTGAGGGAAAGTACGCCGCCGGCTTCCCCAACAGCTCACCGACCTCAGCCTCGAGCCGTGCCACCGCACCCCGTTCGGCGTACTGGTCCCACTCCTCGATGCCCAGATCGCGGCATGCCGCGGCGAGACCGTCGAAGAGCTCCGCCGGACTCGGGAAGGCCGGGAAGACCCTGACGCGGCACCCGACCATGGCCGCTCGGAGCTGCTGTTCCAGGCTCGCCTCGGGTTCGCTCACGCCGCACACGGTAGCGACCTTCTGCGTTCACGAGCATCCCGTTATCCACCGACCAGCCCTCGCTTGCAGCCGAGCATCATCTGCCGGTGGTTCCAGATGAGCACCGGGCGCAGCGCGATCGAAGCCAGCCCGAGCAGACCGCGTACGACGACCTCCTGCTCGAACACCATCCGGCTCCCGCCTGGGGCCGGTGTCAGCGTCCACCGCGCGAAGCCGTCCAGGTCGCCGCCGAGCCCGACCTCCAGCGTCGGCAGGTCGCGGCTGACCGCGTGCAGCACGATCTCCAGGTCGTAGGGCAGCCTCGAGCGGCACACCAGCAGCGCGTCGTCCTCCCCCAGCTTCGCCACCGCCCGCACCTGCGGCCACCACTGCGGATACCGCTCCACGTCGACCAGCACATCCCGCACCGCCTCCGCCGGCGTCGGCAACTCCCAGGTCTCGGCGAAGGTGTAATGGGCCGTCATGGTCACAAGTCTGCCAACGCGGCCCGAAGTCGGTTAGAGCTTGGCCCCCGCGACCGCAGTGCGCGACTGCAGTCTGGTGGAAACGCCGAGACCGACAAGAGCAACCGCCCCGAGCACCATCGCCGCCGGCGTGATGTATCCAGGGACGACGGGGATCTCGACGCTCGTGCCGTCGGTTAGCTCGCAATTGAAACCGGGCGGGACGACATCGAGGTCGTACCCCACGACCTGGATGGCGCGCGCTTCGTCGAGATGATCGCGGCACGGAGGAGGCGGCGACGAGCTCGTGCCTCCGTCCGCCGCGTCCAGCCAGGCTCCGGCGACATGGAGAAGACCCCAGGCGTACGTGCCCAACGCAAGTCCGCCTGCCAGGAGACCGAGCGCCCGCAATGCTGCGCCCGGCACCTTCCAAGTCTCTGGCGTAGCAACATCCACCGCGCCCCGCAGAATCATCACGACGATGGCGAGCAGGCCGACCAGGGCCAGGAGCAGGATCACGGGGATTATCCACACGAGCCCGGACGATAGCCCCGCATGGCAGGTGGCGCAGCGACAATTGCCAGCACGACCTCCGGAGATGCGGTCGCCGGCGGTCAGCCCAGAACCTTCGTCACGGCCTCACGGCCTTGCTGCGGCGAGAGCGCACGGAGAGCGGCCTCGGCTGCTTCGTCGCACGACCCGGTGGTCACGGAGCCGATCCGCGCGCCGACGGCAGGGACGGCCGCGGAAGCCATCGACAGCGAGGTGATGCCGAGGCCGACGAGCACCGGCGCGAGCAGCGGGTCGGCGGCGGCCTCGCCGCAGATCCCGACGGGCTTGCCGGCCGTACGCCCCGCCTCGGCGGTGATCGCGATGAGCTGCAGCACTGCCGGCTGCCAGGGGTCGGTGAGGTGGGCCAGGTCGGTGGCCAGCCGGTCGGCGGCCATGGCGTACTGGGTCAGGTCGTTGGTGCCGATGGAGAGGAAGTCGACGACCTCCAGCATCCGATGGGCCATCAGGGCGGCTGCCGGCACCTCGACCATGACGCCCGGCTTGAGGCCGCGGGCACGGACCAGAGCGGCGAAGTCGGCTGCCTCCTGGACGGTGGCGACCATCGGCGCCATCACCCAGGTGTCCGCGCCGGTGCGCTCCGCGGCGATCGCGATGGCATCCAGCTGGCGCTCCAGGAGCCCCGGGTTGTCGGCGGCGAGCCGCAGACCGCGCACGCCCAGGGCCGGGTTCTCCTCGCCCTCGTGGGTCGCGAAGGCGATCGGCTTGTCCGAGCCCGCGTCCAGGGTGCGTGCGACGACGTGGCCGCGGCCCGCGAAGGGTGCGAGCACCTCGGCGTAGACGTCGGCCTGCTCGGCCACGGTCGGCTCCTCGCGCCGGTCGAGGAAGCAGAGCTCGGTGCGGAAGAGGCCCACGCCCTCGACCTGACCGGCGGAGGCGTCGCGTGCCGAGGAGCCGTCGGCGACGTTGGCGAGGAGCGCCACGGGGTGGCCGTCGGCGGTGCGCCCGGGGCCGGTCCACACCGCGACCGCCTGGCGCCGGGCGAGGTCTGCCTCAGCGCGGACAGCTGCGTCCGGGCCGGGCTCCAGCTCCACGATGCCGGCCTGCCCGTCGACGAGCACCGGGGTGCCTGCGGCGATGCCGGTTGCTCCGGCGACGCCGACCAAGCACGGGATGCCGAGCTGGCGGGCGATGATCGCGGTGTGGCTGGTGGGACCACCTCGCTCGGTGACCAGCGCGACCACGTGGGCCGGGTCGAGCGCGGCGGTGTCGGAGGGCGCCAGATCGACGGCGACCAGCACGCACGGGCCCTCCGGAAGGTCCACCCCGGGCTCGGGTTCTCCGGCGAGGTGCGCGAGCACTCGTCGCTCGATGTCGCGTAGGTCGGTGACGCGCTCGGCCATCAGACCGCCCATACCGCTGAACAGGGTGACGAACTGCTCCACCGCGGCACCGATGGAGGCGACCAGACCCTCCCCCGCGCGCAGATGCTTCTCCACGGCGACCCTCAGCCCCTTGTCACGTGCCAGGCCGGCGCTCGCGCTCAGGACGGAGGCGGCTGCCCCGGAGGCGGTCTCCGCCCGGCGTGCGTAGCCGTCGGCGACGTCGGTGGCGGCTGCCTCGTAGGCCGCGAGGGCGTCCTCGGGCTGGTCGAAGCCGCGCCGTTCGAAGGCCGCCAGCGCGGCGGGGTCGACCTCGGTCCGCACCACATGGACGGGCGCCAGCACGATGCCCGGGACCACCGGAGTGCCAGCGAGGACAGATGAGTGAGACGTGACCATAGCCACAAATATCCGCCCTGAACCCTTGACTAGTCAACACATTCGGGCATAGAACAACATATGTGGGCGCATTGAAGCCCGAAACCCACTCGAAACCACATCGATAGAAGGAGGCCGCGATGTACGCCGAAGAGCGACAGATCGCGACGGCCCGTCTCGTCGCCGAGCGCGGGCGGATATCCGTGGCCGACATCGCCGAGCGCTTCGAGGTCACCACAGAGACCGTGCGCCGAGACCTCTCCACGCTGGAGCGACGCGGTCTGGTCCGCCGGGTGCACGGCGGCGCGGTGCCCGTGGAGACCATGGCCGTGCTCGAGTCCGCTCTCGGCGAGCGCGAGCAGACCTACCCCGCGCAGAAGGACCGCATCGCCCAGGCCGCCCTCACGCTCCTCCCCACCGCCGGCGGCACCATCGCGATCGACGCAGGCACGACGACCAGCAGGTTCGCCCACGCCCTTCCGCGCGACCATCAGCTCACCGTGGTGACCCACGCGGTCCCCGTCGCCGCCATGCTGGCCGGCAGCGCGCAGATCGAGCTCCACCTGCTGCCCGGTCGCGTCCGGCCGGCCACCCAGGCGGCCGTCGGCGCCGAGACCGTGGACGCCCTGAGCCGCCTGCGGGTCGACGTCAGCTTCGTGGCCACCAACGGGCTGACGCTGGCCCACGGCCTCTCCACCCCCGACCACGAGGAGGCCGCGACCAAGCGCGCGCTGGTCGACGCCGCCCGCCGGGTCGTGTGCCTCACCGACTCCAGCAAGATCGGCGTCGAGACCACGTTGCGCTTCGCCACGCTGGGCAAGGTCGACGTGCTCGTCACCGACAGCGACATCGACGACGACGTCGCCACCGAGCTCCGGGAGAGCGGTCTGGAGGTGCTGATCGCATGATCGTCACCCTGACCGCCAACCCGAGCATCGACCACACCGTGATGCTCACCAGCCCGCTGCGCCGCGGCGAGGTGCTGCGGGCCCGCAGCACCACCTCCCAGCCCGGGGGCAAGGGCGTGAACATCTCCGGAGCCGCGTACGCCGCGGGGGTTCCCACCCGTGCCGTGTTCCCCTGCCCCGACCTCGACCCGATGATCACCGAGCTGCGCGCCACCGGCCTCGACGTGGTCGCGGTCGGACCGGCCGGCCAGCCACGGATCAACACCACCGTGACCGAGCCCGACGGCACCACCACCAAGCTCAACGGTCCCGGCGCCACCGCGACGCCGGCGCTGCTCGATGCGCTCGCCGCCCGGCTCGTCCAGGAGGCCGAGCACGCCGGCTGGGTCGTTCTCGCCGGATCGCTGCCGCCCGGCGCGCCGGCAGGCTGGTACGCCGAGGTCGTGAGCGCGCTGCGCTCCACCGGCGCTCGCATCGCCGTCGACACGAGCGAGGCGCCCCTCGAGGCGCTCGCCGCCCGCCTCCCCGCCGGCGCACCGGACCTGCTCAAGCCCAACGCCGAGGAGCTGGCCTCCATCACCGGGACCGACGCGGCCACCCTCGACGACCCGGCCGCCGCGGCCTCGGCAGCCCGGACCCTGGTCGACCGCGGGGTCGCGGCCGTGCTCGCGACGCTGGGCGCGAACGGTGCCGTGCTCGTCTCCGCTGAAGGCACGTGGCACGCCACCCCGCCCCCCACCGCTGTCGTCAGCACGGTCGGGGCCGGGGACAGCTCGTTGTTCGGCTATCTCCTCGCCGACCTGCGCGGACTCTCCGCCCCTGAGCGTCTCGGGCTCGCCGTCGCGTACGGCAGTGCAGCCGCCGGCCTCCCCGGCACCACCCTCCCCACCCCACCCCAGGTCCGCGCGGATCTCGTGTCCGTACGCGACCTCGACCCCATCACCGGAGGACTCTGATGTCCGCACTCATCACCCCCGAGCTCGCGACCCTCGACGCCGACCTCGGCCCCGACAAGCACGACGTCATCCGCGCCCTGGCGCAGCGCGTGGCGGACTCCGGCCGTGCCACCGACCTGGACGCGCTCATCGCCGACGCGCTGGCCCGCGAAGAGGTCTCCGCCACCGGGCTCCCCGGCGGCCTGGCGATCCCCCACTGCCGTACGTCCGGTGTCGACGAGCCCGTGGTGGCGTTCGCCCGGCTCTCACCCCCGGTCGACTTCGGCGGCAAGGACGGGCCGGCCGATCTCGCCTTCCTGATCGGGGCACCCGCGGGCGGGGACGCCACCCACCTGACCATCCTGACCAAGCTGGCCCGTGCGCTTACCCGCCCTGAGTTCGGCCGGATGCTGCGCGAGACCGACTCGGCCGCAGAGGCCGCCCAGACCATCCTGGACGCGGTCGGCGACGGAGAGACCGGAGCTCAGAGCCCAGCGCCGGCAACGACGCCGGCCCCCACGAAGAAGCGCTCCCTGGTCGCGGTGACCGCCTGCCCGACCGGCATCGCGCACACCTACATGGCGGCCGAGGCGCTCCAGGCCGCGGCCGCGCGAGCCGGGGTCGAGATCGCGGTCGAGACCCAGGGTTCGGCCGGCGCGACGCCCCTGCCGGCCGAGACGATCGCCGAGGCCGACGCCGCCATCTTCGCCGTCGACGTCGGCGTCCGCGACCGAAGCCGGTTCGCCGGAAAGCCGCTGGTCTCCTCCGGGGTCAAGCGTCCGATCGACGACGCCGACGCGATGATCGCCGAGGCGCTCGCTGCCGCCGCGGACCCGCACGCCGCGCGCGTCGAGTCCGACCGGGGCGACTCCTCCGAGACCGCCACCGCAACCTCGGAGAGCTGGGGCGCCCGGACCCGCCGGATCCTGATGACCGGGGTCTCCTACATGATCCCGTTCGTCGCCGCCGGCGGTCTGCTGATCGCGCTGAGCTTCCTGCTCGGCGGCTACGACATCACCGACGTCTACGGCGCGGTCATGGTCGACAACACGCTGACCAACCTCCCCGACGTACAGGCTCTCGGCCTCGAGCACGCTCTGTTCGACAGCGCCCTCGCCGTCTACCTGGGCGCACTGCTCTTCGTGATCGGCAAGACCGCGTTCATGCTGTTCATCCCGGCGTTGGCGGGCTACATCGCGTACGCCATCGCCGACCGTCCCGGCATCGCCCCGGGTTTCATCATGGGCGCGCTGGCCGTCAACCTGTTCGGCGTGGTCAACGCCGACGGCGTCGCGGCACCCGCGACGGGCTTCCTCGGGGCGATCGCCGGCGGAGTGCTGGCCGGCGTGATCGCGCACTGGGTCAGCCGCTGGCGGGTGCCGAGCTGGGCGCGGGGCCTGATGCCCGTGCTGGTGATCCCGCTGGTGACCTCGATCCTTGCCGGTCTGGTGATGATCGTGGTGCTCGGAAAGCCGATCAACTGGCTTATGGAGCGGCTCACCGACGGCCTCGCTGCCCTCGACGGCACCAGTGCCGTCGCCCTCGGCGCGGTGCTCGGCCTGATGATGGCCTTCGACATGGGCGGTCCGCTCAACAAGGTCGCCTACAGCTTCGCCGCCGCCGGAGTCGGTGCCGCCTCGCTGGCCGCCGACTCCCCCGAGCTGCGGATCATGGCCGCGGTCATGCTCGCCGGGATGGTCCCGCCGATCGCGCTGGCGCTGGCCACCGTCGTACGTCCGCAGCTGTTCACCAACGCAGAGCACGAGAACGGCAAGGCCGGCTGGCTGCTCGGCGCCTCGTTCATCACCGAGGGAGCCATCCCGTTCGCCGCAGGCGATCCGATGCGTGTCATCCCGGCGATCATGCTCGGCAGCGCGGTGACCGGCGGCCTCTCCCAGCTCTTCGAGGTCGGCGTCCGCGCACCTCACGGCGGCATCTTCGTGCTCTTCGCCGTCACCAACATCCTCGGCTACCTGATCGCACTGGCCGCCGGCATGATCGTCGGCGCAGCCGCCGTGATCGCCCTCAAGTCCATCGGTCGCGCTCCGGTTCCTGCCGGCGCGGCCAGCTGAACCAGCCATACGTCTCGAACCCATCAAACGAAGGAGCATCATGCCCACTCAGACCGTCACCGTCGGCTCCGCCGTCGGCCTGCACGCCCGTCCCGCAGCGATCATCTCCGAGAAGGTCGAAGAGCTCGGAGCCGAGATCACTCTCGCCGTTCCTGGCGGCGAGCCGGTCGACGCCGCCTCGTCCCTGCTGATCATGACCCTCGGTGCCGCCAACGGCGACAAGGTCGAGGTCACCGGCGAGGACCAGGCCGCGGTCGATGCCGTCGCAGCGCTCGTCGCGCAGGATCTCGACGCCTGAGCGGGAGGCTTTCCGGCCCACGGCACCCATATCGACGACCGGCCTCGTCCGAGGCGTAGCGGTAGTACCTTTGTTCGTATGGTGAAGGCCACCGAGGTAGGAGAGTTCAGGTTCGGCGGTGAGGGCCGGGGAAGAATCGGCGGGAGCCGAGGTCGGGCACGGCCGACTACCACTCAGGTGTCCCGGGCGATCGTGAAGCCGGCCTTGGCGAGCGTGGACCTGAGGACCCTCGGTTCGACCGGCTCGTCGGCGGTGACGCGGGCGCTCGACACGGCTCCCGGGTTCAGATCGACCTCGACGCCCTGGACTCCGTCCAGGTCACCGAGAGCGCTCGTCACGGTCTCGACGCAGCGGTTGCAGGTGTCGTACGTCCGGGGTCGCAGTGACACGCATCCGGCTTCCGGCGCCCGACCGAGCGGCGCTCAGTCGCCGTCTCCGGCGCCGTCGATCCCGCCCCCACCACCTTCGGGACCGAGCGGAATCTCCTCGGCCTGGTAGGCGACCGTCTCCTCCAGCGGCACCGAGGGCGGGAGCTTGCTGAAGTCTTCCGGGGGCTGCTTCGTCATCTCTCGAGTATCGCCCCATGTCGGCACTTCGTGGGCCGGAAACCGGTGTCAGATGAAACGGACCGCGACCCCGGACTGTTGCCGGGGTCGCGGCACCCGACGACTCATCGTGGTGTCACTTTTCCCTGCCACGCGGCTAGAAGTAGTCACCCAGACTGCTTCATCGAGTGGACCGCCGGTAACCATCCACGCTCCCATTGATGCGTCGAAGCCCTGTCGAAGTTGAGTCGGCCCGCGTTAGCATGTTCTCGAAGGGGAGTACCTCCATCGCCACGTGTCGTCATCACGGCTTGCCGCCCGGCCCGCGGAGCACCCGCTGAGGAAGACCTTCGTCGGACCATCCGATGGAGGCTCAGAGATGACGACCACCCTGTGGGATCGATCGGTTATGGGCGCGTCGTCGCCCCAACCGCTCACCGATGCCGATACGAACGGCACCGAACCGACCAGACCCGAGCACGCTCACCTGCTGGCATCAGCAGAATCACAGGCCATCACGATGGGCGAGCTCTTCGCCTGGGTCGGCCTCGCGGTCTGGGGCGGCGCACTGGTCGCGTTCATGATCTGCGACCTGGCCCGGACCTATCGGCACCATCACGAGGTCTCGAGCACATCAGGCGCAGGCGAACCAGGCGTCACCGCGACGCCTGAGGACGGCCGTCGCGATCGATTCGAGCTGGACTGAGGTCGTCCGACTGTCGTATCCGGTCGCGCTCGTTCGTGGAACAGTAGAGAGCGGACACCCGGTCCGCCCTGCCCTCGAGGAGTCGACATGGCGAACTACATCATCTACTTCAACGCCCAGTGGTGCGGCGACCACACCGAAGAGTGGTTCCAGAGCAGAGTGGAGCCGTCCAGCGCCGTCAGCCGCGAGATGATGGACGCCGGCGTCTGGGTGTTCGGCGGTGGCCTCGCAGACGACCACACCGTCCACAGCGCCGATGCCACCAGCGGAACCACCGTGGTCACCGACGGCCCCTACGTCGAGACCAAGGAGCACCTCGGCGGCTTCGTCGTCGTCGACGTACCCGACGTCGAGACCGCCAAGTACTGGGCCGGCCGGCTCGCGGAGGGCTGCGGTTGGCCACAAGAGGTCCGCGGACCAGTCCTCTGAGATAGACCCACTCCACGTCCAGGAGGCGATCACCTGACCACGGCTCGCCGAACCCGATCGCACAACGTGCCCAGGCATCACTGCTAGCGATCGTTAAAACCGCGGGAAGTGGATGACGATGCGCGTCTGAACGCGGTCGGGCTGCTGCCACGGACCCGCTTGAATGCCGCGCTGAACCCGAACGAGTCGGCGTATCCGACCGTCTTGGCGATCTGTGCGACGCCCAGGTCCGTACTCACCAGAAGATCGGATGCCTCGTCGAGGCGATGCTCGGTGACGTACGTCAAGGGTGGACGGCCGACGACCTCGCGGAATCGGCGGGCGAACAGCGCCCGCGACACGCCGGCCTCGGCCGCCATTCGAGCCACCGTCCATCGCTCGGTCGGTCGGCGATGGACCGCATCGAGGGCTGGTCCGACTACGGGGTCTGCCAGCCCGCGGTACCACGCCGGTGCCTCGGCGCCAACTCGTTCGAACCAGGTACGCAGAGTGCACACCAGGGCCCAGTCGAGCATCCGGTCCATGAGCGCCTGCGATCCAGGTTGATGGTTCGCAGCGTCACAGGCCACCGATTCCATCCAGTCGCAGACGCCGGGCTCCTCCTGGACGATCAGCACTGTCGGAAGTGTGTCGAGGACCCTGTTCGATCGATGGCCCACCGTTCGGTATACGCCGACCACGAGGGTCGTCGCGTCCGCGTGGGGTGAAGGCGCGACGTAGTGGTCCTCGTCCTCGCACAGGAAGCAGGCGACCTCGTAGCTCGTCGCGGGGTCATCCGCAACGTCGGCACGGTCGGCGAGCAAGAACGGAGCAGGACCGCGTACGAGCGCGGTCTCCCCCGGCCTCACCCTCCGGTTATCTCCGTCGGCGAGGTGAAGCACGCCGCCGCCACGCAGCACCGTGACCATCGTCAGTACCGCCTCGTCCACAAAACGGATGGACCACGGCGTGCTCAGCACGGCCGAGGTCACGACGGAGCCTTCAGCACGGATGCCTGACAGGAGCGAGCTCAGTGGATCCATACCTAAAGTGTAGACGAACCCCTATCGATCAGAGCCTTCAACCCATGGATCGTCTACACGCAGCGCGCTGTACTCATCTCATGACATACACACGAACGCTCGTCGTCCTCTCGCATCACCGACCCGACTCACGAACCGCGCACGTCGCCGACCTGGTCGCCGAACGACTCCGTGCGGCCGAGCATGAGATCGATGTCCTCGACCTGCGCGCAGAGGGGTTCGACCCCAGGATGACGGTCGAGGACGAGCCCGACTGGAACAATCGGGACAAGGCGTACTCGATGCAAGTGCAGCGGCACATGGAACGAGTCCTCGCCGCCGACCTGCTGGTCGTGGTCTTCCCGATCTACTGGCAGAGCACGCCGGCGCTCCTCAAAGGGTGGATCGACCGCGTGTGGAACTACGGGTTCGCCTACGGTCGCAGCGCTCCGCGGTTGGCAGGGAAGCGCATTCTGTGGCTCGGGCTCGCCGGTGCTACCGCCGAGGACCCGATCGTCGCGCCCATGGTCGACCTTCTGGAGGCTCAACTGAGCGAGGGCATCGCCTACTACTGTGGGTTCGCGAAGTCTGCCGTCGCGGTGCTTCCGGATGCGGAGGACCAGCCTCAGTCGGTCGACGACCGGGGGAACCTCATCGTCGGAGAAGCACCAACTGGAGAGGAACTCGCCACCCAGCGCCACACCTTTGACCGCCGGGTATTGACCGCGGTCGACGAGTTCGCCACATGAGGACGGCTGCGTACGGCGTCGCCGCAGGCACGAATTCCGCACCCTCGGAGCGATAGCGAACGGCTCCGTCGCCCGGCAACGTGGTGAACCTTGCAGACAGACGCAAAAAACGCCCCTGACCTGCGATGCAGGTCAGGGGCGAATCTGTCGGGCTGACAGGATTTGAACCTGCGGCCCCTTGACCCCCAGTCAAGTGCGCTACCAAGCTGCGCCACAGCCCGAAACTGCGAGCGGATCTCTCCGTTCGAAGCGCTCCGAACATTACCGCACGGCGCCGGGCGGCCTCCAATCGGTACCCCTACGGCGGGTCGTCGGCGGAGGCCAGGGCTTCGGCGGCCTCGTCGATGATGGCGCGCATGGCTTCCTCGGCCCCTGCGGGGTCGCCGTTGCGGATGGAGAGCGCCACCTTCTCGTGCAGCTCGATGGCGGTCGGGTTCGGTGTGTCCGGCATCAGGTGGTGGTGCGTACGGCCGGCGAGGAGCTCGGCGACGAGGTCGCCGAAGGCGGCGAGCATCTCGTTGCCGCAGGCGTTGAGGAGCACCCGGTGGAAGGTGGTGTCGGCGTCCAGGTAGGCCTCCAGGTCGCCGGCTGAGGCGTGCACGACCATGTCCACCACTGCTTGGGCGAGGGCGCCGTGATGCTCCGGCTCGGCACGCTCGGCAGCGAGGCGGGCAGCGATCGGCTCGAACCCGCGACGCAGCTCGGAGAGCGACAGCAGCTGCTCGCGGCGGCCCTCGCCGTCGAGGCGCCACCGGATGACGAGCGGGTCGAAGAGATTCCACTCCTGTCGGGGCAGGACCGTGATGCCGACTCGTCGCCGGGTCGTGACCATCCCCATCGCCTGGAGCACGCGCACGGCCTCCCGGGCGATCGGGCGCGAGACGTCGTACGTCGCCTGGATCCCTTCCAGGGTGAGGACCGCCCCCGTCGGGAGCTCACCGGAGACGATGTCGCGTCCGAGGGCGTCCCGGACGCTCTGATGCAGCCGCCGTACGGCACCACCGCTGGAAGTCGTCACGGCGGCATCGTCCCATATTCCCCGATCGCCACAATCAGAGTCCTTTTTCCGTGACCGGTCTTGCAAACGGATGCCTTTTCGTGCACGCTGTGACGCGTGACACAGCACCCCCTCCTCGTCGTCATGGGCGTCTCCGGCTCCGGCAAGTCCACCGTCGGCGCTGCCATCGCCCAGCGACTCCAGGTCGCCTTCGCCGACGCCGACGACTTCCACCCGCCGGAGAACATCGCGAAGATGGCCTCCGGGCGCCCGCTCGACGATGACGACCGACGTCCCTGGCTGGAGACGCTCGGCGACTGGTTGGCCGAACATGAGCCGACCGGCGCCGTGCTGAGCTGCTCAGCGCTCAAGCGCAGCTACCGCGACCTGCTCCACAGCCGCACCCACGGGCTCCAGCTCCTCCACCTCAGCGGTACCCCGGAAGTCATCGAGGCGCGCCTCGCCGGCCGCGCGGGCCACTTCATGCCGGCGTCCCTGCTGCGATCGCAGTTCACCGCCCTCGAACCCCTCGCCTCCGACGAGCCGGGCACGACCATCGACGTCGACCAGGACATCGACGCGATCGTGGACCACTACCTCGCCAGCACCATGGCGCGCAGCCTCCTGACCTGATCAGCGGGTTTCAACAGGGGCGTCGCCGGCAGGCGACGCCCCTGTGCATTGGCCCATCCGGCGAACTCGCTGTGCGATAGCGCGCGTCCCTAGACCCCACATACATCCGGCCAGAGCGGTCCCAGAAGCCACTCAGGTCCCATCCGTCACTGAAACTGTCGGTGGTCTCCGACAGAATCAACCCTGACCGAAGGAACACCCCCAACCCAGGAGCTCACCGTGTCGGATTCATCTTCCCCATCCGCCACCGACGAGACCACCGCTCCGGCGACAGCTGCCAGCGAGGCGTCCGTGGACTCGCCCGTCAAACTCGACCCGATCTCCCGCAAGGGCACCCCTGCTCACCGCACCAAGTCCCGGCGCGAGGGTGCCGGGCGCCGCCAGGGCATGCCGGTGCAGGCGATCAGTCTCTCCGTGCCAGCGTCCCTGGCTGCGCAGTGGAAGAACTACAGCCAGGAGGTCCCGCGCTCGCTCGTCGACGTGATGCTCGACGCCGTCGCGGCGACGCGCCCCCGGCTCCCGGTCCTCCTGCGGGCCCACCAGGCGGCGCTGCGCGAGAAGACCAGGCCCGTCTCCGACGGCACCTTCATGCGCAACGTCCCGAAGCCGAAACGGCTCGAGGATCCGTACGTCACGATGCCCCTGCGCCTGCTGGCGACCAACGTCGACGTGCTCGATGCCATGGTCCACGAGATGGCCGCGGAGTCCCGCTCGCAGCTGGTCGTGGTGGCGCTGACGGCGTGGCTCGCCGACCGACGGGCCGAGGAGCAGGTCTATGAGGAGCAGCTCGAGCTCGAGGTGCCCGAGGACCCGTTCGACCGTCCTTGAGCAGACGACCGGGACGGGCACGCGCCCGTCCCGGCCGTCTCACCGGTTCCGCGGTCCGGTCAGAGGACCTTGGTTCCGTACATCTCCCCCAGCGGGTCGGCGAGGAGCTCGAGCCGCTCGCCGTCGGGGCCCTTGAAGTAGATCGACGACTTCGACTCGATCAGGTAGTCGACCCCGGCGTCGTCCAGCTTCGCGCGCAGGTAGTCCCACTTCTCAGTGGTCACCGAGATCGCGATGTGGTGCAGCCCGCCGAGCACCTCCGCGTACTCCCCCAGGTCCAGCCCGGGGAGGGTGAAGAAGGCCAGCAGGTTGCCCGCGCCGACGTCGAAGAAGAAGTGGTCGGAGCCGGCGTAGTCGCGGTTCTCGAAGATCTCGGTCAGCGGGAACTCCAGGAGCCCCTGGTAGAACTCGATCGACCTGCGTACGTCCGAGGCGAGCAGCGCGGTGTGATGGATCCCGCGCGCGGTGCTGGCGGGGCGGCGTGCCTCCTCGCGGAGGTACTCCTTCTTGATCCGCTCACGGTCCTTCGTGATGAAGTCCATGTCGATGCTCATCGCTCTCCTCATGCCGGTGCCGGAGCCCGACCTGCCCAACGTGGTCGGCGCCCAAGGGGCCTGAACAGAGTCTAGTTTCTGCATCAACTGTTTTCGTAGCCGGCGACGACCTGCGCCGACGGGCGGTGATGGTGAAGACACCCATTACGACTCGGTAAGGTAGCCCTCATGGATGAGGTCAAGTGGCTCAGCAACGACGAGCAGGTCGCGTGGCGTGCCTGGCTGGCCGTCAACGCACAGCTCACCGCACGGATGAACCGCGACCTCCAGGCCAACAACGGCCTCTCCCTCGCCGACTACGACGTCCTGGTCAACCTGACCGACGTCCCCGACCGCTCGCTGCGGATGTTCGAGCTCGGTGACAAGCTCCAGTGGGAGAAGAGCCGGCTCTCGCGCCAGGTGATGCGGATGGCCGCGCGCGGACTCGTCGAGCGTCGTGAGTGCCTGGATGACCGGCGCGGAGCCTATGTCGATCTCACCCCTGCCGGGCTCGAGGCCATCAAGGCCGCCGCCCCCGAGCACGTGAAGCTGATCCGCCAGATCATGTTCGACGCGTTCACGCCCGAGGAGGTCGCGTCCCTGACCAAGCTCTACCAGGGTGTTCTCGAGCGGCTCGAGGCCAAGCCGGCCGAGGCCGCCGCGGACGGCTCCGCGGCCTAGGACGTACGTCAGGCCCGCAGGTCACCGGTGGTGACCTGCGGGCCTGTTTCGTTCGGCTAGCGCTTGATCCCGAACGCGGAGACCACCTTCTGGGTCACCGCGTTGCCGGCGTCGTCACGGGCGGTGGCCCGCAGCGACACCAGATCGGCGCCACGTGAGGGGATCCGCAGGCGCGTCTCCCAACGGTCACCGTCCTTGCTCAGCTTCGCCGCTGTCCAGGACTTGCCGCCGTCGTAGCTGACCTCCAGCGCCGCCCCGGTCACCGAGCCCGCGCGCAGCGCGCCTGGCACCGTGTAGGGCATCACGGCGAGCGGAACCTGGGCACCGGCACGGACCGTGCCGTCCAGCGCGGTCTCCACGTCGTAGTCGAGCTGAAGGAGCGGCAGCGCCGTGCCCTGCTCACCGGACGGGACGGGATCGGCCTGGTCGGCGACGAAGGTCCAGGACGTACGGGTGCTGGTCGAGTAGCGGTGGGTGTCGTCTGCCGCATCGGTGTCGATCTCGAACCGGTACGTCTGCGGGCCGTCGACCTCGGGGACGGCCGTCTGGACCGCGTGGCTGACGCTCTCCCGCACCAGGGTGTCGCCCTGGAAGAGACGGGAGGTCACCGGGGTCTCGCCCCACGGGAACCCGCCGGTGATGCCGGCCGTGCCACTGGCATCGGGCACGTTGACCGCGAACCAGTCGCCGCTGTGTCGCGGACCCCAGTAGCCGTCGCCCGTACGGGGCGCGACCACAGGAGCGAACCAGCTGCGCACCGTGGCGCTGCGCGGCTCGTACGCCTGGCGTACGCCTCGCTGCTCCCAGCCGCTCTCGTGGGTCACGTTCTCGTACCAGGTGACCCCGGCATAGGTCGAGACGTAGTCGGTCCGCTCCGCCGCCGTCGGCTGCAGCGCGCGGACGCTGAGGCACGGCGGCCACTGGTAGTCGCGGCAGTCGGCGCGGTCCTCGACGGCGAGGCGCTCCTCGGTGTCGGTGAAACGGCTCTCCACGGTGGCGAGCTGCTTCGTGGTCGGAGCGAGCGCGAGCTCGGCCGGGATCTGGCCGGGCCAGCTCTTGGAGACGTCGTAGAGGTAGCTCGGGAACTCGACGGCCTCGCCTTCCAGGGTCAGTGCGCCCTTCGCGGCCGCCGCCAGCAGCTTCGCGCCCTGGTCAGACCGCACCGAGACGACCGGTACGTCGTCCTGGGTGACGACCTCGACCAGCGGGCCCGGACGGTCGTTGACGACCACGAGCAGTGCCGCGCCGGCCGCCTGTGCGGCCGCCTCGCGCTCCGCGGCGGTGACCGCGTCTTCCCTGGTCACGAGGACCGCCCGGCCCTTGGCGTCGACGCCCGCATAGTCGGCGGACGTGCCCTTCCCAGCCGCTACCGCGCGCAGCGAGACCCGGCCGTCGAGCCTGGCCGAGCCGAGCTGGTAGACCGGGTCGAACCCGGTCGGCCGCGGGCTCCGTGCGGTCACGTCGAGTGCCGGCTCGGTGGCCCGCCAGCGTACGGCGAAGTCGAACTCCGCGCTGTCGACGGGGCCGGTGGCCTCGGCGTAGATCGAGTCGATGTCGACCGGGACCGCATAGGTGGCGCCGAAGGTCGCGTAGAGCCCGCCGATGCCGGAGTCGTTGAAGAACTGGAACCGGCGGTAGGCGACGTCGCTGTCCTTGGGCGTCTTCAGGGTGAGCTCGTCGGCCCCGCGGGCGTCGAGCACGAGGGACTGGTCCTCGTCGGTGACCACCACCTGCGGGTCACCGACCAGCGCCACACCGGTCGAGCCGGGTCCGGCGGAGCCGGCGACGTCGAGGAACGCCGTGGCCGAGTAGGTGCCGGGCTGCAGGCGCTGGGTCGCGACCTTGCCGGTGGCCGGGTCGATCGGCAGCGTGCTGACGAACTGGTCGCCGTAGCGGTAGAAGTCGACGTAACCGGAGGCGGGCTCGCCGGAACGGTCGAGCGCCATGATGTCGAGGCCGTAGCGCTCCTCCTCCTTGACCAGTGCCGTCGCGGTGCGCACGGTGACCTCGCCGGAGGCGTCGGTGGCGACCACGGCGCCGCTGTACTTGCCCGCGCGCGGGGCGTCGTCGGCGTCGGCCGAGATGGTGACCTCGGCGCTGCCGCCGGCCGGGACCACGACCTCGTCGGCGGAGAGCGAGACGAGGTCGCTCGCCTTGCCGTCCGGGCCGATGACGTCGGTGCTCAGCGCGAGCGTGACGTCGGCATCGGTGGAGTTGGTGTAGGTCACGGTGCCGCTCGCGGGCTCGTCACCGTCGTGCGGCCAGCCGTAGAAGCCGAGGAATCCGTCGCCCGAGCCCTCCACGCCGTCGAGCGCGGCGGGCACGTCGAGACGGCCGGTGCCGACCTCGTACGCCGGTGCGTCGATGTCGGCCGCGGAGGAGACCAGGGCGTTCTTGAGCTGCTCGCCGGACAAAGCCGGGTTGGCGCCCTTGAGGATCGCAGCGGCTCCCGCGACATGCGGGGTGGCCATCGAGGTGCCGTTCATCGAGGTGTAGGAGCCTTCGCCGCCGGACTGCGCGGAGCGGGCAGCGACGATACCGACGCCCGGCGCGGTCAAGTCTGGCTTGATCGCGTGGTCGCCGACCCGCGGGCCGTAGCTGGAGAAGTCGGCACGTACGTCGCCGTCGTCGACCGCGCCGACCGTGAGCGCGGCGTCAGCGGTGCCGGGGCTACCGAGCGAGCCCTCGGCGTAGCTGTTGCCTGCTGCGACGACGAAGAGCGCACCCGTCTCCTTGCTCAGCGCGTCGAGCGCCTGCGCCATCGGGTCGGTGCCGTCGTTGAGGCTGGAGTCGCCGAGGCTCATGGAGACGATGTCGGCGTTCGCCGCGCCCCACTCCATGCCGGCGATGATCCAGGAGTCCTGGCCGTAGCCGCCGTTGTCGAGGACCTTGCCGACCAGCAGGTCGGCACCGGGGGCGACGCCCTTATAGGCGCCGTCGCTGGCAGAGCCGGTGCCGAGGACGGTGGAGGCGACGTGGGTGCCGTGACCGTGGACGTCGTCGGTGGCCTCCTCCCCCGGGACGAACGACTGCGCCTCGTCGACCTGGTCGGCCACGTCGGGGTGGCTGGCGTCGATACCGGTGTCGAGGACCGCGACCCTCGCGCCCTTGCCGTCGAAGCCCGCGGCCCATGCCTCGGGCGCGCCGATCTGGGCGGTGCTGCGGTCCAGCGTGGTCTCGGCCTTGCCGTCGAGCCAGATCTTCTCGATGCCGGCGCCGAGCTTCCCGGCGGGACCGGCAGCACGCGAAGACGTCCCGCCGTCGGTGGCCACGGCTGCCCAGAACGCGGGCGCCTTCTTCTTGCTCACCGCGACGGCGTCGGCGTCGATGCTCGGCAGGTCGAGCGTACGCTCGGTGCCCGGCAGCTTCGCCGCCTTGGCGCGGGCTGATGCCTGCTCCAGGATCAGCGGGGTGGCGTCGACGCTCTCGTCGTCGTAGCGCATCTCGAGGAGCGCGGTGACGTCGAACAGCCGACGATCGAGCGTGCCCGCGGCCAGGTAGGGCTTGGCCGAGACGGGGATCGCGTAGAGATGATCGCCGACCTGCTGGGTCTCGATGGCGTCCGCAGCGGGGTCGAACCCAACGGTCAGGACGCCATCGTCGGTCGCGGTCACGTCGATGACGTCGCCGGTCACGAGGGTGATCGTGGTTCGGCCGTCGTCGAGGGCGGGCGTACGGGGTGCCGTGCCGGCCGTGGTGCGGCCGGCGTCGGTCTTGGGGGCCTCAGGCGAGGGTTCGGTGCCTGGGGTCGCATGCGCGCTGGTGGCCATCGTCGCCGCCAGGGCGGTCGCCGCAGCAGCTGCTGCGACGGCCCTGGTGGCGGCCGACAGGCCGGTTCTGGTTGGGGGTCTCATGGAGATGGACCCTGTCAATGAGGCGCGACAGGCGACAAGAGCGAAGTCGTGGCGGTTTTACGGCATGGCGAGACTCCGACAGCACCCGGCTGCCCGGGATCTGTCGCAGCAGTGCCATGCTCGTCGACGTGCTCGGTCTGACCCCTGATGAGACTCTCGCCTACGGCGAGCTCATCACCATGCCCTCCGCCACCGCCGCCGAGTTCGCGGCCGCCCTCAGCGCCTTCGGGACGTCCCCGGGAGAGGCCCGTCTGCTGCTGCGCCGGCTCGAGGAGCACGGCCTGGCCGCGCGGATCACCGGCGACGACCGGCGCTTCGCCGCGGCTCCGCCCGCGATCGCGCTCGGAGCGCTGCTCGCCCGGCAGCAGGACGAGGTGCGACATGCGGAGATCGAGCTCAGCCGGCTCGACGAGGCGTATCGCCTCGCAGCCGCTGGCCGCGGACCCACCGATGTCATCGACGTCATCCATGGCGAGGACGCAGTCCGGCACCGGTTCGAGCAGGTTCAGCTCGGCGCCCGCGAACGGGTGGACGCCTTCGTCCGCCCGCCGGTGATCGTGACCTCCAGCCAGGAGAACTCAGCCGAGAACAAGGCGGTCGCGCGCGGCGTACAGTATCGCGTCGTCGTCGAGCGCAGCATGCTCGAGAGCCAGGACGTGACGGTCGACGAGGCGATCGAGGCGACCGATGCGGGTGAGGAGGTCCGGTTCGCCGACTCGGTGCCGCTCAAGCTGATGGTGGTCGACCGGCGGCTCGCGCTGATGCCGCTGACCTCCTCGGGCGATGTCGTCGGTGCGCTGCTGGTGCGGGAGAGCACGCTGCTCGACGCGCTGATCGCGCTCTTCGAGAACGTGTGGGACCAGGCGACGCCAATGCTCGTCGGGACCTCCGGGCTCACCGGCGACGTCGCCCAGCAGCTCGACGACGAGGACGCGCAGGTCCTCGGCCTGCTGCTCGCCGGGCTCACCGACCAGACCGTCGCCAAACAGCTGGGTACGTCTCTGCGCACCGTGCAGCGCAGGGTGCGCGCACTGCTGGACCTGGCCGGCGTGGAGACCCGGATGCAGCTGGGCTGGCACGCCGCCAACAACGGCTGGGTGCACGCGGGGGCGGAGGGCCAGCTGGCGCCTGCCCCCGCGGAGCACTAGCGCTTGCGCTTCTCCCGGACCCGCTGCTGGAGCACGATCGGGGTGCCGACGAAGCCGAACTCCTCGCGCAGGCGGCGCTCGATGTAGCGCTCGTAGGAGGCCTCGAGCTTGCCGCTGGTGAAGAGCACGAAGGTCGGCGGCGCGGTCGAGGGCTGGGTGGCGAAGAGGATCTTCGGCTGCTTGCCGGAGCGGACCGGGTGCGGGTGCTCGGCGACGAGGCGGCCGAGGAACGAGTTGAGCGCGCCGGTGCCGATCCGCGTCTCCCAGCCCTCGAGAGCCTTGTCGAGCGCCGGGACCAGGCGGTCGACGTGCCATCCGGTTCGGGCGGTGACGTTGATCCGCGGGGCCCACTGCACCTGGACGAGCTCGCGCTCGATCTCACGGTCGAGCTGCCAGCGGCGGTCCTCGTCGACGAGGTCCCACTTGTTGAACGCGATGACCAGAGCGCGACCGGCCTCGCGGACCGTCTGGAGGATGCGGATGTCCTGCTCGGAGATCTTCTCGCCGCCGTCGATCACGAGAACGGCCACCTCGGCACGGTCGATCGCGGTCGTGGTGCGCAAGGACGCGTAGTACTCGTGCCCGGAGGCCTCCTTGACCCGCTTGCGGATGCCGGCGGTGTCGATGAAGCGCCACTCCCGGTCACCGAGCATGATCAGCTCGTCGACCGGGTCGACGGTCGTGCCGGCGACGTTGTCGACGACCGCCCGCTCCTCCTTCGCGAGCTTGTTCAGCAGCGAGGACTTGCCCACGTTGGGCTTGCCGACCAGCGCGATACGCCGCGGGCCGCCGATCTCGGTGCCCTCGGGCATCGGCGGCGGGTCGGGAAGCACCGCGAGGATCGCGTCGAGCATGTCGCCGGAGCCACGGCCATGGAGCGCGGAGACCGGCCACGGCTCACCGAGCCCGAGGTTCCACAGCGCGGCCGCCTCCGCCTCGGTGCGCATGTCATCGACCTTGTTGGCGGCCAGGATGACCGGCTTGCCGGACTTGCGCAGGATGCGTACGACCGCCTCGTCGGTGTCGGTGATGCCGACCTTCGCGTCGACGACGAAGAGGACCGCGTCAGCCAGGGACACCGCGATCTCGGCCTGGGCGGCGATCCGCTCGGCCAGACCCTGGGCGTCGGGGTTCCAGCCGCCGGTGTCGACCAGCGTGAACCCCTTACCGTTCCAGTTGGCGTCGTAGGAGATCCGGTCGCGGGTCACCCCGGGGACGTCCTGGACGACGGCCTCGCGGCGGCCGATGATCCGGTTCACCAGGGTCGACTTCCCGACGTTGGGGCGGCCGACGACCGCCAGCACCGGCTGCGGGCCGGTCGGGGTCTCGTCGGTCTCGTGAAAGTCTCGTACGTCTTCATACGAAACGTCGGGGTCAGTCATCGTTCTCCTCGGTAGGTAGCGGACCGGGCAGTTCGCGACCGGTCAACGCCATCGCATGGTCCTGTTGGACCAGCATGTGCTTCTGGAGCAAACCCGACACATGCCCGACTTGTTCCCTGGTACGTGGCCAGCCTACGCGCTCGACGCGGAAAGGCTCGCCATAGCAGATGTCGATCACAGCACCTTTGTGCGGCAGGGACGAGATCCCACCGCCCGGGTCGCGGCTGCCGAACATGGTCACCGGCACCACTGGGGCGCCCGAGGCGAGGGCGAGATAGGCGGCTCCGCGGTTGAAGTGGGCCAGGTCGCCGGCACCGCGGGTGCCTTCGGGATAGATCCCCATCGCGTTGCCATCGTGCAGCACCCGCAGCGCCATCTTCACCGCGGCCGGGTCGCTGCCGAAGCGGTAGAGCGGGATCTGCCCCGCCCAGCGCAGGAACGGGCCGAGGAACCAGTGCTCGAACATCTCCAGCTTCGTCAGTGCGTGCACCGGTCGCGGCGTGAAGATCGCCAGCAGCGGACCGTCGATGATCCCGATGTGGTTGGAGGCGAAGACGACCGGGCCGGTTTTCGGGATGTTGGCGGTCTCGTGCAACCGCACGTCGAAGCGGCGCCGGATCAGCCACCGGGCGTAGATGTTGATGTGATAGAGCGCCCACTGGCTCGGATGCGGGACCTCATCCGTGCGCGGGAGCCCGCTGCGGGGCGAACCCGCGTGTGGGCTCGCGCTCACTCCCCCGCCTTGCCGGAGGTGCCGTATGCGGTGGTCTCGACGAGCTCGACCACCAGCTGGATGACCTCCTCCAGCGTGTAGGGCGTGGTGTCGAGGTGGGTGGCGCCCTCCGGCACCGCCGCACCGCCCTTCGTGGAGTCGATCTTGTCGCGGTTCTCCAGCGACGCACGGACGGCCTCTGCGTCGGTGCCGCCCTCCTCGGCGGCACGGCGCGCCGCACGCGCGGCCGGGTCGGCGGTGACGTACAGCTTCAGGTCGGCGTCGGGCCACACGGCGGTGCCGATGTCACGGCCCTCGACGACGATGCCGGAGCCGGCGGCGAGCGCATCGCGGATCTCCTGCTGCTGGAGCGCGACCAGGCGCGTCCGGACCTCGGGGACCGTGGCGACCGGGGAGACCGCTCCGTTGACCCGGTCGCTGCGGATCTCGACCGAGACGTCGCCGCCGTCGAGGGCGATGGTGGGGCCGAGCGGGTCGGTGCCGGAGGTGATCACCGGCTTGCCGGCCGCAGCCGCGACCGCCTCGGCGTCGTGCACGTCTACGTCGTTGCTGAGCATCCACCAGGTCATCGCCCGGTACATCGCACCGGTGTCGAGATAGCGCATCCCAAGACGGTCGGCGACCCCGCGCGAGGTGCTCGACTTTCCGGAGCCGGAGGTGCCGTCGACGGCGATGACGATGCTTGCGGGGTCAGTGGTGGGATTGCTGCTGCTCACGGGCGGGAGCCTACCGGTGAGCGACCCAACCTCGGGACTCCAGAACCGTCTGCATCCGGTCGGCCGCGTCGTCGGCCACGATCAGCTCCATGACGCCGACCGGGCGGCCCGGGTCGTGATCGATGCGTACGTCCTCGATGTTGACGCCGCTCTCCCCCGCGTCGGAGAAGAGCCTGGCCAGGTTGCCCGGTTCGTCGGGCACCGTGACGTAGACGCTCGCCTGGGCCGTCTGGGGCCGACCGTGCTTGCCGGGGATGGCCCGGGTGCCGGCCTGCCCCTCCTTGAGAAGTACGTCCAGGGCAGCTGCGTCGCCGTTGCCGACGGCCGCGATCATCTCGTCGAGCTGAGCGCGGATCTCGGTGAGCAGATCGGTCACCGCGCGCACGTTGCCGGCCACGATCTGGCCGTAGAGGCCGGGGTCGCCGCCCGCGACGCGGGTCACGTCGCGCACACCTTGGCCACTGAGGCCCAGGTGTCCCTCGGGCGCGACCGCGAGCCGACCCGCCACCAGTGCGGCCATCAGGTGCGGTACGTGGGAGGTGCGGGCGACCGCCTGGTCGTGGTCCTCGGGGCTGAGGGTCAGCGGGACCGCACCGCACAGCCTGGCGAGCTCGGCGACGAGCTCGGTCGAGGCCGGGTCGGCGTCCGCGTGCGGCGTCACCGCCCAGGGACGTCCCTCGAACAGGGTCGCGGTCGCGGCCAACGGTCCGGAGCGCTCGCTGCCGGCCATCGGGTGCCCGCCCACGTAGCGGCGTACGTCGTCGTGGCTGTGCTCGCGCACGTAGGTCAGCGGCGACGCCTTCACGCTGCCGACGTCGGTCACGACGGCGTCGGGGCTGTCGGCCAAGGCCAGGGTGATCACCTCGCCGAGATGTGCCGGCGGGACTGCGACGACGACCAGCTGCGGGGTGTCGCCGGGCTTGCGGCGACGGCCGGCTCCGAGACCGGTCGCGGTGCGTACGTGGCTCGCGATCGAGTCGCTGAGGAGCACGTCGAGCCCGGCCGCCGCACACGCCAGCGCCACCGAGGTGCCCAGCAGCCCGACGCCGACGATCTCGACCGGACCGGTCAGCGCTCCCCCGGCCCCTGACTCGTAGGCCTCTCTCATGGCTCCAAGGCTAAAGGGTCGATACCTCCGGGACCTCTTCGTCTCAGGGCCGGTGGTGCGCTATCGCGGCCGGCGACCATGGTGTGCGATATCGCGGTGCGCTCATGACGGCTGGTAGTTGCCGAAGGACCACGTGTTGCCCTCGGGGTCCGCCACCGTGCCGCCGCGACCGCCGTAGTCCTGATCGACCATCGGCCGGACCACGGTGGCTCCGGCGGCGACCGCCTTGTCAAAGAGCGCGTCGGGGTCCTCGTCGATCAGATAGGCGGAGGAGCCTCCGGTGCCCTTCAGCGCTCCGTCCTCACGTACCTGCCCGAACATCAGCCCTCCCCCGGCGGGCCAGAGCCACTCGGCGTGGGCGACGATGCCGCCCTCGCGGTAGGTGGCGTGCTCGACGAAGCCGATCGCGCTCAGCCACGTCATCATCGCCTCGGCGTCCTGCAACGCCATCGATTGCCAGTACTTGATCTTCGCTACGCCTTCAACGAGTTCTGTGTTCATGCCTCGAGTCAACCGTCTACCGGTCGGTGAGGTCTTGAACGAATGGGAACTCCTCCCGCAGCCAGGTCGTCGGCGTACACCCGGCGAACTCATGCCACTCGCGGGTCAGGTGCGCCTGGTCGGCGTAGCCACAGGCCATCGCCGCCTGCGCCAGCGGCATCCGACCGACGAGCCCGCGGGACCGGTCGAAACGCGCCAGCCGCTGGAACTGCTTCGGCGCGACGCCGGTCTCGGCGCGCACCAGGTCGCTGATCCGACGTCGGCTGTAGCCGACGTCGTCGGCAACCTCCTGCACCCCCGCTCCCCCAGTCAGCAACACCAGCGCCCGCCCGACCTCCGCCCGCGGACCGGCCTCGCCGTAGCGCGCCAGCGCACCGACCAGACTGGCCACGACGAGCTGCCCCCACGTCTGTGGATCGGCCTTGGCCAGCCGCTCCGGAAGATCGCGTACGCCACCGGGTGCCGCGACCTCGTCGAGGGCCAGGAGCTCGCCCCGCCAGGCTGCGGCCGGCATCCCGAACAGTGCCCGCACCCCGGCGGTGGTGAGCCCGAGCTGCACGCCCCGCTGATGGCCGCGGTGGTGGATCGCCGCCGGCCGCGTGTGCAGCCCGGAGACCAACGACCATGCCGTCACCGGCTCACTGCCACTCCCCCAGGAGGTGACCAGCGGCTCATCGACCGGCAGTACGAAGGTGATCTCGGTCGACGGCATCCCCCGGTGCACCCCCGGCGCCCCGAAGTCCACGTCGTAGGTGACCAGTGAGGTGACGTAGGGCCGCAGCACTACCGGCACGGTCATCTCTCGATGGTGCCACGGTCGGGGCGGGTTGCCCATGCGCTATCGCCGCGGGTGGGCGTGGTGTGCGATAGCGCTGTGCGGTGTTGGGCGCGGCTTTTGAGGTTTGGCTGGCGAGTTTGCGGGCGTTTGTGGCTGATCGGTCTTCGTCGGGTTGGGGCCGCCGACCCGTATTGGATGGTGTTCTCGCCGTATCCCGGAGTCAAGGCGATGTATCGAGCTTGTCGAGATGACGGCCTTCGGCCGCCGGCTTCGCCGGTCGCCTGCGGCGATCCTTGACACCGTGATCCGGCGAGAATTTTGGCTGGCTATCGGATCGGCGGCGGGGTATGGCGCAGCGAGTCTGGGTTGGGTACGGGCTTGCGGACCCGGGCCGGTCGGTCCTGACAGGTGAGGTCTGCGCGAACGCTGCACTAGACGATGACAGCTCGTGAATCGTTCACAAGGGTCCGCTGCGCCGGGGACCTGCCGGGGAGCGCTCCCCTGTCCTACCGAGGACCATCAGGCCAGCGGCTATGACAGAGGGTCCGACCTTGTGAAACATTCACAAGAAAGGTGTGCCGCCGACACGCAGCACGTCACGGGCCGCGTGTCCCTCCCCCGGGGTAGCGGGAGCCCGGGCTGTCGCGCCACGACCCGGGACCAGAACTGTGCCTGCAGAGCACGAGCCAGGGCGGGCGCACCTGGACAAGCTGTGCAGGACGAGCTAGGCCCGGCGGTCTGGCGACGCAACGCTGCCAGGGCAGATCATGGCGAGGTACCCGGGAATGTCGGCCGCGCACAGACGTCAGTTACACCCGCCCGAACAGAGCGAGTGAACCGTCGGTTCTAGGAGCGCCGGGTGAACCGGATCCGTCCATCCGGTAGGCGTTCATAGTCATAGTTCGGATCGTGGATCCGGCGATGATCGCTCGGGCACAACAGCACCATGTTCGCGAGATCGGTTCGGCCACCTTGGGACCAGGGTCTGAGGTGGTGTGCTTCGGTCCACGCGGCTGGTGCGTCACAGTCTTCGGCTTGGCAACACTTGTCTCGTAACCGGAGTGCTCGGTGTTGGACCGGGTGGGCGAGCCTTGTGGTGCGGCCGAAGTCGAGGATCTCGGAGTCGGTGCCGAGGACGACGGGGATGAGGTCGGCGTTGCACGCCATCCGGCGGGCCTCAGCAGCGGTGATCTGCTCTCCGTCGAATCCCAACGCGGCGGTGCCGAGGTCGTTGCGGAGGTCCTCGACGTCCATGGTGATGAACACCGTGGTCGCGTGGCCACCGTGGCGGGGCAGCTGGTCGACGTCGTAGGTCTCGATGACCCGGGCGAACGCCTGGCCCAGCAGCCGGTCATAGGGGGCCTTGCGGCCCCGGTCCTCAGCCGACAACTTCCGGGGTTGGGCCAGGGAGTCCAAGATGGTCCGGAGGCGGTGGCCGACCGCGTACGACACGCGGGCATGGATGTCCACCGTCCCGTCGCCGTTGGCGCGGGAGGTGAAGAACGTGCGCCGCAGGGCTTGTTCTTCTTCGCGCTGCAGTGCTTTGGCTTCGGCGGCCTCGAACCGTTCGGGGTCGACCTCGACCAGGATCCGCTTCCCGATGTTCTTGAGGTCATCGGCGGTCAACCGGGTGGCGTAGTCGACCAACAGCTTCTCCGCGTAGGCCAGATCCTCGCGACTGGCAGTCGGGTCGGCCTCGACCGCCTCGAGGGCCTTGGTGATCACCCTCGCCTTGTCCTGGGACACCACACCCTCAGCAATGCCGGCGGCGACCAGCTCGTATCTGCTCACCGCAGCAGCGAACTTCACCTCCGCGCGGCCGATCTTCTTGTCGACCCGGAGCTCGGTCAGCATCCACCCCGAGACATCTTTCGCGCCGGTCTCTTCGGCGATGTCACCGGCAGTAGCGAGGATCCGCAGCTTCAGCGCGGCCTGTTTGGCCTGGATGATCTCCAGGCGCTTCAGCCGGTCCTTCTTCTGGCTGGTGCGCCAGTAGGCAGGGTCCCTCGCGAGCAGGTTGTCGAGGGAGGACTCCAGGGCAGCGAGCTCTGCGTCGATGGGGTCCACGGGGTTGGTGCCCCAGTGGTTGATCTCGTGTTCGACACTCATCGCGGCCGCCCTCCTCTCCGGTGTGTCCAGAGGCGTGTCGTGATGGGTCTGATTCTACTCCTTCCGGCCACACGATTCTACTTATCTTCGCAGGTCAACCGCTGTTTTCGCGGTGAGCGAACGGCCTCATACCTGTGGATGGTAAGTGGCCCGAAGGGCCACCCTCCCACCCCACAAACATCACCCGTGCCAGGAATGAATCCGCTGCGCCACACCCGGGCCGCCGTCCCGATAGCCAGCCAGATCTTTTCTCGACGGATCCCGGTGTCCAGGACCGCGAAGCGGCCGGCGTAGCCGGCGGCCGAAGGCCGTCCTTGACTCCGGGGTTCGTCGAGAAGACCCTCGAAGCCGGGTCGGCGGCCCAGACCAGCCTTCGGGTGGGACGTTCCGGCAGGGAACCGTGTTGGTCTCGACACGCCTCCGCCTAGCGGCTCCGGCGGCTCGACCAGCGGAGGTCGGGGTCTCGACCAGCCCGACCAGCGGGGCGAACTTCAACCAGCCCGACCGGCGGGGCGAACTTCAACCAGCTCGACCAGCGGGATGGGGTCGCGACAAGCTCGATCACCGAGAGGTGTCGACAAGCTCGACCACCAAAGCCGAAACCTCACCACGCGACCTCAGCCGCCCGCGAAACGTACGCCGCCTTCATCCCAGCCACCAGATCAGCAACCAGAACCCGCCGCTCGACCCCCGCCCCCACATCGCGTACCTGAACCTCACCCGCATCAGCCTCAGCTGAGCCGATGACAGCGATGAGCGGCTCGCGACGGCGCCGGGACTCACGGATCCGCGCGCCGAGGGAGCCGTCGGGGTCCAGACGCGGACGGAGGCCTTCGGCCACGAGAGCGTCGACGAGGCCTCGCGCTGCCCGGTCCTGGGCCGGGGAGACCGGGAGGACGGCGACCTGGGTCGGCGCCAGCCACAGCGGAAGACGGCCCTGATAGCGCTCCAGCACCGCCGCGGTGACCCGCTCCATGGAACCGACGGTGCCGCGATGAACCATCACGACTCGTCGTCGGGAGCCGTCAGCGGCGTCGTAGCTCAGGTCGAAGCGCTCGGGCTGGTTGAAGTCGATCTGGACGGTGGCGATGGTCTCCTCGCGGCCTGCTGGGTCGATGACCTGCAGATCGAGCTTGGGACCGTAGAAGGCGGCCTCGCCCGCCGCCTCGACGGTCGCGACGCCGGCAGCGGACGCTGCCTTACGCAGCGCCACCTCGGCACCGTCCCACTGCTCGGCGGAGCCGAGGTAGGACGGTGAGTCGTCCCGGAGGGAGAGACGTACGTAGTCGACCCGCAGGCCGAGGATCTCCTGGGCTCTCAGTGCCGAGAGCAGCGCCTTCCCGGCCTCGTCGGCCACCTGGTCGGGGCGGCAGAAGACATGGGTGTCGTCGAGGTTGATCTGGCGCACCCGGCTCAGCCCGGAGAGCACCCCGGAGCGCTCCGCACGGAACATCGGGGCGAGCTCGTGCAACCGGATCGGGAGCTCGCGGTAGGAGTGCTGCTGGGCCTTGTAGACCAGCGCGTGGTGCGGACAGTTGGCGGGACGGAGCACGAGCTCATCGCCGCTCTCCCCCGCCGACCCAGCACCCATGGACATCGGCGGGAACATGTCCTCAGCGAACTTCGCCCAGTGTCCCGAGTGCTCGAAGAGCGCACGTTTGCCGAGCACCGGGGTCTTGACCGGTACGCAGCCGTCGGCCTTGGCCAGGTCGGCGGCCAGCCGCTCGAGCTCGGCGAAGATGACCGCCCCGTCCGGCAGCCACAGCGGCAGCCCGGAGCCGGCAAGCGGGTCGGTGGCGAAGATGGCGAGGTCACGGTTGAGCTCGCGATGGTCGAGAAGGTCGGCAGAGTCGGGGTTCATAGGTACGTGCTCCTGGGTCAGGCCCCGGAGCACCACCACCAGAGACGAGAACCGCCCCGGAGCACTGCTCCGGGGCGGTCTGCGAAAGTGGACAGCAGGTCAGCGCCGGAGTGGGTCCGGCGTCGTCGTGCTCATCGCGCGCTGCTGCATGCCGTTCACCTTAACGGCTCCCGACGACGTACGCATCGGGGTTTCCGGGCCCTCAGAGCTCGGTGGTGTCGAGGAGCTCGCCGAGCTCCTCGCGGGAGAGGTCACGCATCTCGCCGGGCTTCATGCTGCCGAGGCGGACCGGGCCGATCCGGGTGCGGGTCAGGCGGGTGACCGGGTGGTCGAGGTGATCGAGGAGGCGGCGGACGATCCGGTTGCGCCCCTCGTGGATGACCAGCTCGATGATCGACTTGTCCTTGCGGGTCTCCATGATCCGGGCCTTGGTCACGGTGACCGGGCCGTCCTCGAGGGTGACGCCGGCGAGGAGCCGCTTGCGTACGTTGGGGAAGATCTCGCCCTTGACCTCGGCGACGTAGGTCTTGTCGACCTCGTAGCTGGGGTGAGCCAGCCGGTTGGCGAAGTCACCGTCGTTGGTGAGGATGATCAAACCCTCGGTGTCGGTGTCGAGACGGCCGACGTGGAACAGCCGCTCCGGGCGGTCGGCGACCACGTCGGAGAGGTTGCGGCGACCCTCCGGGTCGCTCATCGTCGAGACCACGCCGCGCGGCTTGCTGAGCGCCAGGTAGACCTTGCCGGAGATCGGAGGAAGACGCTTGCCGCCGACACGGACGACATCCTTGCCGGGGTCCACCTTGGTGCCCAGCCGGGTGACGACCTCGCCGTTGACCTCGACCTCGCCGTTGAGCATCAGGATCTCGCTGCCGCGCCGCGACGCAAGGCCGGCCAGGGCCAGCAGCTTCTGGAGCCGGATCAGGCCCTCGTCGTCCAGCGGCAGATCGTCTCGCTCAGGCAGATCACTCACGGTTGAGATTCTGCCGCATCCGAGGGGGCATCCCCATTCGCCGACTCCTCCGGCTGCGCCGCCAGCGCCGCGGGGCCGACCTGCTCGGTCAACTCCTCCTCCATGTCGGCGAGGTCGGGCAGGTAGGGCGCCAGCTCGGGCAGCTCGCCCAGGTCGGTGATGCCGATCCGCTCCAGGAAGTAGCCGGTGGTGCGGTAGAGGTTGGCGCCGGTCTCGTGGTCCTGACCGGCCTCCTCGACGAGGCCGCGGGTGAGCAGCGTACGCATCACGCCGTCGACGTTGACACCACGGATCGCAGAGACCCGGGCCCGGGAGACCGGCTGCTTGTAGGCGACCACGGCCAGCGTCTCCAAGGCCGCCTGGGTCAGCCGGGCCTGCTGGCCCTCGAGCACGAAGCCCTCCACGACACCGGCGTACTCCGCACGCGTGTAGAACCGCCACCCACCTGCGACGTTGCGCAGATCGAAGCCGCGACCCTGCTCGGTGTAGTCGGCGGCGAGGCCCTCGAGCGCTGCGACCACCTCTGCGGTCGGATGACCGACCGCAGAGGCCAACGAGGCCGCCACGAGCGGCTCGTCGGCGACCATCAGAACCGCCTCGAGCGCCGGCCGCAGGTCGGCGAAGTCGATCGCCAGCGTCTCGTCGGTCTCCGCCGCCGCAGCCTCAGTCATCGTCCAACTCCTCGTCATCGGCGCCGCCCTCCGCGGGCGGCTGCCCTTCGAACTCGTCCTGGATCAGCTCATCGACATCGAGCGCCTCGTCCCCGGTCCAACGTACGGTCAGCTCGCCCAGCGCGGTGACCTGGTCGAACGCGACCGCACCTTCGCGGAAGAGCTCCAGCAGCGAGAGGAACCGGGCGACCGTGGTCAACGTGTCCGGCGAGTCGGAGCACAGGCTACGGAAGGTGACCTGTCCGCCGACGCGCAGCCGCTCGATGACCAGAGCCGCCTGCTCCTTGACCGAGACCTTCGACCCGTGGATGTGGGACAGCCCGATCTCCGGCGGCCCGGGCTTGGGCGCCATCGCAGCAGCCGCGAGCTGGGCGAACTGCTCCAGCCCGATCCCGATCAGCACTTCCGGCAGCAGGCCTGCGTAGCGCGGCTCGAGCTGCACAGAGCGCGGGTGGCGCTTGGACTCCTTCGCGAGCCGATCGGCGAAGACGGCCGCGACCTGCTTGAACGCCTTGTACTGCAGCAGTCGCGCGAAGAGGAGGTCGCGCGCCTCCAGCAGCGCCAGGTCCTCCTCGTCCTCGACATCGCCCTGCGGAAGCAGCCGAGCCGCCTTCAGATCGAGCAGCGTGCTCGCGACCAACAGGAAGTTGGACGTCTGCTCGAGGTCCCAAATGCCCTTGCCGCCGTCCACGGACCTGTCCGCGGCACCCTTCTTCACGTACGCGATGAACTCGTCGGTCACCGTGGCCAGGGAGACCTCGGTGATGTCGAGCTTGTGCTTGGCGATCAGGCTGAGCAGCAGGTCGAAGGGTCCCTCGAAGTTGCCGAGGTGGACCTCGAAACCCCCGGCGCCGCTCGACTCCTGCTCCTCGGCCCCGTCCGGGCCGTCGATCATCTGCACGGTCGTCGTCCGTGCGCCCGTCTCACTGTCGAGCACCGTCACTCGGCGAGCCGGTGCACGAGGGCGCTGTCGTCCCCGTGCTCCTCCAGGTCGGCGAGCACGATCGCCAGCGCCTCGCGCACCAGCCGGCCACGGTCGACCGCGATGCTGTGCTTGGCCCGGAGGTTGAGCCGAGCGTGCTCGAGCTCGAGCAGCTCCTCGGAGGTGATGTAGACCGTCATCTTCTCGTCATGGCGTACGCGGCCGCTGGAACGCTTCTTGGCAGCCGCGGTCTCCGCGGCCGGCTCGGGCACGGCGTGGACCGGGCGGGCCTTCGCCTCGGTGGCCGCGGCATCGGCCGTGCGCCGGAAGAGGTCGTCAGCGGCCGGAACCCTCACGCGTCGCGTTGCCATCGGGCCAGCACCTCCTTGGCGAGCATCCGGTAGGAGTCGGCGCCGGTCGAGCTTGAGGCGTACTCGGTGATCGGCTCGCCGACCACGGTGGAGTCAGCGAACTTGACGGTCCGCCGGATGACGCTGTGGAAGACGCGGTCGCCCCACCCGTTGACCAGGGTCTCCATGACCTCTCGGCTGTGCATGGTGCGGCCGTCGTACATCGTGCCCAGTATTCCGTCGATCTTCAGACGCGGGTTGAGCCGCTCCTGAACCTTGTCGATGGTGTCCTTGAGCAGCGCGACGCCGCGCAGCGCGAAGTACTCGCACTCCAGCGGCACGACCACGGAGTCGGAGGCGGTCAGCGCGTTGACGGTCAGCAGCCCCAGGCTCGGCTGGCAGTCGATGAGGATCACGTCGTAGTTGGCCACGGCGGGGGCGAGGGCGCGGGCCAGGGTCTGCTCACGAGCGACCTCCTGGACGAGCTGCACCTCGGCGGCGGAGAGGTCGATGTTGGCCGGGAGCAGGTCGACGCCGTCGATGCCGGAGGGGACGATCACGTCCGCGAGCGTGATGTCACGCTCCATCAGCAGGTTGTAGACGGTCAGCTCGATCTCGTTGGGCTGGAGCCCGAGACCGACCGAGAGCGACCCCTGCGGGTCGAAGTCGACCATCAGGACCTTGCGGCCGTGCTCGGCCAGCGCCGCCCCGAGGTTGATGGTGGTCGTGGTCTTGCCGACGCCACCCTTCTGGTTGACCATCGCGACCGTGCGCGCGGGACCGCCGGTGGCGGGGCCGGGGTCGGGGAGGTTGGGCCAGGGGCGACCGGTCGGACCCAGCTTGTTCTTGCCCGGGCGGTCGAACGACCCTGCGTCGGGCTCAGGAGCGTTGGCACGCAAGCGGGCCGAGGGCGGATAGGCCGGCGGCGGGGCCGCCGGTGTCTGCGGAGGCAGCTGCGGCGCGGTTGCACCACCTGCTCCGAAATAGCTGTCTTCCATTCCTCCACCCCCGGTTGAGTTGCCGCGGCCTAGGACGATCACGGCGTGCGGGTCTATATGTCGACACGGCGACTCTAAGACCCGGATCTGCGCGACTGTAGGAGCCGCGCCGGGCGTGTCACAAGGCAAATCCGGCTGATTCTGCTAAGCGGTCCGAATCTGTTGACGACCTGTGCACTTGGCGCCGCGCCGACCCCACAGGCAGGGGCTCAGGTGTGGAGAAAGCTGTGGACGGATCTCCACCCGATCAGCGTCCCTCAGCGCGGGCGACGGCGCTTCTGGACCTTGTCGTAGGCCTTGGTCGCAGCGTCCTTGATCTTCTTCTGGTTCTCGGGCTTGCGGGCCTCGTTGGTGATCTTCGCGATGGCCGCGACGACGACGGGGTTCTTCATCAGCTTGCGCACGCCGCAACGCTAGCGGACGCTCGCAACCCGTCACAGTCGCCGCATCGACACCGTGGCCAGCACCAGCTCGCCGGCCTCGTCGCTCGCGTCCAGGTCGGCCACCGCCTCGATGACCCAGTCGTGATCCCCGGCCGGGTCGTCGATGGTCTGGGTGATCCGCCAGACGCGGGTGGAGTCGTACGCCTCGTCGTCCTCGTCCACCCCCGCCGGAGCGCCGCGCTCGGCGGTCCAGGTGAGCAGCTTGGGCGAGCGCGAGTCGGCGGAGATGCCGACGTCGTCGTGCTCGGCGAAGTAGGCCTCCAGCGCGTCGTCCCACCGGGACCTCGTCATGACGACCCCTCGGGCGGGATCGAAACGGTCGGCGGCAGCACGCTCCAGGCGCATCAGGCCGTCGAGGTCGTCGCGCGAGACCGCGTCGACCCGCGCCCACATCGCGTTGCGGACCATGATCTCGAACGCGCGGGTCTGCTGCGACAACGACCGCGGCGGCGGTGGTGTCTCGTGGTGGGCGACCGCCGACGGGATGTGCTCGGGGTCGGAGAGCGCCTCCCACTCGTCCAGCAGCGAGGAGTCGGTCTGCCGGATGGTCTCCCCCAGCCACTCGACCAGGTCCTCGACCTCGGGACTCTTGTGGGACTCGGGGAGGGTGTGCCGGAAGGTGCGGTAGGCGTCGGTCAGATAGCGCAGCACCAGGCCCTCGGAGCGCGCGAGCTGGTAGCGGCGTACGACGTCGGTGAAGGTCATCCCCTGCTCGTACATCTCGCGCAGGATCGACTTGGGGTCGAGCGCGTCCTCGGGCAGCCACGGGTGGGTCCCGCGGTAGACCTCGAACAGCGCCTCGAGCCGCTCGGCCATCGGCTTGGGCCAGGTGATCTCCTCGATGAGCGCCATCCGGTCGTCGTACTCGACACCGTCGGCCTTCATGTTCTCGATCGCCTTGCCGCGGGCCTCGTGCTGCTGGGCGAAGAGGATCTGGCGCGGGGGCTCGAGGACGGCCTCGATCACCGAGACGATCTCCAGCGTGTGCTCCGGGGACTCGGGGTCGAGCGTGTCGAGCGCGGCGAGGGCGAAGTGCGCCAACGGCTGGTTGAGCGCGAAGTCGGCGGGAAGGTCCTCGGTGAGGACATAGCGGCGACCGTACGCATCGGGCTCCGCGAGCCTCGTCAGCACCCCGCTGTGGACCAGGGAGCGCGTCAGCCGCAGGGCCCGGCGAGCGAGCTTGAGCTGGGTGCGTGGCTCCTCGTGGTTGTCCATGGTGATCCGGCGCATCACCGTGAAGGCGTCCTCGTCGCGGGCGACGACGTTGAGGAGCATCGAGTTGTCGACCTTCATCTTGCTCTGCAGCGGCTCGGGGGTGCCGTCGACGAGCTTGGTGAAGGTCGCCTCGGTCCACACGACGGTGCCCTCGGGCGGCTTCTTGAGCTGTGCCTTGGAGTTCTTCTTGCCGGCCTTGCGGCGCTCCTCGGACTTCGCCTTGGCCTTCTCGTTCTCGATGATGTGCTCGGGAGCCTGGACGACGACGTAGCCCTGGGTGTCGAAGCCGGCCCGGCCGGCCCGGCCGGCGATCTGGAGGAACTCCCTGGTCCGCAGGATCCGTTGGCGGCGGCCGTCGAACTTGGCCAGGCCGGTGAAGAGCACCGTGCGGATCGGGACGTTGATGCCGACGCCGAGGGTGTCGGTGCCGGCGATGACCTTGAGCAGACCGGCCTGGGCGAGCTGCTCGACAAGTCTTCGATATCTGGGGAGCATGCCGGCGTGATGGACGCCGATGCCCTTGCGCAGCAGCTTGGACAGCGTCTTACCGAAGCCGGCGGCGAACCGGACCGGCTCGAGCCGCTTGGCGATCTGCTCCTTCTCCTCGGTCGAGAGCTTCAGCCAGCTGGCGTTGAGCAGCGTGGTCCCGTGAGTGACCGCGTCCTTCTGGGTGAAGTGGACGACGTAGACGGGCGCCTGCCCTGTGGTGACGAGCTCTTCGAGAGTCTCCTGGAGCGGTGTCAGCCGCCAGTCGAACGCGAGCGGAACGGGTCGTTCCGCCTGGTCGACGAGGATGGTGTCGCGGCCGTTTCGCCGGGTGAGGTCCTCGGCGAGGGCGCTGGTGTCGCCCAGGGTCGCGCTCAGCAGCAGGAACTGCGCCTGCGGGAGCTCCAGCAGCGGCACCTGCCACGCCCAGCCGCGGTCGGGCTCGCCGTAGTAGTGGAACTCGTCCATGATCACGAGCCCGACGTCGGCGCGCTTGCCTTCCCTGAGGGCGAGGTTGGCGAGCACCTCGGCGGTGCAGCAGATGATCGGCGCGTCCGCGTTGACGCTGGCGTCGCCGGTGAGCATCCCGACGTTCTCGGCACCGAAGGTCTCGACCAGGTCGAAGAACTTCTCGCTCACCAGCGCCTTGATCGGCGCGGTGTAGAAGGAGACCTTGTCCTCGGCAAGCGCCGCGGCGTGGGCACCCGCCGCGACCAGCGACTTACCCGAGCCCGTCGGCGTCGCCAGGATGACGTTGTCGCCGGCCAGGATGGACATGATCGCCTCGTCCTGGTGGGGGTAGAGGCTACGGCCACTCCCCTCGGCCCACGCCACGACCGCCTCATAGACGTCGTCTGGGCTCGCGCCGACCTTCGGGATCCAGTCGCCGGGCCTGGTCGGAGCGCCGGGTTCGGTCGAAGCGGTCACAGGGCCCTCGGGTGTGCGGTCACGAAGACCTCTCGGAGATTGTCCACGGTGACAAGAGTGTAGATCTGCGTCGTGGTCACCGACGCATGGCCCAGCAACTCCTGCACGACACGTACGTCGGCGCCGCCGTCGAGCAGGTGGGTGGCGAAGGAGTGGCGCAGGGTGTGCGGGGAGACATCCTTGTCGATCCCGGCACGCTCGGCGGCGCGGGTCAGGACGGTCCAGGCCGACTGACGGGAGAGCCGGCCACCGCGGGCGTTGAGGAAGAGTGCGCCCCCTGATCGGGCGGCCGCGAGGTCGGGGCGAGCCCGGGTCAGGTACGCCTCGACCGCCTCGATGGCATAGGAGCCGACCGGGACGATCCGCTCCTTGCCACCCTTGCCTCGCAGGAGGACGACGTGGTCGACCCGGTCGAGGTCGTCGACGTCGAGACCGACAGCCTCCGAGATGCGCGCGCCGGTGCCGTAGAGCACCTCCAGGAGCGCACGGTCGCGCAACGAGAGGGCTGTTCCGGGCGCGCCCGCCGCTTCCAGGATCGCCTCGACGTCGGCCAGCGGGAGCGCCTTCGGCAGCCGCTTCTCCGCCCGCGGCGGCTTCACGTGGCCGGCCGGGTTGGCCTCGACCAGCCCGTCGGCGACCGCGAACTTGTGGAACCCACGCACCGCGACGACCGTCCGAGCCGCCGAGGTCGCGCTCAGCGCCGGATGCTCATCGCTGCCCTCGCGCAGGTGCGCCAGGAACGCCGAGACCGTCGTCTCGGAGATCCCGGCCAGATCATCGACACCTTGTTGGCTGAGGAACTCGGCGTACCTCCGCAGGTCGCGCCGGTACGACGACAACGTGTTGGCCGCGAGGCCTCGCTCGACGCTCAGATGGTCGAGATACGTACGCATCGCATGCTCCACCGCCGTCACCCTCTCATCCAACCAGGGGTGATGGAACCGGTCGGGAAGGAATACCCGGTTAACCGGGTATTCCTGCACTTCTCGGGCATTGCATTGCCTGAGAAGTGCAGGAACTCCCTGTACGGCGTGATTCCTGTGACCGTTGTGACTCCGGAGGAGATCAGCCGAGCACGTCCGCGAGCGCGACCGAGTCGATGCCGACCGCCTCTCCGACGGGAGCGTTGGTCAGCTCTCCGGCGTGGGTGTTGAGGCCCTTGGCGAGCGCGGCGTCGTCCCGCAGCGCCTGGGTCCAGCCCTTGTTGGCCAGGGCGACGGCGTAGGGCATGGTCGCGTTGGTGAGCGCGTAGGTGGAGGTGTTCGGGACCGCACCGGGCATGTTGGCCACGCAGTAGAAGGTCGAGTTGTGGACCTGGTAGGTCGGGTCGGCGTGGGTGGTGGCGTGGGAGTCCTCGAAGCAGCCGCCCTGGTCGATGGCGATGTCGACGAGCACCGAGCCGGGCTTCATCCGCGAGACCAGGTCGTTGGTGACCAGCTTGGGCGCGGCCGCACCGGGGATGAGGACGGCGCCGATGACCAGGTCGGCCTGGAGCACCTGCTCCTCGAGCGCGAGCTTGTTGGACGCGAGCCCGTGGACCTGGTTGGAGTAGCGCCAGAACGACATCCGCAGCTTCTCCAGGTCGGTGTCGAGCAGCGTGACGTCGGCGCCCATCCCCAACGCGATGTTGGCGGCGTTCTGGCCGGAGACGCCGGCGCCGATGATGACGACCTTGGCGTTGGCGACACCGCCGACGCCGCCCATCAGCGTGCCGCGGCCGCCTTGGGCCTTCAGCAGGCTGTAGGCCCCGACCTGGGGCGCCAGGCAGCCGGCGACCTCCGACATCGGGTAGAGCAGCGGCAGCGACCGGTTGGGCAGCTCGACGGTCTCGTACGCGATCGCGGTGACCTTCTTGGCGAGCAGCTCCTGGGTGAGGGGCTTGTCGGCGGCCAGGTGAAGATAGGTGAACAGGGTCAGCCCCTCGCGCAGGCGGTGGTACTCCTCCGCGACCGGCTCCTTGACCTTGAGCACCAGGTCGGCGTTGCCCCAGGTCTCGTCGGCGTCACCGAGGATCTTGGCACCGACCGCGGCGTAGTCGCCGTCCGAGATCGAGGAGCCGACACCGGCACCGGCCTCCACGAAGACCTCGTGGCCGTTGGCGACCAGCTCGTGGACGCCTGAGGGGGTGATCGCCACCCGGTACTCGTGGTTCTTGACTTCCTTGGGTACGCCGATTCTCATTTTTCTTCCCCTGAATGTGATCGTCCGCGGGACTGGCCAGGCCGGATGTTCGCCGCCTGATGCGGCAGTTCTAACCCCGTGTGGCGCAAGTCACCAAAACCGCGTCCCCCAGCGGTTGACGCGCCTGGTCAGACTCTGCCACGGGATTTGAGCGCGGCGTACGCAAGCACGGCCTGGACGACCGGCGAGTCGGTCGCCCGGCCGCTCAGCACGGCGTCGAGGAGCTCCTCGAAGGGCACCCGGTGGATGCTCATCTCGGCCTCCTCGTGCTCGAGGACGAAGCCGTCGCGGTCGGTCGCGGTGAGGCCGCGGGCGAGGTAGAAGTGGTGGATCTCCTCGGAGATCCCCGGTGAGGCGTAGGTCGAGAGCAGATGGGTCCACTCGCTCGCCTCGTGGGCGACCTCCTCGCGCAGCTCACGCACGGCCACGTCGAGCGGGTCCTCGCCGGGATAGTCGATCAGGCCGGCCGGCAGCTCGACGAAGCGCCGCTTGGCGGGATGGCGGTACTGGGTGATGACCAGCGCCCGCTCCTCCTCGTCGAGAGCCAGCACCACCGCGGCGCCCGGGTGCTCGACCACCAGCCGCCGGAACGGCTCCTCGTCCTCGTGGCCGGGGCGGTTGATCCGGTCCGCACGCAGCGCGACCACCCAACCGTCTCGATGGAGGTCCTCGCTCGAGGCGATCGGCCAGCTCTCGGGTCCATCCCACTCGGTGAGCGGGTCCAGGTCCAGCGGCACGGCCGCGTCCGAAAATCGTGCGTCCGATGTCATGGCCCGAGGCTACCCTCGGCTCATGTCTGAGACCTCCGCCGCCGCCCCTGCATCACTCACCCAGGACGAGGCCGCAGCGCGGGCCGCCACCGTCACCGTCGAGCGCTACGACATCACGCTCGACATGACCGGCCTGCTCGAGGGCCAGACGCTCTCCAGCGTCTCCACGATCACGTTCTCGGCGACCCCCGGCACGAGCACGTTCGTCGACTGCGTGGCCGAGGTGGCGGCCGCCACGCTCAACGGCACCGAGCTCGACCTCGCCACGATCACCGCCGGGCGGATCCCGCTCGAGGACCTCGCCGAGACCAACACCCTCGTCGTCGCCGCCTCGCAGTCCGAGACCGCCTCCTCGGAGGGGATCCTGCGCACCGTCGATCCCTCTGACGGCAACGTCTATGTGTGGACCTCCTTCGAGCCCGACGACGCCCGCCGGCTGTGGGCCTGCTTCGACCAGCCCGACCTCAAGGCCGTGCACGCGTTCACCGTGACCGCACCGGGGCAGTGGACGGTGCTGTCCAACTCCGCACCGGCCGAGGTCTCGGACCAGGACGCCGGTGCGCGGACCTGGGTCTTCGAGGACACTCCCCCGCTCTCGACGTACGTCGTGGTGGTCAACGCCGGCCCGTTCGTCGAGGTCCGGGCCGAGCGCGGCGGCTACGACCTGGGTCTCTACGCCCGTCAGTCGCTGCGCAGCCAGCTCGAGCGGGACCGCGAGGAGATCCTGCAGATCACCGAGCACGGGCTGGCCTGGTTCGGCGCCAAGTTCGCGATGCCGTTCCCGCAACGACGCTACGACCAGATCTTCGTCCCCGACATGGGCGGGGCGATGGAGAACTGGGGCGCGGTGACGCACAGCGACGCGTTCCTCTACCGCACGACTCCGACCCACGCCGACCGCACCGATCGCACCAACGTGATCCTGCACGAGATGGCGCACATGTGGTTCGGCGACCTGGTCACGATGCGCTGGTGGGACGACCTGTGGCTCAACGAGGCCTTCGCCTCGTGGGCGGCGGTGTGGGCCTCCGCCGCGCTCCCCGACTACGCCGACGTGTGGGCCTCGATCGCCCTGACCGAGAAGAAGATGGCCTACGACGTCGACGCGACGCCCGCCACCCACCCGATCCGCGGGGTGGTGCCCAGCGTCGACGTCGCGATGGCCAACTTCGACGCGATCACCTACATGAAGGGCCAGGCGGTGCTGCAGCAGCTGCACGCCTACATCGGCGAGGAGGCGTACCTGGCTGGGCTGCAGGCCTACTTCGCCGAGCACGCCTACGGCAACACGGTCCTAGATGACCTGATGGGTGCCTTCGGGGCAGCCGCGGGCACGGACCTCTCCGCCTGGACCACCGCCTGGCTCGACCATGCCGGGACCGACGTGATCACCCTCGCTGACGGCAAGGTCTCGGTCACCAGCGCCGACGGGACGGCGCGTCCCCATCGCTTCGACATCGCCTCGTACGCCGCCTCCGGCGCGCTCCTCGCGACCACCCCGGTCACCGTGGACGGCGCGCCCGTCGAGGTCTCGCTGCCCGATGCCGCCGCACACCTGGTCAACGCGACCGACGTGACCTTCGCCGCGGTGCGCTCCGACGATGCCAGCGAGGGCTGGCTCGGGCAGAACGCCGGACTCCTCCCCGACTCGCTGGCGCGGGCGGTCGCGGTCAACAGCGCCTGGGCGGCGCTGTTCCGTGGTGAGATCGCCGGCCCCGAGGTCGTCTCGCGAGTCGTCTCGGTCCTCGAGCGCGAGCAGAACCCGCAGGTCACCGGCGAGTACCTGAGCATGGCAGTGGCCGCGGCCGAGCTGTGGACGCCACCGGCCCGGGTGGCGGAGCAGCGCGCTCTGGTCGCCGGCGCGGCGGCGGCCCTCGCCGAGGACCCCGCCAACCGCGACACCGCGCTACGGGTGCTCGCCTCGCACGCCTCCACGCCCGAGCAGCTCGCGCTGGCCGAGAAGGGGGCAGCCGACGACGTACAGGTGGCCTGGCGGTTGCTCGGGCGACGCGCCGAGACCGGCGACTACGACGCAGAGGCCGTCGCTGCCCTGGAGGAACGCGACCCGGACCCCGAGGCCTGGGTCAGTGCCCTGGGCGTACGCACCGCGCAGCCGCTCGCCGAGGCCAAGGAGGAGGCCTGGCAGGTGACCATGGTCGAGCGCCGGCTGCCGCGCACCGACAGCGCCTACGCGCTCGCCTCCGCGTTCTGGCGGCCGGGGCAGGACGAGATCCTGGCGCCGTACGCCCAGCGCTACCTCGACGCCGTCGCCGCCATCAGGGGCGGAGGGCTGCTCGCCTTCGGGCTCCAGCTCCGGTTCTACCCGGCACAGGCCGGCGAGGATGTCGCCGCCGCGGCGCGAGCCGCGTGCGAAGGCGAGACTCTCGTGCCGTTCGTGCGTCAGGCGGTCGTCCGCCTCGCCGACGTGCACTCTCGTCAGGTCGCCGCTCGCGCGCTGTGAACTGCCGACGGCGTGAGGGTATGGCCGGCGAGGACGACGGGTACCCACCGGTCGTACGCAATCGAGAGGAGACACGACATGAGCACCATCGAGAAGAGCGTCCAGGTCGAGGTCCCGGTCCACACGGCGTACGACCAGTGGACCCAGTTCGAGTCGTTCCCCCAGTTCATGGAGGGCGTCGAGTCCGTCAAACAGCTCGACGACAAGCACCTGCACTGGAAGGCCGAGATCGGCGGGGTGACCCGTGAGTGGGACGCCGAGATCGTTCACCAGGTCCCCGACGAGCGCATCACCTGGCGCGCCGTGGAAGGCAGCCAGAACCAGGGGACGGTGTCGTTCGCCCAGGACCAGATGGGGAAGGCGACGCGCGTGACGCTGCGTCTGGAGTACGAGCCCGAGGGCATGGTCGAGAAGACCGGTGACCTCCTCAACATCGTCGACAGGCGAGCCAAGGGAGACCTCGAGCGGTTCAAGGACTTCATCGAGCAGCGCGGCACCGAGACCGGTGCCTGGCGCGGCGAGGTGAAGCCGACCGGCGAGGTCAACCGCTAGGTCACATACAACGAGCCCCTGGGGTCGGCACACGCCGACCCCAGGGGCTCGTCAGTGGTTGCTCAGGCCTCAGCCGGCTCCGGCAGATCGACCTGGCTGACGTCGCTCTCGCTGACATCGCTGGCGTCGCTGCTGTCGCGGCGCAGGTTGGTCTCGTCGATCGGGAACCGCTGCTCCTTCTGCCGGTCGAGGGCCGCCTTCACCAGCCCGGCGAAGAGCGGGTGCGGGCGGGTCGGCCGCGAGCGAAGCTCGGGGTGAGCCTGCGTGGAGACGTAGTAGGGGTGTACGTCGCGGGGCAGCTCGACGAACTCGACGAGCTGGTTGTCGGGCGAGAGGCCGGAGAAGACCAGGCCGGCCTCCTCGAGCTGGTCGCGATAGGCGTTGTTGACCTCGTAGCGGTGGCGGTGACGCTCTTCGATCGAGGACTCGCCGTAGACCTCGGCCGCGATCGAGCCCTTCTTGAGCTCGGCCGGGTAGAGGCCCAGACGCATGGTGCCACCGAGGTCGCCGGCGCCCTCGACGTACGCCTTCTGCTCCTCCATCGTCGCGATGACGGGCTCGGGGGTATCGGCGTCGAACTCGGTCGAGTCGGCCTTCTCCAGGCCGAGCATGTTGCGGGCGTACTCGATGACCATGCACTGCAGGCCCAGACACAGGCCGAGCGTGGGGATCTGATGGGTGCGGGTGTAGGTCAGCGCGCCGAGCTTGCCCTCCAGGCCACGGATGCCGAAGCCACCGGGGACGCAGACTGCGTCCACGTCGTGGAGGTTCTTGGCCGCGCCCTCGGGGGTCTCGCACTCGTCCGAGGCGATCCAGCGGATGTGGACCTTCGCCTCGTTGGCGAACCCGCCGGCGCGCAGCGCTTCGCCGACGCTCAGGTAGGCGTCGGGCAGGTCGATGTACTTGCCGACCAGACCGATGGTGATCTCTTCCTTGGGGTGGTGGACCCGGCGGAGCAGGTCCTCCCACAGCGTCCAGTCGACGTCGCGGAAGGGCAGGTCGAGCTTGCGTACGACATAGGCGTCGAGGCCCTCGCGGTGGAGCACCTTCGGGATGTCGTAGATGCTCGGGGCGTCGGCCGCCGTCACCACGGCGTCCTCGTCGACGTCGCACATGAGCGCGATCTTGCGCTTGATGCCCTCGGGCAGCTCGCGGTCGGCGCGGCACACGATGGCGTCGGGCTGGATGCCGATCTGGCGCAGCGCCATCACCGAGTGCTGGGTGGGCTTCGTCTTCAGCTCCTTGGACGGGCCGATGTACGGCACCAGGGAGACGTGCACGAAGAAGACGTTGTCGCGGCCCAGGCGCTGGCGCACCTGACGGGCGGCCTCGAGGAACGGCAGGGACTCGATGTCGCCGACCGTGCCGCCGATCTCGGTGATCACGACGTCGACCTCGGGGCCGTGCATGGCCAGGACCCGCTCGGAGATCTCGTCGGTGATGTGCGGGATCACCTGGACGGTCTCGCCGAGGTAGTCGCCGCGTCGCTCCTTGGCGATCACGTTGGAGTAGACCTGCCCGGTGGTCACGTTGGCGTGGCCGACCAGGTCGGTGTCGAGGAACCGCTCGTAGTGGCCGATGTCGAGATCGGTCTCGGCACCGTCGTTGGTCACGAAGACCTCACCGTGCTGGAACGGGTTCATGGTGCCGGGATCCACGTTGAGATACGGGTCCAGCTTCTGCATGGTCACGCTCAGACCACGCGAACGGAGAAGGCGGCCGAGGGACGATGCCGTCAGACCCTTTCCCAAGGAGGAGGCGACGCCTCCGGTGACAAAAATGTGCTTGGTCAAGCTCGCCGACTTCATGGACCTCAATCCTATCAATCCTTCAGCAGGCCGCCGAAACCTGACGCACCGAATTCGCCACCTTCTTGGTTCTTCTGTCGGGCCAGGGCCAGCGGAGCGACGATCTGACCGGTGCTCGACTCGATGCCGTCGACCGACGCGAACCAGCCCGGCCAGTCGTTGGCGCGCAGCGCGGCGAGGTCCCCGGAGTCGGTCGTTCCCGCCACGACCAGCCCTTTCGTGGTCGCCCCCAAGCCGTCGGTCAGGCCCTCGACCGCGGTCGAGTCGTCGTTGTCCTCGCCGAGGACGACCAGAACGAGGTCGGCCGGCCCGGTCGGTCGGCCATGGGCCTTGACCAGGTCTCCGGTGAGCAACGCCACAGCGGCGGTCTTGGCCTGCTTGTCGAACGCCGCGGGTGGCTTCCGGCCGGCGTAGGTCTCCCCGATCACCTGCCCCATGCGCTGATAGGTGGCCTGGTCCCCGTCGCCTCGGCCCAGCTGATCGACCAGCTGGGTGGCCAGACTGTCGACGTACTGCTTACGGTCCGGATCCAGCAGATTCGGTCGTACGTCGAGCACTCCTGCCATGTCGGCACCGGCCGCGGTGATGTTGCCGGTGAGCGCGTCGACCGTCTTACGGTCCGCACCCGGGAAGGTGACGACGGCGACCTTCTGCCCGGCGAGCTTGCCGGGGAGGAGCGCGTCGCCGGCCTCGGCGACGAACTGGGCCTCGGCGCTCTGTCGCGAGCCGGTCTCGGTCCGGCTGCTGCCGCTCTGACCGGAGGTGGTGTCGACCGTGTCTCCTGCGCCGGCGTTGCCCCCGGCTCCGGCGCCGATCTCGCTGAGGCCGCGGCCGGTGAGTCCGTGATCGGCGGCCCAGACACCGGCGGGAAGGCCGATCGCCAGCGCCGTCACCGCGGTGAGGACCGGGAGGACGAGCCGGCGGGCGAGCGGCTCCTTGCGGCGCACCGCGGGGACCGCGGAGGCGTCGATCAGCGTCGGGCCGAGCGCGAGCCGGGTCAGGTACGTGCCGGCCAGCCCCGGACGCTGGTCCTCGAGAAAGTCGGTCAGCGTGGTGCTCAGCCCCGCCCCGACGACCAGCGAGGGGTGCTGGGCGTAGGCGATCAGCAGGGCCGCGTCCTCGGGAGCCAGGGAGGAATCGAAGCGCTTCGGCTGCACCCCGACGCGATCGAGGAGCTCGGCGGCCTGCTCGCTCCCGGAGCCGCCGGGCGCGAGCACGACCTCGGCCGCGCCGGTGAGCACCTTCGGCTCGGGGAACGTGTCGGTGTCGGCGCCCAGGACGAGCACGGCGTGGCGTACCTGCTTCTTGGTCAGCCTCTTCGCCACGGGGCCTACCGCGATGATCGTCGGGCGCTGCTCGCGCAGGAAGCCCTCGAGATCCCTCAGGAGGCGGTCCAGCTCTGGGTGGTCGGCGACCACGACGACGGGACGGCCGGCCAGGGGCGTGTCGAGGGGCGGTACGCCGCGGCCGTGCAGCAGCACCTCTTCCTCGCGCCTGAGCAGCTCGCTGCTGTTGTGGGTGAAGAGCTCCAGATGGGAGCTCAGACCCCGCTTGGCGTTCTCGAGCTCGCTCTCGAGCAACTCCTGGTCGAGCGCCCGGCCCGAGGCCAGCAACCGCTCGCCGTCGAAGATCTCTCCGTCGAGGATGCGCGCCTTGCGCCCGTCGACCAGCTTCTCCAGCCCCGCGTCGCTGATCTGGTCGATCAGCTCGATCCCGGCATCAGCCAGCGCCTTCGGGCCCCGGTTCGGGTAGCGCCCCGACACCATCGGCTGGGCGTTGACCACGGCGACCACGCCCGTGGCCGCGATCGCCAGCGCGGTGCTGCGGTCGAGGTCGATATGGTCGATGACCGCGATGTCGCCCTCTTTGAGCCGCGGGACCAGTGCCCTGGTCGGCCGGCCCGTGCGGAGCGTGCCGCGGAGGCCGGGAAGTACGGAAGGAATCTGGCGTGTCGGCAGTCTCATGTCTCGCCAATCCTCCCCCGGTATCGCTCGGTGTCCCCGGATCTCACCCCGGCGAGTCCCCCTCACGCCGAGACGTCACCCCCGTCGGCCGAGACGTCAGGCGCGTCGGCCGAGTGGGCACCAAGATGACGTCTCGGCCGGCCGCAGTGACGCCTCGGCCGACCGCCGTGACGTCTCGGCCGACCGCAGTGACGTCTCGGCGGGGGACGTCAGGCTTTGGCGGAGCGGGCCATCTCGAGGAGCTCGCGCGCGTGGGCGATGGCGGTGTCGGAGGCCGTCAGCCCGGCCAGCATGCGGGAGAGCTCCCGCTCACGGGCCTCGTCGTCGAGGACGGTGAGGCCGGAGCTGGTGACCACGCCGTCGCTGGTCTTCTCGACGGCGACGTGGTGGTCGGCGAAGGCGGCGACCTGGGGAAGGTGGGTGACCACCAGGACCTGTGCGGTGCGGGCGAGGTGGGCGAGACGACGGCCGATCTCGACCGCTGCGGTGCCGCCGACGCCGGCGTCGACCTCGTCGAAGACGAAGGTCGGGACCGGGCTGGTGGCCGCCAGGACCACCTCGATCGCGAGCATCACCCGGGAGAGCTCACCGCCGGAGGCGCCCTTGTGGAGTGGGCGGGGCTCCGAGCCGGTGTTGGCGGCCAGCAGCAGCTCGATCTCGTCGAGGCCGTTGGAGCCGTAGCGCAGCCAGCGTTCGCCCTTGCCCTTCCCCTTTCCAGAAGACGGGAACCTCAACGGTGCGTGCGGCTCGTCCTCGGAGGCCGGTGCGTCAGTCTCCTTCTGGCGTACGTCGACAACCAGCCGGGCGTGGGGCATGGCCAGTCCGGTCAGCTCGTCACTGACCGCCTCGGCCAAGGCACCGGCGGCGGCGGTGCGTGCGGTCGAAAGCATGGCACCGGCGTCGGCGAGATCGGCTCGCAGCCGCGTACGTTCATTCTTGAGCTCCTCGATCCGGTCGTCGTCGGAGTCGAGCTCGAGCAGGCGCTTGGCACCGGTCTCGGACCAGGCGAGCACCTCATCGATCGTCTCGCCGTACTTCCGCGTCAGCGCGGTCAAGGCCGCACGCCGCTCGGAGACGACGGCCAGCCGGGCGGGGTCGGTCTCGACGCCGGACGCGTAGGAGGCGACGTCGGCGGCGACGTCAGAGAGCAGGTAGGTGACCTCGGCAAGACGCTCGGCCAAGGCAGCGGCGTCGGGATCATGATCTCGGACGCTGTCCAGCGCCTGCCGCGCGACCGATACCGCGCCGAGGGCGTCCGGGGAGTCGATGTCCTCGGAGGAGAGGGCCTCGCGCGCCTGCTCCGCGGCCGTGCGGAGGGTGTCGGCGTAACCGAGCCTCTCCTCCTCCTGGGCAAGGGTGGCGTCCTCGCCCGCCTCCGGGGAGACCGCCTCGATCTCACCGAGACCGAAGCGCAGCAGATCAGCCTCCTGTGCGCGCTCGCGGGCGTGGGTCGTCACGTCGTCGAGTTCGCGCTCGACCTTCTGGAGCTCGGCGTGGAGCTCGCGGTATGCCGTAAGCAGCTTGGCGACGGCGTCGCCGCCGAAGCGGTCCAGCGAGTCGCGCTGGGCACGCGGCTGCAGGAGCCGGTGCTGGTCGGACTGGCCGTGGACGGCGACCAGGGGCGAGGTCACCGAGCCGAGGGTGGCGACCGGGACGGTCGCTCCCCCGACGTACGCCCTTGCTCGGCCTTCGGCCGCGACCGTGCGAGCCACGAGAACCCGGCCCTCTTCGACCTCTCCCCCAGCCTCCTCGGTCGCTTCGATGACGGCGGGCAGCGACCGGGCGTCGATGACACCCTCGACGCGGGCCGTCTTCTTGCCCTTGCGGACCGCGCCGGCGTCGCCACGGCCGCCGAGCAGCAGCCCGAGCGCAGTCACGATCATCGTCTTGCCCGCGCCGGTCTCACCGGTCACCACGGTCAGCCCTGGTCCGAGCTCCAAGGTCGAGGACTCGATGATCCCGAGTCCGGAGATCCTGATCTCCTCAAGCATGCTCGCCTCCGTTCATCCTGAACGGACGCCGTTCCGCGGCGCCTCGCCATCCCTCCACAGACAGTCCGAACTTCCGCACCAGACGATCCGTGAACGGAGCCTGGTGCAGGCGTACGAGTCTGACTGGCTCCACCCCCCGGGTGACCTCGATCCGGGCGCCGGGGCCCAGGTCATAAGAGCGCCGACCGTCGCACCAGAGCACCCCGGCACCGTCGGCGCGGGAGATGACCTCGACGGCCAGCACCGAGGTCGGCGCGACCACCATGGCCCGCGCGAAGAGCGCGTGAGCGCTGATCGGGGTCAGCAGCAGCGCCTCGACGCCGGGCCACACGACCGGGCCGCCGGCGGAGAAGTTGTAGGCCGTCGAGCCGGTCGGGGTCGCGCAGACGACGCCGTCGCAGCCCCACCTCGACAGCGGTCGGCCGTCGATCTCGACGACCACCTCGAGCATCCGCTCGCGGGCCGCCTTCTCGACGCTGGCCTCGTTGACCGCGAACGTACGAAAGACCTTCTTCCCGTCCTCGAAGACACTGACCTCGAGCGCGAGGCGGTCCTCGGAGGTGTAACGACGCTGCACGATCGCCTCGATCGTGGACTCGACGTCGTCGTACTCCGCCTCCGCGAGGAATCCGACGTGTCCCAGATTGACCCCGAGCACCGGCGTGCGGTGGGGCTGGACGATCTCGGCAGCGCGCAGGATCGTGCCGTCGCCGCCGATGACCAGCGCCAGCTCGCATTCTCTGCTGGCCTCCTGCTCGTCGGCGGCCAGCTCGATCGCCGGCTGATAGGCACCCGGGTCGATGCCCAGGTCACCGGCCTCACGAGCCAGCATCCTGACCACGATCCCGTGGACCGCGAGCGACTTGGCACAGGCGAGGGCGACCTCGCGGGCCTCCTCCCGCCCGGTGTGGATGAGCATGAGGACGCGCCGGACCTCGGCTGGGTCCACCGGGCCTGGGACTACAGAGCCTGGGTCCACAGCGGGGGCATCGGCGTCGGTCACGGATCAACCCTCTCAGACGGCACCGACACAGCCCCGGTGGCGGGGCTCTCCAGGCCACGCTGCTCACGCACGGCCTCCTCGATCTCCGTCTCGTCGACGGTGGCCTCGCCGCGGCGCAGCCAGAGGAAGAACTCCACGTTGCCCGACGGGCCCGGCAGCGGGCTGGTCGTGACCGCGCGGGCACCCCAGCCGCGCCTCGCTGCCGCCGCGGCGACGGCGTTGACCGCCTCCGCCCGCAGCGCCGGGTCGCGCACCACGCCGCCCTTGCCGACCCGGTCCTTGCCGACCTCGAACTGGGGCTTGACCATCAGCGCCAGGTCGCCCTCAGGGCTGGTGACTCGGATCAGCGCGTCGAGGACGAGCTCGAGGGAGATGAAGGACAGGTCGCCGACGACCACGTCGACGGGTTCGCCGACCAGCTCGAGAGAGAGGTCGCGGATGTTGGTGCGGTCGTGGACCACGACCCGCTCGTCCTGCTGCAGGCGCCAGGCGAGCTGGCCGTAGCCGACGTCGACGGCGACGACCTGGTTGGCGCCGTTGCGGAGCAGCACGTCGGTGAAGCCGCCCGTCGACGCGCCGGCGTCCAGGCACCGGCGGCCCTTGACCGAGAGGCCGAGCGGTTCGAACGCGGCCAGCGCTCCGGCGAGCTTGTGCCCACCACGGGAGACGAAGTCGGGGCGGCCGGGGTCTTCGGTCACCACGATGGCGACGTCCGTGGTGACACCCGTGGCCGGCTTGGTGGCGCGGTTGCCCGAGACCGTGACGCGGCCGGCTGCGATCAGCTCGCTGGCGTGCTCGCGGGATCGGGCCAGCTTGCGTCGGACCAGCTCGGCGTCGAGGCGCAGGCGACGAGGGGGCATGCGCTCGCCTCTCAGGGCTGGTCGGTCGGCTGGGACTCACCGGACGCCGCGGCGATCCGGGCCATCGCGTCGTGGGCGCCGGTGTCGGGGTCCAGGGCGCGACGCAGCTCGGTGTGTGCGGCCTCGAAGACGCCGACGTGCTCGGCCAGCGGCAGCTCCTCGAGCCGGTCGAGGGTCTCGAGGACCGCGTCGACGCGGGCGACACCGGTGTGCGGCGCCGTGTCGGCGCCACCCAGCCCGGCCGGGGCCGGAGTCTCGTCGAAGTGCTGCTCGCTCATGAGCCCGAGACTACCGTCTCGCCGTCGGCACCCGGGCGAGGCGGCGCGGCCTGTGCGCCGAGCCTCACCACTGCCTCGGTCTCGTCCAGGTGCGCCCAGGCGCTGGTCGCGGCGACCCGCCACCAGTCGTCGGTGCTGCCCTGGCCGGTGACGCGCAGCTCGCCGTCGCGTACCTCCGCCGTCCAGCCGCCCAGTCGCGCGGTCGTGCCATCGCTCTCGGGCGCCGCGTGGGCCTCCAGCAGCCCGCCGAGGTCGGAGGCGATGTACGTCGGGCGCTGGTGCGGCGGGGCGGCGACAAGATCCTCGAGCCCGGTCACGCCGGTGAGCACCAGCAGGGTGTCGACATCGGCGTTGCGCCCACCTTCGATGTCGGTGTCGAGCCGGTCGCCGACCATCAGCGGATGCTCGGCCTCGGTGCGCCGGATGGTCTCCTCCAGCAGCGGACGCGACGGTTTGCCCGCGACGACCGGCTCGACCCCAGAGAAGCGGCGCAGGGTGTCGACCAGGACCCCGTGGCCCGGCGCGATCCCGTAGGCGGCCGGGAAGGTCATGTCGGTGTTGCTGGCGACCCAGAAGAGTCCGTCCTTGATCCGGACGGCCCCGCGGAGGATGTCCTTCCACAGCAGGTCAGGGTTGTAGCCGGTGACGATCGCCTCGGCGTCCTCGTCGACGGCCACCGGCACAAGTCCGGCTGTTTCGAGCGGCTCACGCAGGCCGGCGGCACCCAGGTTGACCACCTTCGCCCCCGGAGCGAGACGCTCGGCCAGGACGTGCACGGCGGCCTGCGCCGAGGTGACCACGTCCTCGGCGGTCGCCTCGATCCCCAGGTTGCGGATGTTCTCGGCCACCTTGGCCGGCGGCCGGGCGGCGTTGTTGGTGATGAACGCCAGGCGCAGGCCGGACTCACGTGCTGCCGCGAGCGACTCGCGGGCTCGCGGGACCGCGGCCCCGCCGATGTAGACCACGCCGTCGAGGTCGAGCATCGCGACGTCGTGGACCGCGGCGAGCGCCCGGTCTGAGCCCTTCAACTGATGGCCGGTCAGCACAGTAAGTTCCTCACTCTGAGTCGGGGGTGCGGCGAATGGGACCAGTGTGACCCTACGATGTGTGGATGGGCGATACAGGTGTGGTGAGGGCGCCGTACCTCCGCCGTCCGCTCCGTCTGGAGCCTTTTCGAGCGCTCTCCTTGGCGCCGTCACGGATCGGGGACCCGACCTCGGCGCGGCTCTACTCCCGCCCCTATCGCGGGGTCACCTCCCGGATCAGCTCGTGGCTGGCCCGTGGTGACCTGCACGAGCACCGCGACGCCGCGCTCTACCTGCACGAGTACACCGCAGCCGGGATCACGGTGCGTGGCGTGGTCGGGATCCTCGACGTCTCGCACCGCACCGACGAGCCCGGTGAGGCCGCCGTGCTCCCCCACGAGGGCGTACGGACCGCTCAGGCCGAGCAGCTGGCCTCCAGGATGCGTCAGATGCGGGTGCACCCGGCGCCGATCCTGCTCACCTACCACGCGCCCGACGGCGTCGCCGAGCTGCTCGACCGGGTGCAGAGCAGTCCTCCCCACGAGCAGTACGACGACCACGGGGGCCAGCATCACCGGGTCTGGGCGATCACCGACGAGGCTGTGATCGGGCAGCTGCGCGCCGCCTGGGCCACCGAGCAGGCGCTGATCGCCGACGGACACCACCGCTACTCGGCCTACGCCGAGCTCCAGGGACCGGCCGATCCCGGCGACGCGGCCGCGACCGACTTCGGCCTGGCGATGCTCATCGACCAGGACGACACCCCGTTGCAGCTCGGCGCGATCCACCGGGTGCTCGCCGGGGTGAACCTGCGCGACCTTCGGGCCGCGGCCGAGTCCGTCGGTGCCGCCTGGACCGCGGGTGGACGTGAGGCTGCCCTGGGCAGGCTCGGCCCCGGCGTCATCGTGGTCAGTGACGGCCGTGGTTGGGCCACGCTCGAGGTCGACACCTCCGAGATCCCTGCGACCGGCGACGTCGGCTACCTGCACGACCGGGTTCTTCCGGAGCTGCGCCGGCAGCCGTCTCGGGTGTTGCACGCGCACCAGGTCGATGCCGCGCTCAAGCGGGCCCGCCCGGGCCGCGATGTCGCCGTGCTGCTGGCGGCGCCGACGTTCGACACCATCCTCTCCTCGGCCTCCGTCGGCCGGCTGCTCCCGGAGAAGGCGACCTCGTTCCAGCCCAAACCGCACCCAGGGGTGCTCATCCGTCTCCTCGACGCCGCGCATCTGGAGAAGTCTCGGCACTAGCTGGCCTGCTTCGTCGCGGCACCGGCCCGGCTGACCCGTCTGGCCGAGAGCACCTCCACCTCGGTCATCGACTGCAGCCGCCCACCGGTCTTGAAGAACCGGCGGCGCAGAGACCCGTTGACCTCGATGACGTCTCCCACCTGCCAGGTCATCGCCGCACGCCGAACCCGAGCGATCCAGGTGTGGCACTCGAGGGCGTCGATCTGCACCCGGCTCCCCCGGCGTTTGTCGCGTGGCCTGTTCACGACCACCCTGAACGCGGTCAGCTGGTCACCGCTCGGCAGCTCCCTCTCCTCCGCGGCCAGCGACAGCCGGCCGATCAGCCGCACCTCGTTGACCGTTGCCAGCCCTTCGGCACGCCCCGCGCGTCCGCCATCGTCCGGGGATGGCTCCTTCTCTACCCTTGCGACCGTCATCTCGATCACCTCCGACCATCATCCTGGTCAGGGGCGCCGACAGTTCTGGCAGTGCGAACAGGCCCTGTGGACAACTCGTGTCTGAACAGGTCCTGTGGATGGCGATCGGCCCGCTCGGAGAGTCAGCGCGCCGGTCGGCCGGGTAACGCTCGCGAGGAAGAACCTCCGCCGGGAATCGCCTCAGTCTCCTGCGACCGGCTTGACTCTCGGACTCAGCCGGTAGGCCGAGACCGTCGGGTCATCAGCCACGTAGAAGCGGTGCTGCCAGTCGTGGGCCTTGCTCACCCCCACCCGAGGACCAGCCTGGATGAGCTCGGTCGGCACCGACTCGCCCTCGGACAGCCTGATCGACGTGCCTGTCAGAAGATCTGCACCGTTGTGCTCTCCGGTGATGCCAAGCGCCTGGCCGACGTTCCCCGGACCCTTGGCGAGGCGCGTGCTCTCCACCCGCTCCCCACGCCGCTCCCGCGCCAGGTCCTCGCCCGCGACAACTCTGCCCGCCCGGATGAGGACTCCCGCGGCAACACCATCGGTCGCAGTGACGACGTTCGCACACCAGTGAATGCCATGGGAACGGTAGACATAGAGATGCCCTGCGGGGCCAAACATGGTGGCGTTGCGGGCGCTGCGGCCGCGGTAGGCGTGAGAGGCCGGGTCAGCTGTACCGGAGTACGCCTCGGTCTCCGTGATGACGATGGTCACAACGCCCTCAGTGGTCTCGCAGGAAAGGGTCTTCCCGAGCAGTTCGGGAGCGACCTCTTCAGCGGCACGGGCAAGGAAGTCCTGATTCATACTGAGCTCCTCGACACGCAGTAGGTGAAGCAGACCCAGCGCCCTCGGGCGGCGACCGCGGGGCGCTGGGCGAGCATCTCGGCGCAAATCTAGCTGGTGCGGAATCCGGCAGACTTGGACCGAAGCTCGGCGAGCTGCTCGGTGACCCGGTCGGGCGCGGTGCCGCCGCGGCCGTCGCGGGAGGCGACCGATCCTTCGATGGTCAGCACCAGGCGTACGTCCGGGGTGAGCGCCGGCGAGATCGTGGCGAACTCCTCGTCGGTGAGCTCGGCAAGCTCCACGCCGCGCTTCTCCGCTGCCTGGACGCAAGCCCCGGCCAGTTCGTGGGCGATCCGGAAGGGCGTGCCCTGCCGGACCAGCCACTCGGCGATGTCGGTGGCCAGCGAGAACCCCTGCGGGGCGAGCTCGGCCATCCGGTCGGTGTTGTAGACCAGCGTCGCGACCTGGCCGGTGAAGGCCGGGAGCAGCACCTCGAGGGTGTCCAGGGAGTCGAAGACCGGCTCCTTGTCCTCCTGCAGGTCGCGGTTGTACGCCAGTGGCAGCGCCTTCAGCGTCGTCAGCAGCCCGGTCAGGTTGCCGACCAGGCGTCCGGCCTTGCCACGGGCCAGCTCGGAGATGTCGGGGTTCTTCTTCTGCGGCATGATGCTCGACCCGGTGGACCAGGAGTCGTGCAGCGTGACGAAGTCGAACTCCCTGGTCGCCCACAGGATGATCTCCTCGGCGATCCGGCTGATGTCGACGCCGATCTGAGCGCACACGTAGGCGAACTCGGCCACGAAGTCACGCGAGGCGGTGCCGTCGATCGAGTTGGCGCTCGAGCCGGTGAAGCCGAGCTCGGAGGCGACCAGCTCCGGGTCCAGCCCGAGCGACTGGCCCGCGAGCGCCCCGGACCCGTAGGGCGAGTCGCAGATCACCCGCTCGCGCCAGTCGCCGAGCCGGTCGACGTCTCGCAGCAGCGACCAGGCATGAGCCATCAGGTGGTGCGAGAGCAGCACCGGCTGGGCGTGCTGGAGGTGCGTACGCCCCGGCATGATCGCGCCCATGTTCTCATCGGCCTGCGCCGCGAGCGCGTCGATGAGGTCGAGCACGAGCCCACGCAGCACCCGCTCGTGGTCGAGCAGGTAGCTGCGGAACAGCGTCGCGATCTGGTCGTTGCGCGAGCGGCCCGCGCGCAGCTTGCCGCCCACCTCCGGCCCGATCTCCTCGATCAGCAGCCGCTCCAGCGCGCCGTGCACGTCCTCGTCGGAGTCGGCCGGGAGAAGCCGACCGGCGGTGAACCGGTCTGCGAGCACGTCGAGACCACGGTGGATCTCGTTCTCCTCGTCGCCGCTCAGCAGCCCCGCGGCGCCCAGCGCCTTGGCGTGGGCGTGCGACCCGGCGATGTCGTAGAGCGCCAGCCGCCAGTCGAACTGCGTCGAGCGGGAGAGCGCCTCGAGCTCCGGCGAAGGACCGCCGGCGAACCGGCCGCCCCAGAGCTTGCCCTCGTTGGTGGTGTTGGCAGGTGTGTTCGACATCAGTCGTTCCCGGCCTCGATCGCCGCCTCGTCCAGGAACGTGTCGTCCAGGACCGGCCCGTCGACGGGCAGTGCGGTCGGGAGCGGCTTGCCGTCGGTCGCGGCGATGCGGTCGAAGCCACCGGCGGGGAGCTCGCCGAAGAGAGTGCCGTTCTCGACCAGGACCGTGCCCTGGTCGAGGGGGTGCCCGGCGTAGACCTCGAGCTTGGAGCGCGAGTCGGCGATGTCGAGGTTGCGCATGGTGAGCTGGCCGATGCGGTCGACGGGGCCGAAGGCGGCGTTCTCGACGCGCTCCATGGAGAGCTTCTCGGGGTGGTAGGAGAAGTGCGACCCCTCGGTGTTGAGGATCGTGTAGTCCTCGCCGCGGCGCAGCCGCAGGGTGACCGTGCCGGAGACCAGCGAGGCGATCCAGCGCTGGATGGACTCGCGCACCATCAGCGCCTGCGGGTCGAGCCAGCGGCCCTCGTAGAGCAGCCGGCCGAGCTTGCGGCCCTCGTTGTAGTAGTTGGACATGGTGTCCTCGTTGTGCACCGCGTTGAGCAGCCGCTCGTACGCCGCCCACAGCAGCGCCATCCCCGGCGCCTCGTAGATGCCGCGGGACTTCGCCTCGATGATCCGGTTCTCGATCTGGTCCGACATACCGAGGCCGTGCCGGCCGCCGATCGCGTTGGCCTCGTAGACCAGCTCCACCGGGTCGGTGTAGGACTTGCCGTTGATCGCCACCGGGCGGCCCTCGACGAAGCTGATCGAGACGTCCTCGGTCTCGATGGCGACCGAGGGGTCCCAGAACTTCACGCCCATGATCGGCTCGACGGTCTCCAGCGAGACGTCGAGGTGCTCCAGCGTCTTGGCCTCGTGGGTGGCGCCCCAGATGTTGGCGTCGGTGGAGTAGGCCTTCTCGGTGGAGTCGCGGTAGGGCAGGTCGTGAGCCACCAGCCACTCCGACATCTCGTGACGCCCGCCGAGCTCGTGGACGAAGTCGGCGTCGAGCCACGGCTTGTAGATGCGCAGCTCGGGGTTGGCCATCAGGCCGTAGCGGTAGAACCGCTCGATGTCGTTGCCCTTGAAGGTCGACCCGTCGCCCCAGATGTTGACGTCGTCGGCCTGCATGGCCCGCACCAGCATGGTGCCGGTGACGGCGCGGCCGAGCGGGGTGGTGTTGAAGTAGGCGCGGCCACCGGAGCGGATGTGGAAGGCGCCGCAGGCGAGCGCGGCCAGGCCCTCCTCGACGAGCTGCGGCTTGATGTCGATGGCGCGGGCGATCTCGGCGCCGTACGCCATCGCGCGGTCCGGCACACCGGAGATGTCGGGCTCGTCGTACTGCCCGATATCAGCGGTGTAGGTGCACGGCACCGCGCCCTTGTCGCGCATCCAGGCGACCGCCACGGAGGTGTCGAGGCCTCCGGAGAAGGCGATGCCGACGCGCTCGCCCTTGGGGAGGGAGGTCAGTACCTTGCTCACGAGATGTTGCTCCTTGCTTAGAAATCTATTGAATGTCTGGGGTCTTGCCGGCGAGGCTGAGGAAGCGGTCGACGAGCGCCGCTCCGCCCTGAGGCTCGCGGCCGATGACGAGCACGGTGTCGTCGCCGGCGATGGTGCCGAGGATGTCGGGATAGTCCGCCCGGTCGACGGCCGAGGCGAAGTACTGCGCAGCCCCCGGAGGCGTACGCAGCACCACCAGGTTGGCGCTCCCGTCCGCGCTCACCAGGAGCTCGCGGGCGAGTCGACCGAGCTTGCTTCGGCCGCTGGCGGACTCCCCCGGTGCCACCGAGCTGCGGTCGCCGCCCTCGCCGGGGATCGCGTAGACGAGAGACCCCTTGGCCGCCCGCACCTTCACCGCGTCGAGCTCGTCCAGATCGCGCGAGAGCGTCGCCTGGGTGACGTGGACGCCGTGCGAGAGCAGCGCCTCGGCCAGCTCCGTCTGCGACTTGATCTCGGTGCTCCAGATGATGTCGACGATCAGGGACTGACGCGCTCCCTTCGTCGCCGGCCGCTGGGCCTCGTTCGTGGTCATCGCCGCTCCCACAAGAAGGCCAGGATCGCCTTCTGCGCGTGGCGCCGGTTCTCCGCCTCGTCCCACACCAGGCTGCGCGGGCCGTCGAGCACCCCGGCCTCGATCTCCTTGCCGCGGTAGGCGGGCAGGCAGTGGAGCACGACCGCGTCGTCGTCGGCATGGCCGATCAGTTCGGTGGTCAGCGCGTAGGGCGAGAAGACCGCGAGCCTGGCGGCCGTCTCGCTCTCCTTGCCCATCGAGATCCAGGTGTCGGTGATGAGTACGTCGGCCCCCGCAGCCGCCGCGACGGGGTCAGGAGTCACGGTGACCGAGCCGCCGGTCTCCTCGGCGATCTCCTTCGCCCGGACCAGCACGTCGGCGTCGGGGGCGTAGCCCTCCGGGGCGCCGAACCGGACGTGCATCCCGGCGGTGGCTCCGGCCAGCGCCCACGAGTTGCCCATGTTGCAGGCGGCGTCGCCCAGGAAGGCCGCGGTCAGACCCGCCAACGATCCCTTGTGCTCCTGGATCGTCAACAGGTCGGCGAGCAGCTGGCATGGGTGGAAGTCGTCGGTCAGTGCGTTGATGACCGGCGCTCCGGCGTACGCCGCCATCTCCTCGATGCTCGACTGGGCGAACGTACGCCACACGATCTCGCCCGCCTGCCGGCCGAGCACCCGGGCGACGTCGGCGACCGACTCCCGCTCGCCGATCCCGGCCAGACGGCCGTCGACGAGCATCGAGTGGCCGCCGAGCTCGGCGATCCCGGAGGAGAAGGAGGCCTGGGTCCGCAGCGTCGGCTTGTCGTAGATCGTCGCGACGGTCACCGGCCCGGCGAGCGGCTTGGCGGCGAACGGGTCCTGCTTCATCGTCGCCGCGAGCGCCAGCACCTCGGCCTGCTCGGCCGGGGTGAGGTCGTCGTCTCGGAGGAAGTGTCTGGTCACTTCGCCCCCTGTGGTTCCTGGGCGGCATCGAGGATCGCGGGCCAGGCGGCCAGGAGGCTCTCGGCGTCGTCCTCGGTGAGCACCAGCGGCGGGACGAGCCGGATCCGCTCGGGCGTGGCGTTGTTGATGATGAAGCCGGCCTCGAGCGCGGCGGCAGCGACAGCGCCCGAGTCGAGACCGGCGAGAACCACTCCGATGAAGAGGCCTTCGCCATCAACGCGCACGACCCGCGGGTCGGCTGCGAGACCGTCGCGCAGCTTCTGCCCGAGCACGGTGACGTGCTCGAGGAGGCCGTCGGACTCGATGGTGTTCACCACCGCGAGGCCCGCCGCGCAGGCGACGGGGTTGCCACCGAAGGTGGTGCCGTGGTTGCCGGGCTCGAAGAGCGTCGCCGCCCGGCCCAGACCGATGCAGGCACCGATCGGGAAGCCGCCACCGAGACCCTTGGCCAGGGTGACGATGTCGGCGGTGACGCCGGAGGTCTCGTGGGCGAACCAGCGGCCGGTACGCCCCAGGCCGGACTGCACCTCGTCGAGCCAGAGCAGCGCGCCGTGCTCGTCGGCCACCGCCCGCGCGGAGGCGAGGTAGTCGGCGGGCGGGACGATCACGCCGGCCTCACCCTGGATCGGCTCCAGGATGATCGCCGCGGTCTCGTCGGTGACCACGGCCGCCAGCGCCTCGGCGTCGCCGTACTGGACGAAGGTGACATCGCCCGGCAGCGGCTCGAACGGGGCCCGGTAGGCCTCCTTGGCGGTCAGCGCCAAGGCACCCATCGAGCGGCCGTGGAAGGCGCCCTGGGCAGCCACGATGTGCTTGCGCCCGGTCCGTCGGGTCAGCTTGAAGCCGGCCTCGTTGGCCTCGGTGCCGGAGTTGGTGAAGAAGACCCGTCCGCTCTCCCCTCCCGGCACCCGAGCCAGCAGCGCCTCGGCCAGCTCGACCTGCGGCTGGGAGGTGAAGAAGTTGGAGATGTGGCCGAGGGACTCCAGCTGCGAGGTCACCGCGGAGACGAGCGCCGGGTGGGCGTGGCCGAGCGCGTTGACCGCGATGCCGGCCAACAGGTCGACGTACTCCTTGCCGTCCTCGTCCCACACGTGGGCACCCTGACCTCGGGTGAGGACCAGCTTGGGCGCGCCGAAGGTGTTCATCAGGGAGGCGGCGTAGCGCTTCCTCCAAGAAATGGGCTCAGCCGTGCTCATCGATCCAGCTCCCTTGCCTTGCGAGTCTTGGTGGTGACGCCGGGGAGCACCTGGGTGCCGACTCCCTCGGCGGTGAACAGCTCCAGCAGCACGGCGTGCTCCTCGCGGCCGTCGACGACGGTGGCGCGTTTGACGCCGCCCTTGACCGCCTCGAGGCAGGCGCTCATCTTCGGGATCATCCCGCTGGCGAGATCGGGCAGGATGCCCTCCAGCGCCTCGGGGCTGATCTCGCCGATGACCTCCTCGGGGTCGGGCCAGTCGAGGTAGAGGCCTTCGACATCGGTGAGCACGAGCAGCTTCTCGGCCTTCAGCGCGACCGCGAGCGCCGAGGCGGCGCGGTCGGCGTTGACGTTGTAGATGGCCCCGTCGGCGTCGGGGGCGACGCTGGAGACGACCGGGATCCGGCCCGCCTCGATGATGTCGAGAACCGACGAGGGACGTACGTCGACGACCTCGCCGACCTGGCCGAGGTCGACCTCCTCGCCGTCCACGACGGTGCTGGCCGGCTCGGCGGTGAAGAGTCCGGCGTCCTCGCCCGAGAGCCCGACGGCCAGCGGCCCGTGCTCGTTGATCAGCCCGACCAGCTCGCGCTGGACCTGGCCGACCAGGACCATGCGTACGACGTCCATCGCCTCCGGCGTGGTCACCCGCAGCCCGCCCCGGAACTCCGACTCGATGCCGAGCCGGTCGAGCATCGAGGAGATCTGCGGACCACCGCCGTGTACGACCACCGGCTTGAAGCCGGCGAACCGCATGAAGGCGATGTCCTCGGCGAAGGCGCGCTTGAGCTTGTCGTCGGTCATGGCGTTGCCGCCGTACTTCACCACGACGATCTTGCCGTGATACTCCATCAGCCACGGCAGCGCACCGGCGAGGGTGCGGGCCTTGGCGGGATCGGGTCGACCAGGCTCGTGGGCGACGGTCTCCAAATCGATCACGGCGCGACTCCGACCGTGCTCAGCCCGGAGGTCTCCTCGAGACCGAGCGCCAGGTTCATGCACTGGATCGCTCCCCCGGCGGTGCCCTTGGCGAGGTTGTCCTCGGCACCGACGACGACCAGCCGCCCGGCGGCCTCGTCGACGGTCACCTGCAGGTGGACGGCGTTGGAGCCGAGCACGGCCTGCGTCTGGGGCCACTGCCCCTCGGGAAGCAGGTGGACGAAGGGCTCATCGCCGTACGCCTTCTCGTAGACAGCACGCGCATCCGCCGCGGTCACGCTGCCGGCGAGCTTTGCCGAGCAGGTCGCCAGGATGCCGCGCGGCATCGGCACCAGGACCGGGGTGAACGAGACCGAGACCTCGCCGTCGACCAGCGCGGAGAGGTTCTGGATGATCTCGGGGGTGTGCCGGTGGGCGCCGCCGACGCCGTAGGCGCTGACGTTGCCCATGACCTCGGCACCGATCAGATGCGGCTTGGACGACTTCCCGGCACCGCTGGTGCCGGTGGCGGCGACCACGACGACCTCGGGCTCGACGATGCCGGCCTCGACCGCCGGGGCCAGCGCCAGGGTGGAGACGGTCGGGAAGCATCCCGGCACCGCGATCCGGCTGGCCGCGGAGAGTGCCGCCCGCTGTCCGGGCAGCTCGGGCAGTCCGTAGGGCCACGTGCCGGCGTGGTCGGTGCCGTAGAACCTCGTCCACGTCTCGGCGTCGGCGAGCCGGTAGTCGGCACCGCAGTCGATCACGACCACGTCGTCGGGAAGGCCGGCCGCGATCGGCCCGGACTCACCGTGCGGCAGCGCCAGGAAGACGACGTCGTGACCGGCGAGAGTCTCGGCGTTGGTGGGCTCCAGCACCCGGTCGGCCAACGGGACCAGGTGTGGTTGCAGGCTGCCCAGGGTCTTGCCCGCGCTGGAGGCGGCGGTCATGGCGCCGATCTCCACCTCGGGGTGGGCCAGCAGCAGCCTGAGCAGCTCACCTCCGGCGTATCCACTGGCACCGGCGACTGCGACGCGCTTCTTCGTCATATGCATGACCATACGCCCACCTGCATGCCTCGCGCAAAACCCGTTCGCACCCTGAGACACCAGCATTTAGTGTTCGCTCCATGACACGCCTCACCCCCACCGCCTACCTCGACCACATCAGGTCGGAGTCGGCGCTCTTCCGCTCGGCGCTCGCGAACACAGATCCCGCGGCCCCGGTCCCGACCGCTCCCGAGTGGACCGCCGCCGACCTGCTGTGGCACGTCGCCGGCGAGGTGCAGCACTTCTGGACGTACGTCCTGGAGACCCGCCCGGCCGCGCCGACGAGCGAGACCTACGACGAGCCCGAGCGGCCGAAGGACGCCACCTACCAGGATCTGCTCGACTACTTCGACCAGATCAACGCCAAGTTCGTGGCGACCCTGGAGAAGACCGGGCCCGAGGAGCCCACCTGGTCGTGGTCCCACGAGCGGACCGCCGGCTTCACCTACCGCCGACAGGCCCACGAGATCCTCATCCACCGCCTCGACGCCGAGCTCACCGCCGGCGCCGTGACGCCGCTCGACCCGGCCCTGGCCGCCGACGGGATCGATGAGGTCCTCGACGTCTTCTACGGTGGCAAGCCCGAGTGGGCGACTTTCGCGGGCAGCGACCAGTACGTGCGGATCGACGCCGTCGACACCGACACCCGCACCTGGGTCCAGCTCGGCCTCGTCTCCGGCACCCGTCCCGACGGCGACAGCATGCAGGACGAGCCAGATCTCAGCGTCGTCGCAGCGCAGTCGATCCCCGCCGGCACCGAGCCGGACGCCGTCGTCGCGGGCACCGCAGCCGACCTGGTCGCCTGGCTCTGGCGTCGCCGCGACGACGAGGGCATCGCGGTCACCGGCGACAAGGACGTCTACGACCGCTTCCGCGCGTTGACCAACCAGCCGATCACGGACGACTAGCCTCTCCCGCATGATCAAGCACCTGGCGGTCTTCCTCGGGTCCCGCGACGGCAACGATCCCACGCTCTCGGAGAGTGCCTACGAGGTCGGCAAGGACCTCGCGGAGCGCGGGATCGAGCTGGTCTACGGAGCCGGTGGTGGCGGCCTGATGGGCCAGATCTCCCAGGGCGCGATCGACGGCAACGGCAAGGTCTTCGGCGTGATCCCACGGTTCATGGTCGACCGCGAGTGGGGTCGCGTCGAAGGCGCGCCGGGGATGCAGACGCTCGTGGTCGACACGATGCACGAGCGCAAGGCGCTCATGGCCGAGCGGGCCGACGCGTTCCTCGCCCTCCCCGGCGGGATCGGCACCCTCGAGGAGCTCTTCGAGGTCTGGACCTGGCAGACCCTGTCGCTGCACGGCAAACCGGTGGGCCTCCTCAACGTCAACGGCTTCTGGGACCCGCTCGTCGAGATGATGGAGCGCATCGCCGCGGCGGGGTTCCTGCACGGCTCCCCCGCCGAGACCCTGGTGGTCGGCGACGACCTCGACGACGTCCTCGCCCGCCTGGACGCCGCCCGCTGACTGGGCCTGTTGAAACCGGAGGATGAGTCGTGAAACCGCAGTGAAGGCGGCCTGAAACCGGCGGCCCACACCCTGGGAGCATGACAACCAACACCGAACTGGCCGTATCGGCCACTGGTCTGGTCAAGACCTTCGGCGACTTCACCGCGGTCGACGGGATCGACCTCGAGATCCGCCGCGGCGAGGTCTTCGGCGTGCTCGGCCCCAACGGCGCCGGCAAGACCACGATGCTCAAGATGCTCGCGACCCTGCTCCCGATCGATGCCGGCAAGGCAGAGATCTTCGGGGTCGACGTCAAGGCCTCCCCCCATCAGGTGCGCCAGCTCGTCGGCGTGACGGGGCAGTACGCCTCCGTCGACGAGAACCTCACCGCCACCGAGAACCTCGTCCTCTTCGGTCGTCTGCTGGGCATGTCCGGCAAGTCCGCCCGCGCGGCCTCGGAGGAGCTCTTGGAGTCCTTCGGCCTCGAAGAGGCCGCCAAGCGGCAGATCTCGAAGTTCTCCGGCGGCATGCGCCGCCGCCTCGACCTCGCCGCCTCGCTCCTGAGCCGACCGCCGCTGATCTTCCTCGACGAGCCGACCACCGGCCTGGACCCACGCACCCGGGGTCAGATGTGGGACACCATCCGTACGCTGGTGGCCGGCGGCTCCACCGTCCTGCTGACCACCCAGTATCTCGACGAGGCCGACCAGCTCGCCGACCGGATCGCGGTCATCGACCGCGGCGTCAAGGTCGCCGAGGGCACCTCGGAGCAGCTCAAGACCTCCGTCGGCAGCTCCACGCTGCACCTTCGTCTGAGCGACAAGACGCAGATCGCCGCAGCAGCCGCAGTGGTCGAGAGGGTCACCGGCGACCGTCCGGTGCTCACGCCCGAGGCCGGCGGCGTCAACGTGCCGCTGGCGGACGCCGACCGAGCCGCCGACGTGCTCATCGGCCTTCGCCACGCCGACATCTCGATCACCACCGCCAACGTGCAGCAGCCGACCCTCGACGAGGTCTTCCTCGCCCTGACCGGCCACGGCACCGCGAGCTCCGAGAACCCAGAGAACCCCGACCGCTCCCAGCCCGCCGACCACGACATCCACACCGAGGAGGTGGCCTGAGATGGCTGCACTGATCTCCACGTACGCCGTCGCCGACCGTCCGCTCAGGGCCCGCCCGGGCGTGGGCGAGACGATCAGCCAGACGATGACCATGGCCCGTCGGGCCTACATCAAGATGATGCGTAGCCCCGAGCAGTTCTTCGACGTCACGTTGCAGCCGCTGCTGTTCACCGCGATGTTCGCCTTCATCTTCGGCGGCGCGATCTCGGGTGATGTGAAGGCCTACCTGCCGATCGTGATCACCGGCATCCTGGCGCAGACCGCGCTGACCGCCTCGATGGCGCGTGGCACCCAGCTGCGCGAGGACATGGACAGGGGAGTCTTCGACCGGTTCAAGGCGCTCCCGATCGCGCGGATCGCGCCGCTGGCCGGACCGGCGGTGGCCGACCTGCTCCGTTACGGGATCGCGGCGACGCTGACCATCGCGGTCGGCCTCGCCATGGGCTACCGGCCCGGTGGCGGGGTGAGCGGGGTGCTCGCCGGCTGGGCGCTGACCATCTTCGCCGGCTGGTCGCTGAGCTGGATCTTCACCTGGCTGGGCACTGTGATGAGGTCCGCCGGCGGAGTCCAGGGGCTCGGGATGATGATCATGTTCCCGCTGACCTTCCTCTCCCCCGCGTTCGTGCCGAAGGAGACCATGCCTGGGTGGCTGCAGAACTTCGTCGACATCAACCCGGTCACCCTGGTCATCAACGCCACCCGCGACCTGATGAACGAAGGTGACCTCACCCTGAGCGTCGTGTGGGCACTCGTCGGCTGCACCGCGGTGGTGGCGATCTTCGCCCCGCTCTCGGTGTGGACCTACAGCAAGAAGCTCTAGCCCGGCATCGATCCTCTCAACCGGGCGACCACGCCGCGGGCCTCGTCCATCAGGGCGGGTCCGCGGCGTTCGGCGTACTCCGCCTCGATCCGGGCCAGCACCCCCGGCGCAAGGCGCTCAGCGTCCGCTACGGCAAGGGCCCAGCGCATGTCGAGCGATGACCGGGAGTAGCCGAACCGGTCGGCGAGCACGAGGAGGCGTACTGAGTCCTCCGACGTCAGCACCTCACGCAACAGCCCCGTCAGGCCGATCGCGAGGAACGCCATGCCGGTGACGGGGTAGTCCTGCGACTGACGTTCCTCGGCCACCAGCAGCGGCGCCTTGGCCCTCAGGACGTCGAAGAGATCATCGCCGTCCGGGGCTGCGCCATGCCGGACGCAGGCCACCAGCGTGACCGCCTCGGCAGCGACCCGCCACGGCATCAGGTCCGGGTCCTGGTTGTAGCCGGGGAACGGCAACCCGCCCATCGTCGCCACCATCTCCCGCAGCAGTGCCAGCCCCTCCTCGGTCCTGCCCTGCGCCAGCAGGAGCTGCGCCCGGGCGCCGTGGACCGCGCCGCGGGACCCGAAGCCGCCACAGGACTGCTCGTGCTCGATCTCGTCGAGCATGGCGGCGGCCTCGTCCAGACGGCCCTGCTCCAGGACGTACGTCACCACGATCGTGTGGGTCTGGACGAGGTCGTCATCGGCGCCCAGCCGACGCAGGACCGGGATCGCCTCGCGCGCGTGATGGGCGGCTTCGGAGAGACGGCCGAGCTGGGCGTAGAGACCGCTGAGCTGCGCATGCAGCATCGCGTGTGGCCAGGGGCCGCCATCGGTGCCCGCGAGGCGCAGTGCCTCCATCCCCGCAGCGACCGCACCCTCGGCATCGCCGAGGTTCTCCCGCTCATGACTGAGGAAGGTGAGAGCACGGGCCCGCACGTCCGGGTCAGGGTCGAGGACCAGCTCGGTCAGCTCATCCTCCAGGGACCGGCCGGGCCGGCCAGCTGTGGCGCTCGACATCGTCTGCATGATCTGCAGCATCACCCTGAGCTGAGCGTCCGCGGCGTCGGCGCCGATCCGGTCGAGGATCTTGCCGAGCCGCTCCAGATCGGACCCACCGGTGACCGCGGCGCCGAAGAGCAGCAGCGCCAGGACCAGCCGGGTCTTCTCCAGCGTCTGAACAGGCGGCTCCCAGTCCTCGAGCAGATCGGTGACCGCGCCGGCCAGCATGATCACCCGCTGGTGCTCGCCCGCGATGGTCCAGAAGACACCCATCGCGCAGAACAGGCGCACCACGGACTCGGTCTCGCCGTCGGCCAGGACCTGACGCAGGATGTCGGCCAGGTTGCTCTCCTCCGCGCGCAGCTCGTCCATCGCGTCGAACTGCTCCGCGGAGTAGATCCTGCCCGCGCTCGCGTCCGCGAACGCCACCGCCCACCCCCGCTGCGCGGATCGTGCCGCGGCATCCTCACCGGCATCGACCAGGTGCATACGCCCGAACTCCCGCACGGTCTCGAGCATCCGGTAGCGGACCCCGCCACGGCCGTCGTCGACGACCGTCAGCAGCGACTGGTCGACGAGCTCCTCGATCGCGGCGAAGGTGTCGGCGCCGAGCATCGACTCCGCCGCCGCGAGAGTGAACCCGTCATGGAAGACGGAGAGCCAGCGCATCGCCCGCCGCTCCTGCTCGGCGAGGAGGTTCCAGGACCAGTCGATCACCGCGATCAGGGTCTGGTGGCGGTCGGGAGCGTTGCGGTCGCCGCCGCGCAGCAGCTCGAACCGGTTCTCCAGCCGCCGGGATATGTCGTCGACCGACATCGCGCGCACCTTCACCGCGGCCAGCTCGATCGCCAGCGGAAGCCCGTCGAGCCGGATGACGATCTCATCGACCTCGGCCTCGTCGAGGTGGACACCGGGACGGGCGGCGACCGCGCGGCGCCGGAACAGCTCGCGACCGTCGTACGTCCCCAGCCGGCCGAGCGGGTAGACCCGCTCCGCGCCGATGGCGAGGGGGCTGCGGGAGGTCGTGAGGACCGTCAGGTCGCGCACCGTGGAAACCAGGAAGGCGACCAGGTCGGCGACTGCCGTCACGATGTGCTCGCAGTTGTCGAGCACCAGCAGGGTCGGCGGCCCATCGAGCTGCTGCGCGATCCGCGACCGCACATCAGCCCGCTGCCCGGGGGTGAGCCGGTCGCGCCGGGCAACCGAGTCACGCACGCCGAGGGCAGACCCGACCTCGCTGACCAGGTCGTCGGGTGCGGTCACGCCGACCAGCTCGACGACGTGGACCACCGGCTGCTCGGCACCATGGGCGATCACCTGGGCCAGGCTGGTCTTCCCCAGCCCGCCGGGGCCCAGGATCGTGACGACCCGCGAGCTCTTCATCAGGGCGGAGATGTCGGCGGTGTCCTGCTCGCGCCCGATCAGCACATCGGCGTCGTGGCGTAGCCCCGAGCGCACCGGACGATCGCGCGCGAGCAGCTCGGCGTGGACGGCACGCAGCCGCGGGCTCGGGTCGACGCCGAGCCCGTCGGCCAGCCCGGACCGGTAGGCCTCGAAGCGCTCGAGCGCCGCCGGCGCACCGTGCACCGCGGCGACCGCACGGAGCAGTGCCTCGGTGACCCCTTCGTCCGGGTCGCGGCGGTCCAGCCGTTCGAGGAGCGGGAGCGCCTCGGCGTACTTCTTCTCCGCCGCCAGCCTCAGCGCCTGCGGGCGCAGCGACCAAGCGTCGACGTCACCGGCCTCGAGGCCGAGGCGGTAGCCCCGCGGCGTACGTTCGATGGCGCCGGCGTCGGTCGCCGACCTGGCCCGGGAGACCACGACCTGGAGCGCCTTGGCGGGATTGGCCGGGATGTCGTCGCGGCCCCAGATCTCCTCGACCAGCGCGGCCTCGGAAGCACCTCGAGGGCCGGCCTCGACCAGGGCGCGAAACAGCGCCCTGGTCCGCTCGCCGGCCACCGGCGCACCTGCCCAGGTGACCTCGTCCAGCACACTCAGCGTCGTCACAGCGGCCATTCTGTCATAGCGATATATCGCGTACGTACGGGATTTAAGGACCTCGCGCAGGCGAGCGGAACCGTCATGACGAGAATAGAACCGTGACCGTCGAACTGCGCTCTGACAACGCCGCCTCCGTCTCCCCCGCGATCCTGGAGGCGATGGCCACCGTCAACTCCGGCTCCGCACTCGCCTACGGCGGTGACGAGGTGACCGCCGCGCTCGAGAACCGGGTGCGCGAGGTCTTCGAGCACCCCACCGCCCGTGTCTTCCCGGTGCTGAGCGGCACCGCCGCCAACGCCCTCTCGCTCTCCGCGCTGACCCCGCCCTGGGGCTCGGTGGTGTGCCACGAGACCGCTCACATCATGACCAGCGAGGGCGGCGCGACCTCGTTGCTGGCCGGCGGCGCGGTGATGACCGGCGTCGCAGGCGAGGGCTACAAGATGGCGCCGGAGGCGCTGCAGGCTCACCTGGACGGCGTACGTTGGGGCGACCCGCACCACTCCCAGCCCACCGTCCTCTCGCTGACCTCACCGTCCGACTACGGCACGGTCTACTCCGTCCCGGAGATCTCCGAGCTGACCGGGATCGCGAAGACCCGCGACCTGCGGGTGCACCTGGACGGCGCCCGCTTCGCCAACGCTGTCGTGGCCACCGGCGCGACGCCCGCCGACCTGACCTGGCGAGCCGGTGTGGACGTGCTGTCCCTGGGCGCCACCAAGAACGGCGCCCTCTCGGCCGAGGCGATCGTCTGCTTCTCCGAAGCCCCCGCCGACGAGCTGGTCTACCGCACCAAGCGCAGCGGCCACGTCACCTCGAAGATGCGCTACCAGTCCGCCCAGCTGCTGGCCTACCTCACCGACGACCTGTGGCTCCGCAACGCCCGCAACGCCAACGAGCGAATGCGCGAGCTCTGCGCCGGGCTGGGCTCGCTGGGGATCCCGCTGCTCAACTCCCCCGACGCCAACCTGGTCTTCGCCGAGATCCCGGACGCGGTCGCCGACCGCCTAGAGACCTCGGGCGTGCTCTTCTACCGTCTCGGCGGCCAGGTCCGCTTCGTCACCTCCTGGGAGACGACGCCAGAGGAAATCGACGGCGTACTGGGTTGCCTCGGCCGCCAGGCAGACCCGAGGTGACCGGGCGCCGAATTCTAGGAATCCAGGGAGTCGACTCGGTAATCTCTGCCGCCTATGTCTCAAGACGTCGAGGTCCCCCACCTTTCCCCCAGCTCGTCCGTCTCAACGAAGCCGTCCGCGACGCCGGCGAAGCGTCTACGCGGTGACGTCCAGGGATTGCGCGCCGTCGCGATCCTCACCGTCCTCGCCGCTCATGCGGGAGTCTCCTGGTTCGCTGGTGGTTTCGTGGGCGTCGACGTCTTCTTCGTCATCTCCGGTTTCCTCATCACCCAGCAGCTCGTGGGCGAGCTCGGCCGCACCGGCCGGATCTCGCTGAGACGCTTCTACGCGCGCAGGGCCCGCCGGATCCTTCCGGCTGCCACGTTCACCCTGGCAGCCACCGTGATAGCAGCGGTGGTCCTGCTGGGTCCGGCCGAGGTCAGCACGCTCGCCGTCGACGCCGTCTGGGCATCGGCGTTCGCCGCCAACATCCGGATGGCCATCTCCGGGACCGACTACTTCCAGGCAGAGCTGCCACCCTCGCCGGTGCAGCATTTCTGGTCGCTGGCGGTCGAGGAGCAGTTCTATCTGGTCTGGCCGCTCGTCGCGGTGATCTGCATCGTCCTGGCAAGCAGGATCGGCGCCGCGCGCGGTGCAACGCAGGACGTCGAGCGAGACTCCGCACGGCCTCGCCGATTTCTGCTCCTGGCCATCGTGCTGATCACCCTGGCGAGCCTGGCGCGGTCGGTCGTCCACACGCCTGGAGAGGCCACCGCGGCTTACTTCTCCTCGCTCACCCGGGCCTGGGAGCTCGGGATCGGCGCTGCTCTGGCGATCCTGGTCACCAGCGGCCGGCTGATGCAGCGGATCGCGGGCTCTGCCTGGGCCCGCGAGGTCCTCGTGCTGGGCGGACTGGCCGCCATCGCCGGCGCCTGCCTCGTCTATGACGAGTCCACCCCGTTCCCCGGCTACCACGCCGCGCTCCCGGTGCTCGGGACCGCGGCCGTGATCCTCGCCGGCTCAACGCCCGCGGGAGACACGACACTGGGCGCCCGACTGCTGTCGGTGGCGCCCATGCGAGCGATCGGCGACTGGTCCTTCTCGCTCTACCTGTGGCACTGGCCCCTGCTGGTGCTGCCCGAGATCGTCCTCCAGCGCGAGCTCACCTGGCCCGAGCGCGGCTTGGCCGTCGCGGGCGCCTTCGTCCTCGCGTACGTCTCCTTCCGGCTCATCGAGGCGCCGTTTCGCGAGGGCGCCTTCTGGCGGCCGACCGGGCGCGCGCTGACCTTCTACCCGGTCACCATCGCGCTGGTGGCGGCCGTGGCGCTCGGCGGCGCCCGTTACGCCGACTTCGAGGCCACCCGAGGTGCCTACCAGCCCGCCATCGCCGTAACCGATGCGCCAGCGGCCGATCCGTCTCTGGACGACCAGGAGGCGCTGGTGCGCGCCTCGGTGCTCGCGGCACGCGACAACACGGCGATCCCGACGGAGCTCCGCCCCGGGCTCACCGAGCTCGACTCCCTCAAACCACACCGGACCAGGTGTGACTACACCGACGACACCGAGCGCGATCTGTGTGTGGACGGCGACCCCGACGGGGATCGGACCATGGTGGTCTTCGGCAACTCCCACGCCTTGCATTGGGTCCCGACGTTGAACAGGATCGCCAAGAAGCATGGCTTCCGGGTCTACTTCCTCGTCAAGAACCGCTGCGTCTCTGCCTCGATCACCACCGACCGGGGCAGCAGCGAGCACGACCCCTACACCGAGTGTGACGACTTCAACCGTTGGGCCTTCAAGCAGTACAAGCGTCTCGACGCGGACCTGACCGTCGTCTCCACCGCTCCCCCGATCAACGGCGTCTTCGACGATGACGGCTCCTGGGTCGGGGACAAAGAGACGATCAACTCGCTGATGCACCCGGCCTACACCGACTTCCTCCGCCGGGTGGACAAGCACACCGGACGTACGGTGCTCATCCGCGACATCCAGGGCTTCGACGCCAACGCCGGGGCCTGCCTCTCACGCCCCGGAGCGGCGCTGGGCGACTGCCTGATGGGCCCGGTGGAGTCGCGGGAGACGGCGATCGACGTGCAGGTCCAGGCAGCCGAGGAGGTGGGTGTCGACGTCGTCGACATGAGCTCCTACTTCTGCTGGGACGGGTCCTGCCCCGCCGTGGTCGGCGACACCATCACCCACTACGACGGCACCCACATGTCGCGCCAGTACGCACCCCAGCTCGCCAAGCCACTGGCCCGCCAGCTGGGACTCCGCGGCCGAGAGTAGGAGCCGCACACAGACCGCGAGGAGGGCGCCCGCACGGATGTGGGCGCCCTCCTCGGTCGAGTCGGTCGAGTTGGGCCGTCAGCGCTGGACGGCGCCGGTCAGCTCGGCAGCCTTGGCGACCGCCGCCTCACGCGCGGCCGCGGTCTCCTCGGCCTTCAGCGTGCGGTCCGGAGCGCGGAATCGCAGCGCGAAGGCGAGCGACTTCTTGCCCTCGCCGACCTGGTCACCCTCATAGACGTCGAAGAGCCGGACGGTCTCCAGCAGCTCGCCGGCACCCTCGCGCAGCGCCGCCTCGACGGCAGCGACGGTGACGTTGACGGACACCGTCAGCGCGACGTCCTCCTTCGCCACCGGCATGGTCGAGAAGACCGGGCCGGCGGCGGTGGCGGGCACCTTCGAGATCAGGTGATCCAGGTCGATCTCGACCGCGGCCGAGCGGGCAGGCAGGCCGAACGCCTTGCACACGTTGGGGTGCAGCTCACCGGCGTGGCCGAACTCGACACCGTCGACAGAGACGACCGCGCAGCGACCCGGGTGCCACGGCGCCCGCGAGGCCGAGGCGACCTCGACGGGGACACCGAGCTCGGCGCCCAGGCGACGTACGACGTCGATGGCGTCGGACCACGAAGCGGTCTCGGCAGCGCCCCACCAGCCGCCCTTCGTACGCTCCCCGGCGAGCACGACGGCGAGGTGCAGCGGCTGACGCGGGATCGCGGCGAGGAGCTTCTCCATCTCCTCGGCCGACGGCCGCCGGTCGACACCGTAAATCGGCGCCGCCTGGTCGACCGGGAAGGCGACGGTCGCGGTCTCGAAGAGAGAGACCCCGTCCTGACCTCGGGAGATGTTGCGGGCAGCGACCTTCAGCAGGCCCGGGAGCAGTGTCGTGGTGTAGCCGGGCTCCTCGCTGCTGAGCGGGTTGGCCAGCTTCACGGTGTGCCGCAGGACGTCGTCGGCGGGCAGCCCGAGACGATCGAAGTCGGCCTCGCCCACGAACGGGAAGTCGACGACCTCGACCAGCCCGGCGCCGGCCAGGGCACGCCCGATCCGGCGGCGCAGCTGCTGAGCGCGGGTCAGCCCACCACCGGTCGCCCGGCGCGGCAGCACCGAGGGGACCTTGTCGTAGCCGACGATGCGGGCGACCTCCTCGACCAGGTCGTAGGGGTCGGTGAGGTCGACCCGGTAGGTCGGGACGGTCGCGGTCAGCGAGTCGCCCGACACGGTCACGCCGGCACCGATCAGCTCGAGCGACTTCACCACCGTCGCCTCGTCGATGTCGAGCCCGATGATGCGAGCCGGCAGGTCGACGGGGATGGTGATCGTCTTCAGCGGCTCACGCGTCTCGGGCGACGCGCCCGGGCCGACCTCGGAGACGCCGACGGCCTGGCCGCCACCGTGCTCGACGAGCAGCTCGACGACGCGCTGCGCCGCGACCGGCGGCAGCAGCGGGTCGACCCCGCGCTCGAAACGCTTGGAGGCCTCCGAGGGCAGCTTGTGGCGCTTCTGGGAGCGGAAGACGGTGGTCGGGTCGAAGTGCGCGGCCTCGACCACGATCTCCGTGGTCGTCTCCGAGATCTCGGTCGACGCCCCGCCCATGACACCGGCGATGCCGATCGGGCCGGAGCCGTCGGTGATCAGCAGGTCCTCGGGCGACAGCTCACGCACGACGTCGTCGAGCGTGGTGATCTTCTCGCCCTCGCCCGCACGCCGCACCACGATGTCGCCGGACAGCTTGGCCCTGTCGTAGCAGTGCGTCGGCTGGCCGAGCTCCATCATCACGTAGTTGGAGACGTCGACGGCCAGCGAGATGGAACGTACGCCGGTGGCCTCCAGCCGCTTCACGATGAACTCCGGCGTCGGCGCCGTCGGGTCGAACCCGGTGATCACGCGCGTGACGAAGTAGTCGCAGGCGTCGTCCTCGAGCCGGACCGGGTAGCCCGATCCGTCGGCCACGGGGAAGTCGATCTGAGCCGGGTCGTGGAAGGGCACGTCGAAGCCCAGCGCGGCGTCGCGCGCGATGCCGCGCATCGAGAGCGCGTAGGCGCGGTCGGGGTTGATCTCGAACTCGATGATCTCCTCACCGAGCCCGAGCACCTCGCGCGCGTCGGTCCCGGGCGCGGGGGCGTCCGCCGGCAGCACGATGATGCCGTCGGCCTCCTCCCCCAGCCCGAGCTCACGCGCGGAGCAGATCATCCCGGCCGACATGTGGCCGTAGGTCTTGCGCGCCGAGATCTGGAAGTTGCCCGGCAGCACGCCGCCGGGCAGGATCACCACGACCTTGTCGCCGGGCTTGAAGTTGTGCGCACCGCAGACGATCCCCTGCGGCTCTCCCGTCCCGTTCGCCGAGCCGACGTCGACGGTGCACCAGTTGATGACCTTGCCGTTCTTCTGCGGCTCGGGCTCCTGGGTGAGCACCTGGCCCACCACGAGCGGACCCTCGATGCCGGCACCCGAGGTCTCGATCGCCTCCAGCTTGAGGCCGAGCGCGGTCAGCCGGTCGGTGATCTCCTCGATGCCGAGCTCGTCGGGCAGCGAGACGTACTCCTTGATCCAGGAGAGGGGGGCCTTCACAGTTCACTCCCGAAAGCAGTAGTAAGCCGGACGTCGCCCTCGAAGAGGGTGCGCAGGTCGGACAGGCCGGTGCGGAACATCAGGGTGCGGTCGATGCCCATCCCGAACGCGAATCCGCTGTACTTCTCGGGGTCGACACCGCACGCGACCAGCACGCGCGGGTTCACGATCCCGCAGCCGCCCCACTCGATCCAACCCTCGCCCTTGCAGGTTCGGCAGGTGATGGTCTGACCGTCTCCGGCATCGACGACCTGGGCGCCACGGCAGACGAAGCAGGTCAGGTCGACCTCGGCGGAGGGCTCGGTGAAGGGGAAGTACGACGGCCGGAACCGGGTCACGATGCCCTCGCCGAACATCTGGCTGGCGAAGTGGTCCAGGGTGCCCTTCAGGTTCGCCATCGAGATGCCCTCGTCGATGGCGAGGCCCTCGACCTGGTGGAACATCGGCGAGTGGGTCGCGTCGTACTCGTCGGTGCGGAAGACCCGTCCCGGGCACACCACGTAGATCGGCGCCTCGCGGGTGAGCATCGTCCGTGCCTGGACGGGCGAGGTGTGGGTCCGGAGAACCACGTGGTTCTCGGCAGGCTCGGTCCAGAAGGTGTCCTGCATGGTGCGGGCCGGGTGGTCCGGGCCCAGGTTGAGGGCGTCGAAGTTGAGCCACTCGGCCTCGATGAGCGGGCCCTCGGCGACCTCCCAGCCCATCGCCACGAAGATGTCGGCGATGTATTCGGCGCCGGTGGTGAGCGGGTGTCGCCCACCGGTCGGCTGCCGGTCGGTCGGGAGCGTCACGTCGACGGTCTCCTCCACCAGCATCCGCGCCTCGTGCTCGGCCTCGAGCACCTTCTGCCGCGCCGCGAGCGCCTGGTTGACCGCGCCACGCGCCTTGCCGACGCGCTGGCCGGCCTCCTTGCGCGCTGCCGGCGGCAGCGCGCCGATCTCGCGGTTGGCCAGGGCCAGCGGCGAACGGTCGCCGGCGTGGTCGAGCCGTGTCTGCTTGAGCTCCTCGAGACTGGTCGCGGCGTCGATGGCCTTCAGCGCAGCATCGCGCGCAGCCTCGACCTCCTCAGCCTTCAAGGGTGTGACCTCTACCGGGTCATAGTCGGTGTTGGGACCGGACATCACTGGCTTTCGTCGCGTCGAGTGTTAAGAGATCGCGATCTCTGGCGACAGTCTAGGAATCCCGCGGCCCGTGACGCGAACCGGTAACCGGTGAAGGGTGTCGCCGGCCCCGGAATCGGCTGACCGAATGTCGAGCCCCTCTAGACAGTAAAGGACTTAGTTAGGCTAGCCTCACCTCATGCCCCCCGCCCTTTCCGGTCATGACCTCGTCCTCGGCTACGCCCGTGCCACGGTGGTCCATGGCGTCTCGATCGGTCTCGAGTCGGGCCGGGTGACCGCGCTGATCGGGCCGAACGGCTCCGGAAAGTCCACCGTGCTGCGCTCCCTGGCCCGGCTGCACCGGGTGACCTCCGGGTCGGTCCAGATCGAGGGCGCCGACAGCGCGCCGCTGAACGCGCGGGCGTTCGCGCGCAAGGTCACGCTGCTCTCCCAGTCCCGGCCGCACCCCTCCGGCCTGACCGTCCGCGACGTCGTCGGCTTCGGGCGCCACCCCCACCGGCGGCGCTTCGCCGCGCTGACGGAGGAGGACCTGGCGAGCATCGGTCGGGCGATGGAGCTCACCGGGACCGCCAAGATGGCGGACCGCTCGGTCGACCAGCTCTCCGGGGGTGAGCTGCAGCGGGTGTGGCTGGCCAGCTGCCTGGCCCAAGACACCGGCGTGCTGCTCCTGGACGAGCCCACCAACCATCTCGACCTGCGCTACCAGGTCGAGATCCTTGACCTGGTCCGCGACCTCGCGGACCACCATGGGACGGCCATCGGCGTCGTCCTGCACGACCTGAACCAGACCGCCGCAGTGGCGGACCAGGTCGTACTGCTGCACCACGGCGATGTGCACGCCGTCGGCGAACCCGCCGACGTGCTCACCGCCGAACACCTCTCCGAGGTGTACGGGCTCCCGATCGAGGTGACCTCCGATCTGGAGACCGGGCGCGTCCGGGTCGAGCCACGCGGCAGGCATCACGCCCGGCTCTGAGCCGGCGGACACGAACACGAAGAGGAATGACGATGTTTCGACGTACGACGACTGCTGCCCTGACGGCGGCCGGCGCCCTGATGCTGGCCGCCTGCGGACAGACCACGACCGCCGCCGACTCCGGTGGGTCCGAGAAGAAGGCGACCGCTGGCTGCGAGGACGTCGCGACCTCCACCGGCCCGGTCAGCCTGACCGACGCCTTCGGCAACAAGGTCGAGCTCGACAAGCCCGCCGAGCGGGTCGCGGTGCTCGAGTGGCAGCAGACCGAGGACCTGCTCACCCTCTGCGTCGACCCGGTCGCGGTCGCCGACGGCGAGGGCTTCCGCACCTGGGACTCCGCCGAGGAGCTCCCCGAGAGTGCCACCGAGGTCGGCACCCGCGGCGAGCCGAACCTGGAGACGCTCTTCGGCACCAACCCCGATCTGATCGTCGTCGAGGCCTACACCGCCGAGGACGAGATCCTCGAGCAGCTCGCCGAGTACGACGTCCCGGTCCTCGCCACCAAGGGAGCGGACGCCAAGGACCCCGTCGGCAACATGGTGACCACCTTCGAGATGATCGCCGAGGCGACCGGCCGTGAGGAGCAGGCCGAAAAGGTCGTCGGCGAGCTCGACGACAAGATCGCCGAGTCGAAGAAGGCTGTCGCCGACGCCGGTGCCGCGGGGACCGAGTTCGTCTACTACGACGGCTGGGTCGACGGCGCCAACGTCGCCATCCGCCCCTTCGGTCAGGGTTCGCTGATCGGCGAGCTCGGCGAGGAGATCGGCCTGAAGAACGCCTGGACGGGCAAGGTCGACCCGGCGTACGGCCTCGGACAGACCGACATCGAGGGCATGACCACGCTCGGTGAGGCCACCTTCTTCCACACCGGCACCGTCGACCCCGCCGGTGACGTCAACGCCGAGCTGGCCAAGAACAAGGTCTGGAAGTCGATCCCCGCCGTGAGCGAGGGCCGCGACCACGCCTTCCCCGCGGGCATCTGGACCTTCGGGGGTCCCCGCTCCGCCGAGCAGGTGCTGGACGCGTACGTGGACCTGCTCGACAAGTGACCGATGCCGCCAACGCCCCGCGGGCGGGTGCCGGAGGGGCCTCTGTCGTCCTCCTGTGCCTGCTCGCCGGGCTGCTGCTGACCGCCGGCTGGCACCTCACCCAGGGCACCTCCGGGGTCGGCCCCGCCGACTTCCTCGACGCGATGCTCGGGCGGGAGCAGATCCACGGCGCGACCGCGTCGACGATGGACATCATCACCGGCTCGCGGATCCCACGTCTCGCCGCGGGCATCGCGGTCGGGTTCGCCCTCGGCGTCGCCGGGGCGCTCCTCCAGTCGCTCGCCCGCAACGCGATGGCCTCTCCCGACACGCTGGCCGTGACCGGTGGGGCCTACTTCGCGGTGACGCTGGTCGCCGCGTTCGGTCTCTCGGTGCCCCTGTGGGCGTCGGGCATCACGGCGTTCCTCGGCGGCCTGGTGGCCGCCGGCATCGTGCTCGCTCTCGCCGGTGGCGCAGGCACGTCCACGACCCGCCTCATCCTGGCCGGGTCCGCCGTCGCGCTCGCCCTCCAGGCCGGTACGTCGACGCTCCTCATCCTCTACGCGGAGGAGACGACGAGCCTGTTCGCCTGGGGCAGCGGATCACTGAGCCAGCTCGGGCTGCAGGCGTTCTGGCAGGTGGCTCCGGTGGTGATAGTCGCGACGGTCGCCGGTCTGCTGCTGGCGCGCCGGCTCGACCTGCTCTCCGCGGGCGACGACGCCGCCTCGGTCCTCGGCGTGCCGGTCCGCTCAACCCGGGCGATCGGGACGATCCTCGCGGTGCTGCTCACCTCGGCGGCGGTCACCCTGGCGGGGCCGATCGGCTTCGTCGGTCTCTGTGCCCCGGTCTTGGTGCGTCTGCTGGGCCGGTTCGTCCCGGCCCTGAACCGGCATGCGGTGCTGCTGCCGGCCGCGGGCCTCGTGGGCGCGCTCGTCGTCGTCGTCGCGGACGTCGTCGTCCGCGCCGCCCTGGGCCCGGACGAGGCCATGTCCGTCCCGACCGGGGTGACCACGACGATCGCCGGCGCCATCGTGATGGTGCTCCTGGCTCGCGGCGGACGCGACTCCGGCCCCACCCGCCGACCGCCCGGCGCCGCCGTCACGATCCGCAGCCGGCTCCGGTTCCTCGTCGTTCTCGTCGTCCTGCTCGCCCTGACCCTCGGTGCCATCGTGGTCGCTCTGCTCGCCGGCCACCAGTGGCTCTACACCGGCGACATCGTCGCCTGGTTGCAGGGCGAGGGCATCCCGCTGGTCCAGTTCGCGCTCGACGAGCGGGCGCCACGTGTCGCCGCGGCCGTACTCGCCGGAGGCGCCCTGGCGCTCGCCGGCTCCTTCGTCCAGGCCACCTGCCGCAACCCGCTGGCGGAGCCCGGGATCCTCGGCATCACCGGCGGTGCGGGCGTGGGCGCGGTCGTCGTGGTGACCGGTCTGTCGACGGGCTGGAGCGGCGGCACCTCCGCCGCCGCATCGACCACGTCCGTGCTCATCGCCGCGACAGTGGGTGCGCTGGTCGCCTTCGGCCTCGTCTACGGCCTGGCCTGGCGACACGGGATCGACACCGACCGGCTGGTGCTCATCGGCATCGGCGTCTGGTACGGATCGGTCTCCCTCAGCACCTTCCTGCTGGTGCGCTCCAACCCCTGGGACACGCCGCGGATCTACACCTGGCTCTCCGGCTCTACCTACGGTCGCAGCTGGGAGCAGGTCATCCCGGTCGCCGTCGCCCTGGCTGCCGCGATCCCGATCGCCTTCGTGGTACGCCGCGAGCTCGACCTGCTCACGCTGGACGAGGACACGCCGCGGCTCGTCGGGGTCTCCTCGGAGCGGGCTCGGCTGCTGATCCTGCTGACTGCCGCGGTGCTCACCGCGATGGCTGTCTCCGCGGTCGGCGTCGTCGGCTTCGTGGGCCTGGTCGCCCCGCACATCGCCCGGGCGCTCGTCGGCGCACGAAGCGCGCGGGTCGTCCCGGTCGCCATCCTGGTCGGGGCGTTGCTCCTCGTGGTCGCCGACACCATCGGCCGCACCGCGATCAGCCCTGCGCAGGTCCCCGCCGGCCTCGTCGTCGCGCTCATCGGCGCGCCGTACTTCATCTTCCTGCTGGCCCGCTCCCGCGCCTGAGCCCGCCGAGCCGCCAAGCCCGGCGGTCTCAGTCTCAGGTGGCGGGCTGCTCCCTGGGCCAGGTGACCTCGATCCGGGCGCCGCCGCTGTCGGCGTCAGCGATCCTGACCGTGCCACCGTGGGCGTGGGTGAGGCCGCCGACGATGTAGAGCCCCAGGCCGGAGCCGCCGCGGGCACCGTGCTTCCAGAACTTCGTGAACACGCGCTGGCGGAGCTCGGCAGGGATGCCCTCACCGTGGTCCTCGACGACCAGCAGGACCTGGGCGGGGTCGTCCGGCGACGCACTCAGGCTCACGGTGACGACACCGTCACCGTGGCGTACGGCGTTCTCGACGAGGTTGGTGACGACCTGGGTGAACTTGTCCGGGTCGGCGTGGATCTCCAGCTCGTCCTCGGCCGCGCCGTCGATCCCGCCGTCGATGCCGCCCTCGATGCCGCCGTCGATGCCGCCCTCGACATGGAGCTCGATCGGCCGCGAGGTGGCCGACCGCACCGACTCGACCACCCGGGTGACCAGCACGGTCGCGTCGCTGGCGCGCGGATAGAGCTGCAGCCGACCGGTGTCGATCCGGGCGACGTCGAGGAGCTCGGCGATCAGCCTCGAGAGCCGGTCGGAGTCGGAGGCGACCGTCTTGAGCATCAGCTTCTTCTGATCGTCGTTGAGCTTGTCCCACCGGTTCAGGAGCGCCTGGACGAACCCCTTGACCCCGGTCAGCGGCGAGCGCAGCTCGTGGGCGACGGTGGCGACCAGGTCGGACCGCTCGCGGTCCAGGCGCTTGCGGCCCCTGCCCGAGCGCAGCGAGATCGCGACCTGGTCGACCGGCACATTCAGGGACGGGCGCCGGATCGTCGAGACGACCAGCACCTCGGTGCCGTCCGGCAGCAGCCAGGCCTGCTCGGGGGTGCCGGTGACGGTCCGCAAGGTGTCGTAGGGCCGGTTGGCCTCGGCCCAGGTCTGCCCTTCGGTGTTGCTCAGGGTGAGTACGTCGCCCAGCGGCCGCCCCAGGCTCGCGCCCGGGTCCACGCCGAGCATCCGCCCGGCCAGGGCGGAGACCAGGACGACCGCTCCGGCCGCATCGGCGACGACGACACCGTCGGGCAGGGCATCGGCGAGTTCTCTGGCGTCCACGCCGATACCCTAGTGGTGCGTCCTGGAAGTTCCTGGATGCTTGGCGTCGTCAGGGTGCGTGCATCGCAAGGCCGGCGTCGCGAAGTCATACCGGGCGTCTTCCGAGCGGCGCCAACGCCGCGAGGCGATGTCCTGAGCTTGTCGAAGGGTGCGTGCCATGGCGGCGCGAAGCGCCTAGGAACTTCCGGGACGCGCCACTAGACCGCCCACGGCGTCCGGGCGCTACTGCGGCCGATTGCCCAACGGCAGCGTGATCGGCGCCGGGTCTCCGGGCGAGAAGTAGATCTTGATGAAGGTGTGCACTGCCTCCGGGAGCAGGTTGGAGACGATCGGGATGTTGGGGACGGTGCTCTGGTAGGAGGTCACCAGCAGCGGCACCGTGGTCGCCCACAGCGACGCGAGCAGCGGGTCCTTGTCGAAGCCGATCATGTCGGCGTACGCATCCCCGATCACGTACCGCCCCAGCGACTCCAGCTCGTGGCGCAGCAGCGGGTTGCCCTCGCCGATCACCGAGTCGAGCAGTGCCTGGGCGAGCTCGACGCCCTCCCGCGTGCCGCCGGTCGCCGGGCCCATCACCTGGTCGTACTGTGAGTACGCCGCGGACCAGTCCTTCGGCAGATACTGCTCCTGCACGCCGAGGAGGTGGAGGTCGACGTTCCAGGCGTGCAGGAACGCGTCGGCGAGCTCCTGGGTCGGCTCGATGTTCCACTCGGTGAACTTCTTCATCACCCAGGTGCCAAGGCTGTGGAAGGTGACCAGGATGTCGGCCTGGCTGATCGGGATCTTCTGCCCGGCACCGACGCTCGACCAGTGGGGAGACTGCGGCAGGAGATGACGCACCGCGGCGTGGACCATCCTGGTCTTGACCGAGTTCACCATGAGCCGGCCCGATGCGGTCCAGCCCTGGGCGTCCATCACGTCGTAGCCGAGCACGGTCGTCTTGGCGATCCGGTCGCGCATGTCGGACCCGCCGTAGGAGTAGTAGACCGACCAGGCCTCGCGCTTGATCGCGCAGCTGATCAGGCCGCTGCCGAGGGTGTAGAGGAGAGCGAGGAAGAAGCCGTACTTCTCCTCGTTGAACGTGCCGGCCAGCTTCAGCTTCCCCTGGTCGGCCCAGGCCGGGAGCCGGCGCGCCTCCTCGATGAAGTCGACCAGGTAGCCCGGCAGACCACCGGGAAGCGGCTGGTCGTTGGTGGTCCAGCTTTTCAGGATCTCGTTGACCTCGGCGACCTTGTCGATCCCCTCGCCGTAGAGGCGCTCGATGACCGGATCGGCGCGGACGTCCCAGACGTGATCGGGGTCGAGGCCCGCTCCCGTGCCCGCGATCGAGGCACTCGGCGACCACGTCCACAGCGGGAGGGTTGCGCCCGCGGCAGCCGCACCGCTCGAGGCCAGCAGCCTTCGTCTGCTCAGGTTCGTCATGCCGTGCTCCTTCGCAACGCCTGGAGAGCTTCCGCATCCGAGTGAAACAGGTTTGCCTTTCGTGTATCAGACCCCCACGGGTATCCCCGGCGGGCGGTGTCCGTTACCCGCTGATCCCCGCGAGATCGCCGGGCTGAGGCAACCGCGCGACCCGGACAGCCGCCGGCACGGTGGCCAGGAGCAGTGCGGCGATGACGGCAAGAGCCAGCCGTACGTCGACCCCGGCCGCCACTCCGAGCAGCGGTGTCGCCAGCAGGACCGGTCCCGTCTGGGCCAGCTGGGTCAGGCTCGAGAACCGGGCGAGCATCTCCGGCGGGGTGCGCGCGACGTAGGCCGGGAAGAGGTACGTGGTCAGCATGGTGGTGCCGACGCCGACGAGGCCGATCGCGAGGATCCCTGCCCAGATCTCCGTACGCACCGCCAGCAGGAGCACCCCGCCGGCCGCCAGCGCCGGGCCGGCGACCGCGACGGGCGCGCGCGGGGCACCCCAGCGAGCCACCGCGAGGGTCACCACCAGTCCCCCGGCCACCCAGGCGCCGGAGACGAGCCCGGTCTGGGCCGCCGTCCAACCACGCTCGCGACCGGCGAGCGGCAGCGCGAGCATCACCAGCGGGAGCACCGTCGCGGCGAGGCCGGTGATGGCGACCAGAACAGGGACGACCCCGGGCGTACGCACCGCCGTCCTGGCACCGTCGGTCAGGCTGTGCCAGACCGAGCCATGGTCAGGGTCGGGGGTCGGCTCGTGCGGCGGGCGGATCGCCAGCAGCGCGACGAGCACGAGTGCGAAGGTCGCGGCGTCCAGGCCGGCGGTCAACGGCAGACCGCCGTGGCCGATCAGGAAGCCGCCGACCGCGGGCCCCGCGGCGCGAGCGACCTGGTGGGCCGAGCCGACTAGAGCCATCCTCCGGTCCAGATGCTCGGTGCCGAACAACCGCGGGAAGACCCCCTCAGCGGGTCGGCGAAGCGCCTGGATCGTGCCCGACAGGGCGCCGACCCCGACCAGCAGCCACAGCTCGGCGCCACCGATCGCACCGAAGGCGAACGCAACCATGAGCAGCACCATCGCGGCATCGCACGCGGCCATCGTGCGCCGGATACCGATCCGGTCGGCGAGCACTCCCCCAGCGAGCACCAGCACCGCGAGCGGGATGCCCTCGACGGTCAGCACCAGGCTGGCCGCGTCGGCGCCGAAGCCCGCCGCGGCCCAGCCGATCGCGAAGAAGGTCACCGAGTCACCGAAGACGGACGCGGTCGATGCCGCCAGCCAGAGGCGGAACCCCCGAGCCGGTCTATACACGTTCATCTCAGCCGGCGGGGTCGTGGCGCACAGGCATGACCAACGCGGTGAAACCGGGCTGGTACGGCGAGGTGAGCACCATCGGCCGGTCGGGCGCGGTCACCGCCAGCTGCACCTCCTCCCCCAGGGACGCAACCAGCGCGCGCCCGAACAGGGCCGTGCCGAGCCGGAGCCGGATCGGCGGGCCGGTCACCACGCCGCGTACGTCGATCTGCTCGGCAGTGCTCGGCGAGCGAAGACGTGTCTGCTCGCCGAGGAAGAGGTCGACCTCGGCGTAGGCGGCCGCATCGAGGCCGGCGAGCAGGTCGGCCTTGGTGAGGACTGCGCGGGTGGAGGCAGGCTCGAGCCCGCCGAGCACGAGCCGGTGGGCCGGGTAGGTGGTGTCGCGACCCAGCTCCTGTCCGACGAGCGTCAGGGTGCCGTCGGCGATGTGGAGCTCGGCCGTGGTGATCGCGTCGAGCCGGTCGGCCAGTGCCACGGCATCGGGCAGGGCCAGCACCGCTCGACCACCGTCGCCTTCCGCAGCTGCTGGCAGTGATCGAACCGCCATCCAGTAGCGGTTGGTGGCCACCACGTCGACGCCGGCGCCCCCGACGTCGACAAGGACCGAGGCGAGCTCGGAGGCCGGATCGGACTCGGCTGCGTGCCGCACCTGACGGATCGCCGCTGCCAGCACGGGACCGGGGAGCTCGACGAGCGCCGGCCTAGCGGCAGGCCCGGCGTCGACGGCGGCCAGGACGCCGCGTACGGCCTCCTCGGCCCGCGCCGTGCGTGCACTCTGGTCCTCGAGGAACTCCGCCAGTGCGGCCCTGGCCTCACCAGTCGGCGAGTCGAGGACCACCCGCATCGTCTCGATCGGGACTCCCGCCTCGCGCATGCCGACGATCAGCCGAGCCCGGTCGGCGAGCTCGGGCGTGTAGTAGCGATAGCCCGTCCCGGTGTCGACCTCCGCCGGCACCAGCAACCCGCACTCGTCGTAGTGACGCAGCGCGCTCGCGGTCAGGCCCACGGCCCGTGCGAACGCCCCGATCGTCAACAGTGGCTCATCCATGCCTGCAACCATCGTCCTTCACGCGAGTTGAAGGTCAAGCCCCGCCGAAGCGTCACGTACGTCGGCCGAGACGTCACGCACGTCGGCCGAGACGTCACGTACGTCGGCCGAGACGTCACCGAAGTGCCCACTCGGCCGACGCGAGCGACGCCTCGGCCAGTGAGAGTGACGCTTCGGCCGACGGGAGTGACGCCTCGGCGTGCCGGAGAGGGCGGGATGCTCACCGAGTCACCTCGGTGAGCATTCACCGGCGCTGAGCCCGCGCCGAGGCGTAGAGACAGAGCGCGGCAGCGGTGGAGAGGTTGAGCGACTCGGCCTTGCCGAAGATCGGGATGCTCACGATCTCGTCGGCCTCGGCGGCGAGCTCGGCCGGGATACCCCAGGCCTCGTTGCCCATCAGCCAGGCAGTGGGTCGGGCGAGGAGCTCGTCGGCGGTGAAGAGATCGGCCGTGCCGTGCATGTCGGCGGCCAGGACGGTCAGGCCCGCGGCCTTGGCGGCCTTGACCGCCGCCAGTGGGTCGCGCTCGATGGCGACCGGGAGGTGGAACGCGGAGCCGACCGAGGCTCGGATGGTCTTGGGGTTGTAGAGGTCGACCGAGTCGCCCGCGAGGATGACCCCGGAGGCACCGGCCGCGTCGGCGCACCGGATGACGGTGCCGGCGTTGCCGGGGTCGCGTACGTCGGCACAGACCACCACGAGCGGGCCGGAGATGTCGGCGAGCGGAACGTCCAGGAAACGGCACAGTGCCACCACCCCGGCCGGGGTGACCGAGTCGGAGAGCCCCGCCATCGCTCGGTCATCGACGAGCGTGACCGGCTGGTCGGCCAGTACCGAGGCGTACGCCTCGGCTCCGGCTTCGGTCGCGAAGATCTCCTGCACACAGCCCGGGACACCGAGCGCACCCTCGACCGCCTTCGGGCCGTCGGCAACGAAGAGCCGCCGCTCGGTGCGTACCGAGCGGCGGCTCAACTTGCGAGCCTCTTTGACGCGGGCGTTCGCCGCAGACAGAGGCGTCATATGACTCAGGCGTTCGCCGGGGCGTTGACGTCCTCAGGCAGCGCAGCCTTGGCCTGGGCGACGATCGCGTTGAACGCGGCCACGTCGTTGACGGCGAGGTCGGCGAGGATCTTGCGGTCGACCTCGATGCCGGCCAGGTGGAGACCCTGGATGAAGCGGTTGTAGGTCATGCCCTCCGCACGCGCAGCCGCGTTGATCCGCTGGATCCACAGCTTGCGGAAGTTGCCCTTGTTCTTGCGGCGGTCGTTGTAGGCGTAGACCAGGGAGTGAGTGACCTGCTCCTTCGCCTTGCGGTAGAGGCGCGAGCGCTGGCCACGGTAACCGGAGGCCCGCTCGAGGGTGGTGCGACGCTTCTTCGCAGCGTTCACTGCGCGCTTGACGCGTGCCATTTCAATGCTCCTTGAATGCTTTGGGGAAAGTTCGGGTGATCAGACGGTCAGCGACCGAGAAGCCTCTTCGCGCGCTTGACGTCGGCGGGAGCGAGCTCCACCAAGCCAGCGTTGCGACGGTGCTTCTTGCGCGAACCGGTCGTCGGCGCAGAGGCGAACGCAGCGCCGGACTTGCGGCCGGCCTGCAGGCGCTGGATCTTCCCGGAACCGGTCACCTTGAAGCGCTTCTTGGAACCGGAGTGGGTCTTGTTCTTCGGCATGTTCTTCTCTCTCTCGTCGTCCGGCCGGTCACGGGGCGCCGCGGCGGCGGAAGTCTCTTGCTGGGCCAGGGAGGCTCAGACGTCGATGTCGGGGTCGAGGTTCTCCGAGCGGCGCTTGGCCTTCGGGGCGGAGACCGGACGGGCAGCGTTCGCGGCCGTACGCTCCGCCTTCTCGGCGGCCTCGTCGGCGGCGCGCTCGGCGGCCTTCTCCTCCTTGGCCTCCTTGGCCTCGACCTTGGCGTCGGCCTTCTTCTTGTGCGGCCCGAGCACCATGATCATGTTGCGGCCGTCCTGCTTCGGCGAGGACTCGACGAAGCCCAGCTCCGCGACGTCGTCGGCCAGCTGCTGCAGCAGGCGGAAACCGAGCTCGGGACGGTGCTGCTCACGACCGCGGAACATGATCGTGATCTTGACCTTGTCCCCGGCGTTGAGGAACCGCACTACGTGACCCTTCTTGGTCTCGTAGTCGTGCTTGTCGATCTTCGGACGAAGCTTCATCTCCTTGATGATGACGTTCGTCTGGTTTCGACGGGTTTCACGGGCCTTCTGGGCGTTCTCGTACTTGAACTTCCCGTAGTCCATGAGCTTGCAGACCGGCGGCTTGCCCTGCGGGGCGATCTCGACCAGGTCGAGGTCGGCCTCCTGGGCCAGGCGCAGCGCGTCAGGGGTCGGCACGATGCCGACCGTCTCTCCGTTGGGACCAACGAGGCGGACCTCGGGAACCCGGATCCGATCGTTGATACGAAGCTCAGTGCTGATGTGTCCTCCAGTTGTTGTGGCTGCGGAGGCTCTGGATCTCGGTCTCCGGGCCGCGTGCACGGGCGGTCCGGAAATCAAAAAAGGCTTCCGCTTGATTGTCACAAGCGGAAGCCAGTCAGGACGCTCACCCGAGCAGGGCTCGCACCACCGAATCCTCTGACCCATCAGTTTCCTGGGACATCTTCTTCGGGACCGGACCCGACGACCTTTGTTGCTTGCGGTCGATGCGGGTGGGAGAACGCTTTCGTGATCTCCGCTTGTTGGATCAGAACGACGGCGTACGTCGGTCTGATCGGTCAACACGGAACATTACTGCAACATTCCGCACCGGACCAATCCCCGGAGCGCTCCGGGCGTCGGTCAGCCCCTCAGGGGCGCACCCAGGCCGTACGCTGCCCGACCATCGCCAGCTGCCAGCCCTCGGCCACCTTGCGCAGGTCGTCCCCCTCGATCGCGAACGGGACCGGCCCGGCGAGATCGAGCACGAGGGCATCAGCCCCGTCGTGGACAGCGGCCTGGGCGGCGTCGCGCAACCCGACCGGCACCGGCCGCGCATCGGCCTGCCACGCCCGCAGCGGCGCCAGGCCGGTGAACCCGAGCAGCGCCTGTCGCCCGTCGGCCCCGGTGAGCAGCACGGTGGCCATGTCGGAGGTCTTGTCGTGGGCCAGACCGGCCTCGTCGACCTCGACCTCGCCCAGCACGGCGACGACGGGCACCAGGACGCGGGCAGCGGCCAAGGTGGTGAGCACGTCGGCATGCGTGGCCTGACCCGCGGCGTACGACCTCAGCACGGCCTCGACCTCGGAGCTGGTCTCTCCGGTGTCACCGGGGAACGCGGTGCCGAGGAGTCGCTTCTCGTTCATCGCCCCCATTGAACCGCAGAGGAACATCAGGGCCGACATCAGGGACAGTCCGGGTGTCAGACGACCAGGAGAGTGGAAGACTGCAGGTATGGACCAAGGCGCCTACCTCGCACTAGCTGCCGCGCTCACCATTCTGGGCGCGATCTGGACCTGGGTCGCGCTCCGACGGCGTGGCCTCGGAGCCGGCGTGAAGGCGCTGGGGTGGACGCTGCTCGCCCCGGCGGCCTATCTGACCGGCCTCCTGCGCGCCGGCGGCAGGATCGTGGACGCGATCGCCGACTGGGCCGCGCGCCTGGTCTTCAGCCCGACGGTCTGGATCGGGTTCGGCATCGCCGCGCTCGCGATCCTGCTCATCTTCCTCGCCCGCTTCCTGCCCACCAAGGAGAAGCCGAGCCGTGCGGCTCGGAAGGGGACGGCCGGTGCCGCACCCGCCGGATCGGCCGGCCCGGCCCCGGTCGCCGCTCCGAGGACGGCCAAGAGCCCGGTGGTCGACGAGGACGACGACGACTTGGCCGACGTCAACGACATCTTGAAGAAATACGGCATCTCCTGAGTTGACCGACTCCCCCTCCGCCGATCTGCTGATGATCGCGATGAGCCGCCCGGCCACCCTCGGCCCGGGCCGGCTGATCTGCGTCGACGGCCCCGCCGGCTCCGGGAAGACGACGCTGGCCACCGCCCTGGCCGACATGACGCAGGCGCCGGTGGTCCACATGGACGACCTGTACGCCGGCTGGGAGGGTCTCGCCGAGGGCATCGCCCAGCTCGAGACGATCCTGCTCCCCCTCGTCGAGGGTGCCCCGGGCTCCTACCGCCGTTACGACTGGCACGCACGCGAGCTCGCCGAGACCGTGCTGGTCCCACCGAGCCCGCTGCTCGTCATCGAGGGCGTCGGCAGCGGCGCCGCCGCATACGACGGCTTCCGCACCGCCCTCGCCTGGGTCGACGCGCCCGAGGACGAGCGACGGCGACGCGGCATCGACCGCGACGGCGACACCTTCGCGCCCCACTGGGAAGCCTGGGCGGCGGCCGAGACCGAACACTTCGCCCGCGACCAGACCGCCGCCCGCGCCGACATCATCGTGGCGACCTAGCCCGGCCCGTCGACCGGGACGGCTCCGGCCCCTGGATAGCCTGTGTACGTGCTTAGACCGAGTGGAGAGCAGTTCACGATCGACGGCGGGGGCTACACCGCGACGGTGACGGAGAGTGGTGGCGCGCTGCGGCTGCTGTCCTACGAGGGGCGGGAGCTGGTCGCCGGTTTCGGCGACGACGAGCAGTCCAGCGGTGGCAAGGGACAGCTGCTGGCGCCGTGGCCCAACCGGATCCGCGACGGCCGCTACGAGTTCGCCGGGAAGAGCTACCAGCTCGGGCTCACCGAGGCCTCGCGCAACAACGCCTCCCACGGGCTGGTGCGGTGGGCGCAGTGGCTGCCCATCGAGGAGTCCAAGAGCTCGGTCACCCTCGCGACCCGGCTGATGGCGCAGAGCGGCTACCCCTGGACGCTCGACCTGGAGGTGACGTACGCGATCGGGCCCGACGGCCTCACGGTGACCCAGTCCGCGACCAACCACGCCGACTCCCCTGCGCCGTACGCCTCCGGTGCCCACCCGTATCTCGCCGTCGGCGCCGGCCCGGTCGACGCCTGGACCCTCACCCTCCCGGCCCGCACCCGCGTGCTGTCGGATCCCGAGCGCAAGCTGCCCACGGCGAGCGAGGCGACAGCGTCGACGGCCTACGACTTCACCTCCGCCAAGACCATCGGCGACGTCGTGCTCGACCACGCCTTCACCGATCTCGACCGCGACGATGACGGGCGGGCAAGGGTCACCATCCAAGGACCGGACGGTGGCGTCGAGCTCTGGGTCGACGAGCGCCACCCGTGGCTGATGGTCTACAGCGCCGACGACCAGTCACCCGCGCGAGGCAGCCTCGCGGTCGAGCCGATGACCGCTCCCCCGGACGCTTTCAACTCGGGCACCGACCTGATCGAGCTCGCTCCCGACGAGCGTCTCGAGGTCTCCTGGGGCATCACCGCGCTCCGATGACCTTGCTGAAAGTCTCCGGGCTCAGCAGGACCTACGGGGAGAACGCGGTCCTCGACGGGATCGACCTCGTCCTCGAGCCCGGTCAGGCGATCGCGCTCACCGGCGCGAACGGGTCGGGCAAGTCGACCCTGCTGCGGTGCGTCGCCGGTGCCGATCAGCCGACGGCCGGCGAGGTCCTGCTCGATGACGAGTCCTACGACGAGCGGTCCGCGCGGGTCCGCCGCGACGTCGCTACGCTCCTCGACGACCTGGATCTCTTCCCCGACCTCGCGGTGGTCGAGCACCTCGACCTCGTCGCGCACGCCCATCGGGTCGAGGATCCGACGGGCACCGTCGACCGTGTGCTCGACGAGGTGGGCCTGACCGGCCAGGCGAGCCAGCTGCCCGGATCGCTCTCCTCGGGGCAGCGCCAGCGGCTCGGCCTCGCCTCGATGCTGGTGCGGCCGCGTCGGCTCCTCCTGCTCGACGAGCCCGAGCAGCGGCTCGACGCCGACGGCGCGCTCTGGCTCGCCGGGCTGCTCGCGCGCGAGAAGGAGGCTGGGGTCGGGATCCTGTTCGCCAGCCATCAGCCGGCGCTCATCGAGGCCGTGGCCGACGAGGTCGTCCGCCTCGGCTCCCCGGCCAGCGCCGAATGATCACCGAATGAGCACCCACCGGGGCGTGGACGCCAGCACCCTCCCGCCGACACCCGCCGAGATCCGCGGGCTGATCCGATCCTGGCGTCGCGGGCGGGTCACGGCGCCGTGGGGAGAGATCCTCTACCAGGCGTACCTCGCTCTGCTCACGGTCCTCATCTTCGGCTCGGGGCTGGTGAGCGCGGTCGTCAACGCCGGGCAGGCTGTCGCCGTCTGCGCGAGCGAGACCTGCGTCGGCACGCGCACCGCGGGGCCGGTGCTCGTCGTCTTGATCTGGCTGGCGCTGGGCGCCGCGGTGCTGCGGCTCCTGGGGCCGCTCATGTCGTCTCCGGCGACCTCGGCGATGGTGCTCTCGACGCCGGTGGACCGCGGCCGGTGGCTGTGGCGGCAGTACTGGGCGATGGTGCTTCTCGCTGCTGCGACCGCGGCGGTCCCGGCGGCCCTCGCCGCCGTCACGGCCGGGTGGGCGCTGACGACCGTCGGCGCCCTGGCGCTCGCCGCCGCGGCGCTCGGGTCGATGACGTACGCAGGCGGCGCCGTCGCCCAGTCCCGAACCCGTTCGGCCTGGCGGATGATCGGTCCGATCGCCGCGCTCGCTGCCCTCGCCGCTCTGGCCGGGGTGGCAGCCGGGATCACGAGCGGGTTCGCGCCACCCGCCAGCGCGTGGTGGTGGCTGGCGCCCGCCGCGCTGACGCCTCTCGCGGGCTCGGTGGCTGCGCTCGGCCACCGTCGTCTCGGGCGCCTACGGCGCCGCGAGCTGACCCGCGGGCACGGGTTGGCCAACGGCCTCTCCGGTGCGCTCGCCGGCCTCGACACCGCTCTGGCCTACGATGTCGTCCTGCAGCACACCAGCAGGCAGCGCGCTGTCGTCCGGTCCCGCCGTCCGTGGGGACCGCGGGGGCCGCTCGCACTGGTCACCGCTGATCTCATCAGGCTGCGCCGGGCACCAGTGCGCGTGCTGGTCCTGGCGGCAGCGGTCGTGCCGGCGTACGCGCTCGCCGAGGCCGGGGCCGGTGCCCTGATGGTGCCGGTGATGGTGGTGCTCGGGTTCTGGGCGGCCGTCCCGCTCGGTGCCGGCCTGCGGGTGCTGTCCCGCTCGGGCGGCCTGGTCCGGCTGCTGGGCGCCCGGTCCTGGCAGCTGAGGGCCGGCGCGCTCGTGGTGCCGATGGCGCTGCTGCTCGCGTACGGCCTGGGCTCTCTGTGGGCGCTCCCGCACCCGCTCCTGGCACCCGCTGTCGGACTCGGCGCGCTGGCGGCGCTGACCCGGTGGCTGGCCGCGCCACCTCCGGACTACGCCTCGGCGATGGTCTCGACCCCGATGGGCGCCATGCCGGTCACGCTGTTCACCAATGCCGTCCGCGGCTTCGACATCGCCGGGCTGGTCAGCATCCCGGCATTGTTCGCCCCCAACGCGGCCGGCGCCACCATCTCGCTGGCACTGTCGGCGATCACGCTCTGCGTGCTCGTCGGGCGGCGCTGACCGCTCAGCGGTCGCAGTCCAGCAACGACAGGTCGACCGCCTCTGCCATCGCCGCATAGCCGGCGTCGCCGGGGTGGAGATGGTCCCCGGAGTCGTACGCGGGAAGGAACCGTGCCGGCCGAGCCGGGTCACGGGTGGCGGCGTCGAAGTCGGCGACACCGTCGAACTCACCGGAGGTCCTGATCCAGTCGTTGACCGCGGCCCGGATCCGGTCGCGCGCGGGGGTGTAGCGGCTGCCACCCTCGTACGGCGTCAGGGTCGCGCCCACGACGCAGACGTCCTCCGCGTGCGCCTGCGCGATCAGGTCGCGGTAGGCGACGATCAGGTCGGAGGCCTCGTCGGCCTGGTCCCAGCGGATGTCGTTGATGCCCGCCAGCACCACGACCGTGGCGACCCCGGGCTGCTCGAGCACATCTCGGCGGAAGCGGTCCAGAGCACGCTCCCCGCCGGAGCTGTCGGCCAGGACGCGGTTGGCGGAGATACCCTCGTTCATCACCCCGAACCGGCCGGCGAACCGGCTCGTCGCCACCCGGTCGGCCAGCACGTCGGGGTAGCGCCGGTTGGCTCCGACCGTGGAGCCGTTGCCGTCGGTGATCGAGTCGCCGAAGAGCACCGCGGTCCTGACCCGGCGGGGCTTCTCGACGACGACGCTCTCGACCCAGTACCAGCTGGAGATCTGCGTCGTGAACGACGTGCCCGACTCCTGGCCGGCCACGTCGTCGCCGGCCGTCCCGGAGACGTAGGAGGTCTGCGTGGCCACGTCGTGCCCGGTGATCGGGCCGCTCTCGCCGACGACGTGGAAGCTCACCGCGAGGGTCGTATCGGCCGGCACCGTCGCGTCGACCGGGTCGCTGAGCACCTCGGTGCCCGGGGCGACGGTGACCTCGTCGGCGCCCCCGAAGGTCACCGGCCGGTTCGTGCCGGGCACCACCGCGGCCCCGTCCCCGGCCAGACCGAGGTGTGCCGAGGCGAAGGTCACCGGGCGGTCGCCGAACACGTTGGAGAGGGTGATGCGTACGCCGGAGCCACCCAGCGAGTTGTGCACCAGGTTGCGCACCGACCGGTCCACCAGACCGACGGTGCCGACCGCACCGCCCACCATGTCGGCCGAGGCACCCCAGGTGCCGACGGGGTGCACCGGCGCGGCCTCGGCCGGAGCCAGCGTTGCGAGTGCGATGACGGCGCCCAGGGTGAGGCCAGGAGCAGCGAGGCGAGTCCACGACGTAGAGGTCACGGAAAGCACGCTAGGCCAGCCGTCGCCGCAGGTCAGCCGTTCTGGTCAGGATTGGGTGAAGCGTCGTGCGCGGTTCGCCGACCGGTCATCTCCGCCGATCAGGAGAGCTCGTCGACCAGCGTCCGCAGTGTACGCACGGCTTTCTTCGACGAGCCGCCGTCGGAGGCCTGGATCCCGTGGACGGAGATGTTGTGACCGGAGGCCAGATCGATGTTGGGCCACGGCGCACCTCGGGGGAAGTTGATCGCGAGGATCTCGGCCCACTCCAGATCACGACGCTTGTAGCCGTTGACGACGGTGAGGCCGCCCTCATGGGCGACCACTCGCGACCGGGTCAGCGCGTGCACACAGACGACGATCCCGAGCCCCACAGCCCCGAAGGTCAGTCGCTCGAACATGGTGACCTGGGCCTTGATCTCGGGCGTGAAGCCGACCCAGACCAGCGTGCACATCACTCCGAGCGCGGCGACGAGGAACCAGGCCATCACGCGGACACCGAGCGGACGCCAGGTGTGCGGAAGTGTCACCGGCAGGGCCGTCCGGTCAGGGTCAGGCTCGGCAGGGTCAGATCCGGCAGGCATTGATCTCCGTCAGCAGAATGGCTCGGGCACCCACGGCGTAGAGGTCGTCCATCAGCTTCTGCGACCCCGCCCGCGGCACCATCGCGCGGACGGCGACCCACCCCTCGCGGTGCAGCGGGCTGACCGTCGGTCCCTCGAGACCGGGGGTCATCGCGGAGGCCTCGGCGAGGAACTCGGCACGGATGTCGTAGTCCATCATCACGTAGCTGCGCGCGATCAGGACGCCGTCCAGACGGCGCTTGAACGTCTCGTACTCCGCCGGCAGCTGCGCGCCCGACCGGGTGATCACCACGGCCTCGGAGCGCATGATCGGCTCGCCGAAGATCTCCAGGCCGGCCTGCCGCATCGTCGAGCCGGTCTCGACCACGTCGGCGATGGCGTCGGCGACGCCGAGCTGGATGGAGGTCTCCACGGCGCCGTCGAGGCGGGTCACGCTGGCATCGATCCCCTCGCGCTCGAGGAAGTCGGAGACGACCCCGACGTACGAGGTCGCGATCCGCTTGCCGCGGAGCTCCTCGACCGAGGTGAAGGCGCCGGCGCGGCCGGCGAAGTGGAACCGGGACCGGCCGAAGCCGAGCCCGATGACCTCGTCGGCCTTGGCGCCGGAGTCCAGGAGCAGGTCACGGCCGGTGATGCCGATGTCGAGGGTGCCCTCGCCGACGTAGAGCGCGATGTCGCGCGGACGCAGGTAGAAGAACTCGACGCCGTTCTCGTCGTCGATGAGGGTCAGACGCTTGCTGTCGTCGCGCTGGCGATAGCCCGCCTCGCGCAGCAGCTCGGAGGCGGAGGTGGACAGCGAGCCCTTGTTGGGCACCGCGATCCGCAGCGGGCGGGTCGCTTCCTGCGGACTGGGGCTTTCGGAGTTCATGGAGTTCCTCAGAGGTGTGAGTAGACGTCGTCGATCGAGATTCCGCTGGCGAGCATGAGCACCTGGGCGTGGTAGAGCAGCTGGGAGATCTCCTCCGCGGTTGCTTCCTTGCCCTCGTACTCGGCCGCCATCCAGGACTCGGCGGCCTCCTCGACCAGCTTCTTCCCGATCGCATGGACCCCGGCGTCGAGCTGCGCCACGGTGCCGGATCCTTCAGGTCGGGTCCGGGCCTTCTCGCTCAGCTCGGCCCAGAGCTCGTCGAACGTCTTCACAAGCGTCAAGCCTAGGCCGTACGCTGCCCCGCTCCCGAATCGTCTCACCGAATCCATAGCAGGCCTGCTATGCACAGCCATAGCAGAACTGCGATAGCTTCGATATCATGAGCACCGACGACGAGGACACCGCGTTCTACGTCGGGATCGCCGCCCAGGTCACCGAGCACCGGGTCGCGCGGGGCCTGTCCCAGCGCGAGCTCGCCGAGCTCTGCGGCACGACCCAGTCGGCGATCGCGCGGCTGGAGTCCGGGTCCCGTCCGCCCAAGATCGACACCCTCCTCCGGGTGGCCGCCGCTCTCGACTGCCGCCTCGAGGTCGGCTTCCACCCCCGCACCAGAGCCCACAGGAGCACGCCATGAAGACCCCGATCGCCGCCGACGAGGTCGAGTCGACCCGCACCGAGCGGTTCCTGGCGGTCGCCCTGACCGCCTTCCTGCTCGTCGGCACCGTGTGGTTCTACATCAAGGTCGCCGGCTGGTGGCCGCGCCACATGGAGTGGGACAAGTGCAACGACGGCGTGATGCCGTGCGAGATCCCCGGCCACGAGGCGATCCAGATCGGGATCCGCCTCGGCTTCATCATCCTGCTCTGCCTGGTCGGCTTCTGGGTCCTCTACCGGCTGCGCCGCAGCGGCTCCCGGTTCCTCCCGCTCGGCTTCGCGCTCGCCGCGACCGGGGTGATCATGGCCTTGGTCTTCGCCTTCCACTACACCTTCGAGTACGCCGACTTCGGCCCGCTCATCCTGTCGCTGTTCGGCGCGGTGGCGACCGTCGGTGTCTTCGTCGCCGTCCAGCGACTCCTCGCCAAGCGGATCCCCGCTATGCGCGTACGCAAGGGCGACTGCCCCTACTGCGGCTACCCGGTCCGCGGCAAGCACTGCGAGGGCTGCGGCCGCGAGACCATCGCCCCGTGCTCGGCCTGCGAGGCCGACCGTCGGGTCGGCTCGCTCCACTGCGTGGCCTGCGGCGCGGCGTAACCCTCAACCTCGACAACCCTCAACCTCAACTTCAGGGTCAGGGTTGAATCGGGCGTACGGTTGCGCGGTGCAGCTTCATACTGTGCTCTTTCATGAGGGCCACGTAGCCCGGCGCGTTGAGCTCCAGGATCGCCGCGGGGTTGGTGCCGGGCTCGATGGTGCCGCGCACCTTGGCCGGCACACCCATCACCAGGCTGTGGTCGGGCACCTCGGTCCCCTCGACCACCATCGCGCCGGCGGCGATCAGGCAGCCGTCGCCGATGACCACGCCGTCGGAGACGACCGCCCCGTTGCCGATCAGCGACCCGGCCCCGATCCGGTCCCCATGCACCACGCAACCATGCGCGATCGTGCTGTGCGGCCCGAGCTCGAGGGAGGAGCCGGGACGTACGTGCAGCACCGAGTTGTCCTGCACGTTGGAGCCCTCGCCGATGATGATCGGCCCGATGTCGGCGCGCAGCACGGCGCCGTACCAGACGCTGGCCTCCGGCCCGAGGCGTACGTCACCGATCAACGTCGCCGTCGGCGCCACCCAGGCGTCGGGGTGGATCTGCGGACTCTTACCGTCGAATTCGAAGATGTTCATCAGGCCAGAGCCTAGAGGCAGCCGTCAGTGCGTTCCTTCGGGGCTGACGTGCAGGACGACGCTGGTGAGCCGGGGCAGCGCCTCCAGAAGGTGCTCCTCGGCATGATGGGCGATGTCATGACCCGCGGAGACACGGAGGTCCGAGGGCACGACGATGTCGCCGTCGGCATGGAGGGTGTGCCCGATCCAGCGCAGCCTCAGGCTGCGGACCTCGAGGACGCCTTCCACGGTGCTCACCGCCGCCCTCGCCCTGCGTACGTCCTCGGGGGTGACCGCGTCCATCAACCGCGCGCCGACCTGCTTGAGCGCGGAGCGCAGCACACCGAGGATCGCGACCGCGATCAGCAGCCCGACCAGCGGGTCGGCCCAAGGCAGCCCGGCCGCGACCCCGACAGCGCCCAAGACGACGGCCAGCGAGGTGAAACCGTCCGTACGAGCGTGGAGCCCGTCCGCGACCAGGGCCGCCGAGCCGATCTGTCGCCCCACCCGGATCCGGTAGCGCGCGACGAGCTCGTTGCCACAGAACCCGACCACGCCGGCCGCGGCGACCGCCCAGGCGTGCTCGACCTCGCGCGGATGGAAGAGCCGGTCGATGGCCTCCCAGCCGGCCAAGATGCTGGACAGCGCGATCATGGCGACGACGAAGAGACCGGCGAGATCCTCGGCCCGACCGTACCCATAGGTGAAGCGGTCGTTCGCCGGACGCCGGGCAAGCCAGAACGCCACGAGCAACGGCACCGCCGTCAGCGCGTCCGCGACATTGTGGAGCGTGTCGCCCAGCAGAGCCACCGACCCGGTCAGAGCCACGACGACCGCCTGGACTGCGGCCGTCAGGGCGAGGACACCAAGGCTGATCCACAACGCCCGCCGGCCACGCACGTCGGCCTCGAGCGCTTCGTCGACCTGGTCCGCCGCATCATGGGAGTGCGTCCCGAACACGTCCGAGACCGCATGCCGGACCCTGGCCCACCGGCCTATGTGCGCATGGTCGTGGCGGTGATGGTCGTGGCTGTGGCCGTGGGCATGGTCGCGTGAGTGATCGTGCAGCGTATGGGTCATGCCGGCTCCTCGGCGGACCGATGATGCGCCGGGACCTGGTCCAAGAGATGCTCGACGTGACCGATCGTGTCGAGGACCAGCTGGCGCACATGTCCGTTCTCGACCCGATAGAGCACCGAGGTCCCCTCCTTGCGGGTCGTCACCAGACGCGCCATCCGCATCTTCGCCAGATGCTGCGAGACCCCCGGCACCGGCTTGTCCAAGATGCCGGCAAGCTCCGAGACCGACCGCTCCTCGTCCAGCAACAGCCCCGCCACCTGAAGGCGAGTGGGATCAGCCAGCATCCTCAGCACCTCGACAGCGAGGGTGACGACATCGTCTCCCCAGACCGGAGGTTGCGTATTTGCATGCATGCGCAAATTCTAGGCGGTTCGGCATGCCAGCACTACCCGCTTCCACGAAGCGGGCACGAGACAGACGCAACCACTCTGCGCCTCGGCGCGATCGGTGGGCCTATCTGCGTCTGGCGAAGCGGATGTCGCCGTTGGGCAGGCGTTCGTGAACGTACGCCGCGTCATGTGCGCGGTGGTGGTGATGGGAACAGAGCAGGGCGGCATTCTCGAGATCTGTTTGGCCTCCTTGTGCCCAGGCGAGCCAGTGGTGGGCTTCGGCCCAGGTGCCGGGGATATCGCAGCCCTCGGCCTCACAGGTCGCAGACCTGAGCAGGAGAGCTCGGCGTTGAGCTGCGGTGAAGAAGCGTTCCTTGCGGCCGAGGTCGAGAACCTCGGAGGCACCGCCGAGCACGGCGGGGATGATGTTCGCGGTGCAGGCCAGGCGGCGGGCTTCGGCTGCGGTGATCGGGCTGCCGCCCACGATCTGGCCGATGCCGGCGTCGGTGCGGAGCTGGTCGAGGTCGATGGTCACGATCACCGTGGTCGCGTCCCCGCCATGGATGGGCAGCCTTGCCGGGTCCAAGGTCTCGAGCATCTGGCAGAACGCTCGTCCGAGCCTGCGGCCATAGGGCAGGTATTCGCCTGTGTCGGTGCGGGTGCCGTCATCGCGCCGCGGCGAGGCGAAGGCCTCCAGATTGGTGGCCAGCCGGTCCGCAACTGCATCCGGGATGACCGCGGAGATGCGGGTGGTTCCGTCCCCGAGCCGGCGCATGGCTAGGCGGGTCTTCTTGCGGGCGTGGGCTTCCTCGGCCGCGAGGCGTTTGGCTTCTTCGGCCTCGGCGATCTCGGGGGCGATGAGGTCGAGGATGCGGCGTCCGAGGCGGCGGAGTCGGGTGGGGTCGAACTGGGTCGCGTACCCGACCAGGGCCTCTTCGGCCCGGTCCTTGACCTCGGGGTCAAGGCCGGCAGGCAGTTCGTCGAGCGCCGCGACGATCACCTCTGCTTGGGAGAGGTTGCAGTCCCCGGCGCGCATCGCGGCCGCGACCCGGCCATAGGTCCGGTCCAGTGCGGCCGCGAGCCGTAGGTCGGCTCGCAGGGCCTCGGGGCGTTGGTGGGTGTGGTGATGCAGCCACGCGGCCACATCACGAGCCGCGCTGTCCGCCGCCACATCATCAACAGTCGCCATCACCCGCAGCTCGAGCTCCGCCAACTGGGCTTTGGCCCGGGCGATCTCGATCAGAGTGGCGGCCTTCTGATCGGTCGCCATGAACGACGGATTCGCATCGGCGACCTGGTCCAGGGAGGCGGTGATCGCGACCACGGCCTCCAGCACAGGATGCTGCGGCTGTTGCAGTGCGGTCATCACGATCACCTCCCGACGTACGAACTCAAAGGATCTGCACACGCAGATCCGGCTTTGGTTCGCTGGTCCCGGAGGCCCGTCAAACACGGGCTATTACTTACCCTCGCAGCTCAGCGCTCACGCCCCTGGATCCCCTGGAATACCCCGCACCCGTTGTCTCCCGGGCGGAGAGGCACGCCTCTGTCGAGGTGGTCGGCCTTCACGTTCACGCCTACCCCCACCATAACATATTATGTGATCGGAAGCACGCGAAACCTGGAAGAAAAAAGGTCGAGAACCCGATCAGGGACAGGTATCCCAACCCAAACTCGAACCGCTGCTGGAAGCCCGCAAGACAGGTAAATGGCACCCGCCCAGACACCCTGCTTCTAAATCTCCCAACCCAGACAACGTATTGGCCCCACCCGTGCTGGAACCAGACACGAGACCAAACGGACACACATCCACCCCTCCCATACGAAGGCGGCCAGCGAGCGAAAAACCCATTACCCTCACCCCGATGCCCACCAACAACATCGCCGCCGCCTACAACAGCCGAGCAGCTGAATACATCGACCTCTTCGGAACAATCGACAAGCTCGCCGAACAAGATCGCGACACGATCACCACCTGGCGTGACACCACGACCGGCCGCCTCCTGGACGCCGGCTGCGGCCCCGGCCACTGGAGCCAAGAGCTCACCACCCAAGGCGTACGCGAAGTAGTCGGCCTGGATGCCTCCGCCGAGTTCGTCACATCAGCACAAGAGCGCTTCGGGGCCATCGCCTTCCAACAGGCCGACCTCGCCGCGATCCCGCTGGAGGACCGGTCGGTCGGCGGCATCCTGGCGTGGTACTCGATCATCCACACCCCTCCCGCCGAACTCCCCGCCATCCTGAGCGAGTTCGCCCGCGTCCTCTCCCCCGGCGGGTCGGCGCTGATCGGCTACTTCGACGGCGAGCCTGGCGAGGCGTTCGACCACGCCGTGCACACCGCCTACTACTGGTCGGCAAAAGCGCTCGAAGACCTGCTCGCCGAGCACGGTTTCGTCGTCGAGCGCACGTCGACAAGGCAGGATCAGGGCGTACGCCGGCCGGGCGACCTGGTCGCGAGACTCATCGCCTGATCGCCGGTCGGCTTGACCCTCACGCGGCGTGAGGCTGAACGATTCCTCCCATGAGCGACTACTACGACGCATTCGAGGTCAGCCCCGTGCCGAAGCCGGGACGCGACGCGGTGGCCCCAGACCCGTTTCGCGGGATCTACGGGATGCCTCAGTTCCTGACGGTGCCGTGCACCGACCTGGCGGCCTCGACGGACTTCTGGATTCGTGGGCTCGGGTTCATCGAGCTGTTCAGCGTCCCTGGACAGGTGGTGCACCTGCGCCGCTGGATGTTCCAGGACGTCCTGCTCGTCCCCGCCGGGCCCGAGCTCACCGAGCCGACAGCGCCGCCGGTGACGAGTGTCAGCTTCTCCTGCGTGATGAGCCAGATCGAGGAGATCGCAGAGAGCTGCCGGGCGATCCTTCCCGACAACGTCGAAGGACCACGCGACACGTATTGGAACACCCGCGACATCGAGGTGATCACGCCCGAGCGCACCCGGGTGATCTTCACGGCCGCAAAGCAGTACGAGGCGACGAGCGAGGGAGCCCGCAACCTCGGCGCGATGGGCATCCCGGCACCGAGCGAGTCCTGAGGGCACAATGTCGTACGTGGCTGAGCGACCGCATGACACCGGCCTGACGGTCGGCGACACCGCCGCGCTGATCGGCGTGACCGTGCGGATGCTGCACCACTGGGACGAGATCGGCCTGGCCACACCATCGGCTCGTACGCCGGCGGGCTACCGTCTCTACACCGACGCCGACCTGCAGCGACTGAACCGGATCCTCGCCTACCGCGAGACCGGCCTCGGGCTGGATGCGATCCGCGGCGTACTCGACGATGCGGCCTCCGAGATCGGAGCCACCCTGCAGGAGCAGCGCGAACGGCTCGCCGCGCGGATCGCAGACCTGCAACGGCTCGAGGACCGGCTGGCCAGGATGGCCGAGGCTCACGAGCACGGGATCCCGCTTAGTCCCGACGAGCAGGAGACCACGTTCGGTCCCGGCTGGGATCCCGCCAGGAACGCCGAGGCTCGTGCCCGCTGGGGCGACTCACCTCAATGGGCACAGTTCGCAGAGCGTGCCGCCTTCCGCTCCAAGCAGGAGTGGGGCGACCTGAGCCAGGCGATGTCGACGCTCGAGCAGGATCTCGGTGTCGCGCTCGAGCGAGGCGTACGGCCCGGCAGCCCCGAGGCCAACGGGCTCGCCGAGCGTCACCGGGAGATCTTCAGCAACTTCTTCCCGATCAGCCGCCAGATGCAGGTCTGCCTCGGCCGGATGTTCGAGGCAGACCCCGGCTTCGCGGCCCACTACGACGGCATCCGTGACGGTCTGGCGAGCTGGTTCCGTCAGACCGTCGACGAAGCGGCGAGAGCCCACGGCATCGACCCCGCCCTGGCCACCTGGCGCTGACGGCACAGGTGGCCAGCCGGCGATCAGTAGTGGCGCACGCAGTCGCGCAGGGCGAGCGCGGTCTCCATAGCGGCCGCGGCGGCCTCGTAGCCCTTGTCCTCGCTGGATCCCTCCAGCCCGGCCCGGTCGAGCGCCTGCTCCTCGTTGTCGCAGGTCAGCAGCCCGAAACCGACCGGGATGATGTGGTCGATCGCGATCCGGTTCAGCCCGTCGGTGGCAGCCGAGCAGACGTAGTCGAAGTGCGGGGTGCCGCCGCGGATGACGACCCCGAGCGCGACGATGGCGTCGTAGCCGGACTTGGCCAGCGCCGCCGCGGCGACAGGGAGCTCGAAGGCGCCGGGCACCCGGACGACGGTCAGGCCGCCGACGGAGGCCTCCTCGAGTGCCCTCTCGGCGCCGTTCAGCAGGCCGGCCATGACCTCGTCGTGCCAGCGTGACGCCACGACGGCGACCCTCAGGTCGCTCGCGTCGACGACCTCAGGCTTAGGGGCACCTTTGCCACTCACGCCGCCACCTCCGTAGGGCAGTGCAAAGAATACGGACGCGACGGCGTGAAGCCCATTGTCGCTCGCTGGCGCTCGCTCATCGGTTCTCCTCAGACAGATCAGGCAGCGCGTGGCCCATCCGGTCACGCTTGGTCAGCAGGTAGGCGAGGTTGTGCTCGTTGGGCCGCGGAGTGAGCGGAACCCGCTCGGCGACCTCGACACCGTACGCCTCCAGATGACTCACTTTCTCAGGGTTGTTGGTCATCAGCTTCACCGAGTCGACCTTGAGGTCGCGCAGGATCTGCGACGCGGCGCCGTAGTGCCGCGCGTCGGCGGGCAGCCCGAGGTCGAGGTTGGCGTCGACGGTGTCCCGCCCGCCGTCCTGGAGCTGGTAGGCCTGCAGCTTGGCGAGCAGCCCGATCCCGCGGCCCTCGTGGCCGCGCAGGTAGACCACCACGCCGCGCCCGGCGTCCGCGATCCGCGCGAGCGCCTCCCGCAGCTGCGGCCCGCAGTCGCAGCGCCTCGACCCGAAGACGTCCCCGGTCAAGCACTCCGAGTGCACCCGGGCGAGCACGGGCTCGTTCCCGCCGATGTCACCGTGGACCAGCGCGACGTGCTCGACCTCGTCGTCGGTGGTGAGATAGCCGTACGCCGTGAACTCGCCGAACTCGGTGGGCAGCCGCGTCACCGCGCGACGCTCGACCAGCACCTCCGTACGCCGCCGGTAGGTGACCAGGTCGGCGATCGAGATCATCGCGAGACCGTGCTCGTCGGCGAACTCGCGCAGCTGCGGCGCGCGCTGCATCGTGCCGTCGTCGTTGACCAGCTCGACCAGCGCACCGGCCGGCTCCAGGCCGGCCAGCCGGGTCAGGTCGACGGCGGCCTCGGTGTGGCCCACCCGCACCAACACACCCCCGTCACGCGCGCGCAGCGGGAAGACGTGGCCAGGACGGGTCAGGTCACCGGCCACCGAGCCCGGCCCGGCGAGCAGGCGTGTGGTGAGCGCCCGGTCGGCCGCGGAGATACCGGTCGAGACGCCCTCGCGCGCGTCCACCGAGACGGCATACGCGGTCTGCTTCCGGTCCTCGTTGACACGAGTCATCGGGGGCAGGTCGAGAGCGTCGAGCCGCTCCCCCGGCAGCGCCACGCAGATCACACCGGAGGACCAGCGGATCGCGAAGGCCATCACCTCTGGGGTGGCCAGCTCGGCGGAGAAGATCAGGTCGCCCTCGTTCTCCCGGTCCTCGTCGTCGACGACCACGACCGGCTTCCCGGCCGCCAGGTCGGCGATCGCGTTCTCGACCGGATCCAGCCGGACCCCTGCGTACTGTTCTTCCTGCGTCATGACCGCACCCCTCCCAGAAGCTTCTCGACGTGCTTGGCGATGATGTCGGTCTCGAGGTTGACCTCGTCGCCGACGGCCCGGAACCCGAGCGACGTACGCGCCAGGGTCTCGGGGATGAGGCTGACCGTGAACGCGTCCTCGGTCACGGACACGACCGTGAGGCTGATCCCGTCCACCGCGATCGAGCCCTTCTCGACGACATAGCGCGCGAGCTCCGGATCGATGGAGATGGTGACGACCTCCCAGTGCTCGCTGGGCTCGCGGGAGACGACGCGTCCGACGCCGTCGACGTGGCCCTGGACGATGTGGCCGCCGAGCCGGGTGGACGGGGTGACGGCTCGCTCGAGGTTGACCTGGTCACCGACCTCGATCGCGTGCAGACTGGTGCGCTTGAGCGTCTCCAGCATCACGTCGGCGGTCCACTCCTTCTCTCCGAGCGTCGCGACGGTCAGGCAGCAGCCGTTCACCGCGATGGAGGCACCCAGCTCGGCGTCCGACAGCACCGTCTCGGCCGTGATGGTGAGGCGTACGGCGTCGCCCTGGTCCTCGATCCCGGCGACGGTGCCGAGCTCCTCAACAATCCCGGTGAACATCACTGCTCCCCTTTCTGTGGTTCCAACAAGCTGTGCGGTTCCAAGATGAAGCGCACGTTGGGCTCCTCGCCTTCGGCAGCGGGAGCGAGGACGTCGACCGAGCGCACTCGCGGCCGGTAGGCGTCCGAGATGGTGGTGATCCCGAGGTCGGCGACCGCCGAGCGGCCGGCGCCGAGCAGGAACGGGGCGACGTAGACGACGATCTCGTCGACCAGTCCCGCCTCCAGGAACGCCGCGGCCAGGGTCGGCCCGCCCTCGAGGAAGACATGGCGGCGCTCGCGCTGCCACAGCGTGGCCAGCGCCGAGCGCGGGTCGCGGGTGCGCAGATGCAGCGACGGCGCCTGGTCGTCGAAGATCCGGCGGTCCTCGGGAAGGTCGCGCTCCCCCATGACGACCCGCAGCGGCTGTACGCCGAGCGGCCGGTCCCCCGCGTCACGGACCGTCAGTGCGGGGTCGTCGACCGCGACCGTGTTCGTCCCGACCAGCATCGTGTCGCTCAGCGCCCGAAGCCTGTGGGTGTCGAGCCGCGCGGCGCGCGAGGAGACCCAGCGCGAGGTGCCGTCGGCTGCGGCGCTGCGGCCGTCGAGCGTGGTCGCGAACTTCCAGGTGACGTAGGGACGCTGCAGCTCCGCTGCCCGCGTCCAGACCAGGTTGAGCGCACGGGACTCTGGCGCGTAGAGGCCCTGCTCGACCTCGATGCCGGCCTGCTTCAGCGTCGCGGCGCCGCCCGCGGCGACCGGGTTGGGGTCGGACTGGGCGTAGACGACGCGGGCGACGCCGGCGTCGATCAGCGCCTGCGCGCACGGGCCGGTGCGGCCGGTGTGGTTGCACGGCTCGAGCGTCACGACAGCGGTCGCACCGCGCGCCGCGTCTCCGGCCCTGGCAAGAGCGTCGACCTCGGCGTGCGGGGTGCCGGGGCCACGATGGAACCCCTCGGCGACCGTCGACCCGTCAGGGCTCAGGAGTACGCAGCCCACCCGCGGGTTCGGATAGGTGGCCGGCCCCGGGGCGCCGATCGCAGCGGCCAGCTCCAGGGCGCGACGCATCGCCGCCGACTCCTGGTCACGCTGGTCCAAGCTCTTCATCTGATCCCCTCTGGTCCGTCTCACGGACTCCGGGGTCAGGCCGAGACATCGCGCCGGGCCCTGTGGAATCAGGGTGGTCGCGACGAATCGGGCTGCGTGCGTCTTCCCATCCGGACTTTAACCGTCGGTCCAGGACTGAGAAGTTTCCTTCTGGCACCTGGTCAACCGATGACTGGCTGTCATCGGGTCGCGGACTTCTGAGTCAGACTCAGTCACCGCCGGCTCGGAATTTCACCGACCCCAGAGCACGCGAGCACAAGCTCGTCTCCCACAAGTGTGCCACATGCGTGGCACGACCCCGGATCAGGCGTCGACGGCTGAGACGGCCTTCTCGCGCAGCGAGCTGATCATCGCGTCCGGGTCGGCGGCCGAGTAGACGGCGGAGCCGGCCACGAAGACGTCGGCTCCGGCCTCGGCGCAGCGATCGATCGTCTCCAGCGATACCCCGCCGTCGACCTGCAGCCAGGTCTCGACGCCGGCCTTGTCCATCATCGCCCGGGTCCGGCGGATCTTGGGCAGCACCAGGTCGAGGAACTTCTGCCCGCCGAAGCCCGGCTCGACGGTCATCAGCAGCACCATGTCGAGCTCGGCCAGCATGTCCTCGTAGGGCTCGATCGGGGTCGCCGGCTTGAGCGCCATCGACGCGCGGGCGCCCTTCGCCCGGATCTCCCGAGCCAGCCGAACCGGCGCCTTGGTGGCCTCGACGTGGAACGTCACCGAGCCGCAGCCGGCCTCGACGTAGGCCGGTGCCTCGCGGTCGGCGTTCTCGATCATCAGGTGAGCGTCCAGCGGCACCGAGGTGGATCGCGCCAGCGCCTCGATCATCGTCGGCCCGAAGGTCAGGTTGGGCACGAAGTGGTTGTCCATCACGTCCACATGGATCCAGTCGGCGCTGGGGATCCTGGCCACCTCGGCCCCGAGGGCGGCGAAGTCGGCGTTGAGGATGGACGGAGTGATCTGGATGTGGCCCACGGAAGGCACCCTAGATGACCTCGAGGGTCAGAGGGCAGCTAGGTCGGCGTACGTCATTCCCTCGAGCGTGTCGCGGAAGATCCGGCGCTCGCCGGGCGCGACGGGGACGTGGTTCTCGATGACCAGGACCGTGCAGCCGGCGGCCTCGGCGGAGCGGGCGCCGGTGTTGGAGTCCTCCACCGCGACGGTGTCCTCGGCCGCGACCCCGAGGGCGGCGGCCGCGGTGAGGTAGGGCTCCGGATGGGGCTTGCCGTTGCGCACCATGTCGCCGGTGACGATGACCTTGAAGGTGCCCTCGGGCAGCTGCTCGAGGATGGGACCGACGAAGCGGGCGTACGACATCGTCACCAGCGCGCACGGCACGCCCTGCTCGACCAGGTCGCTGAGCAGCTCGCGCGCCCCGGGCCGCCACGGGACCTCGCGCTCGACGCGCTCGACCACGCCGTCGAGGAGCATCTCGACGATCTCCTCCGGCTCATGGGGAAGGCCCATGCCCACCTTGATCAGCCGCGCCGACTCGACCAGCGCGTTGCCGACCAGCTCCATCGCCTGCGCCTCGGACCAGGTCGCCCCGAAGCGCTCCGCGATCGCATACTCCGTCGCGATCCAGTAGGGCTCGGTGTCGACCAGAGTGCCGTCCATGTCCAGGAGAACAGCCGCAGGCTTCATGGCGAGAATCCTGCCACAGCGGCTTTACCCGGACCCCTTCCGGAGGCGTCAGCGGACATACTCGTCGAAGGTCCGCTGACCACGGAATGGGGCGACGTGCTGGGCGACGATCCCGACCGGGACGGTCTCACGCTTGAGGACCCCGTACTCCTCGGGCCAGCTGCCGTCGCGGGGCAGCTTGAAGGAGCCCATCAGCATGTCGATCACCGGCAGGTGGATGGCGTAGTTGCGGTCCCAGTAGTCGAGGTGCCGGGCGTGGTGCCAGTGGTGGTAGCGGGGCAGGACGATCAGGTACTCGAGCCAGCCGAACCGGATGCCGATGTTGGCGTGGGCGACGACCGCCTGGATGCCGACCAGCACGGCGTACGCGTTGACGACGGAGGTCGAGAAGCCGAGGAAGAGCAGCGGGAGCAGCACGATGCTGCGGGTCAGCACGGTCTCGACGAAGTGCACGCGGGAGCCGGCCAGCCAGTCGAGCTCGGGGCTGGAGTGGTGCACCGCGTGGAAGCGCCACAGCACCATGATCCGGTGATAGCAGCGGTGCAGCACCGCCTGGGCGAGATCGGCGAGGAAGACCGCCAGCGCGAAGGCCAGCACGAACGGCAGACGACCGATCCATTCCTGCACGCCCGGGACCTTCACGGTCGAGACGACCAGCGACGTCGAGGTCGTGACCAGGATCAGGATGAACTGCACCAGGACATGGCTCATGAAGAAGTAGCACGCGTCGGTGCGCCAGCCGGGTCGGAAGACCGGCACCGGCCGACGGGCGAAGGCATGCTCGAGGGGGATGAAGACCAGCGCGGAGAAGAAGAGCGCGAGCACGAACCAGTCGAGACCGAGCGCGAACGGCGTGTCGTTCACCTGGCCGTCGAAGGGGACATCGGTGCCGCCGAGCAGCACCGCGGCGGTCGCCGTGCCGACACCGATGAACGCCATCCGTTTGTGCTGGTCGCGCAGCACCGCGATCGTGCCGGCGAAGAAGGCGGCGGCCAGCCCGACCAGGAGCAGCGTACGCGCGAAGTCCTCGGTGTAGACGGCGCGGAACTCAGGGGTGGTCAGCAGCTCCGGGAAGTGGAAGCAGAGCACCGTGGCCAGGCTGAGGACACCCAGGAAGCAGGAGCTCGCGGGCGCGAGCAGGTGGTGACGCAGCAGGGCGAGGAAGCGCGGCTGCGTTCTGGTGGCATCGGTCTCGGGCATGGCAGCAGTCTGGCCGACCGGACACCGGCTCGGCTTGAGCTCACGTACTCATTTCCGACCAGCCTCACTTCCGACCAGCCTCGTCCCCGCAGAGCGGTCAGCCGACGGGGACCACCTCGATGCGGTCGGTGCCGGCGTAGATGTTCATCGAGGAGCCCCGCAGGAAGCCGACCAGGGTCAGGCCGCTGTCGTCGGCGAGGTCGACGGCGAGCGAGGAGGGAGCCGAGACGGCGGCGAGCAACGGGATGCCGGCCATCACGGCCTTCTGGACGAGCTCGAACGAGGCCCGGCCGCTGACCATCAGCATGCTGTTGCGCAGCGGCACCAGGCCCTCGCGCAGCGCGTGCCCGATGACCTTGTCGACCGCGTTGTGGCGGCCGACGTCCTCGCGTACGCAGAGCATGTTGCCCTCGGCGTCGAAGAGCCCAGCGGCGTGCAGACCGCCGGTGCTGTCGAAGACGCGCTGCGCCTCCCGCAACCGCTCAGGCAGGATCGTCAGGAGCTCGGGGGTGACCCGCAGGCTGTCCTCGGCGACCGACCATGCCGAGGAGGTACGCACCGCCTCGAGGGACGCCTTACCGCACAGCCCGCACGAGGAGGTCGTGTAGAAGCTGCGCTCAAGCGAGGCGTCCGGCGGCGGGACGTGCGCGGCCAGGCCGACATCGACCACGTTGTAGGTGTTGCCGCCGTCGGCGGTCGCGCCGGCGCAGTAGCGGACGCTCACGACGTCCTCGGCGGAGTGCACGACACCCTCGCTGACCAGGAAGCCGATGGCCAGGTCGAAGTCGCCGCCGGGAGTGCGCATCGTGACCGTCAAGGGTCGACCGTTGACCCGGATCTCCATCGGCTCCTCGGCGGCCAGCGTGTCCGGGCGCCGCGAGACGACGCCGTCCCGCACCCGCAGCACGGGCCGCCCAACTGTCACTCGTCCCATGTCAGCTCCTGAGGTGAGGGGTGGGCGTTCCTCGCCCGGACACCAGCATCACAGCAGAACCCTCGGCCGCTGCGCTTGAGGCAGAGGAGGCCGACACAGCGGCCATCGTCGACCACGGCCAGACGGCGGCGGCCGCTCTCGGTCATCCGCACCCAGGTCTCCCACAGGTCGGCGTCCGACGAGGTCGTGCGGCCCTGCAGCGTGCCCAGGGCGCTCGCGGCTGCCTCCTCGCAGGCCTCGGCCTCGTGCGGCTCGATGACCGTCAGCAGCCGTTCACCGTCGACGACGAGCGCCGCGTGCACGTGGTCGTCGCGGAACAGGTCGCGTACGTCGCTGCTGGTCGCCGTCGCCGTCAGCAGCTTCGGCCGACGGACCATGGCGTCGGCCACGGTCGCCTCCCCCGGCGCGTACGCCAATCGCCCGCCGCCGTACTCGACCCCATCCATGGGCCGGGTGGTCGGCTTCCCGATCCGGGTGAGCGGCACGCTGTCCTCGGTTCTCTCTACGGTGCTGGTATCTCAAGTCTGCCCCGGGACCATCCTGACATCACGAAGGTGCCACCAGTTGAGCCGCCGACTCGGCACAGGATCACCGGGCCACGTACGATCTGCCTACCCTACGACTGGTCCCGGAGGTTCAGTGAACGAGATCCAGCTCAGCGACCTGAGTCTGGGACGCCATATCGCCCAGGGCTCACAGGGCCGCATCATCGAGCTGGCCGACCATCCCGGGACGGTCGTGAAGCTCTACCGCACCCGTGAGCTGGGCCTCGTGGACGGCCGTGCTCTGGCGGAGCTGGTGCGCATCCGCGGGCTGGTCGAGAGCGAGGGCCTCCAGGTGGACCACTTCGCCGCCTGGCCGCACACGGTGGTCCTGGACGGGCTGCGTACCGCGGGCTTCCTGATGCAGCACGTGGCCGAGCCGTTCCTGGCCGGGTTCGGTCCGACGACCTCGCTGGCCGAGCTGGGGCTGCTCGTGAACACGGGCGACGTCCAGCAGCCGGGAGTCTATGAGCGGGTGCTGCTGATGCGGGCGCTGGCGGCGGTGATGGATGCGCTGCACCGTCAGGGGCTCGTCCTCGGCGACCTCTCGCCGCGCAACATCGCCTGGTCGGTGTCGCCGGTCCCCCGGGTGATGCTGCTCGACTGCGACGGGATCCGGCCCGCCGGTGAGGACGGCGTCCTGCCGCCTGCCGACACCCGCGGCTGGGAGGACCCCAGCAACGCCGGGCGGCCGCCTACCGCCGACAGCGACCGGTTCAAGCTGGCTCTCACGATCGCCCGCGTCCTGACCGGGAACCGCAACGCCGCCCCCGCCCTCCGGCCGGACCTGGGCTTCGCGGGCGAGGCCGGCATCCTGGTCGGCCCGCTCACCCGGCTGATGGACCAGGCCGCCGGTCCTCCAGGGCTCCGTCCGACCGCCTCGCAGTGGGCCACCGTCCTGGACGTACGCAGCCCCTGGGCCGGCGCCGCAGCGCCGATGCCTCCCCCGATGCGCCCGCCGATGGCTCCCCCGATGGCTCCTCCGATGTCCTCGCGCGGTCCGTCTCCCAGCGGGGAGATCCTGCGGCCCTTCCGGCGACGCTGATCTGAGCGACCTCAGGTCGCCGACCACCCGGACCATCGGGTGACCTCGATGACGATCACCGGTCCGTTCGGTGGGTGCTCCCGGTAGTCGGCGTACTTCGCGACCAGCGGGGCGAGGTCGTAGGTCGGCTGCACCCGCGCAAGACCGTCGGCGCGGGCCCACCACAGCTGCGACCAGTCGTCGTCGTAGACGTCGACCAGCAGCGACACCGCCGGGTTCTCCGCGATGTCCTGCAGCCGCCGCAGGCGGGTGGTCGACTTCGGCTTGTGGTCGACCGCCGTGATGATCGCCTCATCGGCCAGTGCGAACACGATCGGCACGATCCGCGGCGCACCGTCGGCCGAGACCGTGGCCAGGCGCGCCACCCTGGCGTCGGCGAACCGCTCCCGGGCCCACTGCTCCTCGTGTCGCACCGCTCGAGCCTAACCGGGCGCCCGCCTTGACGCAGGCGCCCGGGAGCCGGACGGTTACGGTTTGCCGCATGGCTCTCGACCTACTGTCCCGTGCTGCCCGCTGAGGCCGAGCGGCTGCTCACCGTAGAGCTGGTCGAGTGGCTCGCCGATCTGGTCGACCCGGCGCTGCTGCGCCGCGAATCGCCCAAGGCGCGGCTGCAGGGGCTGCGTAGCGCGGTCGTCCACCGGATCGGGGTCAACGAGGCCTCTGCACTGCTCCACTTCCGCGACGGTCTCGAGCACAACCCGTTGCCCCTGCGCGATCCGGACGGGCTGAGGCTCGTCCTCGTCACCAGCCGCGGCGATGACCTGGCCGTCGACGACGTGGAGTTCGCCGACTGGAGCCGCGACGACGACTGCCAGCGGTGCCGGACGGCGCTGGAGAGCTGGGTGCCGCCGGCCTTCGACCCCGCCGCACGGATCACCTCGGTCGGCGGTCTGCACATCGCCTACGACCATGCCGACCGCGCCGGGATGGAGTCCGAGGAGCTCCTGGCCCGGCTACGGCCCGCAGTCGCCAGGGCCAATGCCACGCTCGGGTCCTGGGACGCGTCGACGGTCGGGGCCTACTGGTATCCCGGCACCGAGACCTGGGCTCACGTCATCCCGCTGGCTCTGGACCCGGAGCGCGATCCGGTGGCGGGCGTGCTCACCCGCCACCCGGACGGCTACCACCTGGTCACGATCCTGACGCGGCGATCGGCCTTCTGGAACGTGGTCAGCGTCGGTCAGGTCCCGCCGGCGTGGACGGACAACCCCGAGGATCAGTCCTCCGGGTCGTAGCCCAGGTTCGGCGAGAGCCAGCGCTCGGCCTCGGCCATCGTCCAGCCCTTGCGCTTGGCGTAGTCGGCGACCTGGTCCTGCCCGATGCGCCCCACGACGAAGTATTGCGACTCGGGGTGGGCGTAGTAGAGGCCGGAGACCGAGGCGCCGGGCCACATCGCCATCGACTCGGTGAGCTCGATGCCGGTCTTCTCCTCGACGTCGAGCAGCGACCAGATGGTCTGCTTCTCGGTGTGGTCGGGGCAGGCCGGGTAGCCCGGGGCGGGGCGGATGCCGGCGTACTTCTCGGCGATCAGGTCCTCGTTGGACAGCGAGCCGTCGGTCTCGTCGGCGGCGTAGCCCCAGAACTCGGTGCGTACGCGCTGGTGGAGCCGCTCCGCGAACGCCTCGGCCAGGCGGTCAGCGAGCGCCTCGACCATGATGGCGGAGTAGTCGTCGAGGTCGTTCTTGAACGCCATGACCCGCTCGGGCAGGCCGATCCCGGCGGTCACCGCGAAGGCGCCGACGTGGTCGGGGCCCGCGCCGACCGGCGCGACGAAGTCGGCCATCGACTTGTTGGAGATGCCGTCGCGGTGCTGGCCCTGCTGGCGCAGCTGGAACAGCGTCGCCCGCTCCTCGGTGCGCGAGGGGTCGGTGTAGACGACCACGTCCTCGCCGGTCGAGTTGGCCGGGAAGAGCCCGTAGACGCCCCGCGCCTCGATCCACTTCTCCTCGATGATCTTGTCGAGCATCGCCTGCGCGTCGTCGAAGAGCTTGCGCGCCTCCTCGCCGGTGGCCGGGTTGTTGAGGATGTCGGGGAAGCGGCCCTTCATCTCCCAGGAGTTGAAGAACGGCTGCCAGTCGATGTAGTCGCGCAGCTCGGCGATCGGATAGTCCAGCAGCGTGTGCACCCCGGGCTGCGCCGGCTCGGGCGGCAGCGACGAGTAGTCGATCTCGGGCTTGTTGGCCTTCGCCTGCACGTGCGTGAGGGAGACCCGCTCGCGTCGCTCGGCGTGGCGAGCGCGCAGCGAGTCGTAGTCGTCCTTGACCTCGGCCATCAGCTTCTCGCGCCGGCCGGCGTCGAGGAGGGCTGCCGCGGTCGGCACCGAGCGGGAGGCGTCCTTGACCCAGACGACCGGGCCGTCGTACGCCTTGTCGATCTTGACCGCGGTGTGGGCCCGCGACGTGGTGGCGCCGCCGATGAGCAGCGGCAGGTCGAGCCCGACCCGCTGCATCTCGGTGGCGAAGCCGACCATCTCGTCCAGCGAGGGCGTGATCAGCCCGGAGAGACCGATGATGTCGGCGTCGTGCTCCTTGGCGGCGTCGAGGATCTTCTGCGCCGGGACCATCACGCCGAGGTCGATCACCTCGTAGTTGTTGCACTGCAGCACCACGCCGACGATGTTCTTGCCGATGTCGTGGACGTCGCCCTTGACCGTGGCCATGACGATGGTGCCCTTCTTGGTCTCGGCGTCACCGGGCTTCTTCTCGGCCTCGATGAACGGGATCAGATAGGCGACCGCCTTCTTCATCACCCGGGCGCTCTTGACGACCTGCGGCAAGAACATCTTGCCGGCGCCGAACAGGTCGCCGACGACGTTCATGCCGTCCATCAGCGGGCCCTCGATGACCTCGATCGGACGGCCACCACGAGCCGAGATCTCGGCGCGGAGCTCCTCGGTGTCGGCCTCGACGTAGGCGTCCAGGCCCTTGACCAGCGCGTGGGTGATCCGCTCGCCGACCGGCAGCTCGCGCCAGACCTCGGCCTTCGCCTCGGCCTCGGGTGTGTCCTTGTTGTACTTGGAGGCGATCTCCAGCAGCCGCTCGGCCGCGTCGGGCCGCCGGTTGAGCACGACGTCCTCGATGCGGTCGCGCAGCTCGGCGTCGACCTCGGAGTAGGGCACCAGTGCGCCGGCGTTGACGATGCCCATGTCCAGGCCCGCCTCGATCGCGTGGTAGAGGAAGACCGCGTGGATCGCCTCGCGCACCGGGTTGTTGCCACGGAAGGAGAAGCTCACGTTCGAGATGCCGCCGGAGACCTTGGCGCCCGGGAGGTTCTGCTTGATCCAGCGGACCGCCTCGATGAAGTCCTGGCCGTACGCCGCGTGCTCCTCGATCCCGGTCGCGACCGCGAACACGTTGGGGTCGAAGATGATGTCCTCGGGGTCGAAGCCGACCTCGTCGACGAGGATCCGGTAGGCGCGCTCGCAGACCGCGATCCGACGCTCGTAGGAGTCGGCCTGGCCGTCCTCGTCGAAGGCCATCACGACCGCTGCGGCGCCGTAGCGCTTGCACAGCTCGGCGTGCTCGACGAAGGACTCGACGCCCTCCTTGAGCGAGATCGAGTTGACGATCGGCTTGCCCTGGACGAGCTTCAGCCCGGCCTCGATGACCTCCCACTTGGAGGAGTCGATCATGATCGGGACCCGGCTGATGTCGGGCTCGGAGGCGATCAGGGTGAGGAAGCGGGTCATCGCCGCGACCCCGTCGATCATGCCCTCGTCCATGTTGACGTCGATGACCTGCGCGCCGTTCTCGACCTGCTGCGCGGCCACCGAGAGGGCGGTGTCGAAGTCACCGGCCTTGATCAGGTTGCGGAACCGCGCCGAGCCGGTGATGTTGGTCCGCTCCCCGACGTTGACGAAGAGGCTCTCCTCCGTCACCGTGAACGGCTCCAGACCGGACAGACGCAGCGCGGGCTTCACCTCGGGGATGCCCCGGGGCGCGACGCTCTCGACCTGCTTGGCGATCTCGGCGATGTGGGCCGGCGTGGTGCCGCAGCAGCCGCCGACGAGGTTCACGAAGCCGGCGGTGGCGAACTCGTGGACGTGGCCGGCCGTGTCGGTCGGGCCCTCGTCGTACTCGCCGAAGGCGTTCGGCAGGCCCGCGTTGGGGTAACACGACACGAACGCGTCCGAGATCCGGGCGAGCTCGGCGATGTAGGGGCGCATCTCCTGCGCGCCGAGCGCGCAGTTGAGGCCGACCAGGAGCGGCTCGGCGTGGCGTACGGAATCCCAGAACGCCTCGGTGACCTGCCCGGACAGCGTGCGTCCGCTGGCGTCGGTGATCGTCCCGGAGATGACGACGGGCCAGCGGCGGCCGTACTCCTCGAAGACCTGCTGGACGCCGAAGATCGCCGCCTTGGCGTTGAGGGTGTCGAAGATGGTCTCGATGAAGATCAGGTCCGAGCCGCCCTCGAGGAGCGCGCGGGTGGCCTCGGCGTAGGCGTCGCGGAGCTGCTCGTAGGTGACGTTGCGGGCGCCGGGGTCGTTCACGTCGGGGCTGATGGAGGCCGTCCGCGACGTGGGGCCCAGCGCGCCGGCGACATAGCGCGGCTTGTCGGGGGTCGAGTAGGCGTCCGCGGCGGAACGGGCCAGCCGGGCCGCCTCGAAGTTGATCTCGTAGGCGAGGTCGACCATGTCGTAGTCGATCAGCGAGACCGCGTTCGCGTTGAACGTGTTGGTCTCGATGATGTCCGCGCCGGCCTCGAGATATTCGCGGTGGATGCCCTCGATGATCGGCGGCTGGGTGAGGTTGAGCAGGTCGTTGTTGCCGATCAGGTCGACGTGCCAGTCCTTGAACCGCTCACCGCGATAGCCCGCCTCGTCGGGACGGTCACGCTGGATGGCCGTGCCCATCGCGCCGTCGAGCACCATGATCCGCTCCTTGAGGGTGGCAGACAGGGTCTCGGTGACATCAGGGCGCAGACTCACTCTTGGTTCCTTCCCGGCGTACATGCTGGTGTGATCGGCTTTGCCTGAAACACGCTACGGCGTAGGTGTGCGGGCAACGCCATCTCATTCCGCATCCTGACACCGCCGGTCCACCAGGTGGGAATTCATGAGGTGTACGCAGGGTGAACGACGCCGTCGTACTGGTGCTCATGGCTAGGGTGGAGAGCGTGATCGAGATCGAAGAGACCCGCGACCTGGTCGATCCTGTGGTGATCGCCGCGTTCGAGGGATGGAACGACGCGGCCGATGCCGCGTCCGGCACGGTTGACCATCTGATGGACGTCTGGCACGCACGGGTGGTGGCCGAGATCGATCCCGAGGACTTCTACGACTACCAGGTCAACCGACCTGTCACCGGCACCGACGAGAACGGCTTCCGTTCGATCACCTGGCCCACCACCCAGGTCGCCGTCTGCTCCCCGCCCGACCTGGACCGCGACATCATCCTCGTGCGCGGCATCGAGCCCAACATGCGCTGGAAGCAGTTCGTCAGCGAGATCCTGGAGTGCGTCGACGAGCTCGGCGGCCAGCTCGTGGTGACCCTCGGCGCGCTTCTGGCCGACGCGCCGCACACCCGCCCGATCCCGGTCTCCGGCACCGCCACCGAGCCCGACCTCGTCGACCGGCTCAAGCTCGACTCGCCGACGTACGAAGGGCCGACCGGCATCGTCGGCGTGGTCCAGGAGGCCTGCGTCCAGTCCGACATCCCGGCGGTCTCCTACTGGGCGGCGGTCCCCCACTACGTCGCCGCTCCGCCGTGCCCCAAGGCCACCCTCGCGATCATCAACAAGCTCGAGGACCTGCTCCAGTGCTCCATCCCCCTCGGTGACCTCCCCGAGGACGCCAAGGCCTGGGAGCGCGGCGTCAACGACCTCGCCGAGGAGGACGAGGACGTCTCCGACTACGTACGCTCCCTGGAGGAGGCTCGCGACACCGTCGACCTCCCCGAGGCGAGCGGTGACGCGATCGCCCGGGAGTTCGAGCGCTACCTCAAGCGTCGCTCCGACGACTCGTAGACGCGTGCAGCGATACCCGGTTAACCGGGTATCGCTGCGCTTCTCAGGCAATGCAACACCTGAGAAGCGCAGCGATTGCCTGAGCGGTGTGACGCATGTGACACCTGGGGCCAGCTGCTAGAGCTTGATGCCCAGCGCCGAGTCGACGAGCTTGGCGACGGTCTCGCCGGCGAGCGAGTCAGAGGTCTCGGCGAGGCCGCCCTCACCGAGGGTGGCGGCGACCCAGGCGTCGACGGCCTGGACCGCACGCGGGGCGTCGAGGTCGTCGGCCAAGGCGCCGAGGACGGTCTCGACGACCGGCGCCGCAGGGGCGCCACGGCCGAGGGCGACGGCCTTGCGCCATTCGGCGACCTGGTCGACGGCGTCGAAGAGCTTGGCGTCGGTCCACTCCCAGTCGTCGCGGTAGTGGTGGCCGAGCAGCACCAGCCGGATCGCCATCGGGTCGATCTCGGAGTTGCGCAGCGCGGAGACGAAGACGAGGTTGCCCCGCGACTTGGACATCTTGTGGCCGTCGTAGGCCACCATCCCGCCGTGGGTGTAGATCTCGGCGAACTCCTTGCCGGCCGTGCGCGAATGCGAGCCGGACATCTCGTGGTGCGGGAAGATCAGGTCGGAGCCGCCGGCCTGGACCGTGAACCCGGCACCGAGGTGCTCCAGGGCGATCGCGGTGCACTCGATGTGCCAGCCGGGTCGACCCGGGCCGTAGGGCGAGGGCCAGGACGGCTCACCCGGACGCTCGCCGCGCCACAGCAGCGGGTCGAGCGGGTCCTTCTTGCCGGCCCGCTCGGGGTCGCCCCCTCGCTCACCGAAGAGCTCGAGCATCTCCGAGCGAGACATCCGCGACTCCTCGCCGAAGGCCTCGTCGACGGCCACCGAGGCGTAGACGTCCTCGTCGACCTTGTAGATCGCACCGGCCTCCTCGAGCTCGCCGATGAGCGAGGTCACCAGCGGGATCGACTCGACGGCTCCGATGTAGTGCTGCGGCGGCACGACCCGCAGCGCCTCCATGTCCTGGCGGAAGAGCTCGGTCTCGCGCTCGGCGAGCGCCTCCCACTCGATCCCGACCTTGTCCGCCCGCTCGAGCAGTGGGTCGTCGACGTCGGTCACGTTCTGGGTGTAGTCGACCTCGTAGCCGGCGTTGAGCCACGCCCGGTGGAGCAGGTCGAAGGCGACATAGGTGTTTGCGTGGCCGATGTGGGTCGCGTCGTAGGGCGTGATGCCACACACGTACAGCGAACGGCGTCCCTGACCTTCAGTCGGGACGACCGCGTCCCGCTGATGGTCATAGAGCTGCACCTCGGGCCCTCTGGCGGACAGTTCTGGGACTTCGGGTGCAGACCAAGCGCGCATGAGTGCAGCCTACTTGGCGCGCACCACGTGTCTCAGAAGGGCGGCCACGGGATGACATGGCGGTCGTACTCCGGCCGCGGGAAGACCCCCTCGGCGAGCAGCGTCTCGCACCGTAGAGCGAGCGCCTCGAGGTCCCCACCCGAGAGGTACGCCGCCAGCTCCCGTCCGAGCGCACCGGAGAGCCCCGCGTGGACCGTCCGGATCCCGGCGAGCTCCTCGTCGGAGAAGCCCAGCCCGTGCCATCCCCACAGGATGGTGCGCAGCTTCGGCTCCTCGTGGAAGGTCAGTCCGTGATCGCAGCCGAAGCGGTGTCCGTCGGCGACCGGCAGGACGTGTCCGCCCTTGCGGTCGGCATTGTTGGTGATCGCGTCGAAGACCGCCATCCGCCGCAGGGCGGGCGTGTCCTCATGAGCCAGCGACACGACCTGGTCGAGCGCATCGTAGCCGTCGAAGACGTGCCGGAACCCGTCCGGGATCTCCCCGGCCGGGACGATCCTCACCGGCTCCACGCTCTCGTCCGCCGAGATCCAGCGCTGCACCATCCCGACACCGTGCGGTCCTTCGCCGAGCCAGGTCTCGGGCACGACCGACCAGTCCATCGCCTCGGAGACGAGGTAGGAGGCGACCTCGCGGTGGGCGAGGTGGCCATCGGGGAAGTCCCACAGGGGCCGCTCCCCCGCGATCGGCTTGTAGACCACCTCGGTCTGCCCGATGGTGGCCAGGAACGTCGCGTTCGAGGCAGTCGTCAAACGTCCGACGAGCTCCATCGCCCCGTCGGCCGCCCCGGTGGACTCGATGACCGGCTCCACCGAATCAGACCGGGTCGCGCCGCTTGAACCCGTTCGCCCGGACGCACAGATGTCCTTCGGGGTCGATCGGGGTGCCGCAGAACGGACAGTTCGGACGTCCGGCGCCCAATACCGCCTCGGCGCGCTTGACGAACGCCCGGGCGTTGCCCGGGTCGATCCGCACCAGCAGCACCTCGTCGGGCTCCGACGCCTCCAGCTCGATGGCCGCCACGGCGTCCTCGTCGACCAGGTGGCCGGCCTCGTCGACCTCGGCGATGATCTCGGTCTCGCTGATCGGGAAGACCTCGAGGACCACCTTGTCCTCGTCGGGGTCCCAAGCCAGCGTCATCGTGCCCGCCCGGAACTCCTCCTCGATCGGCTGCTCCAGCGGCCGGTTGTCGTCGAGCTCGAAGGGAGCGATCGCGGGCACCACGGCGGGGGCCGACTTCATCACCTCGTCGAGGAGCTCGTCGAGCCGCTCGGCGAGCACCGTGACCTGCTGCTTCTCCAGGGCGACCGAGACCACCCGGGTCCCTTCACGTGCCTGGAGGAAGAACGTACGCGCCCCGGGCACCCCGACGGTGCCGACGACGAATCGTTCGGGCGGATCGAAGGCGTGCATCACAGGCATGGTCAAACCTTATCCAGACCTTCCGCGGGACCCGAGCCACCGCCCACGACGGCGTCGTTCCGTCGCCGCGACGGCTTGCGCCCCTTCTTCGCGGGCGCCCTCTTGGAAGAGCCCTGTGGCGCCAGCCAGGAGAGATCACCGGCGTGGGTGTTCGTGGCCAGGACCGAGGGGCGTCCCTCGCCGTAGCGGACCACGGAGATGGAGGCCGGGTCGACGTGCAGGCGCTGGAACAGATCCAGGTGCATGCCGAGCGCGTCGGCCAGGATCGCCTTGATCAGGTCGCCGTGGCTCACGCACAGCCAGACCGCCGAGTCTCCGTGCGCTGCCGTGACGGCGGCGTCGTGGCGGCGTACGGCCTCGACTCCGCGGGCCTGCATCGCCTGCATCGACTCTCCGCCGGGGAACGTGACCGCGGACGGCTGGGCCTGCACCGTCTTCCACAGCTTGCGGCGCGCCAGCGTGCTCAGCTTCTCTCCCTGCCACTCGCCGTAGTCGCATTCGGACACGCCGTCCTCGACGACGACGGCGGGCTGCTCGGGGCGGCCCTCCAGGATCACCGAGAGGGTCTGCTGGCAGCGCTCCATCGGGCTGGTGACCGCCAGCGCGAGCGGGACCGGCGCGATCCGCTCAGCGGCCCTGCTCGCCTGCTCCACTCCGCGCTCGTCCAGCTTCACCCCAGGAAGCCGGCCGGCCAGGGTGCCGGATGCGTTCGCCGTCGTACGGCCGTGTCTCACCAGGATCATCGTCGCCACGATTGGCGACCCTATCCATCCAGGTGAAGGCGCATGGCATGCCCTAACCTGAAACCGTGATCGTCGACAGCGCTCTCTACCGCGCCGGTGTGCGCGAGCAGACCGACTGTTCGCCCCACGACTACGCGGCGCTGCGCCGCGGGGTGAAGGGCGAGGGCGACTTCGTCTGGCTCGGTCTCTACCAGCCCAGCCAGTACGAGCTCGAGGAGGTCGCCGAGGCCTTCGGCCTGCATCCGCTCGCCGTCGAGGACGCGCTGACCGCCCACCAGCGTCCCAAGCTGGAGCGCTATGACGGCGCGATGTTCCTCGTCGTCAAGACGCTGTGGTACGTCGATGCCGACGACGCCGTCGAGACCGGTGAGGTCGCCTTCTTCATCGGCCCCGACTACGTGATCACGGTCCGCCACGGTCGCGGCTCCCGGCTCGCGCCGGCTCGCGAGCTGCTGGAGACCAGCGACGAGCACCTGCTCACCGAGGGCTCCTACTCGGCGGTCCATGCGGTCGTCGACTACATCGTCGACGGCTACGTGGACGTGGCGAACGACCTCACCAAGGACGTCGACGAGGTCGAGACCTCGGTCTTCTCCGACGAGCGCACCCACGACTCGGCCCGGATCTACCGGCTCCGCCGCGAGCTGGCAGAGGTACGCCGCGCGGTGATGCCGCTGCGCGAGCCGGTGCGCCGCTTCGCCAACGGGGAGGGCGGGATCGACCCCGACCTGCGCCCCTACTTCCGCGACATCCTCGATCACCTCTCCTCCATCGTGGAGTCGATCGAGAACCTCGAGACGTTGCTGTCCTCCGCCTTCGAGGCCCACCTGGCGCAGCTCTCGCTCCAGCAGAACGACGACATGCGCAAGATCTCCGCGGGCGCGGCGATGATCGTGGTGCCGACCCTCATCGCCGGGATCTACGGGATGAACTTCACCCACATGCCCGAGCTCGACTGGAGGTTCGGCTACCCGTTCGCGCTGCTGCTGATGGGTGGCGTGATCACCGGGATGTGGATCTTCTTCCGCAGGTCCGGCTGGTTCTAGCCGCCACGCTGGTCTCGACACGCCTCCGCCTAGCGGCTCCGGCGGCTCGACCAGCGGAGCTCAGTGCAGGAACGTGAACAGCGGTGAGTCCGGCGCGATCCGCTCGATGAGCAGGTCGCTGTCCCCCATCCGCTCGAGCAGGCCCTCGAGCCCGTCGGCGGAGTCGAGGTCGATCCCGATCAGCGCCGGGCCGAGCTCGCGGTTGGACTTCTTCACGTACTCGAAGACGACGATGTCCTCACCGTCGGCGAGAACGTCGTCGAGGAAGCCCCGCAGCGCCCCGGGCGCCTGCGGGAACGAGACCAGGAAGTAGTGGCGCAGCCCCTGGTGGATCAGCGCCCGCTCGAGCACGTCGGCGTAGCGGGAGACGTCGTTGTTGCCGCCGGAGAGAACGGCCCCGACGCGAGTGGCGCCACGAAGGTCGACCTGCCCCAGCGCAGCGACCGCGAGCGCGCCGGCGGGCTCGGCGATGATCCCCTCGGTCTGGTAGAGCTCGAGCATCTCCACGCAGACCGCGCCGACCGGGACGGAGACGAGCTCGTCGACGTACGCCTTGACGATCGGGTACGTCACCTTCCCCGCGGTCGCGACCGCGGCGCCGTCCACGAACGTGTCGAGCGCCTCGAGCCGCACCGGGCCGCCGGCCTCGATCGCGGCAGCCATCGAGGCGGCGCCCGCGGGCTCGACCCCGATGATCCGGGTCTGCGGCCACACCTCGCGCACCCAGGTCGCCACCCCGGAGGCGAGCCCACCGCCGCCGACCGGCAGCAGCAGCACGTCCAGCGGCTCGCTGATCTGGGAGGTCAGCTCGTAGCCGACGGTGCCCTGCCCGGCGATCGTGCGCGGGTCGTCGAAGGCCGAGACGTACGTCGCCCCGAGCCCACGGCCCAGCTCGTAGGCGTAGGCGGAGGCCTCGTCGTAGGTCGAGCCGTGCAGCGTCAGGGTCACGTGCTCACCACCGAGGGCGGTGATCCGGTCGCGCTTCTGCTTGGGCGTGTTGGTCGGCACCACGATGTGACCGGGCACGCCGAGGCGGGCGCACGAGATCGCCACACCCTGGGCGTGGTTGCCGGCGCTGGCGCAGACGACGCCGCGCTCGAGCTCGTCGGGCAATAGCGAGCTCATCAGGTTGTAGGCGCCCCGGACCTTGTAGGAGCGGCCCAGCTGCAGGTCCTCGCGCTTGAGCAGGACCTCGGCGGCGTACCTCTCCGAGAGTCTGACGGAGCGTTCGACCGCCGTGCGCGTGGCGATCGTGCGCGCGGCGGCTTCCTCGATCGCAGCGGGTGTTACGACGGACTTCGCACCGGACTCAGACACATCCGTGAGTTTGGCACGATCACCACTCGGTGAGCACACCCACGCCGAGGAGCACCAAGACGGTGAGACCGAGGACGACCCGGTAGATCACGAACGGGGTGTAGGTGTGGTGCGAGAGGTACTTGAGCAGCCAGGCGATCACCGCGTAGCCGAGCACGAACGAGACGATGGTGGCGACGATCGTCGGGCCCCAGCCGTAGAGGTTGGCGCCGTTGGCGATCTCGCCCATCTCGAACAGGCCGGCTCCGAAGACCGCCGGCAGCGCGAGCAGGAACGCGTAACGGGTCACCGTGGCCCGCTCGTAGCCGAGCGCGCGGCCCATCGAGATCGTCGCCCCCGACCTGGAGACGCCCGGGATCAGCGCGCAGGCCTGGGCGAAGCCCATCAGGACCGCGTCACGCCAGGACAGGTCGTCGAACTGTTTGCGGTTCGCGCCGAGCCGGTCGGCCACACCGAGGACGATGCCCATGACCACGAGCATGGTGCCGACGACGTACAGGCTGCGCAGGTCGTGCTCGATGACGTCCTTCATCACGACGCCGATCGCCGCGATCGGGATCGAGCCGACGATGATGAACCAGCCCATCCGGGCGTCGGTGTGGCTGCGCAGCTCGGCGTTGAAGAGGCTGCGGAACCAGGTCACGATGATGTCGCGGATGTTGCGCCACATGTAGAGCACCACGGCGAGCTCTGTGCCGATCTGGATCACGGCGGTGAACGCCGCGCCGGGGTCACCCCAACCGAGCAGTTCGGGGAAGATGCGCAGGTGCGCACTGGAAGAGATGGGCAGGAACTCGGTGAGTGCCTGAAGAATGCCCAGTGCGATCGCCTGCAAGTAATCCACGGGCGCAAACTCTAAGGGGCACGTACGCACCACCCGACCGCTGCCTCCCCGCCGGAGTGTCCGCCGTCACTGCCAGCGTGTCCGCCCGAGCCCTCGTGGAGGGCACGGATAGATTGTCCCCATGCAGAGCCGACTCCTCGGAGCCACTGGGCTGCGAGTCTCGTCTCTCGCCCTGGGCACCATGACCTGGGGCAGCGTGACCGATGAGCACGAGGCCCGTGAGCAGCTGGCCGGCTTCGCCGAGGCCGGCGGCACCCTCCTCGACACCGCCGCGGGCTACGGCGACGGCGCGTCCGAGGCGCTGCTCGGCTCGCTCCTCGGCGAAGGCATCGTGGCCCGCGACGACGTCGTCCTGGCGACCAAGGGCGGCATCACCTGGCGCGGCGGCGACCGCGGTGTCGACACCTCGCGCGGCGGGCTGCTCACCGGTCTCGACGCCTCGCTGAAGCGGCTCGGCGTGGACCACGTCGACCTGTGGCAGGTGCACGTCTGGTCCCCCGAGGTGCCCCTCGAGGAGACGCTCTCGGCGCTCGACATGGCACTGAACAGCGGCCGGGCGGCGTACGTCGGGGTCTCCAACTACAGCGGATGGCAGACCGCCCAGGCGGCGACCTGGCAGCGGGCCGTGCCGGGGCGAGCGACCCTGGCCTCGACGCAGGTGGAGTACTCGCTGCTGGCCCGCGACGCGGAGTACGAGGTGCTGCCGGCCGCCGAGGCGATGGGGCTGGGGCTGCTGGCCTGGTCCCCGCTGGCAGGTGGCGTGCTGACCGGGAAGTACCGCACCGGCACACCCACGCACTCCCGCGGCGCCGACCCGCACTTCTCGGCCCGGGTGGATGCCTACGACGACGAGCGCTCCCGCGGGATCGTCACCGCCGTCGCCAAGGCCGCCGAGGGTCTGGAGTGGACGCCCCTGCAGGTGTCGCTGGCCTGGGTGCGCGACCGGCCGGGTGTCACCGCACCGATCCTCGGGGCGCGTACGGCCGCCCAGCTCAAGGAGGCGCTGCAGGTCACCGACCTCACCCTGCCTCCCGAGATCGCGCTCGCTCTCGACGACGTCTCCGCCGTCTGAAACCTCTCCCGCGGGAACATCGGATCCGGCACACTGGTTCTCCTGAGTAGTCCATCAGAAGGAGTGCTGCCTTGGCTCGAGCCGAACGCCGCCCGCCCCGCCCAGGAGTGGTGTGGGAGTACGACAAGGTGATCTTCTCGCGGGAGTTCTCCCGCAACATCGTGACGAAGCTTCTCGTCGAACGCGCCGAGCACGGTGGCTGGGAGCTCGACCGGGTGCGGATCACGGCCGACGGCACCCGACGGGTGACGCTGCGCCGCAAGATCATCCGGCAGCGGCTCACGGTCTGAGCGCGTCTTCGCGACCCTCGCCGTTCGAGAGATTAGGGTCCAAGCGTGATCCATCTCGTACGTCACGGTGAAGCCGCCGGTGAGGACCAGGCCGATCCGGGCCTCTCCGATCACGGCCGCCGCCAGGTCGAGGCCGTCGCCAACCGGCTGGCCTTCCGGCCGATCCGCCAGGTCCTGCACGGCCCGAGCCGGCGTACGTCCGAGACCGCCTGCATCCTCACCGAGAACCTCGGCGCGGGCGCGACGCCCTCTGACCTCCTCGTCGACCGTACCCCGGTGCCATCGGCGGAGCGGCGCGGCGACTACCCGACCCACCGCTGGGAGTGGTTCGAGGACGTGCCCGCCACCGAGCGCGACCTCGACGGTGCCGAGCTCACCGAGGCCTGGCACCGGCTCTGGTTCGAGCACCATGACGAGGAGATCGTGCTGGTCACCCACGCGTTCGTGATCGCCTGGTTCGTACGCCAGGTCCTCAACGCCCCACCCGCGACGTGGATGCGGATCGGTCCGATCGGCAACGCGACCCTGACCAGCATCGGCCCCAACCTAGCCGGCGAGCCGGTAGTAGAGACGTTCAACGCCGAAGTAGTCCTCCCCCCCTAACCCCACCGAGAAGTCAGAATCTGACGCCGAGGCGTCAGTTTCTGACGGCGAGGCGTCGGTTTCTGACAGCGAGGCGTCGGTTTCTGACAGCGAGGCGTCGGTTTCTGGAGACGCCCTGCCAGAAATCGACTCCTCGGCGTCAGCAACTGACCTCTCGGCGTCAGAAATCGACTTCTCGGTGGCGGGTTAGACGTCGTCCAGGAAGCGGTCCATCACCCGCGCGCCGAACTGGAGCGCGTCGACCGGCACCCGCTCGTCGACGCCGTGGAAGAGAGCGGTGAAGTCGAGCTCCTCGGGCAGCCGCAAGGGCGCGAAGCCGTACGTCCTCATCCCGAGCCGCTTGAAGTGCTTGGCGTCGGTGCCGGCCGACATCAGGTAGGGCGCGACCAGGGCGTCGGGGTCCTCGGCGATGAGCGAGCGCTCCATGGCGGCGACGATGGCGCCGTCGTAGGGCGTCTCCCACGGCATCTGGTTCTGCTCGAACTCGATGTCGATCCCCTCGCCGCACAGCTTGCTCAGGGTCTCGAAGAAGTCGTCCTCGAAGCCGGGCAGGAAGCGGCCGTCGACGTGGGCGGTGGCCTCGGTGGGGATGACGTTGACCTTGTAGCCGGCGCTGGTCATGGTCGGGTTGGTGACGTTGCGCAGCGTGGCGCCGATCATCCGCGCGGCGGGGCCGAACTCCTCGACGAGCCGCTCGGCGTTCTCCGGGGTGGGCTCCTCCCCCGCGATCTCACCGACCGCAGCGAGCAGCGTCTGCATCGTCGGGGTCAGCTGCACCGGCCACTCGTGGGCGCCGATGCGGGCGATCGCGCCGGACAGCCTGGTGATCGGGTTGTCCCGGTTGATCATCGAGCCGTGCCCGGCGGTGCCGCGCGCGGTCAGCTTCATCCAGGCCATGCCCTTCTCGGCGGCCTCGATCAGATAGAGGCGACGCCCCCTCACGGTCGTCGAGAAGCCGCCGACCTCGCCGACCGCCTCGGTGCAGTGGGCGAGCAGGTCGGGGTGGTCCTCGACGAGCACGTGGGCGCCCTTCATCCCGCCGGCCTCCTCGTCGGCGGTGAAGGCGAGCGTGATCGGGCGCTCGGGGATCCTGCCCGTCCGCTGGCGGTCCCGGACGACCGCGAGCAGCATCGCGTCGAAGTCCTTCATGTCGACCGCGCCCCGCCCCCAGACGTACCCACCCTCGATCTCGCCGGAGAACGGGTCGACCTGCCAGTCCTCGGCAGCGGCGGGAACGACGTCGAGGTGACCGTGAAGCAGCAGCCCGTCACCGGACGAGCCGCCCCACTGCGCGACGACCGAGGCCCGCCCGTGCTCGGACTCGTAGATCTCGGAGGAGATCCCGACCTCGTCGAGCTGTGCCGCGACGTACTCGGCCGCCTTCCGCTCCCCCGGCCCCGGGTCGTTGCCGTAGTTGCTCGTGTCGATGCGGATCAGGTCACGGCAGAGGTCGACGACCTCGGTCTCGGCGCTGGTCATGCAGCCACCGTATCGACCTGCCGCGACAACCCGCCCCCTGAAGTCCACCTGAGCGCAACCTGAGGATTTAGATGCGGTCGAACGGGTGGGTTTCCATGGACGCATGCAGACGCGGGCCCTCCTCTCCGCTCACCGCGCCGCGGCGCGGCAGTCGGGGCACCGCGACAACTCCTGGGAGTCGCTGCTCGAGGCGGTCCGGATGGAGGTCGACTACGTCGAGTTCGACGTGCACCGCACCCGCGACGGCGAGCTCGTCCTCCACCACGACAGCCACGTCCGCGACCGCATCGGCCGCAAGGTCAAGATCAAGGAGAGGACGTACGCAGCGCTCTCGCGGCTCGCGCCGTTCCGTCTGGTGCGCTACCGGGAGGCCCTCGAGCTGCTCGCCGCTCACGGCAAGTACGCCCACATCGACCTCAAGTTCGCCTCCCCGGCCAACCACCTCGGGCTCCCGCACGAGGTCGACGCCGCCGAGATCGCGCTCGAGGTGATGAACGAGAGCTTCATCGTGACCACGATGGTCGACGAGTCCGTACGCGTGCTGCGCGACTGGGCCGACCTCCGCTCCCCCTCGACCCTCGTCGGCCTCTCCCTCGGCGGCGTCGACTTCCGCCACCACCCCTTCAAGCTGCTCGGGCTGAAGCTGTCGGAGTTCTTCCCCGAAGGCCGCATCCGCCGCTGCCGCTCCAACCTGGTCGTCGTCGAGCATCGCCTCGCCGACGTCTGGCTGCTGCGCTGGGCCCATCGCCGCGACATCAAGGTCCTCGTCTGGACCGTCGACGACCCCGGCCGCCTGCGCCGTTTCGTCTACGACAAGCGCGTCTGGATGGTCACCAGCAACCACCCGGCTCGGGCGCTCTTGCCGGCCTGATCCTGAGCTGGTCGACCACAGGCTCAGCGCTACCAGCGGTCGCGGCGCCGACGCGTCTCCTCGTCGAGCCGACGAGCCGCTTGGACCTCAGCCGTGCTCGGACTCGGTCCACCCGCATCACCGAGCGAGTCCAGACCTCCAGCCCGCGCTCGTTCCTCCTCAGCCTTGGTCCGCCCGACCGCGTCGACGTCGTCATAAGGCACCCCGTCGCCGTCTCGATCCGTCGCATGGTCACCGTGACCACTGCGCACCGCGAGCACTGCGACGGCCCCGAGTGCCACGACGATTGCGAGGAACCCGATCATCACCATCAGAGAGAGCACAGACCCACCTCCACAAGTTTCGAGGGCTCGTCTCCCTCGCCGTATCCAGCGTGCCCCACGCCTCCACCTGGGTCTACCTCATAGCGGACGCTCCCGCGCTCACGGATGGGTCATCTCGCTCTGATGCAGCGCCCTGCGCGGAGAACTACCCCGATTCGGCACCAACGCCCCCTCCTGATAATGTTCTTCCTGTTGCGCGCGGGTGGCGGAATAGGCAGACGCGCTAGCTTGAGGTGCTAGTCCACGTACTAGTGGGTGGGGGTTCAAGTCCCCCCTCGCGCACGCAGAGAATTGTGGCCCTGACCTGAGGAAACTCAGGCGGGGCCACTCTTCATTTCAGCCTGTCCGGGCACCGTTCGGGCACATCGGCTGGCACGGATCCGCTGTTGAACTGTCCCAACCAGCGTATCCGAACCATCACGAACGCTGTGACCGCCGGAGGAGTCGGTCGGGCAGAACTCCGCCCGCGGCCAGTTGGACCCACCTTCACGCCAAGCCCGACCCCCGGGATCCTCCGATCCACGCCATCCGGTGCCCAAAGTCGAGGCAAGCCCCTGCCGTTGGAAGCCGAGTCGATGGATCAACGTTCCTTAGCAAGTCGCGGGGCTTGACCGTTCTGGCGTGGACATGACCCCACATTGGCGCCGACAGGGCCGCCGTGAGCGAGGGTTCGGCCACTCAGCCCAGATCCCCTAAGGCCGCCGCCGCGAGCGCCACCGGGTGGGTATCCCGGCAAGGCGCCACAGGGGACGTCCGTCTGGTCGCGCGCAGCAGGCGGAGAGCGGTGCTCTGGGCTCAGGTCGCGTCTGTGAGCAAGTAGGGAATATCGTCGCGCTCAAGGAGCTGTTTGAGTAGCTTCAGCCTCGCCTTGGGCACCACCAAGATCAAGAGCTTTCGCGCCCTGCTGATTCCGACGTAGATAACGCGGCGCGCCTCGCTGTTCTCATCCGACATCCAATCGTCGAGAACGTACGGTTCGCCTGCATTCGCTCGGGGCGGAAGGACGTAGATGACGGCTTCGAACTCGGAGCCCTTGACGGCATGCACGTGGGATGCACGAAGTCCCGGCGTCGTCCCGTAATGTATCTCGGATCGAAACGCGGCCCACGGCTCCCATATTTTGGCTGTGGGTTTCGCGAGGACCTTGTTGAGGTTGCTGACCACGTCCAGACTGGTCGCCTCCGCGAACCGGCGAACCAGATCTTGGACCGTAGTGCAGAACGCTTTCGCGTCGACTGCATCTCGCGCTACCCCGATAACCATCTTCGCCAGGATCCGGAGGCGGTCAACGGTGATGCCGAGCAATTCGACGCGCTCGCTCTTATCCGTTGGCTGTCCGTCGGCCCCCCAATCCAGCTGGTCCAGCATGTGCTGCTCGATACGCCCTATCGCTTGCAGGCGGTGCTTGGTGTCCGTAGCCCGAAGGAACTGCGCTGCTGCAGCCAGGATGCTGCCTAGTACTGTCGCCGTGGCCGGGAGTTCCGTTGTCCCGGGACCAAGGCTCTGGGCATCTGCGCGGCGATGGGCGATGACCCGGCAGGCGACGGGATCGACGCCAGAGTCATTCAGGACACCCCGTGCCGCAATCTCTGCGGCCTGACCGCGTCCGACGACTACATGTATGGCCGGGAACGACATGTCACGAGGATCACTCGATTCGATGGCTTTCGGCGTGCTTCGCAAGCTCGTCACCGCAGCGCAGATCGCCGGCCTCGACCGATAACAGGTCGTGAGCGTGACCACCTCGTGGTCTTCCAAACCTGCGAGGTATTGATCGTAGAGGTTCGACGGGCCGACCTGACGGAACTCGTAGATTGCCTGATCGGGGTCTGCGACGGTCACCACATGGGTTCCGGCCTGCTGGAGGTGTCGCAGGATGCTGTGCTCTACGATGTCGCAGTCTTGGAACTCATCGACAATGACTTCGTTGAATCGCGTCACGAGGCGGTTTCGTAGGATTGACCCGGGTGTATCTAGCAACTTCAACGCAACTCGCCGGGATTCCTCGGCGCTGTATACGTGCCTCGCCAGCAGACTCTTGATAAGGCTCCGTCCTCTCTCGGTAATGTCCCGCTGCGTCCACGGTGAGACTTGGTCCCAGGCACGACGCTCGTCGTAGCCGAGCCGCCTCACGTCGAGGGCGATCGACCCGTCCCCGGATCGCGTCCAGCGGGAGAGTCGGATACCCAGACCTCCGTTCGTGGGACGAACCCTTGAGAGCTCGGTCGGGAGGTCGTCCCAAGACGCGAGGTACTGAGGAGTGACCCCAGTGGCGCGCCGTACGCTGGGCGTAACGACATATCGGTTGAAGAAGGCATCGAAGGTACCCACGAAATTGGGCGTGCGCAGCAGATGTGGACTGCCTTTCGACCGCTCCCGCGCCACGTCGACAGCTGCGTTGGTGAAGGAGAGCAGCGCAACGCCTGGTCGAGCCTCGGCTTGCTGCTGGAATCGGGCGACCACAGCGCGGGTCTTCCCGGAGCCGGGGCCGGCCTCGACATGTCGAACGGTCTGCTCAAGGACCGCCGCCTGCTCAGCGCTCAGCGCAGCGTTCACTCGTCCTCACTCGTCTGCTCTGCCAGCGGCGCGATCGCCTCGAGGGCAGCCTGCAGGTATGTGGGAACAACAAAGCTGCCGTTGTCGTCTGCTTCGATCGCCTCTGCGACGAGATGCGCAAAGTCCCCCTTCGAGATGTCGAGCGTTGGCATCTCTACCGGCGTGGCCACCGTGTTGACGACGGTGTCAGTGGACTCGCCCTCGTCCCCCGTAGCGACCTGAGGCGCAGGCTTCTTCGGCTTGGTGATCGCGCAGGCGAAGATCGCGGCTCGTTCGTCAGGTGTAGAGCCGGCCGCTGCGCTGACTTGGTCCCACTTCGCGGCCGACTTCGAGTGCAACTTGAGGAAGGCATTGCGCAAGACAGACTCGTTTGCTTGTTCACCGAACAGCTCAGCCTCCAGCGTGGTGCCGCCGACGCATACTATCAGTCGCCCGTCGGTTACCTGGGTCTTAAAAGCGTCCTCGTACGCAGACCGTCGACGGTCGCCTTGGCCGTTGTCGCCGTCGGTTATCACCACCACACGGTCCACTCGCTGACGTGAACCATTGAGTAAGAGCTTCAGGTACGGACCAAAGTCAACCCCCTCCACCGACACGAACGTCAGCCCGCGAAGATGCCGTCGAGCGGCTGCTTCGTCGCTAGAAGGCAGCGCCGCCTGCTTTAGCCGGAGTGCCGCTAGCACCGGAAGCAGAAGCATCTCGGCAGTTCCTTCGACGAGGACAACGTGCCGGGCGAACAGCAGGGATGCCCGGGTGACGCTGAGGTAGCGATCGATCTTGCGTACCTCTGGCGCCGTGAGGCCGAGACCGGCCAAGGAGATGGCCTGGGTCTGCCATGTCGACTCGCACTTCTCCCGCGCGACGACCACGACATTCTTGATCGAAACCTCGCTAGCGAGGTTGGGCGAGTGGGTGGTGACGACAACCTGGACCCTGCCAGTGGGATGCAGGCCATCGGAGTCGACTCCGCTCTTTTCCGCCTGGTCACGCAGGAAGCCGAGCAACACCACTTGGAGCTGCGGGTGGAGATGAGCCTCCGGCTCCTCGACGAGCAGGATCGTCAAGTCGTTCTCGCGGGCGCGGACCAACTCGAGCACGATCATGGCGACGTACAGCAAGTTCGCGTAGCCCAGGCCAGCGGAGGCGATGTCCCCGATGGAGGTGCCCGATTCGAAAAGCTGGATGCGGAGCATCCTGACGATCTGCCTGAGCCGAAGGTCCCGCCCGCTGAGCGAAAGGTCGTGTTCTCGATCGGGCGGCGTGGTCTGCCCGAAGTAGTCCTGGATGACGTCACGGGTGGTGGTCGCAACCTCGTGCTTGGCGATCGTGCCTACGGCTTCCTGGGCGGTTGCGACGAACCCGTCTTCGTCGATCCCGTTATCGGGATCACTGAGCAGGATGCGCACCACGTCGTGCAGCAGGTCCGAGGTACCGCTGTCGATGTCGCGCACCGCATCGCGAAGCGGCGGGAGGTAGACGTGGCTGATCCGGCTACGTGCTACTGGCTCAGGATCGTCGGCGCCGGCGTCACCGATGCTCCACGTCTGAACTTGGCGGCGCGGCACGGCCGGGTCGGTCGCGAACGTCGTGCGGTAGACGAGGTCGTCGTGGGTGTCGACAAGCTGCGCCATGTATACCGCCTCTTCGGACACGGTCAGGCCCGAATAGCGAGCCGCGATCTCCACCGGCTCACCGATGTCGACCCCCCGAGTCAGGTCTCGGTCGGCTCGAAACCATGCTGTCTGCTGGCGCCCGGTCGCTGGGGCGACCAACCGCATGGCGTCGATGATGGCGCTCTTCCCCGAGGCGTTCTCGCCGACCAGCACCGAAAGCAACGGGTCGAGGTCAAGTGTTGTGTCCCCGCAGGATCGGAAGTTTCGCAGCTTCAGACGGTTCAGGTGCACCGAGAATTCCCCCCACGTGGTTGACTTACCCGAAACGTAACGGCGTTCGTTCGTCCGCGAAGCTGCTTCGATCGCTTGCCGCTGGATCTCACCGATGTTGGGCAACTTCGCGGCGCCCAGTTCCGCCGGCGCAACCCTGGAAGCGCGCTGGACCAGGCAGTGGATTCGCTCTGCATCCCACCCCTCTAATCCCCTAGGTCCGGCGCCGGGTCAGCTAGCAGGATGCTCCAACTCCGCGGCCGATTTCAGACCGTGGCAAGGCCGCGGACGCCTAGCCAACTGCACGACCCCTTCGTGGCTGTTAATGCTCTGGAGGTTCCTTACGCTGGAGCCGGTGACTGCGTTCTCGGTTCGGCTGATTACAGAGATGAATCCAGGATTCCAGTCACTTGGAGCAGCGTGTCGCTCGGTGCGTGTCAAGCCGTCTCCAAACCAGCAGCGGCGGCGTGAGCGCAGCGAGGGCCGCAAACTTCAAGGCATCGATGAATGCAACGAGCGCGACCAGCAGAAACCAATCGGTTGCACCCCCGTCGACGAAGGTGGTCACCAATCGGGCGACGAACAGGTAGACAGGAACCGCTATCACGGCCACTGGAATCGCCAACTTGAGGCCGGGCTCAGAGCGTAGGTAGTCGATGGCGATGTTGGACGGGGCGTACGCCCTGACATAGCCGTGGACGGTGGCCACTGTTCGCCAGACGCATAGGAAGAGAATCGTGAGCACAGATCGACCTCCGGTTGGGGCAGGGGTTGCAGTCCACGATGCAACCGGTCGCTCGTTTGCGTCGTGGCCTGTGGAGAAACGTCCGCTGAGGCGACTATCTGAGGCCCGACTGCAAGGACGCCGCGGGCTTTGCTCGGTCTGCGGCCAGGGTCACGGCAAGGCTTTCCGCTCGCCGCTGGGCGATAAGGGCGAGGGTCCGATCAGCTCGTTCTGCTTCACTTCGCGCGCCCGGGCCGAGTGGGATGTCGCTGGTGATCTGGTAGCGGTCGCGGTAGGCGGCGATGGTTCCGACCGCGGCGATCCAGTCACGGCGGACCGCGGGCGATGTCGGTGGTTCGCCCAGCCGACGGGTCCAGGCAGGGCGCTCAAGCACCGCGGTCTCGGCGAGGGCCTTGGCTCGTGCTTCGACCAGGCCCCTGCGCTCGTCGAGGGCTTCGCGCATCGCGGTGGGCATCTCGCCGATTGCTTCGGGGATCATGCCCGCGATGAAGCGCTGGGCTGAGGCCACTCCCCTGCGGGTCGGCTTCGCGTTCGTGGCGAGGCGGAGTCGGTATTGAAGGACAGCAGCAACATCCTCTGCGTCGGTGAGGTCGCGTTGGGCTACGAGGCGTGGGAGGAGTCGGTCTACCGCGTGGCCATTGGCTTCGGCGCGGCGCAGCGACGCGGTCAGGGGCCCAAAGGCATCACCTGCGACGACGTCGTCGGCTTGAGAATCGGTCAGACCGGAGCGGCGGACGAGGTCGGCCCACCGGTCGCGTTGGGCGACGGCGGCGATGGTGTCGTACTCAGCTGCGAGTTGAGCGATGGAGCTCCAGGTCTCGTGTTCGGCCGTGATGGTCTGATGCGCGGAGAGCTCGGCGCTGGAGTGTTGGAGTACGCCGCAGAGCACGGTGTGGGCGTTCGTCTCGCCGTCGTCGGGGTGGCCGGCGTGGGTGTCATCGGGCTGGTCGAGGGCGACGTAGGCGGTGTTGGCGTCGCGGCCACGGGTCATGGAGACGTACAGGTTCTCTCTGGTTGTTCTCGAGGATGCGAGGACGTGGGCGGTGTCGACGGTGATACCTTGGGCGCGATGGGCGGTGATGGCGTATCCGAGGTCTACGTGTTCGGAGACGTAGTCGGCGGGAAGGATGACGGTCGCGGCGTGGTTGGCCCGGCGGGAGACGACGAGGGTTCCATCTTTGCCGACGTCGTCGATGCACCATCGGTCGCCGTTGCGGACCCAAGCGCCACGCAGGGAACGGAGGCGGCGGTCGTTCCGGCGGGTGATCACGATGTCACCGACTGAGGCGGGTTCCCCGCTGGCGAGGGTGACTTCGCGGGAGGCTTGGGTCTGGCCGGTGAGGATGCGTTCTGCTCTTGCGCGGGCGTTGAGGGCGTGGACGGTTTCGGTGGTTTCGGTGACGAGAACGCTCGCTCGGCCGTTGGCCTGGTCGTTCAGCCAGGCGGTGTAGGCGGCTTCGACCATCTCGTCGGTGGTGCCATCGCGGAGGCGGTCGTGTCGGGCATACGCCGTTATGGCCTCAAGGCGACCGGCCCGGAGGTCGAGGCTGGTTTCGCGTTCCCACTCGTTGCGGAAGCGGTGGACCTCGGCGAGTTCGGGGACGTCTGTTCTGGCGGCGGCGAGCAGGGTGAAGGCACCGCCGGCATCGACGGACTGGAGTTGTGCCCAGTCCCCCACGAGCAGGACCTTCGCGCCGGCGATGGCGGCGAGGCTGGTGATCTGGTCGAGGGTGGTGGTGTCGGCGAGGGTGGCTTCGTCGATGATGACGAGCTGGCCTCGGTGGAGGCGCACGTTGCCGGCGGTGTGTTCGTGGAGCCATTTCGCGGTGTTCTCGCAGCGGATGCCGAGGTCTCCGGCGAGTACGTCGGCTGCGGCTGCGGAGGGTGCGAGGCCGACGACGCTGCCTCGGCCGTGCTCGCGCCGCCAGGCGGTGAGGAGGGCGTGCATGGCGGTGGTCTTCCCGGCGCCGGCTGGACCGACAAGGAGGTCGACCAGTCTGCTGGAGTTGGCAATGGATTCGAGGGCGTCGGCTTGGTTGCGGGTGATGCGACGGCCCTGGTAATTGCAGCGTACGGCGCGGGCGACCGTTTCGGGGCCTAGCCTCGGGGCCGTGCGGGACTCGGCGCGTTCCAGGAGCCGGCCCTCGGCCGCCATCACCGCGGTTGATGAGTATTTGGTGGCGTGGCGCGGCCGGAACACCGACGTGCCGTCTTCCATCTGGAACTCAGGCGGGCTCGGGGTCAGTTCGGGCGGAGTGAGCGCGACCGAGTGGGCTTCGGCCGCTTCGACGATCTTGCTGACGACGTATTCACGTTCGGCGGCGTTGGGGAAGCGCCAATGCATGGTTTGGCGGGAGGCTTCTGCCCATAGGTTCCAGTGGCGCCAGGTCGACCGCTTCCGTTCGACCTCGGCCACGACGCTGCGGCCGATCTCTTCGATGAGCTCAGCCGGAATCTGCTCGGCCCTCACGATCGCCGGGAGGCAAGGCCGCGTCAAGCCGCGCGCCCAGGACATGGCGTCGCAACGAAGAAGCCGTCCGGCACGGAGGCGCCATTCGGTAGTCAGGTCGAGCAGTGACCGCAACTGCTTCTCGGGACGGGTAGCTAGGGTCGCTCGGGCGCGGAAGACGACGATGGTGGCGTTGCTGGGGCGGCGACCGTGGCGGGCGACGTACTCGTCGATCATCCGGTTCTTCTCCACCTCGATGGAGCGGGACCGGTTGGAGAACTCCTTGATCAGCGCCTCGTCGACGCCGGCAATCTCCCACTGCGGGTTGCGATCAGCGTCCCTCCCCCGCTGCTCCCACGCGAGCCCGAAGGTTCCGGTGATCCGGTCGGCGAGCACCGCGTTGTAGTGCGCGGAGACGGCGGTGACCGCGGCGTGCATCGGCCGGCTGTCGAGGCTGCGCCACCGACCGTCGAGCGCGGCTTGGACCTTGTTGGAAATGACCACGTGGGTGTGAAGTTGAGGGTCGCCGGCGCGCGAGTCCCAATGGTCGAAGGCGGCCGCGATGATGCCCTCAACGCCGACCTGCGAGACGGCACCGTCGGCATTGGCAACCCCGGCCCTTGTCGCGGCCACCTCGCGCTCCATGTAGTCGATGACGTCGGCGACCGCCGCATGGTGCGCCGCCAGGAGCAGTTCCTGGGTGTTCGCATCGGCCACGCCCCACATCACTGAGACCGACTTGGGGACGCTGAAAGTGAAGTCGTACGCCGCCACCGCCCGCCGTCCGGACTGGGCGGCCTCCTCGGCCTCGATCCGCGCCGTCTCCGTCGCTCGATCGTCGTCGCTGAGGTTGGAGTCGAGGTGGCGTACACGGTCAGCGATTCGCTCCTCGGTCGGCTTGTATTCGGGGTACGCCCGGCCGAGCGGCTCGCCGGTCACCGGGTCACGGCCAGCGCCGATCAAGAGCGCGAGCTGTGTCTCGGTCACCTGGGCGCCCTGCCTGATCCTGCCTCCGCCGACGCCCGGTAGCCCAGATCCCATCCACCGTCCCGGCGGGGTGCCCGCTTCGGCGTAGTAGCGGGTCAGCGGCGTGGACAGCGCTCGGTTGCCGTCGCCGGCGGCCACACTCTTCAGGAGATACTTGTAGCCGTCGCCCGCGTGCATCACCCGCATCGACACCACCACGGCGCCCCTCCTCTGGGTCCGGGGATGCGTGTCTGCACCCCGCTCACCACTGAGGTGCCCTCGATCTGCCAATCGTGTGCTGCCGTGAGGGGCGCAAGGGGAACCTGGGAAGGTCGGAGCACCTTGGAGCGAGGCGGGCTGGGCCAGAGAGAGCAGCAGATGAGCAAGCTCGGCGACTGTCCGTTAATGGTTGCAAACAAAGATTAGCGTTGCAATTTGGGTAAAGGTCAGTGAAGACTGAGGACCAGTCTGCGTCGCCGCTGGGCACCAGCGGGGCGCATTCTGCGTCCTCCAGCCGGAGGAAGCAGGTACCCCATCATGAGGATCACGGCAAGAACGTTCAGCGCCACGACAGCAGTTCTACTGTTCGCCGTCGCTACTTCTTGCGCCCAGTCACCGGACGGGACGGGTCCGACGAGCAAGCCGGATTCGTCGTCGAAGGAGCCGATTTCGACGGCGCCGGAGTCTCAGGAGGATCGCGCCTCGGCCGATGCGGAAGACGCTGTGCGGGCATTCTTCAAGACGGTCGATGAGCTTCAGCAGGATCCTGACAAGGATCTTGAAGGACTTGCGAACGTTGCGATCGGCGTCCAGCTCAATGCCCAGAAGCTGTCGATCGAGCAGCTCCGGAAGGCTGGCCAGCATCAGACCGGCAGTACCGACGTCGCTGAGATGAAGGTGCAGTCGGTGAGCTTGGACAACTCCGACCCGAAAGCCGGGAAGGTGCCGACGGTAACGGTGGATGCCTGCTGGGATGTCGCCGACGTTGATGTCGTCGACAAGAACGGGAAGTCGGTGGTGAGTCCGGATCGACCGGATGACGGCTGGACACGTTTCACCGTGGCCAACTACCACTGGTCCAAGAATCCGAGCGGCGGCTGGCGCATCGCCAACGGCCAAGACCTCGAGCAACCGTCATGCAAGGTTTCCTGACACGCGTCTTCATCATCGTCCTCCTCGCGGCGGGCGCAACTCTTCTCGGCACCGGCACGGCGTCGGCCGACACTCGATGTCAGCAGACCAACAAGTCGACCGGCGAGTGCATCCTCTGGGTTGAGACCGGATCGCCTGGTGGCGGCGCCGGCGGATCGGGTGGTGAGGGGAAGCCGGCTGGGTCGACCAGTGGACCGAAGGACTCCGGCTCGGGGAACAGTTGCTACTGGGACCCGGCCAAGCAAGGAGTTGGCGGGCCACCGGCTGGTCCGGTGCCGTGCACATCGTCCTATGGCACCTGGAGCAATGACCGCAACTGCTATGTGGAGGCGTATGACCCTCCTCCCCCACCGGGTGACCCTGCTTGGGAGGGACACGAACCCGATGATGGCGCGGTCTACAACTGCTACCAGCCGCAGACGTCGCTGCTGGTGACCTTCTGGTCCCAGACACCTCCAGAGGCTGCGGAGGCCGGACCATCGCCACGTGAGGTCGCGCTGATGGCGATCGAGAAGATGAACCTTCGAGCCATCGACATCGGGATCACCCCGGAGGCCGGCGAGGACCGCGTCGGGCTGGTCGGGATGCCGGTGTGGCTATGGGTGAACGACCCGGGTCCGTCCACGTTCGGTCCGGCGACGGCATCAGCGTCGGCCGGTGGGATCACGGTGTCTGCAACGGCGCGGGTGCATGAGATCACCTGGGACATGGGAGATGGCACGCAGGTCGTGTGCCGGAGCGCGGGGACGCCGTACGAGCCGAGGTTCGGGAAGCGGAAGTCGCCGGACTGTGGCCACGTTTATGAGAAGTCGAGCGCGCACCAGCGCGGCGAGAAGTACACCGTGACGGCGACCTCGGACTGGGTGATCACCTGGGCCGGCGCGGGACAGACCGGAACGATCCGGCTGGGCGGCCTGGCCCGTTCGGTCGACATCACGGTTGGGGAAGCGCAGGTGCTCGTGAGCTGAGGCCCGTGAGCAGGAGAGGGACCACCGATGACCAGCACCACAGTACGCAGCGACCGAGCCACGCCGTCCGAGGGCCCGAAGGCGTTGCCGCCGCCAAAGCTGCGCCGCCGGCCGTGGCTATCGGTCGCCGCCGCAGCCGCGATCGCGCTCGGCGCGTTCGGAGGCACGTGGGTCTGGGCGGCGACCACGGACACGGTCGAGGTGCTGGCGGCGCGTACAACGATTCCTCGCGGTGCGCTGATCACGCACGACGACCTCGAGCGGGTGCGGATCACCACCGACCCAGCTCTTGCTCCCCTTCCGGCGAATGCTCTGGATGACGTGGTGGGCAAGCGAGCGGCGTACGACATCTTGTCCGGGGGTCTGATCACTGCTGAGGCTGCGACGGATGACCCGGTGCCCGGTGAGGGGAAGTCGGTGGTCGGGGTGGCGCTGACTCCGGCGCAGGAGCCGGGGGTGGCGCTTCGCAGTGGGGATCTCGTCCGGGTCGTGGTCGCTCCGGCCGTCGGCGAGGAGGTGCCGAGCGGTACGCCGCAGTTCTCCGAGGCGGAAGTCGTCGAGTCCCACCGCGGCGAGGATGGGACGCTGGTGGTCAGCGTGATGGTGCCGCATGCCGAGGCGACGCTGCTGGCAGCACGTGCTGCCAGCGGCAACGTGGCGCTCGTGCTCGACTCCGGGGTCGAGTGATGGCGGTCATCGCGCTCGCGTCGGCAGGCGGATCACCTGGAGTCACGACCACGAGTCTAGGGCTCGCGTTGGCCTGGCCACGCCCGGTCTTACTCGTTGACGCGGATCCGACCGGAACCGCCGGGGTGTTGTCGGGATTCTTCCGCGGTACGTGGGCACCCGAGCTGTCCTTGATCGACCTGGCGCTGAGTCCCCTCGGTGTCGCTGACGCTCTACCAACGGTGGCGCAGAGACTGGAGGGCACCTCGGTCTCGATCGTCGCTGGCATCCGCGATCACGCACAGGCAACTGGCCTTCGAGATCTCTGGGCTCCGCTCGCCGAGGCGCTGGCTGCCTTGGAGTCGACGGGCCAGGATGTGATCGTGGACGGCGGCCGGCTCGGGCTTCCCGGTTACCCGGAACCGCTGCTCGATGCCGCGGACCTGACCTTGATGGTGACGCGCTCGCCGCTTCCGGCCCTGGCCGCGGCGCGTACGTGGTCGGCGACGGTACGCCGCCAAGACTCCGGATGGCGGAACCCTGGCGCGCTCCTGATCGGTGAGGGCCAGCCCTACAAGGCGGCCGATGTCGCCAGGGTGATCGGCATACCAGTGATCGGAGTTCTACCGGACGAGCCGGAGGCCGCGGCGGTCTACTACCGCGGTGCCCATGCTCCAGCGCAGTTCGAGAACGGGACGTACGTCCGCTCACTGATCGCACTGACAGAAGTCATCCAGGCGTGCGTCGCCCGCAGTCGCGCCCAGCTGATCGAGGAGGTGACTCGATGAACGACCACCGTCCGCGGACGAGCAACATCGAGCCGCCAGATCCGAACCGGTTGCCGCTGTTCGCGCCGCAACGGACCATGCCGACATCAACGGCACCGCGGAACGGTCACCGGGTGGGGTCCGGGCCGCTCGCTTCCTCCGAGACTGGTATCGGTTCTGTCGAGGTTGACTGGTCGCTGGTCGCTGCGCTCCGTGCTCAGGCTTCGGAGCAGCTGAGCCAGGCGGTGGCCGCTGACGGCGTACGTCTGGACAAAGAGTCGCAGGAGGAGCTGGCCAAGGCGATCGTGCTGGACCTGATCGAGGCCGCGATGGCGGACGACATGGACGTCGGCGCGCCGACCTGGACCGCGGCGAAGCAACGCGCGGTCTTCAAGGCGGTGCTTGACTCGCTCTTTCGACTCGGCAGGCTGCAACCGTTGGTAGAGCGTGAGGATGTCGAGAACATCCTGGTCACCGGATGTGACGAGGTCTTCCTCGAGCTCGTCGACGGGACCCTCCTCGCCGGACCACCAGTGGCGGATTCGGATGAGGAGCTGATCGAGTTCCTCGTGTTCCTCTCCTCTCGAGGCGAAGGGTCCTCGCGGCCGTTCTCGCCGGCGCGACCGACGTTGCATCTGACCTTGGGTGAGTACGCCCGCCTCGCCGCCGTGGCCTGGCGGATGCCTCGACCCTCCATGGTGATCCGCCTGCACCGCATGGTCGAAGTCACCCTCGATGACTTGGTGGACATGCAGATGCTCACCCCTGTCGCGGCCTCGTTCCTCCGCGCCGCCGTCAGAGCCCGGGAGTCGATCGTCGTCTCAGGGGTCCAGGGAGCTGGCAAGACAACCGTCGTCCGTGCGCTGTGCAACGAGATCCCGCCACGCGAGGTGCTCGGCACCTTCGAGACCGAGTACGAGCTGTACCTGCACAAGCTCAAGACCCAGCACCCGATCGTCTACCCGTGGGAGGCCCGACCGGGCTCGGGCGAGTACGGCCCCGACGGACGCCAGGCTGGTGAGTTCACCCTGGACGAGGCGCTGTATGACTCCTTCCGGTTCAACCTGTCGCGCCAGATCGTCGGCGAGGTCCGAGGCAAGGAGGTCTGGCCGATGATCAAAGCGATGGAGTCCGGCCCCGGCTCGATCTCGACCACTCACGCCTCCGATGGCGTCGCGGCCCTGCGCAAGCTGGTCACCTGCGCCATGGAGGCCGGGCCTCACGTCACTCACACGCTGGCCACCGCCAAGCTCGCCGCAACCCTGCGCCTGATCGTCCACCTGGAACTGCACACCACCCAGATTGCCGACGGCGAGTGGCAGCGCACCCGCCGAGTCGCAGAGATCGTCGCGGTCGAGCCCGGCGAGCACGAGCTCGGGTACGCCACGACCCCCGTCTTCACCACAGACCCCGCCACCGGGATGGCAACGCCTACGACCCTTCCGGACAGGTATCGTGCCCTCGCCGCGTACGGGTTCGACTATGCCGGGTACCTCGCGACGCAGACTCCCTACCGCCCGGACGGTGTCTCATGACGCCGCTCATTCCCGCGATCTCCGGAGCGCTCATCGTCGCCGGGGCCATAGGCCTCACCGCCGGCCTTCGCCGCGCGCCGGTCGTCGAGCGCGTCCCGACCCGGTCGAGGTCGTTGAACCGGATTCAGTCACTCCCCCGCCAGACTCGCCTATTGCTCGCTGGCGGGTTCATGGCCGGCGTGCTCGGCTGGCTGGTGACCGGCTGGCTGCTAGCTCTCATCATCGGCCCGGCGGCGGTCATCGGACTCCCTTACCTCTTGGCCACCTCGCCCGCCAAGGCACGCATCGCCCGCCTCGAAGCACTCGAGGAGTGGTCCAGGTCCCTCTCGGGCGTACTCACCGTCGGGGCCGGCCTGGAACAGGCCCTCATCGCCACGCTGCGCTCCACTCCAGCGCCTATCGCCGGCGAGGTCGGGCGCCTCGCAGCTCGCCTGCGTGCCCGGTGGCGCACTGAGGATGCGCTCCGGGCCTTCGCCGATGAGCTCGATGACGCCACCGGCGACCTGGTCGCGGCGAACCTCATCCTGGGTTCCCGGCGTCGTGGGGCTGGTCTCTCGGCCGTGCTCGACTCGCTGGCCGAGTCGGTCGCTGCCGACGTACGCGCTCGGCGTCAGGTCGAGGCCGACCGCGCCAAGCCGCGCGCGACCGCGCGGTGGGTGACGATCATCAGTGCCACCGTGCTGCTGGTCCTGGCGCTCTCCGGCGGCTACGTCGAGCCGTACTCCACCCCGCTCGGCCAAATCATCCTGACCATCCTGCTCGCTGCCTACGCCGCGCTGCTGGTGTGGATGCGCCGGATGGCTGAGGGCAGGCCGCCGCCCCGAATCCTCGGCAACCGCCGCGAGCTCGCGAAGGCTGAGCTGTCATGACCGGTCTGCAGATCATGATGGCCTCCGGCGCGCTGATCGGGCTCGGCATCGTGCTGCTCCTGGCCCGCGTACTGCCGGCGCATCCCGATCCGGTCGACGCGCTTGACCGGCTCACTGCCAAGGCGGCACCAACCAGGGCGGTTGCGACTCCGGCGAACCGGACAGAACGGCTCGGCACCTGGGCGATCCGCGCTCTCCCGCCGGCGATCTGGGTGCGTACGCCAACACGCGAGCTCGCGCTCCTACGGCTCTCGCTGGCTCGGTTCTACGGCGAGAAGATCATCTTCGCGGCACTCGGGCTGGTCATCGCGCCCGTGTTCGCAGTCTTCCTCTCACTCATCGGCCTCGGGCTCCCCGTCGCAATCCCTGCCATCGGTTCGGTTGCTCTTGCCGTGGTGATGTTCTTCATTCCGAACTACAACGCGCTCGACGATGCCCGTGCAGCGCGGCTCGAGTTCACCCGGGCATTGGGGGCCTATACCGAGCTGGTCGCGCTCGAGCGCAACAACGGATCTGGTGTACGCCAGGCCATGGAGGCCGCTGCCGAGATCGGCGACTCGTGGGTCTTCACCCGGCTGACCGAGGAGCTCACCCGCTCACGCTGGTCCGGCCTACCACCCTGGGAAGCGCTCCACGCGTTGTCGGAGGAACTCGGCCTTCCCGAGCTCGATGACTTCGCCGACATCATGCGTCTCTCCGGTGAAGAGGGCGCGTCGGTCTACTCGACCCTGCGCGCCCGCTCCGCGGCGATGCGCACCGCCATGCTCAACGACGAGATCACCGAGGCCAACGCCGTCGGTGAACGTATGTCCATCCCCGGCTCACTGCTCGGGGTGGTCTTCATGGGGCTGCTCCTGGCTCCATCACTGCTCCGGATGGTCATGCCCACCTGAGACGTACGAAAGGGCTCACCGACACACGAAACGAGATATCTCCTCATGCACCGACTCATCACCTTCATCCTCGGACTCATCCTGATCGGCCAGCACCATCTGGACGTGGCCATCGAGGGTCGCCGGCGGCGCGACGAGCGCGGCTCGGTGACCATCGAGAACGTCCTGTGGGCCGTCGCCGTGATCGCGATCGTCGCCATCGTCGTCGCCGCGATCAGGACCTTCGTCACCAATGAGTCCAACAAGATCAGATAGGCACCGCCGGGCTCGCAACGAACGAGGCGCCGCCTCGATCGAGCTCGTCATTCTGCTACCCGCCCTGTTCGCGGTCATGTTCCTCGGAATGCAGGCCGCGCTCTATTACCACGCCCGCACGATCGCGATCGCCGCTGCACAAGAGGGTGCCCGAGCGGCCGGCGCAGAGGGCGCGACCTCAACCGATGGCAGGCGATCGGCTCGCGCCTATCTCGCCGACGTCGGCGGAGACGCACTGAAGTCGAGCCGCGTCAACGTCACCCGAACCGGGACAACAGCCACAGCGACAGTCACCGGGCGGAGCCTGAGCGTATTGCCCGGGTGGCAGCCTCGAGTTCGGCAGTCTGCGAGCGTGACCGTCGAAAGGCTCACTGCGCCATGACCTCGAGACGACGAGATGAGCGTGGATCCTCCGCGATCGAGGCAGCCATCGGCGTACCTGCCTTCGGTCTCTTCGTCGGCCTGATCATCTTCGGTGGACGTATGGCCGTCGCGCACGAGTCGGTGCAGTCGGCCGCAGCGGAGGCCGCGCGTACGGCTTCGATCGCCCGGTCCTCCTCCGACGCGACGCGAACCGCGACCGACGCGGCACGAGCGAGCCTCAAGAGCCAAGGAATCAACTGTCGTACGGTCTCGGTTCGAATCGACACCCGGGCATTCCAGACAGCCGTCGGAGAGCCGGGCGCGGTGGCCGCCACCGTCACCTGTCGCCTGGATCTGACCGACCTGTCCGCGCCCGTGCCAGGGAGTCGCACGATTCGGGCCACGATGTCCTCGCCAGTTGACACCTGGCGGGAGCGAGGTGATTCACGATGAATCACCTCCGCGATGAGCGCGGTTCGGTCACAGCCTGGATGGCGACCGGAGCCTTCGTCATGGCCACTCTTGTCGGGCTGGCCGTCGACCTCGGTGGGCAGGTTCACGCCCAGCAGCGAGCCCACGATGTCGCCGCCCAGGCAGCGCGCACCGGCGCCCAGGAAGTGCAGGCGGCACCCGCGGTCCAGGGCCGGTACGCCCGGATCGACACCAGTGCCGCACGCCAGGCAGCCCAGGCGTACCTCTCCGCCGCCGGCATGCGGGGCACGGTCTCGATCAGTAACGGCGACCGGATCGTCGTCGAGACCCGCGACACCTACCGCACCAAATTCCTCGGGATCATCGGTATCACCAGGGTCACGGTCCATGGCGAAGCGACCGGCCACCTCGTACGCAGCCTCGGAGGTAACCAGCGATGATCACCAGGCTCCGCGGACTCGCCGCCACCCTCGCCCTCGCGGTCTTCGTGATGGGCGGTCCAATCTTCCTTGTCTATGCCCGGTCGCTGCCTGACTTCAGCGCCTTCACCTGGGACCGGCTCCAGGACCGCGACGACGGCACCGTGGCGCTCGCGGTCATCTACGTCGCGTGCTGGGTCTGCTGGGCGCTGTTCACTATCTCGGTCTTCGTGTCCATTGCATCGATGCTGCGAGGGATCCGGGTCCCTCGCCTGCCGGGTCTCAGCCTTCCTCAGGGTGCAGCGAACCATCTCGTCGCCTCCGCCGCGCTTCTGTTCATCAGCGCACCCGCAGTGACGCAGACGATGACTTCGCCCCCGGCGGATGCATACGTCCCTCAGGACGTGCCGGTTCAACTGGTCAGCGACCCTTCGGGCGACGAGCCACCCGAACCACGCAACCCGACTGCCGCGCAGCCCACCCCAAAGGCGACAGCCTCCGGCGAGACCGTGGCCTACACCGTCAAACGCGGCGACAGCCTGTGGCGGATCGCCGAAAAGCACCTGGGCAGCGGCGAGCGGTTCAAGGAGATCGCAGCCTTGAACACGTACGTCCTCTCGAAGAATCCCGACTACCTCGAAGCAGGTCTCATCCTTCGCCTTCCCGCTCCCGCGAAACCGGCCGAGAACACCGACGCCGGCGACGACACTTACGTCGTTGAACCGGGTGACACTCTCTCGGAGATCGCCGAGGAGGAATTGGGGGATGCCGAGAGATACACCCAGATCTTCAACGCCTCCACCAACACGGTTCAGCCCGACGGCGCTCGGTTGACCGATCCCGACCTGATCCGCCCAGGCTGGACGCTGCAGCTCCCCACGACAACGAAACCCCAGGTCAGGAAAGGGGGGCCTCCCGCAGCACCGCCTCCGATCTCGCCGACCCCATCGAAGTCCCCCACCCCTGAGACATCACCACAGACGTCACCTTCGACATCCCCCTCACCCGTCCCGGCAACACAAGCACCCGACGACGCGAGTGACAACGCCTCACACACTCCAGCCTGGGTGCTCCCCGGGCTCACCGGTGCCGGCGCGGTCCTCGCCGGCCTGGTCTTCCTCGCGCTGCGCTCCTACCGACGCACCGCGCTCCGCTTCCGCCGCCCGGGCCACATCCTCTCCACTCCCCCAGAGATCACCGACGTGGCCAAGACCGCTCAGTTCGCCGGCAGCGTCACCGGCCCGAACATCCTTGGCCTCAACCACCTTCTCGAAACGCTCGAGAAGACGGAGGACTCGATGCCAACGCTGAGCTGGGTCGCCCTCGGGAAACGCACCGCGACCCTGCACCTAACGGAGAGCGCGCACCTTCCAGACCCCTGGACCGGTGACGGAAAGATCTGGATGGCCCCGCTGCCAGAGAACCCATCCGATCCCGAGTACTCCTGCCCTTACCCCCTCCTCGTCGGGATCGGCTCCAACAACAGCGGCGACCATGTCCTGCTTAATCTCGAGGAACACTCCTACGTCGCCGTCACCGGTGAGCCTGCCAGGAGGGCGGCGTTCGCGAGGTACGTGAGCGCCGAGCTCGCCTTCAACCCCTGGTCGATCGTCGCCACCGTCGACACCTTCGGCGTGGCCTCTGAGGTCACCTTCTGGTGCGACGACCTCTCAGGAGGCGACCAGGGCGGGGCCAACCACCACCCGGCCCACGACGACCGCTTCGTAACTGAGCTCGCCCAAGTGCTCGACCCCAAGTTCGCTCATTCAGAGATCGACACCTACCACGCCGTCATCGCGACCAGCGACCACGCCGACCTGGCCCAGCAGGTGGCCGAGATCATCGCGGCGTACCCCTCCCGATCCGGCGCCACTGTCCTTCTCCTCGCAGACACCATCCCACCAGGAAGCACCCCCATCGCACTCACCCACGACGGACGCCTCCACCTGACCGTCCTGGACCTCGACCTGACCGCGGCCGGGCTCACCGAATCCGAAGCAGCCGCCTGTGCCACCCTCTTCGCTCTCGACCCGGTCCCCGACAACATCACGTTGCCCACCTCCAAGAACGCGAACGGCCGGAAGGCCACCACCGACGAGGCCGGCGCACTCGTCCCCGAGCAGACCGAAGCGCGCCCCATCGACCAACCAGCAGGACCCGGTTCACTCCTCCCAAAGGAAACCAAGCAGTACGTCGCAGCCGCGGCCACCACGACCGACGACATCGATCAGCTGGCTCCCGTCACGACCCACCCACGTCCAGACCTGTCGGCGGACGCTGAGCCCACCGATCTGAACACGCCTGCGGATCCTGCTGCCGCGTCCGAGAAGGAAGGTGCCGGAGGCACCGCCGAAGACGATGACGCGAGCCTCAACGGCACCGTCGACACCTGGTATGACGATGACTGCCCCTACCCCCGCCTCACCCTCCTCGGCCCGCTGGCCGCCCGAACCCACGGCGACCACAAAGCAGTGGCCCGGCGACGCCCGTTCTACCTCGAGCTCCTGACGTACCTCGTCCTCCACCCGCAGGGTGTCACCGGCGCCCAGATGGCCGAAGACTTCGGCCTCAAGATCCAGCGCCTGCGCACCGACATCGCAGAGGTACGCAAGTGGCTCGGCACCAACCCAGACACCGGCGAACTCCACCTGCCCAAAGCCGACACGACCGACGCCACCGGCTCCCGCGGCTCGTCCCTCTACCGGGTCGATGGCGTCCTCACCGACTGGGATCTCTTCAAACGACTCCGCGCCCGCGGTCAACGCCGCGGTGCCGACGGCATCGAAGACCTCATCGCCGCCCTCGACCTCGTCACGGGCGAACCCTTCACCCACCTACGCCCCGCCGGATGGGCCTGGCTCAACGACCTACGCACCAACGACATCGCCCAATGCGCCATCGTCGACACCGCCCACATCGTCACCGCCCACGCCTTGGAGAAGCACGACACCAACCTCGCTCTCGTCACCGTCCAGATCGCCACCAAGGCGTCCCCCTACGACGAGATCTGCCGCCTCGACCTCGCCCGCGTCAAAGATGCCATCGGAGACATCAGTGGCGCCGAGGAGATCGTGCGGCAGGAGATTTTCAATCGCACCGATGATCACCAAGGCCCGATCGAAGAGTCCGCCAGAACGAGGGCAGTCGCTACCGATGCCGGCTGGATCCGCGGGGACGGCCGGCGCGGTTCTTGACCAGGGTGCGAGTTCAGCACAACCATCCACCGAAACATCAGCCTCGAATAGGCGCTCTCCACTCATGCCGCAGGCAGCCCGCCCAACAAGAACTTGCAGATAGTCCTTCATGCCGCCACCCTCAACGCTCCCGATACATCTGCTCTGGCGGTGACAGTCTGATTCGGGACCAGTGTGACGGTCTGATTCGGACCCACCCGGGCTTCGGCGTGGCGTCGTGACGGCTTGATCTGGACCCACTTCCGTGGCGTCAGGAGGACCCGCATCCAGCGGTCCTCGCGGCACCGGAAGTGGGTTTCGGGATGAGGGTGCGTGTGGAACTGTTCGCTGCGATCCGTCGGGACGCCCGGGTCGAGGGCATGTCGATCCGAGCGCTCGCACGCAAGCACCAAGTCGGACGCGGCACCGTTCGCCAGGCCCTCACGTCCGCGGAACCACCGCCGCGGAAGACCCCGGTGCGTTCCTCGCCCCGGTTGGATCCGTTCAAGTCGGCCATCGACGACATGCTCCGCGCCGACCTTGAGGCGCCGCGGAAGCAACGGCACACCGCCCGCCGGATCCACGTCCGCCTCATCGAGGAACACGACGCCATTGAGGTGTCGTACTCGACGGTTCGCGACTACGTCCGCATCCGCCGCACGCAGATCGGCCTCGAAGCTGGCCGCCGGGTCGAAGTCATGATCCCCAGGAGCACGCACCAGGCGCAGAAGCAGAAGTCGACTTCGGCGAGCTCTACGTCATCCTGGCCGGGGTGAAGACGAAGGTCTTCCTCTTCACATTCAGGTTGAGTTACTCCGGGAAGGCGGTGCACCGGATCTACGCCACCCAAGGCCAAGAGGCGTTCCTCGAGGGCCACATCGCCGCGTTCAACGAGATCGGCGGCATCCCCACCCGGCACGTCCGGTACGACAACCTCACCGCCGCAGTCACCCGGGTCGTCAACGCGCGCGGTCGTGAGCGGGTAGAGAACGACCGCTGGGTGCTGTTCCGCTCCCACTTCGGGTTCGACGCGTTCTACTGCCAGCCGGGCATCGCCGGGGCACATGAGAAGGGCGGCGTGGAAGGCGACGTCGGCCGGTTCCGCCGCCAGCACCTCGTGCCCATGCCCGTCGTCGACTCGCTCGACGAGCTGAACGAGAAGGTCTGAAGCGCCCCGGGTTTCGTGGAGGCTCGGTTACTTGGATCCGGCCTCGGTGAGGACCGGGGTTTCAGGGTAGTTGTTGGCGTTGGTGGTTTCCCAGTACGACGCCTCGAACTCGGCGGGTGGGACGAGTCCGATCTCGCCGTGGAGCCGTCGGTGGTTGAACCAGTCGACGTACTCAGCCACGGCGATCTCGACGTCGATCACGGACTTCCAGCCGCCCTTCGGGCGCATGACCGGGTTGCGGATGCACTCGGCTTTGAACAACGAGTTCAGCGCCTCGGCCATCGCATTGTCGTAGGAATCACCCTTCGACCCGACCGATGCGACGGCCTCGGCTTCGGCCAACCTCTCGGCATAGCGAATCGCTCGATACTGGACTCCTCGATCGCTGTGGTGCGTCAAGCCGGTGACGTCACGGCCGGCCCGCTGCCGTGCCCACAGGCCCATGTCGAGGGCGTCCAAGGCCAGGTCGGTGCGCAGGCTGGTCGACACCTGCCAGCCCACGACCATCCTGCTGAAAACGTCGAGGACGAACGCGACATAGGTCCAACCCGAGTGGGTGCGGACATAGGTCAGATCGGCCACCCACAGTTGGTTCGGCGCGGTCGCAACGAACTTCCGCTTGACCAGATCCTCGGGTCGCTCGGTCTCTGCGCCTTCGCCGATGGTGGTCTTGCGGGACTTGTCCCGCCGCATCCCTCGCAGCCCCTCGGCACGCATGAGCCGCTCCACGGTGCACCGGGCCACCCGGGCGCCTTCGCGGTTGAGCTCGGCATGGATCTTCCGCGCACCGTAGACACCGAGGTTGGCCTTGTGGGCGACCTTGATATCGGTGACCAGCTCGGCATCACGCACAGCCCGCGCCGACGGCGGCCGGGACTTCGCGGCGTAGTAGCTGCTCGGGGCGATCTTCACGCCGGCCTTCTTCAGCACCGCGCAGATCGGCTCGACCCCGACCTCACGCCCATCGACCACGTCATGGCGATGGGCATCGATGTAGGCCACTACCTGTTCGAGGGGCGGTCGAGCTCCGCGATGCTCCTATGTCAAGCAGCCAGCCGCAGTGGCTCTGCGGGCGCCTCGACGACTCCTGCGCGGAGGTCGGCTCGCAGTGCGGTGAAGACGGCGTCGGATAGCCGGCGACGCAGCAGTCGAAGGCCTGCGACGCGGTCCTTGCCGCGTGCCAGCTGCTTGTCCAGATAGGTCTTGCCCGGTCCGACACCGCGGGCCTGGGTGACCGCGATCATGTGCAGCGCGCAGTTCATCGAACGGTTTCCGCCACGGTTGAGCCGGACCTTTCCCTTGCTGGAACCCGACCACACCGGCACCGGCGCGGTGCCGGTGAATCGGGCGTAGGCGTCCTTGTTGCGGAACCGGTGCACGCCGGCGGTCTCACCCACGATGACTGCCGCGGACAGCACTCCGCAGCCGGGAATGTCCAACAAGGACGGAGCCAACTGGCGCACAAGGTCGCGCAGCTCCTTCTCGAGCGTATTGATCTGGTCGGTGAGTTCGGAGCAGCGTTCGAGCAGTCCTCGTGCGAGTCGGGCGACCACGCCCTCGAACCGGTCCATCTCCTCGAGTAGCTCGGCCACGACGCACTGACGTCGCAGGCCGCGGCTGGGCACCTGCAGGTCGGGGTCGAGCTCGTGTAGGTGCCAGCGGACCTGGGCGGCGATCCGGGTGCGCTGAACGACAAGGTCGCGACGGTGATCTGACAGCAACTTGACCTCCCGCGCTGGGCCATCCAGTTCGGCGACCGGCAGGTCTGCGTGCCTGAGCGCGGCGAGTGCGACTGCCTCCGCGTCGATTGGATCCGACTTCCCAGGCTCCCGGCTCGACTGGCGGACCCCGGCCATCAAGCGGGTCGGGACTCGGATCACCCGATGCCCGGCGGCGAGGAGATCCGATTCCAGCCGGCGAGTCAGGTGGCGGCAGTCCTCCAGTGCGAAGCGGACCCCTTCGTCGTCACGGTCGGCGAACTGGGCCGCCCACTCGACCAGGGCAAGGTGCCCCTCGTCGTTGGTGCGCACCGTCTTGGTGGCCAACCGCCGACCTACCTCGTCGAGTGCGACCACGGTGTGGGTCCGCTTGTGGGAATCGGCGCCGATCATGACCATGCGGAACCTCCAGCTGCTCGGGATGCAATCGGGTGTCCTGGCGTCCGCGAGGCGGGCACGCCTCAATTCAGCGCGAACTGTGGTCGCGAGCAGGCTCCTATCAAGCCACGCGCCCGCGGACGCCAGGACACCCGACCGGAGCCGCACATCGAGGACAAGCCATCGACCCAGCGAACCGAGACGGGGCAGCGAAGAAAGGAGCGAACCCCGGTCGGGCAGGCATTACTTTGGCATTGACGCGAAGAAAGCCGAGGCCGTCTTCAAGATGTGGTTGGCCCGACGCAGCTCACGATTCTCACGCTCGAGCTCCGCGATCCGATCCCCATCCAGGGTCGTGGTCCCAGGACGCAGACCCTCATCGATCTCCGTGCGCTTGACCCACGTCCGCAACGTCTCCGGGTTGATCCCCAACTGACCCGCGATCCGAGCGATCGCCCCCTGCCTCGTCTCAGGATCCCTGCGGGCATCGACCACCATCCTGATCGCACGCTCCCGCAGCTCGTCGGGGTACTTCTTCGGTGCTGCCATGACTCTCATCCTTCCGTGGAATGAGAGCCTCCATCAGACCCGGGGCGCTTCAGTCCGTGCCTTGGACGCCGCCGACGACCGCCGACGGATCTCGTCGCGGATCCGGACCGTCGGCGAGGACTTCGCGACCGAACGCGAGAACCTCGCGCCGCTCCCGGTCGAGGGGTTCGACCCCGGGCTGATGCTGAACCCGATGGTCGACCGCTCCGCGATGATCACCGTCCGCATGGCCCGGTACTCCGTCCCGGCGCGGTTCATCCACCGCCGCGTCCGCGTCTCCTTGCGCGCATCCGAAGTCGTCGTGTTCGACGGCCGACTCCAGATCGCCCGGCACCCCCGCGTCATCACAAGGGGTGGCCAGTCGGTGAACCTCGACCACTACCTCGAGGTGCTCAAGGGTAAGCCGGGCGCATTGCCAGGCTCCACCGCGTTGGCGCAGGCCCGCGAATCGGGGGCGTTCACGCCTGCGCATGAGGCGTTCTGGGCGAACGCCCGCAGGCGGCTCGGGGATGCGGTCGGCACCCGGGAACTGATCGACGTGCTCCTACTGCACCGCGCCATGGCCGCCGACGAAGTCGAAGCCGGGCTGCTCGCCGCAGTGAGCGTCGGTGCAGTCTCAGCTGACGTGGTCGCGGTCGAAGCACGCCTGCACACCACCCGCGCAGCGCCCACCGGGGCCAGTTCAGACCGTCATCCCGTTGCGCAGCGCAGCGATGGCGAACGACGAGATGTCGACACCAAGCGCAGCCGGAAGGTCGTGTCCCTCACCGAACGCCTGCTGCTCGACCCGGCCGCGGTCATCGCCGGCCTCCCGCCCGACACCCGGCCGCTGCCGTCGATGGAGAAATACCAGCAACTGCTCGGCCGCCGCACCGGCACCGACCACCACCCCGACCCGATGAGTCCCTATGAGAGCGGAGCACCCCGATGAGCACAGTCACCAGCGTGACAACCACCTTGCGCCGCCGCCGCGGCCTGACCGAGGAAGCCGCCGTAGCGGCGGTCGACCAGGCCTGCCGGAGGCTCCGGCTCCCGACCATGCGGGCCCTGCTTGGCGACGCGGTCGCGGCGGCGAACAAGGACCAGTTGACCTACACCGGATTCCTCGCCGAGCTGCTCCTGGCCGAGTGCGACGACCGCGACCGTCGGTCCACCATCCGGCGCGTGAACGGCGCCGGGTTCCCGCGGAGCAAGTTCCTCGCGGACTTCGACTTCGACGCCAACTCGAACATCATCCCCGCCACCATCCACCAGTTGGCGACCGGCGAGTGGGTGCGGAAGGGCCAGCCGCTGTGCCTGATCGGGGATTCCGGCACCGGCAAGTCTCACCTGCTCATCGGCCTGGGGACCGCAGCCGCGGAAAAGGGATTCCGGGTAAAGTACACCCTCGCCACGAGGCTGGTGAACGAGCTTGTAGAAGCAGCCGATGAGAAGCAGTTGGCCCGCACGATCGCTCGTTACGGCCGCGTCGACCTGCTCTGCATTGACGAGCTCGGCTACATGGAACTGGACCGCCGCGGCGCCGAACTCCTCTTCCAGGTCCTCACCGAGCGAGAGGAGAAGAACAGCGTGGCAATCGCGTCCAACGAGGGCTTCGCCGGCTGGACCAAGACCTTCACGGACCCGCGCCTGTGCGCGGCCATCGTCGACCGCCTCACCTTCGGCGGCAACATCATCGAAACTGGTACCGACTCCTACCGGCTGGCGTCGACCCGGTCAGGGAACGCGTCGCGGTGACGCAATCAACCGAGCCTGCTTCGTGCGCACGCCGCACCCGGTGGGCTGTCACTGCGTGCTGTCCCGCGTGGTCATCGGGCGCCCCTGAAGGATCCGGCGGCGTCGCTGGAGAACCCCGAGCGCCAGCACTACCAGCACAGACGCGGCGGCGAGCGCGCCGATGAGTGTCGTCCGTGTCTGGATCCAGCTGGAGACCACCGCGGAGACGTCAGTGAGTCCGCCACCACGACCCGCGGCGACCGGGGCGTCGCTGGTGGCCGCCGGATACCAGTACCAGGCCAGATAGGCGCCGGTGAGCAACAGGACGACAGCGGTGACCCTTGGGCCATGACGGGCCAATCGCGCGACGTGGCGGGTGAGTCCGCTGCCTGCCGCGGCGGTGGCCAGGGCGAGCAGCAGCAGGACGGTCGCCGAGCCAGCAGCGTAGACACCGAAGACGAGCAGGAGCCCGGCATAGCTGGCGGTGGCCTGCGCCTGCGCGATGACCGCGAGGATCACCCCGAACGTGCACGACAGCGAAGCCAGCGCGTAGCCGACCCCAAACGCAGCCATCCGGGCAGTGGGTGGGAGTCCCGCGGCTGCCCGGCCGGGGATCCGAGGCACCCGCACCGAGACCGAGCGTCCGGCTAGCATCCACAGGCCGAGAACCACCAGCAGGATGCCGACGGCCAGGCCGAGCGACGGCGCGGCGCGAATCAGCCCTCGGGCGCCGGCGCTGACTACCAGGCCAGCTGCCGCGAGGGTGCCGGCGAACCCCACCGCCAACACGAGACCGGCCCGCAGCGCCCGCAGCAGCCGCACCGGGACCGTTGAGGCATCGGTGTCGCCGAGGGTGTGGGTGATCCAGGCCGGGAGTAGCGCGAACCCGCACGGGTTCACGGGCGCGACCATGCCGGCCGCGAAGGCGAGGGTGAGCAGTCCGCCCATGGATCAGGCTCCGGCCTTTGCCAGTTCGGCGGTGATCGTCGCGGCGTCGGGGTCGGTGGCGCGGAAGGTCACCGTGCCGTCGGCGTCGACGACGATCAGGGTGGACAGAGCGGCCACCTCGAATCGCCGGGAGAGTGCCGCGCCATCGTCGATTGCGGCCGGTACGTGTTCGGCGTCGACGGACTCCATGAAGTCGCCGATCAGGGCCTTGGATTCGCCGGGGTCCATGTCGACGGCGAGGAAGCTTGCCACGGTGCCGGCGTTCTCGGCGGTGGTGGCTGCCTCGCCGAGGGACCGGACGCCGTTCACGCATTCGCCGCACCCGACGGAGAAGAAGAACACCGTGGTGGGCTTCCCGTTTGCGGGCAGGCTGATCTGCTGGCCATCGACGCTGGTCACGGTGGCGGGTGAACCGGAACCGGCGGTCGCGGGGTCGGCACTGTTGCCGCAGGCGGTCAGGGCAAGCGATCCGGCGGCGAGTACGGCGGCGATCGAGAGCGCGGCGCGGTGGCGGCGGGTGATTCTCATCGGTTCTGCTCGTCCTTCGGGTCGACGTTTTCGTTGGTGGGCATGGGCGGGCAGCAGCCGTGGCCGGCGGTGTCGCCGCCGCGGCGGGAGATGGCAATCAGCGCGAGGATCGCCAGGGCGATCCCGGCGCCGATGACCCACGGGTTGCGGAGGAACGCGCCGATACCGGCGATCGCGCCACCGGCGATGAGGATGGGGGGCAGGGCGCAACAGGCGACCATGAGCAGCGCGGCGCCGGCTCCGAGGAGCAGGCCGCTGCCTCCCGGGCGGTCGTCGTGGTTGGACATCATCGGTGTTCTCATTCCCTTCAGTGGGTATGGGTCAGCAGCAGCTGTGGCTGTCGTCGGCCGCGGCGGGCGCCTGGAGGCGGTTGAGCAGGCCGGTGGTGAGGGCGGCCCCGATCCGGTATGCCTCGGCCACCGGGACCACCTCCGCGACGGGGTGCTCGGCCAGCCAGCCCGCGGCGTCCTCGGCGGAGGTGAAGTAGTGCACCTGGCTGCAGAAGGAGGAACGGATCGAGGTGATCTGCTCCGGGTTCACCAGCGACACCACCGCGGTGGGCGGATCGACGCTGGTTGCACCTTGTGTGGGGTCGACGTTGACCCGAACCGGCTCGCCGCTGACCGGGGAGGCCGACTCCACGCGTGCCGGGCGGTCCAGCAGGGCGGGGAAGATCAGGGTGTCCAGCGCACACCAGGTGTAGAGCTCCTCACCGGCCACGATGAACCGGTGCGGGGTGGGGCGCAGGGTGAGGCCCTGGCCGATGATCCGGCCCTGGTCGTCGTACTCGGTGTCCGGCACCGCGGCGAGCCCACGCCGTACCTCGTCGATCGGACGTCCGGCGGCCGCGGCGAGTTGCTCGACGGCGACGGGGTCGCCGTCGACGAGCAGTCGCAGCAGCGGGACCAGCAGGCCTGCGTTGAGGCCGGTCTCCTCGGGTCGGGTGAGTCGTTGGGGTAGTTGCGTGCTGAGGTCCGACATGGCGGATGCCTCCTTCAGGAGTGGGGTGGGCGCTGTGTGGGTGCTGGTCAGGCGCAGCAGGACAGCTTCGAGACGTCGGTGGTGAAGGCCTTGGCAACGATCCGGATGCCCTCGGCCATGGTCAGGTAGGGCGCCCAGGCGTCGGCGACCTCGGCGATGGTCTTGCCGAGGATGTGCACGCCCGCGGCGGCGAGCTCGCCGGCGTCCTTGGCGACCGCTGTCAGGCCGAGGATCTCGCCGGTGTCTGCGTTGGCGACCATCTTGATGAAGCCGCGCGTGTCCCGGTTGACCAGCGCCCGGGGCACGTATTCCAGCGGTAGCACGCGGCAGTCGCAGCGGATCCCGGCCGCGAGGACTTGGGCCTCAGTCATCCCGACTGCGCCGATCGCGGGACTGGTGAACGTGACCCGCGGCAGCCGCATGTAGTCCACGGACTTCTCGGCGTCGGTGAAGGCGTTCTCGGCGACCAGGGTGCCGTGGTGGGCGGCGACGTAGACGAACTCGGGGTGCCCGGTCACGTCTCCGGCCGCCCAGATCCGGGGGTTGGAGGACTGCAGCTGGTCGGTGACCACGATCTCACCGACCTCGCCAGTTTTAACCTCGACCGCGTTGAGGTTGAGCCCGTCGGTGACCGGCCGGCGGCCGAGCGCGACGAGGAGCTGGTCGGCGCGGAACTCCTGCTCGCCACCGGAGACGTCCGCTGTGACGGCCACCTGGCCGGTGGCCGCGTCGCGGGTCGCGCGGGTCGGGACCGCGCGGCGGACCACCCGGATGCCCTCGTCGGCGAAGACCTCCTGAAGTGTCTTGGAGACTTCCGGCTCCTCCTGCGACGCCAGCCGGGAGCGAACCAGCAGGGTCACCTTCGACCCGATCCGGGCGAACATCTGGGCCTGCTCCAGCGCCACGTAGCCGCCGCCGAGGACGAGCAGAGAGTCGGGGACCTCGGCGAGCTCCATCGCTGTGGTCGAGGTCAGGTACCCGGCCTCGTCCAGTCCGTCGATCGGCGGGGTCCAGGGCCGGGAGCCGGTGGCCACCAGGTAGTGCTCGGCCGCGATGGTCTCGACGCTGCCATCCGCCGCGGCGACCTCGAGCAGGGGCGAATCCGGAGTGCCGGCGAACGCGGCGTTGCCGCGGCGGATCTCCCAACCGTAGGAGTCGGCGACGTCGACGTACTTCTCACCCCGCAGGGCCTCGACGAGATCCTGCTTTCCGCCGATCAGGGCCGGCATGTCCACCGGGTCGGCGGCAGCGGCGATGCCCGGGAACCGCTTCGACGCGTCCGCGGCGACGTGCCGGACCTCCGCGGCTGCGATCAGTGCCTTGGACGGCACGCAGCCGGTGTTCACACACGTGCCGCCGAACGTGTCGCGCTCGACCATCACCACCGACTTGCCCAGCGTGGTCGCGCGAATGGCCGCGGCGAACGCACCGCCGCCGGATCCGATGATCGCGAGGTCGTACCTGGTCTGCATCCCGATTCCTCACCGAGTGTGTTGGGAAACGCTTCTGATGCAGCCACAATGGACCTTCCAGTACAGGGGAAGGTCAAGCGAGACCTGCGACACGATGGAGGCCGGGATGCGGATCGGAGAACTCGCCGAGGCGGCAGGCACGACCACCAAGACCCTGCGGTTTTACGAAGAGCAAGGGCTGCTGCCCCCGGCCGAACGCACACCGGCCGGCTACCGCGACTACACCCCCGACGCGGTCAGCCGGATCGACTTCGTCCACCGCGGCCAAGCGGCCGGGCTCACCCTCGCCCAGATCAAGCAGATCCTCGACATCCGCGACCACGGCCAAGCTCCCTGCGGCCACGTACGTGACCTGCTGGACGCGCGCCTTGCCGACATCGACGCGCAGATCGCCGACCTCACAACACTTCGCGACAACGTGGCTGCGCTCCGCGACGATGCAGCCCTCCCAGAGCCCGAAACCTGTAGCCCCGATCAGGTCTGCAGATACCTATAGCCCTCGCCAATCGGCAGTGACCACCGAGACCAAGGGCGTGATTAGCCGGTGCCAGGTGGGTCCGAGTCAGACCGTCATCGTGGTCCCAGATCGGGTTGACACAGCCACATCTGCCCCACCGCGGCAACTGCCACCTTTGCCGCAACCTCGATCTGCGCCTGGGGCACCCCGCAGATACGGAGGCTGGAGACCGCAACGCCGTGGAGCTCCTTGTTGGTCACCGTGTCGCCGGAGGCACGCGTGCCGATGACGCTCTCGACAGCATTCAGGATCAACTCACCCAGTTGGAGCATGGCGACTGTGTCTGTCACCGCCTGCGATCCACACGAGATGCCGAGCGACCCGTACGCCTCCCGCAGTTGGCCACGCGCAGCGGCGTACTCCCGAGCTTCGGGCGTCTGGGAGACGTCGGGGCATGCGGGCAACATCCCAATGTTGTGCATGAGCGTGGCAAGAGATTCGGCGTCGTGAAAAGCGAGGAGGTAGAGCGCTGCCTCCGGGCTCTCGATCCGGGCCAGGTCGCCGACCCTGTCCAGCGCCGGCCGCACGGTCATCTCGAGAAGCTCGGCGAGGATCCCGGGCTTGCCGGCGAAGTGGTAGTAGAGGCTCGCTTGTCGGATCCCGACCGCTTCGGCGATGTCGCGGGTGGAGGTGCCGGCGTAGCCCTGGCCGACGAACAGGCGAGCGGAGACGGCGAGGATCTGGTCACGCGGGTCTGCGTGGGTGTCGGAGGCCGGAATGTGTCGGGGACGGCCCGGGCCCGGACGGCGATTGTTGGAGGCTGCGGAACTCATGTTGCTCCGTCGCAGATGTGGTGGATGGATCCCGGGGCCACCGATCGGAGCCAACCATTCGGGACCCCGGGTTCTCCCAGTCTTCAATAATATTCATTCTATTACAAGGACCTTGCACGCATTACGTTCAAGGAACCCTTGCGAACACGCATGTCTTGCGACCATGATGGATAGCCCAACGCCACCCCGAAGCACCTCGGGCGGGCACACAACAACGGAGGCACTCGGCATGGCTCTCACACGTATCGCTGTCAGTAACGACTGCAACGGTGGCAACTGCCCCTCGGTCCACACGACCGACGACCCTTCGGTCGTTGTCGTCCAGGGCATCAAGCTCGAGGACGCCACCCGCACCGAGCTTGTCGGCATGCCCGACCATGAGGACGCCGTCACCATCCCGACCGAGGTGATCCTCCAGGCGGCTCGAGCCCTCGAGGGGAGGGCCTGATCGGCGTGGCAGACCTCGGATCCGCGTTCCAGAACCTGACCACCTCGTGGTTCCGCCTGGAGACGCTCCAGGCCTACGACGTCAAGGAAGAGCACGAGTCCTTCGCCGAGTTCCTGCGCACCGGGCGGCTCGACTCGCCCGGTGATGTTGGGTGGCGGGAGATGATCGCCGGGCATGTGGCCGCCGGCCGGTCTCTGCAACGGGTCCACGTCGTCGAGGTGCCGCTCACCGACTACGTTCGCTACGAGATCGCCGAGTACGTCCGCAACCACGAGGCCGGAGAAGACATCCGCCTACTGTCGGTTCCAGCCGGCGACTGGCCAGAGGACCTCCCCCAGGGCACAGACTTCTGGCTGCTCGACGACGGCCAGCCCAGTCAGTCGGCGTGGGCAATGGACTACGACAACGAGGGTCGCTTTCTGGGCGTCAAGGAGGTCCAGGACCCTGACTTGATCGACACCTACCGAAAGTGGCGCGACACCGCCCTTGGCCTCTCCGTGCCGTTGAATGGCTATCGTCGCAAGGACGCATAATTTGCACGACCAAGACGAATAGTCAGGCAAGACGACCAGGAGGAACCCACCATGGGTAGCGCGACACGGCGAGCACGAGAGGCGCTCGGTGACGCACTGAGAACTGCCAGGCGAGAGGCCGGGATCACCGGCATCGCCCTCGCCGCGCAACTCCAGCAGTCCGGCCAGACCTGGTCACAGTCCAAGGTCTCCAAGATCGAGGCCGGTCGCCAGATGCCCACAGAGGACGAGGTCCGCGCCTGGGCGGATGCTGTTGGCGCTGACCCAGAACGACTCCTGGCCATCCAGGAACGCGCATCCTGGGAATACTCGGTGTTCCGCGACACCTTCGGGCAGGACGACGGCCCAGCCGCCGTGCAGCGCGCCTACGAGGCAGCCGAAAGGGCTGCTTCAACGGTGTTCAGCTTCCACCCGACCGTCATCCCCGGCCTGTGCCAAACCGCCGACTACGCCGCCGCGCTGCTCAAACTGATCGGCGGCCCGGTCGAGCACGGCGCATCCGAAGACGACATCGCCCACATGGTCGCCGCCCGGACGCGGCGCAGCGCCATCCTGTACGAACCCGGGCGCGACGTCACCGTCCTCGTCGCCGAGACCGCGCTGTACCCACGGATCGGTGGCCCAGACGTGATGCGAACCCAGCTCGAGCACCTCGCTGGTCTGGCGACCCGCGCGAAGGCGGTGGTCGGGATCGTGCCGCTCGACCAGTTCCCGGTCTTGGTCGGGCAAGCCTGGGACCAGCGTGACCAAGTCGTCACGATCGAGACCACCGCCGGCGATCTCGAGATCGCTGACCCCATCGAGGTTGCGCAGTACCAGCGATGGGCTGAGGCACTGACCTCAGTCGCACTCACCGGCTCCGACGCCGCACGCAAATGCGTTGAACTCGCAGCCCGAGACGTAAGCAGCACCGACTAGCAGGGATACAACCTTGAGTCTCGTCCCCCGGTCCACATCGACCCCGACCCGGCACAAGAGTGGCAACGTCGTCGACCTCAGTGATGTCTTCAGACATCACAAAGATGGGCCCGGAGGCCGCTGGCCAACGCCTCCAAAACCCTGCGGTGAATTTCTTGGGGAATGCCATCTGACCTGCGGAGACGCTGAGATTCCCCCAACATCCCCCCTGCCTGAGGGTATGAATCGGGTGATGGGGGATGTCCATCGTGGAAGGCATGAACGTCCAATCCACGCCCACCGCGAGACGGGTCGCCGAGGCGATGCGGAGAGCGCAGAACCAGCAGCTGCGTGATGCCGCGCTGATCCTGGCTCATGCCGGCGTACCGGTCTTCCCGTGTGCCCCGTATGGCAAGCAGCCGCTGACCCGCAGCGGATTCCTTGCCGCCACCACTGATCCTCGCCAAGTCGGGCGTTGGTGGCTGCGCTCCCCCTCCGCGAACATCGGGATGCCGACCGGCACCACCTCCGGCGTCGTCGTGGTCGACGTCGATGTTCACGCCACCGGCAACGGGTTCAGCGCCTTCGCGCGGACCGAGCGTGCCGGGATCACCTCTCAGTGGTCGTTCCTGGTCCGTACGCCCTCGGGTGGCATTCACGCCTACTTCACCCCCGCTGGCGAAGACCAACGTAACTGGCAGGCCAACGGGACCCACGTCGACTTCCGCGGCGAGGGAGGATACGTCGTCATACCGCCCTCACAGATCCGCGGCCCGGGCGACAACACACGGTCGTACGAACTGATCGCGATTGCCCAGCATGGCGACAAGGCGCTCGACGCCGACCGACTCCGAGACTTCCTCGTCCCACCACGTCAGGTGCGTGAACCGGTTGGGATGCCCGCTCGCGGGGCACGCCCTGACCGGCTGGTCGCGTGGATGGCCAACCGCCCCGAGGGCACCAGGAACAGCAGCCTGTTCTGGGCAGCGTGCCGGATGGTTGAAGACGGGCAGCGCTACGACGCCACGCTCTCGGTCCTCGGCGATGCCGCCCGGTCGGCGGGGCTGGGTGAGCACGAGGTGGAGTCGACGATCCGGTCGGCCTACCGGATCGCGTCCCGACTCGGTCCGGGGAGCCGCTTGGGCCCTACCCAGGCCCGCACGGCGACAGCGAGCAGTGAGGCGGTGGCGTTGTGAACAGCGGAGTCTTCTACCGGCGTCACGCGATGCCGCCACGCCAGAAGCCGGTCGACATTCCCCCGGCCGAGGTCTCCAAACTCGCCATCCACGGCGACCCCTCCCAGCAGACAAGCGAGCCCGCACCCGAGCGGGACCAGAACGCGGTGCGATGGGTGCGGCCCAGCGAGCTGCCCACGATGGTCGCCAACCGCTATGTACGCCGCCTCGTGGCCTCGAACGAGGCTGCTGTGCGGCAGGCGCGCCAGCTACCACGGCGTGCGATAGCGCGTGTGCGCATCGCGAGAACGCAAACCGCGAGCAACACTGCGCCAGACCGACTGGGAGGGATCGGGCAATGAGCTTCGTCGACTCCGAGGGACTGCGGTCCCTGCTCTTCCGGCTCTACGGCGCCGGCCCCGACGCCTGGCGTGATGATCCCGAGGTAGCCGAACTGATGGCGTACACGATGGAGAAGTACGGCGCTCTGGCCCGCCGCCACGGGTTCGAGCCCGCAGACGCGGCCGCCGCGGCCTACGAGGTACTTCGGACCCGTCCCGTGCGGAAAGCCGAGGATCCGTGGGCCGTGGTCACCCACGCGGTTCAGCTCACGATGAGCGCCGAGGACCGCGCGGCCGGACTGCTCTGTGCGGAGGCTCGAGTGCGGAAGGCTGACCTGGCTGGGTTCCACGATGCCCAGCGACTCAGCGACCGCGAGCACTCCCTGGCCGACTACCACCCAGCCTTCCAAGTGGCGCCCGCCCACGATCTCGCCATCCTTCTCGCTGATGCCGAGCGGGCGAAGAGGGAACAGGAGAAGGAGAACGCAGCCAAGGCTCACCGAGATCACGAGGCCCACGACGGCGGCGAGGAACCTGACGCAGACGCCGTCGGAAACGTCGATGAGCCGGTCGAGGATAAGCCCGAGAAGGAAGCCCCGAACGCGTTCTTCGCGCTCGACCAGATTGTCGAGATTCTCGTCGAGTTCGGCTGGCCGGAGCAGACCGCACGCGCGGCGATGGAGTACATCGGATCGCGGCTGATGATGTCGGGCACCAGGCAGGCGGCGTACGAACGCCTGCGCCGCGAACGCCAGCCATGGCTCCGGTTCGACCTCGACCTGGAAGTCTGGGGGACGCTCCTGCGCGCGGTTCTGGGCTCACCGGACCCCGACCGAGCCAAGACCCTCACTGGCAAGGGCATGTGGTGGAGGTTCTGCAAGGGCCACGAGACCGAGCAGGTCCTCGCCGACACCTCCCTGCGCCGGGCGCTGGTGACCTCAGCCCGCTACGTACGTCGCAGGAGGTCCCATGTCTGACCTCGGCCACTTCGAGCTCGAGCGGACCCTTGACTCGATCGCCATCGGCGTACGCCACCGCAAGGACCTCGGCGACCTGGCGACCCTGAAAGAGTCCATCGAGAGCCTCGGCCTGCTCCAGCCCATCACCGTCACTCCCGACGGCACACTCCTGTGCGGACGCCGACGGCTGGAGGCGGTCAAGGAACTCGGCTGGCGGACCGTGCGCGTCTGGGTACGCTCCGGGATCTCCGACGAACTCAAGGGGCTGATGGCGCTCCAAGACGAGAACCTGCTCCACAAGCCGTTCTCCCCCACCGAGGCCGAGACGCTCTACCGGGAACTCAAGAAGGTGCTCGCCGAGGACGCCGCGCGACGTCAGGAGGCGACGCGTTTCGGCGCCGACCCCACTGCCGGCGTCGGGGCGGAAGACGGTGCTGATGAATCATCAGCACCGTCAGGGGCTGGTTACACCCGCAATCAGGCGGCCACGCTCGTCACCGGAGCCAACTCCCACCAGCGTCTCGAACGCATCGGCCGCATCAAAGACATCGCTGACGACCCCACTCGACCGGCGCATGTACGCCAGGTCGCTAGCGAAGCGCTCGACCAGATCGACCACGGCGCACCGGTGTCCTCGACGTACGAGCGAGTTATGGACCTCGCCCGCCAAGCCGACGCCGACCCTTCCCTCCCCGACCTCGACGCCCTCGCCGAAGAAGCACTCAAGCGCATCTCCGCGCCACGTACGCGACGTACGAACCCGTCCGGCACCCCGCGCAAGTCAGAGTGGTCAACGCGATCCTTCGTCCTGATGTGGACCGACCTGGACGGCTGGTGGACCCACTATGACGCCGCTGAGATCGGCGCCGACCTCAACGACGGCGACTGGGAGCTCCTCGAGCGGATATACGGCGAGCTCGATGCGTTCGTCGAAGCCGCTCGCCGGGCTCGCGAATCCAAGGTGCCAGCGGGCACGGCTGCGTCCTAGAATTCTGAGCATGTTGCTGTGCAGACCACGTGACGCCGGGTTCATACCCAGGCGGCGGTGACCTACCTGCAATCCCGCGGGATGGACGCCGTCGCAGGAATCCGGAGCGTCACGTGTCCCGTACCGACAAGACCCAGCCCTTCCGCGTCCGTCTGTGGGATGGCACTCTCACCCGCGTCCCTGTTCACGACCACAGCGACGGCGCCTGTGATCTTCCTGCAACCTATCTCGACGACCTCGCCCAGTACGCCACCGATGGAGGTCGCTTCTCTCGCGGCTCCTGCTACTGGGCCATGCGCTTCACCGGCACCATGGCGTGCTGTTGCGGAATGTGCCACGACGCCGCTGGCCTTCGCGCTGAGCGCCGCGCCGATCGTCACCGCACCCGCCGTGAGCTCGCCGACCTCGTGAAGGAGGCGAACGCCGGCTCGCACGATCTGGATTAACGAGGCGATGAAGCCGGCGCCTGCGGGCACCTTGCCCCCATGAACACTCCCACGAACGAACGTGCCTCAGGCACCGCCGGGTCCCTTCACCTTCAGGTCCGCTACGTCGGCGATAGCCCCGAGGAGGACGGTGGATTCCGCCGCAGCTACCGCTACCAGATCGACGACACCGGCTCCCCCGACGGTCCCGTCGTCGGCACGGACCTGTACTCCGGAGTCGGCGCTCCCGTCGACGCCCGGGCCGCGTTGGCCACCCTCGTTGCGTTCGTCTCCGCCGCTGGTGAGGCTTACGGCCACACGATGCGTGGCGGACAGTCGGAGAATCAGCATCTGTTCCGCCGAGGTATCGCTGAGGCGGCGTACATGAACTCTGATGAGCTCCAGGTCCTCGCGATGGACCTGGAACGACTCTCCACGCGATCCGCTCAAGCCAACACGCGGTCGACACCTCGGCCGGACACGCCGACCCTGTAAACCTCGGGGGTCACGGCGCACCTCTCCTGCAACCCACTCATTCAGGAGAAATGATGCGAACCCGGACCTACACCGCCCGACGTCGGCGACTCCTCCGTGCAGCTGTCCTTGTCGGCGGCCTCACCGCCGTGCTCTTCATTCTCAGCGGCATTCTGATCGCGACCACCGACGGCGCACACGCCCCGAACCAGCGCCCGAGCCAGGCCCCGGAACCGCTGACATCTCCGCCCTCGGGTGAACCATCAAGCGCAGGTCACGATGAGGCTCGGGCGTTCGCGATCGAAGCGGCACAAATGGTCTTCGACTGGGACACGACCACCTCCTCGAACACCGACGGCTACTTCGCACGTCTCGTCGCGATCGCCGACCCAGGCGGAGTCGAGTCGGACGGGCTGGTGGCTGACCTGAACATCTACCTGCCGAACCCGGAGGCGTGGCGCGAACTGCGGGCGTACGAGACCCGTCAGTGGCTCGAGATCACCTCCGCCATGGTGCCCTCCACCTGGGAGGCAACCGCTCGCGAAGGCGAGGCGTACGGGCTCGAGCGTGGCACGACCGCGTACACGATCACGGGGATCCGCCACCGCGCCGGCACCTGGAACGGCGAACCGGTCACCAGCCGCCACCGGGTTAGCTTCACCGTCTTCATCCTCTGCGTGCCGCGCGAACCATCCTGTTACCTGCTCCGGCTCTCCCGGCTCGACCACCCGCTGCTTTAGAAGGATCGGTGAGATGCGGAAGGTGCTCATCGTGGTCGTGGTCTTCCTGGTCCTGATCGCTCCGGCTGCCCAGGCAAGCGCCTTCACGCTCGCCGTGACTTTCGCTGCCAAGCCCACCTGGAGCTGCCGCCTCGGGGAGACCGGACCTGTCCCCAACAGCCTCACCGCCACAGCGGCAGACGGGGTGAAGATCCGTCTGGATCGGTCTCAGCTCACCCACGCCGCGACCATCGTGGAGGTCGGTGGACGTACGCCCGGAGTCGGACGTGACGGCGTGCTCGTCGCGTTGATGGCCGCGCTGACCGAGTCCAGCCTCCGGATGCTCGCCAACACCAGCGCCTGGCCGCAGTCCGCGAGTTTTCCCAACGACGGGAACGGTGGCGACCACGACTCGCTCGGCCTCTTTCAGATGCGACCCCGCGCCGGGTGGGGAACCATGGCCGAGCTCATGAACTCCACCTACCAAGCACGCGCCTTCTTCGGCGGCCAAGACGGGCCCAACCATGGCTCACCCCGCGGCCTGCGCGACATCCCCGGCTGGCGTAGCCTCCCCAAAGGCGCCGCGGCGCAAGCCGTGGAGGTCTCGGCCTTCCCGGACCGCTACGCCCGCTTCGAACCGGTCGCTGAGCAGATCCTCGACGCACTGACCGTCCGCGCGGACCGCGGCGCCAACTCCCCCCAGGTCCCCGAGACCGGGCAAGTCGTGTTCCCACTCCCCGCCCGAACCTGGACCGCGACCAGCCCATTCGGGATGCGCACCGACCCGGTCACCGGCGCCCACACTCTGCACACCGGCTCCGACTACGCCGCACCCAAGGGCACTCCCGTCCTCGCCGCCGCCGACGGCATCGTGGTCTTCGCCGGCGACGTGACCTCAGGCTACGGCCACCTCATCCTCATCAAGCACACCGTCAACTCCGCCACGGTCCACTCCGGTTACGCCCACATGTACGCCGCCGGCATCCATGTCCGCAAAGGACAGCGTGTGACCGCCGGTCAGCACATCGCCGACGTCGGCACCGACGGCAAGTCCACCGGCCCACACCTCCACTTCGAGATTCGGCCCGGAGGCGCGTACGCCTCCCCCGTCGACGCCAACAACTGGCTCACCGAACACGGCGCGGCCAGCCGCTCAAATTCCACGTCCGAGGAACTTTCTGAAAGTTGCTGACAACGCCTGGGGGTATGATCCATCATCCTCTTGCCTCGCTGGTGACCCGAGACGCCAGCGGGGTTCCTCCTTCCCGGGCACAGACGCCCACCTGCTGGCCATGAGTCCCACCCTCCCCCGCGGACAGGTCCACCCAGACCTCGGCGCGATCTCCGGGACTGGGGATCTGCGCGACATCGTGGGAGCACTTCTCACCTACGGTTTGCTGCTCTCGGTCGCGATGCTGATCATCAGCGCAATCACGTGGGCTATCGCATCTGGGGCGGGAAGCTGGCATGGCGCCTCTCGGGCGAAGGTGGGTGTGCTCGTGGCTCTCGGTGGCGCGGTCCTCGCAGGAGGAACGCTCGCCTGGGCGAACTGGCTTGTCGGGATAGGAGCTCGCCTGTGAGCATCAGCGCTGAGCCGCGATCAACGCCGCCAGCTCAGCCTCGGGCCGTACGTGACGCTTGAAGAGCGGTCCGCACGGAACGCGGGCCAGCTCCTTCGACACTTGAGGCAGGTCGGGGACACCATCGCGACGATGGTCGGCGAGGAAGATGAAGTCCTTCATTGACCCGACCACGCTCCGATCAACGGTCGGACCGACTCGTACCTCTTTCATCTGCTCGATCTCGGCATCGATGATCTCCGGCGGCACGTTCTGGTCGATCAGAGCCTCAGCGATCACCTCCGCGATGCGGCCCGGCAGGCCTTTGGCAGGAGCAAGCGGGGTCAGGACCGGGAGCAGCGTGCGCGCGTTGACCAGGATCGCGGTCTGGGGACGCCACGGCAGAAAATTCGCGTACCAGTCACCGAGCAATGTCGTCGACGTCTCCCCGTCCACTGGCGGCAGACCGCCGATGCGATCGCGCAGCTTCTTGGTCGCACGCAGAACGAGCATGGAGCAATCATCTCCAATCGTCGTCTGAGTCCAGAGGCGACGCCACGATCCCCTACCGCTGACATACGACCCAGCCGTCGTCAGTACCGGGCGGGGCTCCAGTAGGAGACCGCCCGGACCGCACGACGTAGTGACAGCACGCCCGGAAGTGGCTTCACCGGCGATTCGTGAGCATCACGGGAAAGCCAACCCACCTGCTGGGCATCCAGCCCCTTCTCACTCGTGGAGCTACCCGTGAGCATTCACCCGCCGACCTATAAGGGTCCTGCGGCTCAGATCGACATCAGTCCGAACTCCAGCGGCTTGCCCGGCATCGCCGAGCTACGCGAGATCGTCGGCGCGACGATGACGATCGGCCTGATCCTCGCCGTCCTCGCCCTGATCATCTCCGCAGTTGTGTGGGCCCTGGGGTCGAACACCTCCAACCCTCACCTCGCCGGCCGCGGCAAGCTCGGTGTCCTGATCGCCCTCGGCGCAGCGATCGTCTGCGGCGCCTCAGTCAGCCTGGTCAACTTCTTCTGGAACGTCGGCCAGGCCGTCTGAAGACGAGGAGCGAGCGATGGGTCTGTGCGACGTACCCGGCGCCAACGAGGTCTGCAACCAAGCCACGGAGGCCACCACCAGCGCCGTCGAAGGCTCCTTCACCTGGCTCGCGACAGCGATGGGTGAACTGGCCAAGGCGGTGTTCGAGATGACCTGGAAGGTGCTCGACGACACGACGTATGTCGACGTCACCTCCAGCGGCTACACACGCGTCTACAACCTGATCTTCGGCATCGCGCTCTTGATCATGATCGGGTTCTTCCTGCTCCAGGTCATGGCCGCGATGATCCGCCGCGAACCGGCCGGCCTGAGTCGAGCCGCGCTCGGCCTGGGCAAGTCGATCCTCGGCTCCTTCCTCGCCCTCGCCCTGGTCGGCACTGCACTGGAAGTCACCGACCGGCTCTGCATCGGCATCGTCCACGCCGCCGGCACGAACATGAGCGAGCTCGGCGACCGGATCGCCGTCCTGGTCGCGGTCGGCACCGTCGCCGGCGTCGCCAACCCCGGCGCCGCAAGCCTGGCGAGCGTGTTCCTCACCAGCCTCGCCGTCGGAGCGACCTTCTTCATCTGGATCAGCCTGCTCGTACGCAAAGCCCTCCTGCTCGTCGCGATCGTCTTCGCCCCCGTCGCCCTCGCCGGCTCCTCGTGGGACCACGCCCGCGCGTGGGCCGGACGATGGGCTTCGTTCGTGATCGCGTTGATCCTGTCCAAGCTCGTCGTCGTGGTCATCTTCCTCATCGCCAGCACCCAGGTCTCTGCACCGATCGATGCCGATCTGAAGTCGCTGAGCGAACCCCTCTCCGGCATCGTGCTCCTGCTCGTGGCCGGGTTTGCGCCCTACATCGCCTATAAGGCGATCAGCTTCATCGGCTTCGACATGTACCACGCCATGTCCGCCGAACAAGAAGCCAAGAACGCCCTCAACCGCCCCGTCCCCCTTTCCGCCCGCTCGCCCGGGATCCAGCCTCGCAAGGTCCTCGATGAAGGTGGCGGAGAAGAATCGGCTGGTACGCCGCCAGCAACCCACTCGCCGAAGCCAGGCTCGAGTTCGACCGTCGTGGAGGGGCCAACCACGGAGATAGCCCCCATGACGCCCGAAGCGGCGGCGCCGGAGACATCCACAGCCGTCGCGGGTCCAGCCGCTGCCGCCGTGGCGGGCGCCGAACTCGTGAAGTCGTCATCAACCGCCGGCCAGCGGACTGGCCAGACCATCGGCGGTGCCACAGAGGAACAGGCGGCCGCCGGTGACGGCGCTCCACCACCTCGCGTGCCCATGCCCCACACCGCCGACCCAACCCCGGGTGACCAGCGATGACCACCGACCTCGCACCGGTCAAGTTCTCCCGCCTGTCCCGCCGCGGCGTACTCCTCGGCCTCTCCCCCAGTCAACTTGCCACAGTCGGCATCGCGGCGGTCACGCTGGTCATCGCCCTCTACGCTGGCGGCACCTCCGCCCTCGCCGGCGCAGTCCCAATCATCGGCGCCTGCACGGCCCTTTCGTTCCTGAAGGTCGCCGGACGGCCCGTGGTTGCCTGGCTACCGATCGGCACTGTGTGGCTCCGGCGCTCGATGACCGGGCAGCTCGACTACCGCCGCAACTTCACCCGCCCGCGTCAGGCCGGAACCCTCGCCCTCCCCGGCGACGCCGCCCGCCTCCAGCAGTGGGAGGACGCCGAGACCGGCGCCGTCATGGTCCACGACCCTCACGCCGCCACCCTCACCGCGATCGTCGCGGTCACCCACCCGGCCTTCGTGCTCCTCGACCCCGCGGAACAACAGCGCCGCGTCACCGGCTGGGGCCGCGTACTCGCCACCGCCTGCCGCTCCGGACGCCTTGCCGCCGTCCAGGTCACCGAACGTACGCTGCCCGACTCCGGCAAGAGCCTCACCGAATGGTGGGAGACCCACGGCACCGACGACGACACCTGGGCCGCCCGCACCTACGCCGAGCTCATCGACCGAGCCGGTCCCGCCTCCGAACGCCACGCCACCACCATCTCCATCGCCCTCGACATGCGCGCCGCCTCCCGAGTAATCCGAGCCGCCGGCGGAGGCCGCAAAGGCGCCGCCGCTGTGCTCCGCCAAGAGATGAGCGCCCTCACCGCGGCGCTGCGCTCGGCCGAGCTAAACCCTGAGGGCTGGCTTACCCCGGCCGACCTCGCCGTCGTCCTACGCTCCGCCTACGACCTTGACGCCGCACCCGCTCGCGAGCGCCACCCCGACCTCGGCCGCGACCTCACCCAAGCCGGCCCGATCGCAGTCTCCGAAAGTTGGGGATCGCTGCGCTCCGACTCCGCCCACCACGCCGTCCTCTGGATCAGCGAGTGGCCACGCTCCCAGGTCTACCCCGGCTTCCTCGCACCCCTCCTACTCACCTCGGGCATACGCCGCGCCCTCACCCTCTATTACCAACCGCTCCGCACCGACACCGCCGCCCGCGACATCCGGAGAAAGAAGACCGAATACGTCTCCGACGCCACCCAACGCGCAAAACTCGGCCAGATCGAAGACGCTCAGCAAAGCGCCGAATACCGCGATGTCCTCCAGCAAGAAGCAGAACTCACCGCCGGCCACGGCATCCTCCGCACCACCGGCCTCATCACCATCAGCGCCCCCGACGATCACGAACTAGAGAAGGCCATCGCCACCGTTGAGCAGGCGGCGATCCAGTCATGCTGCGAGACCCGCCGACTCTGGGGCCAACAGGCCCGGAGCTTCGCCACAGCGCTACCGCTCAGTCGGCGGCTTTCGTAGATGATCCGACGTCGCCCAAATCGTGTTCGCCAAGACGAGTCCGACATGCCCTGGCGAGTGAGGCCCACGGCCTCATTGTCATAGCCGATCGGGTTTGGCCACCCGCTCAAGCCGCAGGAACTGCTGTAGCGGGCTTCACCACCGGCCCCCGTCCGATAGCCGCTCGGTAGCCATCCGCGGTCGCAACGAGGTCGGCAACCTGGCGAATGAACTTCTGCGTGTAGACCCACTGCTTCGTGGACTCGATCCAAACGCACAGTTCGCTCGTGCTCTTCGGCAGCCGTCCTTTGCCACCCTTGTCCGGCCCCACGCCGAGATGATGGCGTGCTGCCGTGAAGTCGTTGGTGCTGAACTTGAACGGGATCAGGCACTCCACTGCCCGCGCCGCCGCGGCTGGCAGAAGCTCATCCTTCAGCGCTACATCACGCAGCTTCTCGATGATGACCGCGCGGCCCTCGCTCTCGATCATCACGCGCTGGTCCTCGGCCGAGAGATCTTCCATGCGCACGAATCTCAGCGCCATGTCAGCCTCGGTCTTAGGCCCCTTGATCGGGGTCATCATGACTCTGTACACGAATCGCTCATCGGCCAAGACAGCGGGATCGAGACTCGCCTCGAACTTAGTCACGTACGACTTGGTCGCTGCGGGAACACCGCGGCGCAGCGCCTTCTGCTGCTTGAGCCCTTCAGGCGTCAGCGATTGAACGAAGACCGGGAAACGGAGCTCAGACCCCAGGCTGTACACGGAACCGAAACGCCGGACTAACTCGGCCTCGAAGTTGATGACCAATGCGTGCGCGTGCGGCGCGGTCTCGATCATCGTCGCGGTCTGAAACCTGTGCTCGATCTTGTTGCGCAGTCCGATGAAGAACTCGATGTTGGCGCGGGTGGGGTCGCTCGCGGAGAACTCCTCCTTCAGACACTTCGCGAGATCCCAAGACTTCTTGTCGCCATTCGGCAGACGCTCGTAGCGACGGCTGCCCTTCTGCCGGTAGTGCAAGTTCACGCCGCGTCGCGTCAGATCAGCGTGGAGCAGGTCCTGCCAGGCGAGGTGCATGTGCACCACGAAGTCTAGGTAGCTCGCGCGGTCGCCCGGTCGGTTGTAGAAGTCCACGGCCAGGCACGCCTGCCGACGCGCCTCCTGCATGGTGTGCCACCAGGCGGGTCGCTTCGCCATTGCATCTTCTCCTGATCTTCATCTACACACATGATCTTGCCCTTATACGGCCTTCCACGCGATCAGGTTTCTGCGTTTAGCGGCCACATAGCCAGAAATGATGGACTTGATCGACTGAGCTGCTGACACACGGTGTGATCTCATCGCGCGACGTATCCCCGCGAGACGACCAGCGCGAGCGATGCCGAGGGCGAACGGGAGGCTTTCGCCGAACTCATCTCGTCACCGACCAAGTCTGACCCGCGCGGCGTCCCTGCTGGAGTCAAGGTCGCACCTGCCTGCTGATCACCCTTTCAAAGCAGGAGGACACGATGCCGACCTTCAACGACCCGACCAAGGACGCAGAGGAAGCCCGCCAAGCACTGCGCGGCCTCGCGCACGCGACCAGGAACCTCGAGGACCCCTCGGTGGTCTACGACCTGCTGGGTGCCCTCTCCCAAGCGATCACCTCGATGGGGCAGACGCTCAACCAGATCGGTGGCTTCCACGACACCCTGAAACGGCACGACATCCGGCCCGTCGTGGCCGACAGCTCGCGGACTGGGTACAGCGCCTCCTATCAGGTGTCGTGGGAACTCCACCGGGCCGCCGAGATGACCCGCCAGATTGCCAAAGTCGTCGACCACGCCCGCGAGATCGAGGCCAGAATCGCATACTCACGTCCCGTCGAACAGACCGCCCGAACCACCAGCATCCCCGGCAACGGGATCACACTGTGACCCGAGAGGAACGGCTCCACGCTGCCACGCTTGTTTCTCCTGCCCACGAGCGTCGGCGAGACCGCAAGAAGCGACGCCGTGCCACCGCCCAACTGCTCTCCGACTGGCACGCACGGAACCGGGCCGCCGACCTTGCCTCGGATGTCGAGCACGAGCCGCCGATGATCGGTCCAGCAGGTGAGGCCGGACCGGCCATGCTGCGTACGCATGGACGACTCCGCCTTCCGAAGCACCAAGACACCTCCGCAACTTGGGGCGGCGCGTACCCCTTCCTCGCCGAGGGCGGACTCGGCGCCGACGGCATCTTCGTCGGCCAGGACCTCTACTCCGGCAGCTCGTTCGTCTACGACCCCTGGGTCCTCTACGCCCGCGGACAGATCACCGCCCCCAACGTCGTCCTCGCCGGAATCGTCGGCTCCGGGAAGTCATCACTGGCCAAGAGCCTCTATAGCCGGTCCATCCCGTTCGGGAGACGTGTGTACGTCCCCGGCGACCCCAAAGGCGAACACACCCCTGTGGCCGAAGCCGTCGGCGGACGCGCCATCGCCCTCGGCCACGGCATGACCAACCGCCTCAACCCCCTCGACGAGGGTCACCGCCCGGCGGGGCTCGACGACGTCCAGTGGGCCGCTCAGGTCACCGCACGCCGCCGCGACCTCCTCGGAGCTCTCGCCGAAACCGTCCTCGACAGGGCCCTCACACCACTCGAGCACACTGCGATCGACGTCGCGCTGGGCGCAGTCGTCCGGTCGTACGAGGTCCCGATCCTCCCCCTCGTCGTCGACCGGCTTCTTTCCCCCGACCCCGCCGACGACCCGGACCACCGGCTCACCGACGATGGCCGCCTCGCCGCCCATGCCCTCCGCCGACTCGTTGCGGGTGACCTCGCCGGACTTTTCGACGGACCCTCAACCGTACGGTTCGACCCCACGCTGCCCATGATCTCGCTGGACCTGTCCCGCGTCACCGAGAACGCCATGCTGATCTCCGTGCTGATGACCTGCGCCTCAGCCTGGATGGAATCCGCGCTCCTGGACCCCGACGGCGGGCAGCGGTGGGTCGTGTACGACGAAGCCTGGCGCCTCATGTCCCACCCCGCCCTGCTCCGCCGGATGGACGCCCACTGGCGACTCGCCCGCCACTATGGGATCGCCAACATGCTGATCTTCCACAAGCTGAGCGACCTCGACAACGTCGGCGACTCCGGCACCGCCATGCGCGCCCTCGCCTCATCCCTGCTCTCCAACGCCGAAACCCGGATCATCTACCGGCAGGAAGCCGACCAACTCGGCAACACCGCAGCGGCGCTCGGACTCACCTCGACCGAGCAAAGCCTGCTTCCAACGCTGAGCACGGGTCGGGGGCTGTGGCGGATCAAGGAACGATCCTTCGTCTGCCAGCACCAGCTCCATCCCGCCGAACTATCCCTCTTCGACACCGCTGGGCGCATGCGCGATCGCCGCTAACTGGTTACGACTGCACCTGCCATTCCAACCAACGTGCCGTTCCCGAAACTGAGGTCGCCCGACTGTCGAATCTAGCCGCGCCCGTTCGTGGAACAGTAGAGAGCGGACATCCAGTCCGCCCTGCCCTTCGAGGAGTCGACATGGCGAACTACATCATCTACTTCAACGCCCCATGGTGCGGCGACCACACCGAAGAGTGGTTCCAGAGCAGAGTGGAGCCGTCCAGCGCCGTCAGCCGCGAGATGATGGACGCCGGCGTCTGGGTGTTCGGCGGTGGCCTGGCAGACGGCCACACCGTCCACAGCGCCGACGCCACCAGCGGCACCGCCGTGGTCACCGACGGCCCCTACGTCGAGACCAAAGAGCACATCGGCGGCTTCGTCGTCATCGACGTACCCGACGTCGAGACCGCCAAGTACTGGGCCGGCCGACTCGCGGAGGGGTGCGGCTGGCCACAAGAAGTCCGCGGGCCAGTCCTGTAGGTTCCGCAGGTCGCAATACCGGACCACGAATGTACAGCGCATTACTCATGCCGGTCGAGTAGCAGCAGCGTACGGGCGATCAGACAGCCATCGTCGAGCAAGACGTGCGTTCCAGCGACCCAATCGATCTACAACGGGTTTGTCGGAACTGGACACCGTCAGCGTCGCGCGCGATCTGGCGACGCTGACCGGTCCAGTTGCTTCTACCTCATGCGCGCGGTCACAACGAGCGTCGTTCCGTCGAGTGTGTCTCCGATAGCAGCCGTCGCCCACGATGCGATCTGGCTGTGGCTGGCTTCGAGCAGCGCGGTGAGATCGGCGGTTCGTGGGCGGTCCGAGAACGAGGCATCGAGGAACGTCGAGCCCGTCGCTCCGATCGCCTCGCCGTCGTCATCGACCTCATCGACTTCCCACCGGCCGATCGAGATTCCCCACCCAGGCAGGCCAAGCGGGTTCACCGACATCTTGGGCCCGACCTCGAGATAGAAGTCGTGGTTTCCGGAGTCGTCGTCGAACGGATCGATGAAGAAGTCGAGGCCCTCCAGACTGATGGATACGAATGCGTCCGGTGAGCATCGCGTGTAGGCGTCGAGCATCATGCGGAGATCGTCAGCGGCGACCTGGCGATCCGCGTCGGTGTCGTAGTCGTCGTGCTGATCGAGATACTCACGGTCGCGCTCCTTGAGCCCGAGATCCTCGGTGTAGACGAACGGCTCGTCGCGTTCCCAAAGGCGCTGGCCAGGTTCCTCTGACACGTCGGCTCCCTCCTCCTCCGCGAGGGCGACCCGGAGCCACTTTGCTTCGGTCGCCAACTCGGCCTCAACGGCCGTGCGCACCGGCGGTGGCACCGTCGTCAACTCCTGGTCGAGATCGGCGAGGGCGTCGTGCAACTGCCACATTGCCAGGACGTACCAGAGGCTGTGGGCACAGTCGAGAAGCTGCGAGCGTTCCTTCGGATTGGACAGCACATCGAGGTGGTCACGCGGATAGTCGTCTGCAGGTCCGAATCGTGTGTCCCAGGTGCTTACTGGCGTGGTCGCGCTTGCGGAGACCCGGTTGAGTGCGTCCACGATCGGCTCCGCGAGAGCGACAGACTCCACGCTCGTGACGGTCGACGACGCGAGTCCGGACCGTCCACGGAACGTCGCCAGGATCTGGACCTTGCCGCGGTGGGCATGGTGCGAATAGATGGTCATTACAGGTGGCTCCCTTGCGGCCATCGCACACACAGTGTGCGCGACAGCCTGAAGTAACGAAACGAGAAGGCGGCGGTAGCGCAGGCGCAATCCAACGCCCCGTGCCGCGAGACCGACGGTGGTGGTTCAGGTGCTTTCCCGAACTCCTTGCCTGTCCCCACAGTACAAGACCGACCATGCCGCCTCACGCTGGTTCGGATACGCGTGTCACCAACTCGAACGTGCCTGACGTGCGCGCAGCATGCGCAGGTCCTTCCCACTCAGACGTCCCCGGTTTCGAGGGCGTCAGGCGCAGGCTGCCGTTCCAGGTCGATGTTGTAGATGCGTTCTTCGGTGCCGGTAAGGCATCGAACCCGCTGACGCGGACCCGCGGGAGCACCTGCTGTTCGACACGACAGCTGGAGGCGACGATGTCGACGACACTCACCGAGCGACAGGCACGCAAGCAAGCCGAGCGCGAAGCGAAGTTGGAAGCGGTCCAGCAACGGCTGACGACCGCGGTAGAGCAACTGGTGACCGGCGACGACTGGCGCCGCGCGCTGGAGTTCTCGGCAAAGTTTCGGAGCCGCAGCTTTCGGAACTCGATGCTCATCGCGGTCCAGCATGCCGAGGCATACGAGCAGGGTCGCGTTCCGACCCCGTTCCCGACCTACGTCGCAGGCTACAAGCAATGGCTCACCCTCGGTCGTCAGGTTCGCAAAGGAGAGGCCGGCTACCAGATCCTCTCGCCGAAGACGGCACGGTTCGCCACGTCCACTCCGTCCGACCCGTCGTCGTGGCGGCGCCTGGCAACCAACGAGAAGGCACAGCCGGGCGAGACAGTCCGGACCCGGATGACCGGGGTCCGCTTGGCGTACGTCTGGGACATCTCCTTGACCGAAGGAGACGATCTGCCGACTACTCCCGCACCGCAGATTCTGAAAGGCGAGGCACCCGAAGGGCTCTGGGATGGGTTGGCAGACCTCATCACCGAGGAGGGATACGAACTGCGACTGGTCTCGAACGCCACGGCGATCGGCGGCGCCAACGGGCTGACCGACTTCCAGACCCGGGAGGTCTCAGTCCGCATCGACATGGACGACAGTGCCCAGGTCAAGTCGCTGTGCCACGAGCTCGGGCATGTTCTGCTGACCGATCCCGATAGCCCGGATGCACCGTTCCATCGCGGGATTGCCGAGGTCGAGGCCGAAAGTGTCGCGCTCATGGTCGGTGCCGCGCACAGCATGGACACCTCCGCCTACACCGTCCCCTACGTCACGACCTGGGCGAACACCGTGCCCGAGACGAACCCTGTCGAGGTCGTCCAAGCCACTGCCGAGCGGGTACGCCGTGCAGCGCTCGGGATCCTCGACCGACTCGACACACACCAGACCGCTACCGGGGCACCGCCCGGACTCGAACCTCGCGTGCCGACCGCCAAAGCACCGCAGGCCGAACGCACCGTGCAGCACGTGAAGCCGAGTGAGGCGATCGGGCTATGACCTCCTGGCGTCACCCTCACCTGCGAATCCACATCAATGAGGCTGGTGCTCCGTCCTTCACGCTCAACGGCGACACCTACACACCCCCTGGCGGCCCTCAACTGGCAGGCCGCGAGTCCGTACGCGGCGTCCTCGACGCCGTTCGCACGGATCTCGGCGCCGTCCGGGTCGAGATCATCGAGGCAGACGGCAGCATCTACAGCGACGTGCTCGGCCCCGACGACGTGACGGAGGCATCCGGCTCGACGAGCGACGAGCCTGATACGTACGCGTCAGGGTTCCTGCCGGGCGAGCCAGTCGCCGTCGCGGTGATCATCAGCGAACACCCCGCCTCCGACGACGGAACGACCCACGTACGTCTACCGGCGGCCGTGCTCGCCCGCCGCGGCGGCACCGTGATGCTGCTGGGCCGTTCCTCAGGCACCCTTACCTTCCTCGGAGCCGACCGATGAACCCGAACGCCCGGCCCATCGATGACGCGTTGGTCAACCTGGGACTCGGCCTCATCGCCGCGCTGGCGGGCCTCTTCGCGATCCTCTGGATGGCGGCAGAGGTGACCAGTCACCTCACCGGCGCGCGGGTACGTGGAAAGGGCCTGGCCACCGGCCTCGACGTGCTGAATGATCCGTTGTTTCCCGCCGGGCAGCAGCCCGTCGCGTACTGGCTGATCGCCACCGCCATCGTCGCGGTCCTCGGTGTCCTGGCCTGGTTCGCGTGGCGCCTGATCGGACTTACCCACCACCGGACCGCCCGTGACCCGCGGCGTCTCGCGGGCATCGCGACCAGCCGGGACGTACGCGCCGCGGCGTCCCGTCGAGCTCTCCTCCGACGAGCCGCGAATCTTCGGCCCAGCCTCGCGGAGCCACGGCCCGAGGATGTCGGCTACCTGCTCGGCAGGTCCCGGAACCACCAGGTGTGGAGCTCCGCCGAGGACTCGATGCTGATCCTCGGTCCACCTCGCTCGGGCAAAGGACTCCACCTCGTCATCAACGCGATCCTCGACGCCCCCGGCCCCGTGGTAACCACCTCCACCCGACCAGACAACCTCAATGCCACCATCGATCACCGTGCCGAACGCGGACCAGTCGCGGTCTTCGACCCCCAGCGCCTGGCCGAGGGCACCCCCTCGGGGTTGCGCTGGTCTCCCGTACGCGGTTGCGAGGACCCCCTCACCGCGATGATCCGCGCCACCGGGCTGGCCTCCGCTACGGGCCTCTCCTCCGGCGGCGTCGAAAGCGGCGGGTTCTGGGAAGGCAAAACCCGCACCGCCCTCCAAGCCCTCCTCCACGCCGCCGCCCTCGACCAACGCACGGCAGCCGACCTCTACGCCTGGACTCTCAACCCCTCGCTCGCCAACGACGCCGTCGCGATCCTGCGCAGCTCCACCGGAGCCGCGGATGGGTGGGGCGACTCGCTCGAGGCCATGATCAGCGCCGACCCACGCACCCGCGACTCGATCTGGATGGGCGTCTCCCTTGCACTCTCCTCCCTCGCCGACCCTCGCGTTCTCGACACAGTCACCCCACGAAACGGTGAAGCCTTCGACCCCACCGAGTTCCTCACCGACAACGGCACCCTCTACCTACTCGCCACCGGCGCCGGAGCCGGAGCCGCCTGGCCCCTGGTCGCCGCGTTCATCGAAGACCTCGTCGAAACCGCCCGCCATCTCGCCGCAGCCGCCCCCGGCGCCCGGCTCGACCCACCCCTCCTGCTCGCCCTCGATGAGATCGGCAACCTCTCCCCCTTGCCCTCCATGCCCGTGCTCATGGCCGAAGGCGGCGGCACCGGCATCACCACCATGCCCGTCCTCCAATCCCTCGCCCAGGCACGCGACAAATGGGGCGACCACGCCGCCAACGCCATCTGGGACGCCGCCATCGTCAAGGTCATCCTCGGCGGCGCCTCCGCCACCAAAGACCTCCAAGACCTTTCCGCCCTCATCGGCGAACGCGACGAACACACCGACACCCTCATCGTCGGCGACCACGGCTCCCGCTCGCTCCAACGATCCGTGCGCCGCCTCCCGGTCATGCCCCCAGAAACGATCCGAACGCTGCCCTTTGGCAAGGGCCTTGTCCTGCTCCGCAGCACACCCCCGATCGTCACCGAACTCCGGCGCTGGACCGATCGCGCCGGCCCACCCCGATGGCTCCGTTAATCGCCAGCCCACAGCGGTCCACTTCAACGAGCATTAGACGCGGTCGGTTGTGGGCCGACTCGGCATGCAAGGGCGGCGCGCCGTCGCGCCCATAGGGCATAAACAAGAAGACCGAGCGATCCGATCGCCAGAAGCGGCTGGATAGGGGCGAACCAGTTGAGAGCCCCGCTGACCCCGATGGCCATGACGACGAGCTTGTTGCAGACGGGACATCCCACCGCGAACAACGAGAGCACGCTGCCCAAGAAGGTCTTGCCTCCCTGGGTAGCAGGAACGGGAAGCGCCGGATCGCGGACGTAGGTTGCAACGAGCGCACCCGTAAGGAGCGCCGAAGCCGCCCAGACCGGATAGTTCCACCAGAGGACTGGGGTCATGCGCTGATACCAGGGCGTCTGGATGATCCCTGTCGGGATCCCGACCACGAGCGCGGTTGCAATCGCGGCGACCCCACCGATCGCCAGTCGGCGTGCCAGCAGCATGTCTGAACTCCTCCAATACTCATCAGCGTAGATCGTCAACGTAGTCGGACACTCCGGATCGGGCGCCACGGTCGTTCATTCGTTTTGCAGGTAGATGCGCGCGAGAACGTGATCCCACGTCGGGGTGCTCCCATGGATGCTCTGAGCATGTCTGGTCGCGAGCTCGGCCAACTCATCGTCCGTGTCGGCGGCGAGAACGACGTCGCAGGCATCACAGGCCAGTTCGAGGGGCACCGATCATCGCCCGTTCGTCGTCGCGCGGAACCGCATGAGATGGCGGCGTGCAGACAGCACAACGTCGATGTCACTGAATCCGGCTTCAGCTAGGCCCTCCGCCAACTCGTCGTGGGCGATCATGCGGTGTGGTGAGCCGTCGAGCCGGTGTGTCAGCCGAGCCAGGTTGGTGTCTGTGAGGTCGTAGCCGATGAGGATCCCGCCGGGGCGAAGCACGCGGGCGGCCTCGTGAAGCGCATCGGTCCAGTCGACGACGTGATGCAACATCAAGTAGGTCGTCACAATGTCGAACGATCCGGTGGCGTACGGCAACGATGTGACGTCGGCTTGTTCGACCTTGACGTTGGAGCGATCCTGGAGCCGGCGGCTGGCGGCGCTCACCATGGCGTCGTCCACGTCTGTGACGATGAGCCGGACGCCGGGGAACCTGCGGGCGACCCCGTCGGCCATGGCACCGCTACCACCACCGATCTCCAGGACATCGCCGCGAAGCTCGAGGCCGTTGAGCGCCCAAGGTAGGACCCAACGTCTGGCGAGGTACCGCCACGGATCACTACGACAGAACGCGCCTTCGATGGCGGACATCACCGGCATCAGCCCAACAGCCCCTTCATCGTGGTGATCTCGTTGGTCTGAGCGGCCTCGATCTGCTTGGCCAAGGCGACCGCGTCGGGGTAGGAGCCGTTGGCCTGCTCGGACTTGGCCATCTCGATGGCCCCCTCGTGATGCTCGATCATCATCGTGAGGAACATCTGGTCGAACTCGTTACCGGTGGCGTTCGCCAACTTGTCCATGTCGTCGCTGCTCATCATGCCGGGCATCGACGAAGACATGTCCATGCCAGTCATGTCCTCGGGCACCGGCTCGCCCCAGGACGTCAGCCATTCCGACATCGTCTGGATCTCAGGATCCTGCGCACCCTTAATCTCCGCGGCGAGCTCCCTGACCTCGGGGTTCTTCGCCCGGGACTTTGCCAGCCCGGCCATCTCAACCGCCTGACGGTGATGGGGAATCATCTCGGTCGCGAACGACACGTCGGCATCGTTGATGCTGAGGCTCGAATCGGTTGGCTCGGCGGGCGTCGAGGAATCCATGCCCGACATGCCTGGCATCGAATTGTCGCTGTCGCCGCACGCGGCCAGGGTAAGGCCGCCGATGACCACGAAGGCTGCGGCTGCGAGTGGTTTAGTACGCAAGGTTGGTCTCTTTCCCTGGTTGGCGTTGGTTCTAGGACTGGTACACGAGCGCGGCCATCATTCCGGCCTCGGCGTGGTAGATGTTGTGGCAGTGCGCCATCCAGTTGCCGGGGTTGTCGGCTTGGAACTGGATGTTTAGTTTCTGCATCGGCTTGAGCAGAACGGTGTCTTTGCGTAGCCCGTTTGGCAGCGCGAAGGTGTGGCCGTGCAAGTGCATCGGGTGCGTCATCATCGTCATGTTCGAAAGTTGGACCTGGATACGTTTGCCTGGCTGGATCGTCAGCGGCTGGTTCTCGGGGTACGCGGCTCCGTTGACCGCCCAGGCGTATGGGCTCATCTGCCCGGTCAGGGTCAAGGTGAGCTCTTGCTCGATGTCTCGTTCTGGTAGGCGTGCCGATTCTTCCGGGGTCAGGTCGGAGCCGATCAGGATCGCACCGTTGAGTTCGGCGACAGCATCGCCTGGTGTAGGGGCCGCACCAGTGGCCGTGCGGATGAGCGCGAATCCCTGCCCGGTCTTACCGATGGGCTTCGCGATGAGCGGGAAGACACCCTCCCTGAGGGTGACGACCGCGTCGTACCTCTCCCCCATGCCGATATAGAACGCACCGGCTTGTTGCGGTCGGACGGGGAAGCCATCCGTGTGGGTGAGTGACAACGTGTGGTCGCCGACGGCGACGGCGAAGATCGTGTCGGCTGCGGCGTTGATGAACCTCAGCCGCACCCGCTGACCGGGCTTGGCGCGCAGGACGTCCGGGCTCGAGCCGACTCGTCCGTTGATCAGGTAGTGGGGGTAGTCGACGTCACCGGCGTCGCCGAAAGGTGACTCCGGAGACCCCATCGACATTCCGTCCATACCGTCCATACCGTCCATCCCAGGCATCGAGGAACCGGACCCCATGTCCATGCCATCCATTCCACCCATGGGACCGGCAGAACCGGAACTGGTGGCGACCAAGCCGGCGAGGACGTCGTCGGGAGTCGTGCCGGTGCCGTCGATCCAGTCGTCGAGAATGACGATCCACTCGTCGTCGTAGTCGCCCGGTTCGGCGGGGTCGTCGATCACGATCGGGGCATACAGACCGCGGTCGAGCTGTACCCCGACGTGTGGATGGTAGAAGTACGTCCCCGGATCGGGGGCGACAAACTCGTAGACGAATCGCGACTGCGGCGTGATCGGATCTTGGGTGAGGCCGGGCACACCGTCGGCAGCGTTGCGTAGCGCGATGCCGTGCCAGTGGATGCTGGTGTCGGTCGGGAGCTGGTTGTCAACGGTGATCCGCACCAGGTCTCCCGCGGTCGCCCGGACCAGCGGCCCAGGGACCGTGTCGCCGTACGCCCATGTGTTCATGGTCGTGCCACCGAGGTCGATCGTCGTGGCCCGCGGTGTCAAGGTGCGCTCAACCACCCGTTTCCCCGCAGGCTGAGTCATCGGTGACTGGGTGGGCAGAGCGAGGCCCGACGGCTGCATCGCGGGGTTGCCCGAGCAGGCGGCGAGCAGGCCGCTGCTGGCGCTGCCCGCAGCGCCGAGCAGGAGCGAACGGCGCGAGAGCCTCATGAAAGCCGCTCTTCGTCGCTGAAGTCCGGATCAAGGTCAAGCTCGCCGCTTGCGAACCTGTGGTCGAGCGTGCCCCGCAGATCATGGCCAGCGTCTCGGGTGCGCGAGCCGATGATCGCGCGACAGACGAGGACGACCACAGCCCACACGGCCGCGAGCCCGAGAACCACCCAGATCCAGGTCACGTCCCATGCACCGTCCGTCATGGCTCCAGCCTGGAGGTCGACCTTTGTGATTGGCTCGCAGATTTCATGAAGGTTTGACGAAGGTCGGCTCGCGGAGGACCTGAGCCGGTCGCGATCGTCGTCGACGGCAGTCAGAATGGGGTCATGAGCAGCCACGCCCACGAGCCGCCGCCGCATGCCGCTGACCCCGTGTGCGGGATGAGTGTCGACCCGGCGAACACGCCGCACTCGGTGACCTACCGCGGCGAGCGCTATTTCTTTTGCTCCGCCGGCTGCCGACAACGGTTCATGGCCGATCCGGTCACCTACGCCGGGGACGCTACGCCCCCCGCCGACCACGACCACAACGCCAGCTACGGCCACCAGACGCCTGACCGGCACGCACACGCGGATCACGACCAACACCATCACGAGGAGCACCACCCTCATGCGGAGGCGTCGGCCCAACCCGCGGAGGCTTCCGCGCCGCCTGCCACTGAGTGGACGTGCCCGATGCATCCAGAGATCCGCCGTCCCGGTCCGGGCGCCTGCCCGATCTGCGGGATGGCGTTGGAGCCACTGATAGCGAGCGTCGAGGAGGGCCCAAGTCCCGAGCTGCGGGATATGACTCGCCGGTTCTGGGTCGGTGTCGCTCTGGCCGTACCGGTAGTGGTCTTGGAGATGGGTGGTCATTTTGTCGACGCGATTGGCGAGGCCATCCCGCAGTCGGTGTCGAACTGGATTCAGCTCGTTCTTGCCACACCCGTGGTGTTGTGGGCCGGGTGGCCGTTCTTCGTGCGGGGGTGGGCGTCAGTTCGAACCCGCAATCTGAACATGTTCACGCTGATCGCGATGGGCACCGGGGTGGCATGGCTCTACAGCGTCGTCGCGACGGTGTCACCAGAGATCTTCCCCGACTCCTTCCGTTCGTCTGCTGACATGGCCGACGGCATGGGATCTGGGGCGGTCGATGTCTACTTCGAGGCAGCGTCCGTCATCACCGTTCTCGTGCTGTTGGGGCAGGTGTTGGAGTTGCGAGCCCGCGAGCAGACCTCGGGGGCTATTCGCGCTCTGCTCGATCTCGCTCCGAAGACCGCCCGCCGTGTGCGTGCCGACGGCACCGACGAGGAGATCGGCCTGGACGACGTCATCGTCGGGGACCGACTCCGCGTACGTCCTGGTGACCAGATCCCTGTGGATGCGGTAGTGACGGAAGGCAGGTCGTCGGTCGATGAGGCGATGGTGACCGGTGAATCGATGCCGGTGTCCAAGTCCGAGGGTGACCACGTGATCGGAGGCACCATCAACACCACCGGTGGCCTGTTGGTGCGTGCCGAACGTGTCGGGCGGGACACGATGCTGGCGCGGATCGTGGCGATGGTTGCCGACGCTCAGCGCTCCCGCGCCCCGATCCAGCGCACCGCGGACCGAGTCGCCGGCGTGTTCGTACCCGTCGTGATCGGGATCGCCGTGCTGGCGTTCGTCGTCTGGGCGGTGGTTGGTCCGGAGCCCCGGATGGCCCACGGTCTGGTCGTCGCGGTCGCCGTGCTCATCATCGCCTGCCCGTGTGCGCTCGGCTTGGCCACCCCGATCAGCATCAAGGTCGGCGTAGGTCGTGGAGCCGAGCATGGCGTCCTGATCAGGAACGCCGAGGCGCTGGAGCGAATGGAGAGGGTCGATACGGTCGTGGTCGACAAGACCGGCACCCTGACCGAAGGGAAGCCCTCAGTCACCACGATTGAACTGGCCGACAGGGACGGAGACGTCAACGACGCACTGCGCCTTGCCGCCTCGGTCGAGCGTGCGTCGGAGCATCCCTTGGGGCAAGCGATCCTCGATGCTGCTAAGGAGCGCGAGTTGGGCCTGGCGGATGTGGCCGACTTCGATTCTCCCGTCGGCCGCGGCGTCGCTGGCACCGTGGAGGGCAGGCGGGTCGTACTGGGCAGTGCCCGCTTCCTCGCCGACGAGGGCATCGACCCCATGCCTCTGGTGGCCGTCGCCGATCGGCTCAGGTCCACGGGAGCGACTGCGATTCTCATGGGCACCGATCAGCGGCCCGTTGCCGTGTTCGCGATCGCAGACACCGTCAAGCCGACCACGGCCGAGGCGCTCGCCGACCTCAAGGAACAGGGCGTCGAGGTGGTCATGTTGACCGGCGACAACCGCGTCACCGCTGAGGCCGTCGCCAGCAGTCTGGGAATCACCCGGATCGAGGCCGAGGTCCTACCCGACCGCAAGGCCGAGGTCGTGCAGAAGCTCCAGTCCGAAGGCAAGGTGGTCGCGATGGCAGGAGACGGTGTCAACGACGCCCCCGCCCTGGCCGCGGCCGATGTCGGGCTCGCGATGAGTTCGGGCACCGACGTGGCGATGGAGTCCGCAGGTGTGACCCTGCTCAACGGCGATCTGATGGGCATCGCTCTCGCACGACGGCTCTCGGACAAGACGATGCGCAACATCAAGCAGAACTTGCTGTTCGCCTTCGTCTACAACGTCGCCGGCATCCCGATCGCCGCTGGCGTCCTGTACCCCGTCACTGGCCTCCTGCTGTCCCCGATCATCGCCGCCGCCGCGATGGCCCTGTCTTCCGTCAGCGTGATCAGCAACGCCTTGCGGCTGCGTGGCGTGCACCTCGGCCGATCGGGCACAAGACCGCACCAGGCGACGAGCGAGAGCTGACCTATGACAGCACCCATCCCGGTCCTGGTGGTCGAAGATGAGCGTCCCCTCGCCCAGATCGTGGCCGACTACCTGACCAAGGGCGGATTCGTCGTCACCCAGGTACACAACGGCCCCGACGCGGTCGATCTCGCCCGCACTCAAGACCCCGACCTGATCCTCTTGGACCTGGGTCTACCTGGACTGGACGGCGTAGAGGTGTGCCGCATCATCCGCACATTCTCTGACTGTTACATCATCATGCTCACCGCCCGCGAGGACGAGATCGACAAGCTCATCGGTTTGGGCGTGGGAGCCGACGATTACATCACCAAGCCGTTCTCCCCACGCGAAGTCGTAGCTCGAGCCCAGGCGGCGGTACGACGCCCACGGCTCAGCAAGCTCACAACACCGCAGACCGGCGACCTGCTCCGCTTCAACGGACTCACCCTCGACCTCGCGGCCCGTGAAGTCAGCCTCAGCGACGGGCCTGTGCACCTGACCCGGACCGAGTTCGATCTACTCGTTGCCCTCGCGCAGGCTCCTCGGCGGGTCTTCTCCCGACGCCAACTCGTCGATGCCGTCTGGGGCGAAGGATGGGGCGGTGACGAGCACATCGTCGACGTCCACATCGCTCACCTGCGCAGCAAACTGGGCGAGGCCGCCACCGAGCCCCTCTTCATTGACACCGTCCGCGGGGTCGGCTACCGGTTCAAGACGGATCAGATCAAGACAGTGCAGAGCCGATGAGGCTACGGCAATTGCGGATCGGAACCCGGCTCGTCCTGGCGCAGGCGTTGGTCCTGCTCGCTGCGATTGTTACCGCCGGAGTTATCGCCGCTGTTGTGGGGCCGCCCCTGTTCCATGAGCACATGCTCCAGGCAGACCACGCGCCCGACCCGTCCGAACTCGAGCACGTCGAACGTGCATTCCAGACGGCGAGCATCATCTCCCTGGGTATCGCCATCGTCGCCGCCGCGGCCCTGGCGTTGGCGGTCAGCTGGCTCCTGAGCCGACGGTTCGAGGAACCGCTGACTCGACTGCAGCGCGCCGCCGCACAGGTCGCCGCAGGCCGCTATGAGACCCGTGTCCCAGTCGGTGACGCCGGGCCCGAGCTCGACGCGCTCGCCGAGTCGTTCAACACCCTCGGCACTCAACTCGCCAGCACCGAGGACACTCGTCGGCGTCTCCTGTCCGATCTGGCGCACGAACTCCGCACACCGATCGCGACCCTGCAGGCCTACCTAGAAGGCCTAGACGACGGCGTCAGGCATTGGGACCAGAGCACGCGCAGCGTCCTGGGTGAGCAGGTGACACGCTTGGCCCGCCTCGCCACGGACCTCGATGCTGTCTCCCGAGCCGAGGAGGGCCGCCTGCAGCTCACACTGGAGCCGGCCGTCCCGGCCGATCTGATCCGGGTCGCGCAGGACACGGTCGCCGCGCGGTTCGAGGAGAAGCACATCCGGATCGTTGCGACGGCGACCGGCTCAGGACGCGTTGTGGTGGACCGGATTCGATTCCTCCAGGTGCTCACAAACCTTCTCGACAACGCTCGACGGCACACACCGGCGGGTGGAACCGTCACCGTCCAAACGCAGCGCGAGCAAGACTGGATCACAGTCTCCGTCACCGACCCCGGCGACGGAATCCCACCTGCGCAACTGCCACACATCTTCGAACGCTTCTATCGCGGCGACGCTGCCCGTAGCCGCGACGAACAAGGATCCGGGATCGGCCTCACGATCAGCCGTGCGATCGTCGAGGCACACGGAGGACACCTCGAGGCCTTCAGCCGTGGGCCCGGCAAGGGCGCAACCTTCACTCTTAGAGTCCCAGCCCTGACAACCAATGACTGAGCACGATCAGCTCCCAGGTAGTACGTGTGGGTCTCTGCACCTCCGAGAGGTGGGCTCCTGACTCACGCGACGAGAGGCAGCGGTTCGAGTCGTCTAACCATTGTCTACTATCGATCGTCGTAGTGATCACTGGGAAAGACGTGCGCGTGAAACTTGTAGTACGGACGACCGCAGCCCCCGCGCGGCGGATGTCGTTGCAGAGAGGATGGCGGATCGCCCTCGCCACGCTGCTGGGCGTTCTGACGCTGGCTTACGCAGCACCGGCGGCGCAAGCGCACGCAACCCTGCTGTTCGCCACGCCATCAGTCGAGGGCGCGGTCCCGACCTCGCCGAACCAGGTTCGGCTGGTTTTCGACCAAGAGGTCATTCCAGCCGAGTCGGCGCTGGAGCTGGAGGGGCCCCGAGGGGCCGCGATCCGCGTTGGGCCAACCACGTCGGGTGAGAACGGGCGAACGGTGAGCGCTGCCGTGCTCGAGGAGCTCGACGTCGGCCAGTACGTCGTGGACTGGACAGTCACCGCCAAAGACGGCGACACGATGACCGGCAAGTTCCGCTTCGCCGTCGGCTCCAGATCCGGCCTCACGCTCGGCGGGGGTGACGAGCCCGAGGTCCGCGGCCTGACGGCGCTCACGATGCTGCGGATCGGACTGTTCAGCGGCCTCGCGCTCACACTCGGCGGGTTGGTTGGAGCGCGGATTACACGACGCTCGGCCTCATCACAGACCCGCAAAGAGGATCCCGAACCCTGGCTGCTTGCCGGGAGCCTGCTTGGGTTGGTGAGCGCGGCTGGTCTCGCGGTGGTCCTGCTGGGCAGCGGCTCTCTGGCCGGCGGCATTGCTCGTTTGCGACCGCTTGAGCTGCTGAACACGACGCCTGGGCTGGTGGCTGCTGTGGAACTGATCGCGTTCGCCGCGGCTGCTGCCGCCTGCCTTGCGCGCCGTGGCGCCCTTGCCGCCGCGACGTTGGTCGCGGTGGCGGCGGCCGAGGGCGTACGCGCACATCCGCAGGCCACCATTCCGGGGTGGGGTGCCGCACTGACGTTCCTGCACCTGTGTGCGGCCGCGGTCTGGATCGGGGCACTCATTCACGTGGTGCGGGTCGGCCTGTCCCGGCGCCGTCGAGGCCTCTCGGCCGTCGAGGCCATGCGCGGCTACGCGCGGGTTGCGGTGTGGTTGTTCCTGCTGGTGCTCGGCAGCGGTGTCATGAGCGGGCTGGTGTTGGCGGTCCCGGGGGGCCTGGTCGACACGTTGACCGAGACAAAGTACGGACGCTGGTTGATCGTGAAACTTGCCGTCGTCATGGTCGTCGCCGCACTGGCCGTGTGGGCACGGCGGCACCTTGCGGCACGACCGAACGCAGTCCAGCCGTCGCGGGCCGCGCGAATCGAGGTTGCGGGCCTGGGCGGGGTGCTGGCCATCTCCGCGCTGCTGACCTCGCTCGCTCCCCCGGTTCAGGCTGATCTTGAGTTGCCGTTCCCGCCACCTCCCGTTGGGCCGGTGTCGGCGGCCGGGGGTCGGGCGGGCTGGATCGGCATTGGGCTCACTGCGTCGCAAGGTCAGCTGCTGGTGCGATTGAGCACTCCGGACATGCATCCCGCCGAGGATCCCGTCGACGCCACGACGTACGAGCTCGTGGCCAACGCACTTGCACCGGAGGACACCTCGCCTCGGGCGTTGCGTCTGCGCCGGTGCGGGACTGGATGCTTCGTGGCCCCGATGCAGTGGCAGCGGGGCCGGACCACGATCACCTTGAAGGCGACTTCGTCAGACTTTCGTGGAGGCACCACGGCACTCACCGTGGCCTGGCCAGCTAAGCAGGCGACTCAGCTGCTGAAGCAGACCGTGCGCGTCATGCAGCAGGTCCCGGCGCTCGTTTTGTATGAGCAGGTCACCAGCGATACCAACGGCGCCTCAGGCATCGAGACCCGGATCCCGATGAGTGGTCAGGAGCTGGTGGATTCGGATCCCTATGGCTCCGGGATCGCGCCCACCGTCGTACTGCTCGGACACGACCCAGACACCGGTGAGACCGAGCTGGCGCTGGCCTATCCCGGTGAAGGGACCTATGTGCATCTCACCTTGGACCATCACGACAGGATCGTGCGCGAGACCCTGAACGCCCCCAAGCATCGAACTACCAGAACGCTGGTCTACCCAGAGGACGACGACGGTCATGACCATGAACACTGACCACGAGTGCTGACCGCGCATCACGGGACCGTCGCGCTCTCATCGTCCTCCTGAGTCGCCGGCGAGGGCGTGATCGAACATCTCGCTCGCGACAGTGGTGGACGCCGCAGATGGGCCGCATGCAGTAATCTACTATCGCAATTAGTAGAAGGCGGGTTGGCTCGCCTCCACGAAAGGAAGACCTTCCAATGGAGCAGCTCCTCTACTCGGTGGCCATCCTGGCCTGCCCGGTCGGCATGGGACTGATGATGTTCTTCACGATGCGCCGCTCCGGTGGCCACAAGCCGGCGCAGCCGGCTAACGCGCAGGAGCTCGCCAGCCTCCGCGCAGAGCTCGACCAGCTGAAGGCCGCACAGAGTGACGCCGCCGCTCGATCGAATCTCCCGTGACCGACCTGGTGGTTCCAGGGCTCGTAGCTGCCGCATCGATCACGTTCGCCTACCTGTTCTGCGTTCGCCCGATGCGGCGCGACGGTCACGGCGTGATGGCCGGCATGCGCCATGGGGGATCTTGCTGCGATGGCTCGGAAAACCAGAGCGAGGCGATCGAGATCGAGCGGCTACGCACCGAGATTGCCGAGTTGCGCCAGCAACAACGGCCAGCGGCAGCTGAGCCGACTCAGCCACGCGAGTGAGCCGATTCTGATGTGTGCCCACCGGGGCACAGGAGTTGACAGCAGCACCGCAAGCACGAGAGGTTCTTGCCGCGCGCAGGCCCCGCACGCGCTGCCTCCGTACCTAGCGCACGCGGTACGCCTGCGGAATGAACTCATCAAGTTGTGGAATCTGTGTCGGGTCACAGGCCTCGAGCTCATTCCGAACGACAAGGAGCAACGTAAGTGTGCTGCCAGGCTCGTCGTCGATTGTGAACCCGCCCCCTGGGTAGTCTCGGGCGAACGCCACGATGACAGCCACGGGCTGGGATACAGCGCCATGCTCACGCATTGCGACAGGCCGCCTGCAGGCACGGCCAATAGCGTGCAACGCTCGATGTGCCTGATCCACCCGAACCCGGGGTACGACCTGATTGGGCTCAGGTGGCACTGACGGAGCAACGCCGCTCTCCACCACGGCCGACGGTGCCGCCGGCGGCTCCTGCACACTGAAGGCGTTAACGATCCCCCATGATGCCCCGCCAAGCAGCGCCAGCACCAGAAAGACCGCAGGCATGGGATGCCGGGTCAGCCATACGAGGACGGGTGTCACAGCGGCACCTGCCACGTGCCGATCAGCGTACGCAGGCTCGCCAGCCATGCACCCCAGATGCCGGTGACCTCCAAGACACCCAGGGCCACCAGCATGGCACCACCGATCCGCATCACCGAGCGCGCGTGGCTCCGGGCGAACGCGAAGACGCGAAAGGCGCGGCTGATGCCCATGGCGGCCAGAAGGAACGGGATCCCGAGACCGAGGCTGTAGGCGAAAGACAGCAGGGCCCCGCGACCGGCCGTGCCGCTGGTGGTCGCGAGGGCGAGCACCGCCGCGAGCGTCGGACCGATGCAGGGTGTCCAGCCGATGCCGAACATCACTCCGAGTATCGGGGCCCCCGCGAGGCCGACTGTCGGCTGGTAGCCGAGTCGGAACGTGCGTGATAACCCCGGCACTGCTCCCAATGCCCCAGCGAACATCAGGCCGAGGAAGATCGTGACCACTCCGAGGATCCGGATGAGCAGATCTTGATGTCGGACCAGGGTGCCGCCGATCGTGCCGAAGAGGGCTCCGTAGCTCGTGAACACCACGGCGAACCCGAGAACGAAGAGCACGGTCCCCATCACTGCCGTCGACCGTGACCGGGCGCCGGTTTCGCGCGCAGCGTCGGCTCCGGCAGCGCCGGTCACGTAGGCGAGGTAGCCAGGGACCAAAGGGAGGCAGCACGGACTGAGGAATGAGATCGCGCCCGCGAGGATGGCCACCAAGACGGCTACGAGGAGTGGACCGTAGGCGACGGTCGGGCCGATGGACAGCGCATGGGTCATCCGAGCTTCTCCGCGTCCTCGATCAGGCCGCGCAGGGTGCTGGCGTCGATCCGGCCGATGTTGCGGGCGCGAATGATGCCATCGCGGTCGATGACCAAGGTCGAGGGGACGGCACTGACGGGCACGATGCCGGTGAACGAGGCGAGCACGAGCCCGTTCTGGTCATTGAAGCTGGGGTAGGTGATCCCGAACTTGCGCTCGAAGGCCAGACCCGCCGCCGGATTGTCGCGCACGTCGATGCCGACGAACCGCACACCCCGCGGCGCGGACTCCTTCGAGATCTTCGCGAGGTCCGGAGCCTCTGCGCGACAAGGTGCACACCACGATCCCCATACGTTGAGGACGATCACGTGACCGCGAAGGTCAGCAAGGGAAAGCGAGTCGCCAGCGATAGTCTTGCCCTCGACATCGGGGAGCGGGATGCCCTCATCCCCGGCGTAAAGAGTCAGACCGACTTCTCCAGCGTCGGTCGTGCGGGCATGCGACCGAGTCTCGCGCAACTGCCACCACCCAAGGCCGAGGATCGCGGCGATCGCCAGGATCACAACCGCCGTACGCGCCTTGCGTCGCATTCCGTCACCCTTCGAACGTCTACTATCTTCGATAGTGGATAGTACGGCGGGAAGTCCGGCGCAGAGAAACCGGGCTCATAGAGGACAGGACTCACATGACCGACCCCAGTAGCGATCGCATCTTCGGCCTTTCGCCTCGCGCCCTTAAGGTCGTCGCACCGCTTCTCATCGTCACGGTTCTCGTGATCGCGATGGGCACATACCTGAATCAGCGCTCGGGCAGTGGTTCCGAGATCAGCGCGGGGCCCGTCGTGGGTGGCGACCTGCACGCAGTCGGCGAGGTCGGCGATCGCCTGTTCGTCGGTGGGCACGGTGGAGCCGGGTACCGTAGCGCCGCTGGAAATTGGACGCAGATCAAGTCGCTCGACGACAAGGACGTCATGGGCTGGGCCCAGTCAGGGGACACAGTGCTCGCCGGCGGCCACGCGGGCTTGTATGCCTCGAGCGACAATGGCGCGACGTTCGACACTGTCACCGGTCTGCCCGTCTCCGATGTTCATGGCCTCGGCGCTTCGGGCAGCATGGTATACGTGGCCTCGCCGCAGTCGGGGATCCTGGTGTCGACCGACGGCGGGAAGACGTTCGAGCGGCGCAGCTCGCAGGGCATGGACTTCATGGGCACCATCTGGGTGGACCCATCCAACCCGGACGTGGCGATCGCGCCATCGATGCAGGCCGGCGCGGTCAAGACGACCGATGGCGGCCGCACCTGGGATGCAATGGGCAGCGGCATGGGGTCCATGTCCGTTGCAGTCGGCAAGGGCGGCCAGGATCTGTTCGTCATCGGCATGGGCGATGCCCAGGTCAGCACCGACCAGGGCTCGACCTGGACCTCGGCCACGATTCCCGACAACACCAGCGCAGCCTCCTACACTGCCCAGGGCGAGCTCATCATCGGGGTTCTCGACGGCGACCGCGCTAACTTGTACGAGAAGGCGGGATCCGGGTGGGAGCCATTGTCCTAGCAGGTCGCGGGTCCGCCGGCCAGCGTGTGAGGAAGAGGAGTCATTCGAAAGTGCGCCCATTCGGAGACCTTGAGGCGGTGGTCATGGACCACCTGTGGGCGGCAGACGAACCGCTGACGGTTCGCGACGTCCTCGAGCGGATCGACCGAGACCCGCCACTGGCCTACACCACGGTGATGACAGTCATGGACAATCTTCACCGCAAGGGGGTCGTGACTCGCCAGCGGGAGGGACGGGCGTTTCGCTATCGGCCGACCAAGGACCGCGCCGCGCACACCGCCGACCTCATGCACGAGCTGCTCAGCGGGAGCGGTGACAGCTCGGTCACGCTGCTGCGCTTCCTCGACACCATGTCGCCAGCCGAGGTCAAGAAGTTGAAGCGGGCGCTCGGTGATTGACGCACTCCTTCTGGCGACGTACGCCGCGGTCGCCGGGACACTCGGCGCCACATGGCTGCGAGAGGCCCGTTGGCCAGCATTGGCTCCCCGACTCGCGATCGCCGCCTGGCAGGCCTTGTCGATGTCGGTGCTGCTGTCTCTCGCAGCCTCTGGACTCGCGCTCGGTATCTCGTTCTCCCACGTCAGTGCCGACGTGGCCAGATTCTTCAGCCTGTGTGCCGAGAACCTTCGCCACGGCTACGCCTCACCAGGCGGCGCATTCACCGCGCTGCTTGGCCTGACGCTGTTCCTGATGCTGATCTCACGGACCACATGGTGCGCAGTGCGGGCGTTGGTGTCAGATCGTCGGGAGCGTGCCGCACGCGTGGCCGCCTTTGACATGGTCGGGCGACGTGACGTCGCAACAGGTGCATTGATAGTCGAGCACGAGGCGCCGTACGCCTTCTGCATCGGCGGCCGACACCACCGAATCGTGCTCACCAGCGGCCTGCTCTCCACTCTCCGACCAGACGAGCTCGACGCCGTTCTGGCGCACGAGCACGCCCATCTTCGTCAGCGGCACCACACGGCACTGGTCGCATGTCGCGCATTGTTCGCGACGCTGGCGCCAGTCTTTCCTGCTTTCCGCACCGCCATGCCGCTCGTACAGCTTTACGCCGAACTGTGCGCGGATGACGGTGCCCGTCGCCGCGTCGGCCCGGGGCCGCTTCGCGATGCGCTTGCCCGGCTCGCGTGCAATCCCGCGCCGGCAGGCACGTTGGCCGCGAGTGCGCAAGACGTTGAAGCACGACTGTCCCGGCTGCGTGGCCGACCGCGACGCTTGTCCGTGGGCGCATCGGCGGTCGCAGCATTCGGCATCGCCGCAGCTGTGATGGTCCCGCTCGTGCTCGCCGCCGCTCCCGCCGTGGCCATCGCATGGGAAGGCATCTGCCGGATGGCGTGAGCCGCCTTCCCCAACCATTGGCAGCGTGAAGTCTGGACCGTGATGCGTGGACGGCCCAGCGCCTTGCGGCGGCGCGCACACTGCTCGATTCCGGTCAGCCCTGGCGTGTGGTTGACCGCCCACAGACGAACGCGCGCACTCGTCTACTATCCTTCTTAGGAGTTCGTTCCTGAGGAGAGGAAGTGCGTCATGGCGAGCATCCGTCGCCGCGCCAAGAAGAGCGATATCGACAGGCAGCTGTCGAACTGGAGCAAGCGCCGCATCGCGTCTTGGTCGTTGTTCGGGCTGGCGGCCGTTGTCGCGATCCAGCATCTCGTGGCCCACGCAGGCTGGCACCCCATCCCGATGTCGATGGGTTGGCAGGACGTGCTGATCGGCTATCCCATGGCCATCGGGCTCGGGATCATCGGCGGCATCGTCATGGACCCGAACCCGAGGGTCTGACGACGAGATGACCACTCTGTACATACCGAGCCCGAGCGAGGGCGTCTGGCATATCGGACTCTTCCCACTGCGCGCGTACGCGCTGTGCATCATCGCCGGCATCATCGCTGCCGTGTGGCTGGCGGAGAAGCGCTGGGCACGCCGCGGAGGTGAGCCGGGGCGGATCCAGGACATCGCCTTGTGGGCGGTCCCATTCGGCATCGTCGGAGGTCGCCTCTACCACGTGATCACCGACCCCGAGCTCTACTTCGGGGCCGGAGGCCGACCGATCGAGGCGCTCTACATCTGGAACGGCGGGCTAGGCATCTGGGGCGCGATCACCCTGGGCGCACTTGGGGCCTGGATCGGCGCCCGGCGCGCCGGCGCGCCGTTCGGGGAGGTCGCCGCGGTGCTCGCACCCGCGATCCCGCTGGCGCAGGCGATCGGCCGATGGGGCAACTGGTGGAACCAGGAACTCTTCGGCAGGCCCACACAGCTACCCTGGGGACTGCAGATCAGCCCCGATAAGCGTCCAGAGGGCTACGAGAGCTTCGCTACGTTCCACCCCACCTTCCTCTACGAGTCGCTATGGGACCTCGGCGTCGTGGGACTCGTGCTGTGGATCGAAGCACGTTTCAAGATCACCGGCGGTCGACTGTTCGCCATCTATGTCATGGGTTACACCGCTGGCCGCGGATGGATCGAGTACCTGCGGATCGACACGGTGAACCACGTCCTCGGGCTGCGCTTGAACATGTGGACCAGCGTCATCGCCTTCGCCGCTGCCGCGGCCTACTTCGCCCTGGCAACCCGCCGGCCCAAGGCGTCAAGCACGGCCCTCGAGGCCGCAGCCGCGGATCCTGTCCAGTGACCGACACCATCGACACACCGCTGACCACGCAGCCGAGCGAGCCTCCCTCAGCGCCCGGCACGCTCACCGTCTTGGAGCTTGCGCGATGGGGCTGGCGCCAGCTCACCTCGATGAGGACCGCCCTGATCCTCCTCCTGCTCCTGGCGCTGGCCTCGATTCCCGGGTCCCTCGTCCCGCAGGAGCCGGTCGATCCGAACGCGGTACGCCAGTGGCAACAGATGCACCCCAAGCTAACGCCCGTCTATGAGCGGCTCGACGTATTCCACGTCTACGGGTCGCCCTGGTTCAGCGCGATCTACCTGCTGCTGATGGTCTCCCTGGTGGGCTGCATCCTGCCGCGCCTCAGGGTGTACTGGCGCGGTGCGACCGCTCCCCCGCCGCGCGCCCCCCGCAACCTGACCCGCCTGCCTCACTCGATTACGGGCACATCTACCGCGTCTCCGGAGGTGGTGGCCGATGCGACCCGGTCGCTGCTCCGGCGGCAGCGCTATCGCGTCAACACGGCTTCCTCCGAGGACGGGTCTGCGACCGTCTCCGCGCAACGGGGCTACCTACGCGAGGCCGGCAACCTAGTCTTCCACCTGTCATTGGTCGTGATCCTGATCGCCTTCGCCGCAGGAAGCTTCTTCGGGTTCCGCGGCTCGGTCAACCTGGTGCAAGGACAGACGTTCACCAATGCCCGCCAGTCCTACGACGACTTCGCTCCCGGACCGCTGTTCCGCGCGGATTCACTCAAGCCGTTCAACTTTACACTTGACCAGTTCAAGGCGAACTTCATGACCTCCGGCCCGACGCTGGGCCAACCCACGGCCTTCCGCGCAGACCTTTCCTACAGCCCCTCGCCCGGTGCCGAGAAGGAGAAGCAGCGGGTCGAGGTGAACCGTCCGCTGACCATCGGGGACACCAGCGTCTTCCTCGTCGGCAACGGCTACGCGCCCGTCATCACGGTCCACGACGGCGAGGGCAACACCGTCTACTCAGGACCGACGGTCTTCATGCCGCAGGACGCCGCCTACTCCTCCGTGGGGGTCGTGAAGGCACCGGACGCCAAGCCCTCGCAACTTGGCTTCGACGCGCGGTTCCTGCCGACGTACGCCTGGAGCAAGGAGACAGGACCGGTCTCACAGTTCCCCGACGCGATGAACCCCGTGTTGTCGATGGCCGTCTACCAGGGCGACCTGGGACTGAGCAACGGTGTCCCCCAGTCTGTGTACGCGTTGAACAAGACGAATCTGGCCGCAGTCACGGACAAGACCGGAAAGCCGCTCATCCTGAATATCCCGATGGGCGCTACCCGCAAACTCCCCGACGGCCTGGGCACAGTCACCTTTGACGGGTTGACCCGCTGGACACGACTCCAAGTAAGCTCCACCCCAGCTGAAAATTTCGCCCTCGGCGGCGTCATCATCGGACTCCTCGGCCTGCTGGGATCACTCTTCATCCGCCCGCGCCGCGTCTGGCTGCGCGCGCGCCGTACCGAGGCCGGCTCCGAACTGGAGATTGCGGGTCTCGACCGTCTCGAGGGCAATGGGCTTGACCAGGCACTGACCGATCTCCTCGCCAACATCGAGAAGGCAACCACATGAGCAACATCCAATACGCCCAGTTCAGCAACACCGCGATCATGTTCGCGGCCCTGGTCTACAGCCTCGCCCTGCTGGCCCACATCGCCGAGTGGGCGTTTCACAAGGCACCACGACCCGAAATTGCGACCGTCAAGGTCGGCGCAACCGGGGTCGAAGCGGATCCGCGGAACTCACTGATCTCCTACCGTGAGGACTTCGCAGGTCGCCTCGGTGTCGCTCTTACCGTGATCGCGTTCGCACTGAACACTGTCGGGATGGTCACTAGGGGCCTGGCTGCTGATCGCGTGCCATGGGGCAACATGTACGAGTTCACGATCACCGGCTGTGTGGCCACCGTCGCTACGTACCTTGTGCTGCTCCGCTTCCAGCCCATTCGCTGGCTGGGTCTCGCGGTGACCGGGCTGATCGTCGTACTTCTCATGGTCGCGGTGCTGTTGCTGGACGTCCCAGCGGGCCCACTGGTCCCGGCACTGCACTCCTACTGGCTCTACATCCATGTGACGGCGGCCATGCTCGCCACCGGCGCATTCACCGTCGGCGCCCTGGCCTCTTGCCTCTACCTTTATCGGTCACGTGCGGAGGCCCGCGACGCCGGCAACCGCGGCCTCGCCGCACGACTCCCCGCCGGAGAGGTCATCGATGCGCTTGCCTACCGCGTGCATGCGTTCGGCTTTCCGGTATGGACCTTTGCCGCGCTGATCGCCGGCCCGATCTGGGCAGGCTACGCCTGGGGCCGGTATTGGGGATGGGATCCCAAGGAGGTCTGGGCGTTCATCACGTGGGTTGCCTATGCGGCCTACCTCCACGCCCGTGCCACCGCCGGCTGGCGCGGGCGCCGTGCCGCGATCCTCGCCCTCGTTGGCTTCGCCGCTCTGCTGTTCAACTTCGTCGGCATCAATCTCTGGGGCGGCGGCCTGCACTCCTACGCGGGCAAGTAGACGGACCAGGCGCTGTGGCGAGGCTGCGCGGGACTGCGGCACGCGTCTGATCCCGCACTGACCTCGACGGAGCAGCGCGCTCGGGGCCGTTCGACTGCGACTCGGAACGGCTCGCCCCAGGTGCCGCGGCCATGAGCATTCTGTTCAGCGGCTGATCAGGCGGCTCACCGCTGCTATGGTCTTGAACGGAACGGCTCAGACGGATACCCCGTGTCGAAGTGCATGTAGTCAGGGACGTCGATGTTCTGCCAGATCCACCCTTCTCGGCGGAATGCCTTCCAGACCACGCCGTCTCGGAGGATCACTCCAGGGGCCTCCTTGCGTGCCCGGTAATCGCCGGAGGGAAACCAGCACGTGCAGCGAAGGTCCTTCCACGGGTTCTCGAATGGGTTGATGTCGATCGCCCTCCCATTCGCGTGAGGAGACTCGCGAAACGGTGCGTTGATCTGGTCTTCTCTGCGGCAGTTGTACGCGGAGGTGTTGTCGTCGGCAAGACTGGCATTCGCGTCCCCGTCGTACTCCTCCACCGGCTGCATCTTCCGAATCGGGAATCGGGCGTCGTACAAACTGCTGAAGATCCGGGACACACTAGCCGCCACATCTCGGTTGACGACCAGCTGACCGCGCTGCTTCACACCGTCAAAGTCCATGAAGCTCACCCGCACCGAACGCAGTTGACCGCGTCGTACGACGGGACATCCGGGGCGAACCATTCCCACCGCCTCCATCTCTTGCCATTGGCGTCGAGATACCGGCTCGATCACTGGGTCGGCGGAGTCAACCGACGAAAGCCCCGCTGAGGGGTTCACAGGAGCTGTCGCAGACGGGTTCTTCCTCGGCACCTCCCGTTGGCCACGCTCCCCTACGGCGGCGCATCCAGAAAGCACCAAGGCCAGGACCAGCATGACCGCCGCCCGTCGGGCTGCCGTCACACGACCTCCGGCAGATCGCGTTCGAAAAAGGACAGTCGTTGGCCATCGGATCCTGTTGCATCACGGGTGTGTCGCCAGCCTGACTTCGCATAGAACGACCCGGCGCCGTTTGGGCCGGCGACGGTGACCAGACATGCCCGGTCCCGTCCCGCGTCGCGCGCCTGAGAAAGGAAGGCGTCCACCAGCACCGTCCCCAGCCCGTATCCGCGGGCGTGCTCGGCCACGACAATATTCGACAGGACCGCAATGCGGGGCCCACCCACCGACTCGAGGGCGCGATCGCGGGAGCGCATCAGAACGGTCAGGTATCGGCGTGCCCGGGTCACGAGGAAGCGGGTCAGCACCGTCGGCCTGCGCATCAGACCGATCAGCCCACATACCGCCAGCGCGACACCGTGATAAGTCAGCAGAAGACGGCGATGCTGAACGGGATCCAGGACGCCGACGAGATATCCCGATGGCACTCCGGACACCTCGACGATGAGTGCCACAGCCAGCGGACCGTCGAGGAACGTCCGGTAATAGCGGCAAAGGAACCGCGGTCCGAGACGCGCAAAGAACCCATTGGGGAAGTGCTGACGATGAGCGGCGACGACGGCCGGCAGGTCTTGCAAACCCATCCGCCTGGTCCTCACCGTCGATTCATCGACAGGTTCCCTCGGCGCCGCCCCGCCGCCTGACGCAGTACGTCCTGGTGCGGCGCGTCCTGGTGCAGCACGTCGTAGCAACTGCCTGCCACCTCCCTGGGATCTACTATTGGCGATAGTAGATCGTGTTCGGTCTCGGATTTCAAGAAGGAACACCCGGCGGCGCGGGCTCTCGACCGCCCCTGTTCACGCTCGCGATCGCCGGCGGCATCACCATGGATCTCCCAACCCCCGAGGCCGTACGTCCCCAACAGGCGGGCCTGCACTACGGGCGAACACCATGCTCAACAAACGCGTCCTTCGGATCGATGGGATCCGCGCCGCCTGGGCGTACCTCGATATGCACGTGGGGCCCGGTGCTGTTGCCGGTACTTCCGACCTCGCCGATCGGCTGCCCACGACCGACCAACTCGTCGGGATCGACGTCGATGCGCGCCTGATGGCAGTACCAGATCTCCGTCCCATCAGGAAGCTCCATGATCGTGCGGTAGCCGTACGCGCCCGCCCAACCGGCTTCGATGACACGCCCGCCCGCTACCGCGACGATCGTCGTGCCCCACGACGTCGCAAAGTCCAGGCCCGTATGAGTGTTGCTCCATAGCGAACTCCCCTCGCCGAAAGTGCCGGTGAGGCGATACGAGTCGACCGGGAGCACCCATCGCGCATCCGTGCGGTCGTCCGCGAGCCTCTCGACCTGACGGGGCCGGTCAACCCGAGCCCTCGGAGGCCGACTCGGGCTGGGCTTGGCGGGTTCGCGCCGCCTGTCCCTCGACGACTGCCGCTCCGCCGACCGGCTCACCCTGTCCCGCCGATCGAGCGCCGCCGGCGGCACTGAACGATCGGCCGCCGACTCCGTCAACGCTGCCGGATCCACCGAATCTCGAACAACAGAACCGCCACCCAGAACGCCCGCGACCGCAACGACAGTCAGCACCTGGGGCACCGCTCCTCGCCAGCGAATCGCGCCGCGACGCTCATTTCGATGCCGCCCGTCTACCGGCCCCAGCCGACGTGGGGCCGCCAAAAGTCTTCGCGTGTCAGCCTGCGACCAACCTCGTGTGTTGTCATCTATCCGCTTGTGTCGACCAGGGCGCACCTGTTCTCCTCGTCCCACCGAATCGCGTACACGACCGCGCCACAGGCATGAAATGGTGGGCGCCCATGACGGGGAAGCCGGGCACCCACCAGGGGATGGAGAATCCCGCTTCTACTATGGACCGTAGTTGATCGGTGGTAGTGGACCAACTCGCGCGTGTCATGTTGAACCAGGCGGGATTCATCTGAGTGAGTTCTTGTTACGCGTGGCGTACGCCTAGTATCGAGGCCATGCAGGATCTCCGGACGGCGACGCACATAGGTGGCGCGCGCCTTGCGTTTGCCGCGGTTGCGGTGGCGCTGTTCGGACTCTTGTCGATGCACGGTTGGGGATCTCACGCCGGCGCTCACACTATGGGCGCCTTGCCCCAGAGCGGGGGCGTGGTGATGGCCGCGGGACACGGTGGACCGCATGAACTGGCCGCGACAACGGTAGACGAGTCCCCGGCCACCGCGGCCCCCCGCGGCGCCACGGATTCCCAGATGCCTGGCAGCGACGGAGGTGGGAGCATCCTCGGTCTCTGTCTCGCGATCCTCACCGGGTTGATCTTGGGCTTCGCTCTACTGATGGCGAGGCGCGGCATCCGGGTCCTCAGGCACCTGGTTCCCACTTGGTCGACGCCGGTTCTCTACGGACGAGACCGTGATCCGCCCGATCTGCTGCAACTCTGCGTGATCCGCTGCTGACAGGTCCTGGCCACGAGGCACCCATTCGGGGTGGCTCGGGTTTTCGCCTGCCCAGACCCAGATCACATAACGGAGTACTTCTCATGCGTAAGACCCTGACGGCCGCCATAGTCGTGGCCGTGCTGCTCATCCTCGCGGCCGTTGTTCTCATCCTCGCTGTCCGTGGCGGCGAGGATGACGGCCACACGTCGGCCGGGCACAACGATGCCGACGTCACGTTTGCCCAGCAGATGATTCTGCATCACCAGCAGGCCGTCGAGATGTCAGAGCTCGCCGGGACCCGAGCCGAGAGCCAGAAGGTCAAGGACCTGGCCGCTGATATCGAGGCGGCGCAAGGACCGGAGGTCAAGACCATGACCGGCTGGCTCGGGAGCTGGGGCGAGGACGTCCCCGATGAGGGCATGCCCGGCATGGACCACGGCGACATGTCGTCGGACGACATGACCGGGATGATGTCAGAGGAGGACATGGCCGAGCTCGAGAACGCCTCTGGCGCCGAGTTCGACCAGATGTTCCTCACGATGATGATCGAGCACCACGAGGGCGCGATCGAGATGGCCCAGACTGAGCAGGCCGAGGGCGAATTCCCTGACGCCAAGGCTACGGCCAAGGACATCGAGACTGCCCAGACCGAGGAGATCAAGACGATGCAGGCACTACTCAAGTCCTGACCGTCATCCAAGCCGGGCAGGCCCCGCACCTGCCCGGCATCTTCTCAAGACCGGAGCATTCTCATGAACCGAACCTCCCGCCTCACGATCGCGGTCGCCGTGGCAACGGCCCTCCTTTCAACTGCCTGCGCCGCCGACTCGGAGTCCAGCCCAGCCGCAACCGACAACACCGCGGACGAGAGTTCAGTCGGCCACATCCACGGCCTCGGGATCGACCCCGCCGATGACAGCCTTTACGTCGCCACCCACTTCGGCCTCTTCCACGTTCCCGACGACGGCAAGCCGACCCGGGTCGCCGACCGCTGGCAGGACACCATGGCGTTCACCGTCGTAGGTCCAGGCCACTTTCTCGGCAGCGGACACCCCGACCTGACCGAGGACCTGCCTCCGCACCTGGGGCTGATCGAGTCCACCGACGCCGGCGAGACCTGGACACCGCTCGCGCTGCAAGGTGAGGCCGACTTCCACATCCTCGAACCGGCCGGCGACGTCCTCTACGCCTACGACGCCACCACCAAGCGCCTGCTCCGCACCGAAGACCGGGAGCGGTTCGAGGAGATCCACTCGGGCGACCTCGTCAGCGTCGCCGCCGCCAAGGAAGCCGGCCAGCTGTTCGCAACCACCGGCAAGGGTCAGCTGATCAGCATCGACACGTCCACGGGACAGACCCGCGAGCTCGGCGGCCCCATCACCGCCTACCTCGACGCCACTGCGGAAGGCAGCCTCGCAGGCATTGGCCCCGATGGCGTTGTCCGGGTCAGTGACGACGCGGGCAAGACGTGGCAGGAGACTGGATCGCTCGGTGGGCAGCCGGCGGCATTCACGATCACCGAGCAGGGCTGGTATGCCGCCACCACGGACGAGGCCTTCCGCTCGGACGACAACGGCGACACCTGGGAACAGGTCCTGTAGGTCGGCGAGACGATGAGCAAGCACCGAACTGCATCTCACCGATGCCGGGAACCGCACCGCGCCCGGCTCGTGGCCGAGGATTCCGCAGGCCACGCCGGTCTCGCCGTCCTTCTCACGGCGCTGGCGATCACCCTCCCGCTCGTCGCGATGGCGCGCGACGGTGAACCCGCCAACAAGAGTGAACGCGCCCCAGTTTCGTCGGTTGCCGCCCCGCCTTCGGCTTCGCCGACCTCGGGCACGGAGCTTCCCGACGGCGAAGTTGCCGCAGCCGCGGGACCGGTCCCCCGGCCAAGCGAACCGCCAGCGTCGCCGGTGGCGATACCCGAGCGCGGGTCCGGGAGGTTTGAGGTCGCGGCCGCTCCAGCCGCCCCCTTGGAAGATGCGACGACATACCGGGTCGAGGTGGAGAAGGAGCTGCCGTACACGACCAAGCAAGTCGCTCGTTTCGTCGAGACGACACTGTCTGACGACCGTGGCTGGGCTGCCGAGCACCGGCTAGCACGCGTCGACGGCCACGCCGACCTGCGGATCGTCCTGGCCACACCCGAGACCGCCGACGAACTTTGCGCTCCCCTTGACACCGACGGCAGGCTGTCGTGCCGCAACGGCGACGATGTCGTACTCAACGCCTGGCGATGGCACTTCGGCGCCGACAGCTACGCCAGCAAACTGACGGCCTACCGTCGCTACGTGGTAAACCACGAGACCGGCCACGCGCTCGGCTACCCGCACGTCGGATGCCCGGGCAATGGCGTGCCTGCTCCGGTGATGCTGCAACAAACCAAGGGACTGGACGGCTGCACCGCCAACCCGTGGCCCGCTCGTGTCGATTTGGCTGGGCACTGACTCGAGCCAGCGGCCCATCCGGTCGATCCTCGGTGTCCAGCCTGTGCCACGAGGATGTTGCTGCAAGTGATTCGCGATAAGGTGCTGCCATGTTGATGACCGCCCGCCGCCGTGACCGGATCGCACTGCTGGCGATGGCGGGCGTGGTCCTGGTGTTGAACCTCGTCGGTTGGGTCGTCCTGATCGCGGTGGTCGCGCCGCAGGAGTACCGGGTCGGCGGTTCCGGTGTGTTCGGCGTGGGCCTCGGGGTCACGGCGTTCCTGCTGGGCGTCCGACATGCCTTCGACGCCGACCACATCGCGGCGATCGACAACACCGCGCGCAAGCTGGTGGGTGAGGGCAGACCCGCCAGCGGCGTGGGTTTCTGGTTCTCGTTGGGCCACTCCAGTGTCGTCTTCGGACTTTCCCTGTTGCTCGCGGTCGGGGTGAGTGCGCTCGCCGGCCCGGTGCAGAACGACGACTCGACGTTACAGACCACACTCGGTCTCGTGGGCACTCTTACCGCCGGGACTTTCCTGATCGTGATCGGCCTGACCAACCTGAGCGCACTGTTCGGCATCGTCCACGTGTTCCGGCACATGCGAGCCGGAACCTTCGACGAGGACAAACTCGAGCACCACCTGCACCAACGCGGTCTCATGGCGCGGCTCTTCAACCGAGCCACCCGCCGGGTGACCAAGCCTCGCCACCTTTACCCGATCGGTTTGCTGATGGGCCTCGGGTTCGACACCGCGACCCAGGTCGCGCTCCTGGTCCTCGCGGGCGGCGCGGCCAGCACGCTGCCGTGGTATGCCATCTTGGTGCTCCCGGTCCTGTTCGCTGCCGGGATGACCCTCTTCGACACCGCCGACGGCGTCTTCATGGCCCACGCCTACAAGTGGGCGTTCCTCAGCCCGGTCCGGAAGGTCTACTACAACCTGACCGTCACGACCTTGTCGGTCGTGGTCGCCCTGGTGATCGGCGGCATCGTCCTGCTGCAACTGCTCGCCGAGCAGTTCCACCTCGCCGCCTTGTCATGGGCGACGCGGCTCGACCTGCAGTATGTCGGCTATCTCCTGGTCGGGCTCTTCGTCGTGGTCTGGACGATCAGCCTGCTCGCGTGGAAGTTGGGCCGTTTCGAAGAGCGAATCGAGATCCGCCACGCCGAGTCAGCCTCACCTCTATAGAAGTGAAGGACTCCGGTGAGCGTCCGGACCCTCCCTCAGTTGTGAGACGACAGACGAGGTGCGGGGGCACTGGACTGTGCTTCGCGATTGAGCGCAGGTCTCGATGAGGACTCCCTTCTCTTGGGCACGGCGCGGTCGGCGGCATGTGACCTTGCCGCTTCGGACCCGCAGGAGATCCCCGTGACAATCCGTCCCGCAATCCGCCCCGCAATCGGCCTCGGTTTTTCCGTCGTTCTCGCGGGCCGCCGTTGTCGGGGGCCCGCTGCTCAGCGCGACCACCGCGTCTGCCGACGACAGCGACTTCGACGGCCGGTGAACCGCCTCGGCCGCCAGCCGGCGCTCGAGCGCACGGCGACTTGTCACGCATGACACCGTCAGGGGCCCTGGCCGTGCTGGTGGGCCAGGGGCGCTTGCTGCTCGCCTCTCCTGGCGTCGGGCATGAGGTGCTGTCACGGCCCATGTCCGTCGAGGCGGCCGATCCCGGGCAAGAAGCGGCCGACTCGAGCGGCGTACCGACGCCAGGTCGCCTGGTGGATGCGGTCCAGGTATGGCTCCTCGATGCGGCGTACCTGAAGTTCGACGCCGATGACCATGCATGCCAGGCCCGCCGCGGAAACGGCGTTGGGCACCGTCAGGGCCAGGCCGGCCGTCATCACGATCGTTCCGGTGTATATGGGATTGCGCATCAGCCGGAACGGGCCGGTTGTGACCAGCGCCGGCGTTTCTGTGGCGTCGACTGTGGTGCGCCAAGAGGCGCCCATGGCCAGCTAACAGGCGAAGACCGCTGCGATGCTCAGCCCTGCCAGCGCTGCGCCGGCAGCACGCAGGGCCGGTTGGTCCAGGGCGGGGACTGGGGGCAGTCCGAGCAGGTCGGCGACCGGGGCCACGACACCTGCGGTCAGCCCGCCGAGCACGCTGATCAGTCGTGCGCACCAGTGGAATAGACCCACCGGCCGGCGCACCCCAGTCTCCCCGGTGCGACGTCGCTGGACGAGGATCCGTACTCCGCCATCGAGCGCCAAGAACAAGGCGAACAGCAACAGCCCAACAACCGCCATCGTGCTCAGCCCCGGTCGGCGTTCTGTTTGCGGGCCGCCCCGAGCAGGTAGTCGCCGTTCACTCTGGTGAACGACCCAGTCACGTCCAGGTTGTGGCGGGGCAGTTCGGCTAGGAACTCTTGTGCCGTGAACCGGTCGTGGTCGGGATGGTCGAAGAGGAGGCGGTAGGAGGGGCGGGCCAGGGCGTGCGCGGTGACCTCGTCGAAGACGAATACTCCTCCGGGCTTGAGGACGCGGGCGATCTCGGCGACCGCGGCCCGCCACTCGGGGATGTGGTGGATGATCGCGAAGTCGAACGCCGCGTCGTAGTCGCCATCGCCGGCGCTGAACGCTGCGTTCAAGTCAGTGGCGCTTCCGGCTTCAACGCGGACGCGGCCGGACCGGTCGGCCAGTCGCGTCTTGGCCTTGGCCACCATCTCCGGGTCCAGGTCGAGGGCGTCGACTGATGCGGCGTTGAAGTGGTCGAGGATCATCTGTGTGCCGTACCCGGAGCCGCAGCCGATCTCGACCGCTCTCGATCCGGGCTGGAGAGGCCCGCCAGCCAACTTCAGCAAGGCCGGGACCTCGTAGAAACGCTGCAGAGCCCGGCGAGCCGGGTTGTTGACCGCCACCTTCTCGATCCGGTTCATCAACATGACACGACCTCCGTGATAGGTGTCATCGGGGTCTGTGGTTATCATCGTCCCATGACGATGAATATCACGGATGACGGCTCCACGGCCACCACGTCGTGTGGGGCTCCGTCTGCGGCCGTGGCGTTGTTCCGGTCATTGGGCGACCCGGCACGGTTGGCGATCCTGCGGCGGCTTGCTGAGGGCGAGGCGCGGGTGACCGACCTGGTGAGCTGTGTCGGATTGGCTCAATCCACCGTCTCGGCGCATCTGGCCTGTCTGCGTGACTGCGGGCTGATCACCTCCCGCCCGCAGGGCCGCGCCACCATGCACGCCCTGGCGCGGCCGGAGCTGATGGACCTGCTCGCCTCTGCCGAGCAACTCCTCGCCGCCACCGGCGAGGCCGTCGACCTCTGCCCCACCTACGGAACCCACCCCCAGGAGCCCACCCGATGAGCACCCCATCCACCACCACCCCCGACGTCACCGGACCCGCAGCACACCGAGCGGTTCGCTACGCGAAGGTCACCATCGGCTACAACGTCGTCGAGGGCATCATTGCGATCTCCGCCGGCACGGTCGCCGGAGCGGTCTCCCTCATCGGGTTTGGCATCGACTCCTCCATCGAGGTCGCTGCCGCCACGGTTGTCCTGGTGCGCCTGCTGGCCGAGATCAAGGGCGGCGAGCCCGACGAGGCCAAGGAACGCCGGGCACTGAAGTTCATCGCGATCACCTTCTTCGCACTCGCTGCCTACGTCACCGTCGAGGGCGTCCGAGACCTGGTCAGTGGCGAGAGGCCCGACACCTCTGTAGTCGGCATCGCCCTGACTGGCCTGTCGATCGTGATCATGCCCTGGCTGGCCCGGGCCAAGCGCAAAGCCGGGCTGGAGATGAACTCTCGCCTGGTGGTTGCTGATGCCGCAGAGACCCGACTGTGCGCATGGCTGTCGGTCTCCACCTTCGTCGGCCTGGTCGCGTTCGCCCTGCTCGGCTGGACCTGGATCGACCCGGTTGCCGGGTTCGTCATCGCCGGATTCGCAATCATGGAAGGCAAGGAAGCCTGGGAAGGCGAACTCGTCTGCGACGACGATTGCGAAGACGACGACCACGCCACCAAAGCCGACTCCTCGTGCTCGGACGGCCGCAAGTGAGCGCCCCTGTCGAAGCCACAGCCGAGGCTGGCGTCAGCGCTCTCAGACGCCGGATCGGACTCCTGGTCATCGCCATCGTCCTTGCCGGAGCGGACCTGACGATCAAGACCTGGGCCGAGCACGTCCTGCCAGGTAACCCAATCATGGGCGGACCGCTCGACCTCCAGCTCGCCTTCAACCCAGGGGTCGCCTTCTCCTTCGCCGCCGACGCGCCGGCATGGACCGTCGTCGCCGTCACGGCCGTGATCACCGCCGCCGTCGCCGTCGCGCTATGGCGAACGGCCCCTACAGCTTCCCTGCTATGGGGCAGCGCGCTCGCCACCGTGCTCGGCGGCGCTCTCGCAAACCTCATCGACCGCGCCGCTGACGGTCACGTCACCGACTACCTACACACCGGCTGGTGGCCCACCTTCAACCTCGCCGACACGCTCATCGTCGGAGGCGGGCTCCTCCTCGTCGCCCTGTCCTGGCGCACCAAGGACCGACCCAACGACCGACCTCAGGACGCAGAGACCGCCTGTCATCCATCCCCCTGTCGCGGTGACAGACCCTGACGTACCTGGCAACCCAGATGAGGGCCGACATCGAGCCAGCCTCTCTTGGCCTGGAGCCCCCGAACGCGCGCCGAGCCCGTGTCAGCGGCAGTGATGGAGGCGTGGAGCCACGAACAGACCCTCTACTTTGCACCTCAGGACACGGCTAGGAGTCGTGGGCCTCGACGACACGCACTGGGTCTGGAACCTCTCGGCAGCGAACGTCGGCCAGGGACGCACTCCGTGAACGCTCGTTGTGCGGCCTTCGACTATGTGCGATAGTAGCGGCGCCGCAGTGCACGGGAAGTCGGTGAAAGTCCGACGTGGTCCTCGCCACTGTGACCGGGAAGCCCCTCCTCACCCATGCCACTGGCCCGCCGGGCTGGGAAGGCGAGGAGAAGGCGTTGATCCGGAAGCCAGGAGACCGGCTGCGGCATCGTCCACGAGGTTCGTGGAAAGAAGGGGTCACGATGACCAACCCCACCAACCCGTCCAGCGCCGTCACCACGGTGCCGGCCTGGGCCTGGCTGCTTGCCGCAGCCGCCCTGTTCACCTTGTTCATGCTCACGCAGGAGAACGGCGCCCTTCTCGGCGCCGCCCAGGGCCAGTACCTGCACGAGCTCACCCACGACGCACGCCACGCCCTCGGCGTCCCCTGCCACTGACATGGGGTTCATAGATCTACTCCGCCGCGGTGCCGCAGCCGGAGCCGCAGCTGGCTGCGCCGCTGCCCTGATGATGTGGCTCGTGGTCGAGCCTCTGCTCCGCAAAGCCCTCGTCATCGAGGACGCCCGCAACGCCCGAGCCATGTCCGGCCACCGTAAGGGCGAGATGGAGGAGCCGCTCGTTTCCCGCGCCGGTCAGGTGCTCGGCGGCATGGCCACCGGCCTTGTCGTTGGCCTGTTGTTTGGCGTGGTGTTCGCGATCGTGTTCGGCAAGGTCCGGCACCGGCTCCCGGCAGCGACCGACTACGGCCGCTCGCTGGTACTGGCGGTGCTCGCCTTCGGCGTCTTCACCCTTGCGCCGGCGCTGAAGATCCCCGGCAACCCACCCGCAGTTGGCGACCCGGCCACGGTCAATCAGCGGACGCTGATCTATGTCCTGACGATCCTGATCGCGCTGGCTTTGGTGCTGGGGGCGTTCGAGCTGGACAAGTTCCTCGCCTCACGAGACCTGAGTGCGCCAGTGCGCACCACACTCGTGGTGGCGGCCTTTCTTTCGGTCGCCGGTGCCGTGTTCGCGCTCACTCCAGGCACGCCGGACAAGATCGCCAGCGATATGCCCGCGAAACTGATCTGGGACTTCCGGATCGCCTACCTCGCGCAGCTGGGCCTGATGTGGGCCACACTCGGAATGGTCTTCGGTCTGCTTCTCACGCCCCGTCGGGCGCGTGTGCCAACAGGCAGCGAGGTTTCCATCGCGTGAGCTCGACAGTCGGGCGCGTCCTGCCGGTCAACCCGAGCTCGCGCATAGGTCTCGAGATGGCTGCTCGCACGCCAAGGGGCAATTCGAGACGACGCCCCGGTCGTAGCCGGCGATGCCGTCTCGCAGCGCCTCCAGGTGGGCGTCGTGATCGACGCCCGGGTGCTTGCGGGGCTTGCGCAGCAACCGTCACGGCGGGCCGTGACTACCCACCGATCTCTGTCAACGCCACATGTCCGTGCCAGCCGTGAGCAGATCCGCACGCATCTGCTGGCGGATCTCGAGTAGCACCAGCAGGAGGAGTCCGGCGCCAATCATCCAGCGGCGCCGTTGAGGTGTCCATGCGAACCCGAACGTTACCCACCGACGACTGATGAGCCCGACAAAGGTGCGCAAGACCGCGAGGGCGGCACCGCCAACGATGAGGATGCTGAGAGGGTTGTACCGCCAGGCTTGGACCAGATTGCCTTGAGCGGTGTAGCGGGCGGCGCGGGTACCTCCGCACAGCGGATCCATGATCCCGAACTTGTGCAGCGGGCCATGGAGATCGATAGGCGGCAGACCGAAGAGCGCCATGGCCACAGCTATCCCGAGCGCAGCCAAAGCCAGGGCAGTGAGCCACCAATGGCGATCGTGGCGCTCGACCTCGAGCCGAAAGAAAGGAATGGCGATGGATACGTACGGCATGTCAGTCCTTGTCTGAACACGAATGGCGACTGGACTACTATGCCCCGTCCCACCCTCAACCCGTGTGTGCGCGCCGCCAGATCCTTGCGCCAGCTATATCTGGTCACCCCCGCGAGGGCTTGGAGATGTCCAGCACGAGGATGCAGATGAGCAAGAGGAGCCCAATGACCGCGTGCAGGAGGTCGCTGCCCGTCCGCCCCAGCGTGAGCGTGCCCGAGCAGCCTGAACTGTGACATCTGGCATATGCAGAATGAGGATGGCGATGAGCACGAACGTGCCCACGAGCGAGACGAACCCCAGTGATGGCGTAGCAGCGCCCACTTCGTCACCGCACCCATAAGCACGCGGATGGCGGTGGTCAACCTCGAGACCGGCCACACCCTCGACTACCCGCACGTCGGCTAGCCGACGACGGGCCGGCAAGCTGCACCAAGCCAAAAGACTTACTAGCCGCCCCGGATCCCTGGCCTGTCCGGGTGGATCTGGTTGGACACTGACCTCGGCGACTCTTGGGAGCATGGCGCTCATGGATCGGCCACCGACGGGGTACCTCTTGGGCATCGGGCCACCTGGCTCGTCGACAACCGTGCCATTGACGAGAGGGAGTGCCATGCACACCGTCGAGCAGATGCTGAAGACCTACCCCAAGGACCTGGGCGGCATCGACACCGCCAAGCTCGCTGCGACGATCCAGAGCCTGGTCGAATGCGCCCAGGCCTGCACTGCGTGCGCGGATGCCTGCCTGAGCGAAGACAACGTCGCTGACCTGACCAAGTGCGTCCGCAGCAATCTGGACTGCGCCGACGCGTGCTCGGCGACCGCGAACATCCTGTCCCGTCACACGGGATACGACGCCAATATCACCAGGACGTTCCTGCAGGCTTGTGCGACGGCTTGCAAGGCCTGTGGTGACGAGTGCTCGCGTCACGCCGACATGCATGAGCACTGCCGCGCCTGCGCCGAGGCGTGCCGATCGTGCGAGCTGGCATGCCGCGATCTGATCGCGAACCTGGGCTGACCAGTTCCCTCAGGCTGAGGTCGCTGTACGCGTCGTTGCGGCACGGGAACGCGCCGCCTGCTCCTTGCGCCACCCGTATTTCGTCAGGCCGCGAGGCTTGTAGATGTTCAGGACGAGGACGCCGATGAGCATGACGAGCCCGATGACGGCGTGTGCGATGTCGCTGCCCATCGCGAGCAGCCCCTCCTCGTCGAGCGTGCGCGCCCGATCAGCCTCGGCGGTGACGTCGGGCATGTGCATGATGAGGACGGCGGTGAGTACGACCGTGCTCACCAGCGAGATGAGCACCCAGTAGCGGCGTAGCAGGCCCCACTTCGTCGCCGCGCCCATCAGCACGCCGGTGGCTAGCGACCCGAGCGCAAGCGGCACGATCGCGTACCAGCCGACGAGCTCCATACCGATCCAGGCTGCTCTGACGACCGCGGGATCATCCGTGGCCAGCACGGCGGAGGCCAGTGCCAGGTAGGCGCAGACTGCGCCGATCCAGCCGACCGAGCAGCTCAGGTGCACCGCCAGGAGTAGCCGGCGTATGCGCGGACCGACAGTCACAGGCTGACCCCGCGGGCCGCCTCGTCCGCTGCCGGCGCGGAATGTATCCCGCCGCTGTGACGTCCTGGACCATGGTCGCCGCCGACTAGAACCATCGCCAGCACGGCGACCAGGATCACGGCCAGCAGTGCACCGATGAGGAACTTGACCCACGACGGCATGCCTGGGGGTGTCTCGTGTTCACCGGGAGCGGTCGGGGTCTGGTTGTCGCCGGGCGTCATCGCGCGCTCCTCGTTTTGTAAGACATTCTGTCTACCTTAGTGTGCATGGTGTCTGGGTCTGCGACAAGGCGTATCGTTGAATCATGCCGAAGCTCTGGAAGGACACCGTCGAAGAGCACCGGCGTGACGTGCGAACAGCGATCCTCGAGACCGCTTGGGCGCTCGCCCGCGAGCGGGGTGTCCGTGGAATCACGATGGGCCTGGTCGCCGAGCAGGCGGGCATCAGCCGCGCGACGCTGTACAAGTATTTTCACGGCATCGACGAGATGCTCGTCGCCGGTCATGCCGAGCACGTCGCGCAGCACCTCTCCCACCTCGAAGCGCTCCATAACGAGGCATCCTCTGCCGGAGCTGGGTTGCATGCGATGCTTCGGGGCTACGCACAGATCTGTTTCCACCGGGGAGCATCAGCCACGGCCGAACTGCATGGCCTGGTCCACCGTGGCGACGAGCACGCGCGCAACAGTGCGGATGTGACGACCCTGTTCGCCAAGGCCGTGCGAGACGCACAGGACCGCGGGCAGGTGCGAACTGACTTGGCGGCCGAGGAACTCGCCTCCTACAGCCTGCACGCACTCGAAGCCGCCGGGCAGGCACGGTCTGCGAGCGCGATCGACCACCTGGTCAAGCTCGTCGCGGAGTCTCTGCACCTCCAGGGGAAGACCGCCGGGTCCGGGAGCGACTAGGGCCCGACGGTCAACACCATGTCCTGGACTATGTGAGCCTCAGTTGCAGGCAGGCACCGGCCCAGGTAGTGACGGACTCACACGGCGTGCACGCATGAGCACTGGCAGGCGGCGAGAGTGCCTTCGGCGGTCTCCGCAGCCGTACGGACGAGCACATCGACGCCGCCGCGATCCGTGGCGCCGGACAACTCGCTGACCGGCTCGACTTCCGTTGCTGCTTCTTCGCGGGTCCACAGGGCGGGTGCTGCGACGGCGCCGATCGCGGCGAGGATGGCGAGGATGGTCCAGGTGGTGGGGAACCCGGCGTTGGTGGCAACCCATCCTGCGATCGGGTAGGTGATCAGCCAGGCGAGGTGCGAGAGGGAGAACTGAGCAGCGAAGACCTCGGGGATGGCGTCGGGTTCGACCGCGCGTCGGAGCACTTGGCCGGTCGGGGTGATGATGAGCGCCATCCCGCCGCCGATCGTGACCCAGATGACCGCAGTGAGCTGCGGAAGGGCGAGATTCAGCGCGACCGTCGCCAGGGCAGCGGCGACTGCGATGACCAGCACGGTAGCGCCAGTGAGCATCACGATCCGTTCCCCGGTGCGGTCGAGGATTCTGGGAAGGACGAGGGCTGCCAGGAGGGTGCCGGTTCCTGAGGCTGCGAGCATCCAGGCCACGTCGGACTGTGTTCCACCGAGCACGTCACGGACGTAGTTGACGGTGTTGACGACGACGATGGATCCGGCGGCCGCGACCACAAGGTTCAGGGCCATCACTGCGCGCAGGCTGGGCGTGGCGGCGAAGGTCCGGATCCCGGAGACGACCCGGTCCACAGCGCTGACGTGCGCGCTCGGGCGGGCGTTGGGGATGCGGGTGGAGAGTACGAGCAGCGCGGAGGCGGCGAACCCGAGCGAGGTGCCGAGGAACAGCAGGTTGAAGGACATGAGCGAGAGTGCGACTGCCGCGAGCACCGGGCTCAGCAGACTCTCCATGGTGTAGGCAACCTGCGAGGCAGAAAGGGCGCGCGTGTAGTCGGCCTCTTCGGTGACGATGTCAGGGATGACGGCCTGGAACGTGGGCGTGAATGCCGCAGACGCTGTTTGTAGGACACCGATCAGCGCGTAGATCTGCCAGATCTCGGTGACAAATGGGAGGGCAAGGACGACCAGGGCACGGACCAGGTCGAGGATGGTGAGGAACAAGCGCCGGGGCAGCCGGTCGACGTAGGCGGCCGCTAATGGTGCGACCACGACGTAGGCCACCATCTTGATGGTCAGTGCGGTTGCCAGCACCGCGCCGGCGCGAGGACCGGCGAGGTCATAGGCAAGAAGACCCAGCGCGACCGTGGCCAGACCGGTCCCGAACAAGGCGATCACCTGCGCGCTGAACAGTCGCCTGTAGTCACGGATCGCGAACAACCCCATGGTTCTAACCCTTTCTCAGGCCGGGCCGCTTCCATGGCCTGGCGTCGTGGTTTCATTCGAAGACAATCTGGCCCGAGTCGCTGTCCCTGGCCTGTCCGGCCACGGTCCAGTCGGGCGAGCGCATCGGCGCTGCGTCCCGCTGTGTGATGGGGCGGGCCACCGGTGCGGTGATTCTGACTGTTCCAGCAGCGCGACTCTTCGTGGATTCGATACCCCCGGCCCTTCGCCGCGCGAACGCTGACAACGCGGGTCGGGCCGGGGTACCTGAGCCTTACGACTCGTGCGGTCTCAGGCGGAAGCGAGCTTGTAGCCGGCCTTTTCGACGGCCTGCTTCACAGACGCATCGCTGATGTCGCTCTCGCTGGTGAGGGTGATCTCGCCGGCAGCGAGGTCGACGTCGACGTCGAGGACGCCTGGGATCTGCTCGACCTGGCCGGTGACCTTTCCTGCGCATCCGCCGCATGTCATGCCGGTGACGGTGTAGGTGGCGTTGGTTGCCATGGGTGAACCTTCCTGTTGGATTCCGTGCCGTGTTGGCCCGGTTTGTTGTGTGGGTCCAGCCTGCGGAGCAGGCCCTCTGGGTCCTCGAAGGTCTCGGGCGGCCCAGAAGTTCGGTGGTCAGGCATTGGCCGGCTCTGGCCGGGATGCCTCCGCGATGTGGTCGGTGCTGGTTCGGGTGTCGCTGTGGGTTGCCTGGAAGCTGCGCAGCCGGAGGCTGTTGGAGACCACGAACACCGAGGAGAACGCCATCGCGGCTCCAGCGAGCATCGGGTTGAGCAGTCCAGCGGCTGCCAGCGGGAGGGCGGCGACGTTGTAGGCGAACGCCCAGAACAGGTTCCCCTTGATGGTGGCGAGGGTCCGCCGAGAGAGCCGGATCGCGTCGGCGGCCGCGCGGAGGTCTCCGCGGACCAACGTCAGGTCCGAGGCCTCGATCGCGACGTCCGTGCCGGTGCCCATGGCCAGACCGAGGTCAGCCTGGGCGAGTGCCGCGGCGTCGTTGACTCCGTCACCGACCATGGCAACGGTCCTGCCCTGCTCCTGCAGCCGCTTGATCACGTCGACCTTCTCCGAAGGCATCACCTCGGCGATGACCGTGTCGGGGCCCGCCTCGATGCCCACAGCCGTCGCAACCGCCGTGGCGACTGCGGCGTTGTCGCCGGTGAGCAGCACCGGCGTCAGCCCGAGGCCGCGCAGCTGGCCGATGGCCTCGGCAGAGGTCGGCTTGATCGCGTCGGCAACGACCAGAACCCCACGAGCTCGGCCGTCCCAACCGACCGCGACCGCGGTCTGGCCCGTCTCGGCGGCTTCAGCCATCGCCGCCTCCAGGGACGGCGTCAGGTGCTGGGACCACTCGGCAAGCAGCTGCGGTCGTCCCACCAGGATGGCGTGCGAGACCTCCCCCTCGACGATGATCCCCTGCACGCCCAGGCCTTCGATGTTGGCGAAGTCCTCCACCGCAGGGAGGTCACCGACCTGCGCAGCCGCGCCCTTGGCGATGGCCTGGGCGATCGGGTGCTCGGAGGCGTCCTCGAGGGCGCCGGCGAACCGCAACAGCTCATCGACGTCCTCGCCTTCGGCCACGACCGTACGAACCAGGGTCATCTGACCGGTGGTGACGGTGCCGGTCTTGTCCAAGACGATCGTGTCGACCTTGCGCGTGGACTCCAGCACCTCGGGCCCCTTGATCAGGATGCCGAGCTGGGCGCCACGCCCCGTACCCACCATGAGAGCGGTCGGCGTCGCCAACCCGAGCGCGCACGGGCAGGCGATGATCAGCACCGCGACGGCCGCGGTGAACGCGGCGGCGATCCCGCCGCCGGTGCCTGCCCAGAACCCGAAGGTCGCCGCAGCCAGGCCGATCACGATCGGCACAAAGATCCCCGAGACCCGATCCGCCAGTCGCTGTGCCTGAGCCTTGCCGTTCTGGGCGTCCTCGACCAGCTTGGCCATCTGCGCCAGCTGGGTGTCGGCACCGACCCGCGTGGCCTCGACCACGAGCCGGCCGCCGGCATTGACGGTCGCGCCGACCACGAGATCTCCGGGGCCGACCTCGACCGGCACGGATTCACCGGTCACCATGGAAGCGTCCACGGCTGAGGAACCTTCGAGGATCCGGCCGTCGGTGGCGATCTTCTCCCCGGGGCGGACGACGAACCGGTCACCAACTGCCAGCTGGTCGATGCCGATCCGTTCCTCGGTAGGGCCGCTCGTGCCGTCGCGGAGGACCGCGACCTCCTTCGCACCCAGTTCGAGCAGGGCACGCAGCGCGGCGCCCGCGCTGCGCTTCGAGCGCGCCTCGAAGTAGCGACCCGCCAGGATGAACGTGGTCACTCCTGCAGCAGCCTCGAGATAGATGTTGCCGGATCCGTCGGTGCGGGCGATGGTGAGCTCGAACGGGTGCGTCATACCCGGGACACCGGCGGTGCCGAAGAACAGCGCATACAGGGACCAACCGAGCGCTGCCAGCGTGCCCATGGAGATCAGCGTGTCCATGGTCGAGGTGGCGTGCTTGAGGTTGGCCCAGGCCGCCTTGTGGAAGGGCAGAGCACCCCAGACCACCACAGGGGCGGCGAGCGTCAACGAGAGCCACTGCCAGTAGTTGAACTGCAGCACAGGGATCATCGCCATCGCGATCACCGGCACGCTCAGGACCGCCGAGACAACCACCCGGTTGCGCAGGGCGCGCACCGAGTCGTCCTCGGCGCCAGTCTCCGAAGCCGATGCCTGGCTCGACGTACCCTTCGGCTCCGGAAGCCGCGCGGTGTAGCCGGCCTGCTCGACCGTCTCGACCAGCGCAGTCGGCTCGATGCCGTCGGCGTAGGTGACCTTTGCCTTCTCGGTGGCGTAGTTGACCGTGGCGGTCACACCCTCGAGCTTGTTCAGCCTCCGCTCGATGCGGTTCGCGCACGAGGCGCACGTCATGCCACCGATCGCAAGCTCGACCTGGTTGCCGGGGACACCGCCCTCAGGTGTGACGTCGTTGAGCGCACTCATGGTCTTTCCTTCCTCACCGGATGCTTGACGTTCTCGTTGCGTAGGTCTGTTGGTTGAGTCAGTGGTTGTGGTCGCCGTGGCCACTCGAGCCAGAACTGGGCTGCGCAGTGGGCTCAGTCGCGCTACCTTCGCGCGGCGCCGGGACAGGCTCGCCGGCCTGGGCGGTGAACTCGGCGGTGCGGACCACGCCGTCGTGCTGGAAATCCAGGTAGAGGCGGTACGGTCCGGCGGACGGGGCGGTTGCGAAGAAGGTGATGTCCGGGCCGGGCTTGGTGGTGCCATCGCCGGGCTCACCGTCAGGGTGGACGTGTAGGTAGGCCAGGTCTCCCGAGCGCAGCGCCACCAGGTGACCGTAGGCAGCGAGGTAAGGCTGCAGGTCGGTCACTGGCTGCCCGTTGCGGCTCACCGTCAGTGTCAGCTCGGAGGACTCGCCAGGGACGACCCGCCCCTTCAGCGTGACGGTGTAGCCGTCGACCTCTGCGGTCTGGCTGACCGGCTGCAGCGGCTCCGGCTGGTAGGTGCCTGCGACCGACACGTCGCCGCCCAGCGTCATGGTCTCGCCGTGTTCGGTGGCGCGGAAGTCGGCGAAGACCCGCCATGCTCCGGGCGTGAGATCGAGCTCGGTCGACCAGGTGCCCGCCTCATCACCTGACGTGGCCAGGGTGGGGTGTACGTGCTGGAACCCGCTCATGTCTCGCCGAACGGCGATGAAGTGGAGCTCCTTGTCATGGGTGGGCTCGTAATCGGTGACGGGCTGACCCTCTGGGCCGGTCACCCGGAACTTCACCGGAGTACGCCCTGCCGCCAGGATCGTCGAGTCCAGGTCCAGCGTGTATCCGTGCTCGGAGATCATCAGCCCGCCGGGCTGCTTGGAAGCAGCTCCGCCGTGGCCGGCGTGACCGCTGGCGCCACTGCCCGTGCTTTCGTGACCGGTCTCTACGCGGCCTGCGTCGTGCTTCATGTCATCTCCTGAGTGGCTGGTGGCCTGCGGGGTTTGGCCGATGGGCCCGATGGCGTTGCCTACGCCGAACGAGGCGGCAAGGATGGCAGCGAGGGCGGCGATGAAGCCGCCGAGCTTGAGAGAGGTCTTCACAGGAGGCTCCTTAGTCGGGACCAAGTCGGTACTGCTGTTGAGGGCGATGCCGCGGAACGCGCACCGCGCTGTGGCTAGCTGGCGTCGGCGACGCGATAACCGGCTTCATCGACGGCCGAGCGAATGCTGGCTTCGTCGAGCGGCGCGTCGCCGGTCACGGTGAGTCGGCCGGTGGCGAGGTCGATGTCGACATCGGTCACGCCGTTGACTTCGCTCACCTCTTCGGTGACCGAAGCGACGCAGTGGCTGCACGTCATGCCGACGACGGTGAAGTTGGTGGTGTGGGCTCCGCTGGCCATGGTGGGTACTCCTTAGGGGTAGTGGTCTGGTTGTGCGGTCGAAGTCTGTGGGTCAGGAGCGGACCAGGCGGCCGATGGCGTCGGAGGCCTCTTTGATCTTTTCGTCGGCTTCCGTCCCGCCTGCGGCGGCGGCCTGCACGAGGCAGTGGCTGAGGTGCTCATCGAGCAGGGCGAGGGAGACAGACTGCAGTGCCTTCGTCGTCGCGGATACCTGAGTGAGGATGTCGATGCAGTACGTCTCTTCCTCGACCATCCTCTGCAGGCCGCGCACCTGGCCCTCGATGCGTCGCAGTCGCTTGAGGTAGTCGTCCTGTCGATGCGTGTAGCCGTGCTCGTTCTGGTGCTCGTGGCTTTCCATATTCATTCCTCTGCTGGGCTGGTGCCGTCTTTTCGTTTGCCTCAACACCATACCCCGGTATGGTATGCCGGTCGCGGTGAAAGGAACCATACCCCCCTAAGGTACGGATGTCTAACCGCGGCAGACCGGACCAGCGACGCAGAAGGAGCACCGCATATGACCGACAGCTCGGCACCGCAGCCCAGCAACCAGGCCAAGCCCACCACCATCAAGACGGTGGACAACGGGCCACTCCAGATCAAGGGCCCAGCGCAGCTCGTCGACCACGACGGCAACAGCTTCAGCACCGGCAGAACGATCTTCCTGTGCCGCTGTGGCGAATCCAAGAACAAGCCGTTCTGCGACGGCACCCACGCCAAGGTCGGCTTCGCCGCCTGCCAGCGTGCGACTCCAGCGGACGAAGACTAGACTCGTCGGCCCACGCTCGGACGGGGTTGGCGCGACCGGTCAGGTACGGCATGTGGTGGGGCGGCCGGGGCGTGACCCGGAGTTCCGCCGCGTACCCGCCTCCCCGTCCGGCGCCCTTGACGGTACCGCGACCGGCGAGGGGCTGCATGTCGACCGCTCGACCGGCTACGCCGGCGCCCCGAGGCAGACGGCGCCGCTGACGTCCGGGCGGCGTAGCTGCCGGATCGGGGAGATGCGATCGCAGGTGCCGAAACGAGCAGGGCCGCGGCGGCCACACAGATCCCAGTGATCAGCACGCCGAGGGTCGGGCTGAGCAGCGCCATCCCGCCCCCGGCCATGAGCGGGCCGAGGAACTGCCCACCGAGCAGGAAACTGTTGGCGGCACCGACGTACCCGGCGCGTTCGTGATGGCCGGCCTTCTGGGATGCGTACAACATCAGTGACTGTGCCAACGCCGCGAAGCAGAAGCCCTGGATGAACCGCAGCGGCACCAGTGCCGGCAACCAGCCCACCGTCGCCTGGATGAGGACGGTCGCGGCAGTGACACCGCTCGCGATGACCAATGTGCGCAGCGGAAGGCCGGTTCTGTCGTTGACCTTGCCCCACCACAGGGAGCCGACCAGGGTGCCGCCCCACATCACCGCATGCAGTCCTCCGACCCACGGCCCGGCCTGTTGCGGCTCCGGCACCAGCTCGGTGACGAAGGCGGTATAGATCGGAATCAGACCGTAGACGCCAAAGAAGGCGAGAAAGCCCGCCGTCAACGGGATCCAGCCGATACGCGCGCACATGGACACGAGAGCGGCACGCGCAGGTTCTGCTCCGACGGACGCTCGCCTTGCATCGTGGGGATTCCGCAACCGCACCGTGCAGATGCCCCCGAGAAGGAGTGCCGCGAGGGCGATCCCGATCAGGAGCGGCCTGAGGTCGCCGGTCGCTACCAGGGTGCCGCCGGCGACCGGGCCGGTCAGGGCGCCGGCGGCAGTGGCGCTGTAGGAGCGGCCAAGCGCGCGCCCCCGGCTCCCCTCGGAGGCAGCCGACCCGACGTACGCTGCCGCAGCCTCGACCACCCCGCCCAATGTGCCTTGCACGATACGGGCGGCCAGCAACGCCAGCGGGCTGCCGGCGGCGGCCATCAGAGCCATCGCCAGACACAGGCCCGCCAAGGCGCGGACGACCATCCACTTGGGACCGATACGGTCACCCAGCCGGCCCCACAGCGGCGTGGTGATCGCCAGTGGGAGGGCGGGAGCCGCGATCGCAGCCCCCGCCCAGACCCCGACGGTGGCATCGGAGGCGCCGAGTGAAGCCATGTACAGCGGCATGATCGGCACCAGTGCCATCAGCCCGGCGGTGTTGACGAACTGGGATACCCACAGCAGTCCCATGTCTGTCCGCCGCAGGGTCATGTGCTCAGTCATGCTCGAGTGGAAACATCCAGTCGCTGATCAGATGCGCCACCAACCGTGGAGACCATCTCGAGCCACTGGTCGTCATAGACCAGGTCGAGGTAGCGCTCCCCCCGGTCCGGCAGTACCGTCAGGATGCGGCTGCCGGGCGGTGTGGTCGGCAGGAACTGCGTGATGGCTGCAACCACGGCGCCGGAGGAACCACCACCGAGGACGCCCTCGGTGGCAACCAGGTGCCGGCAGCCCAGGGCAGCTCGGGCATCGTCGATGTGGACCACGTGGTCGATCTCAGTGCGGCTGAGCAGCTCCGGGACCCGGCTCGCGCCGTATCCGGGGATCTCACGCGGACCAGCGGGCGAGCCGAAGATCACTGACCCGACCGCATCGACAGCCACCACCTGCATCGTGGGATAGCGCTCTCGAAGGCGCCGGGCCAGCCCCAGGATCGAACCCGTGGTGGACACGGCCGCCACCAAGTAGTCCACCGGGCTCTGGATCGCGTCGAGGACCTCGCGTCCTGTCGTCTCGTAGTAGGCGCGCCAGTTGAGGTCGTTGGCGTACTGGTTCACCCAGACACTGTCCGAACTGGCATCAGCCAGCTCCTGTGCCCGCCGTACCCGAGTGTGCAGGTAGCCGCCGCTCTCGTCGCGCTCGGTCACCAGCTCAACATCCGCGCCGACCGTCTGGAGGAGCCGAAGGTTGGTCGAGGTGGTCTTGGGGTCGACCACGGCGGTGAAGTCCAACCCGTGAAGCTTGGCCATCGTCGCCAGCGCGACCCCGAGGTTCCCAGAGGTGCTCTCCACCAGTCGCATCCCGGGTCGCAGCTCACCTGAGGCCAGTCCAGATTCGATGATGAAGCGGGCCGGCCTGTCCTTCATACTCCCCGCAGGGTTGAGCATCTCGAGCTTGGCGATCACTTCCCGATCGGGGTCTGGGAAGCAACGTCCCAGACGCAGCAAGGGAGTGTTGCCGACGCACGTGGTGAGGGAGTTGTGGATGTTTTCGGGCATGCCAAAGTTCCTTCGTTCATGAAGTCGAAAGTGCTTGAAGAGGGGTAGGAGGGCGTCGTCAAGAGACGACACCGGCTCCTACACCCGCTGCACGCCGAGTTCGCGAACGAGATGCGGGGTCCATCGCGGCAGATCGGCAGGCCGCTGCGATTCGATGAGACCAACCTGACGCGGAATTACCCACAGGCACCCCAGCGCCGGAATCAATTCCGAAGCAGCGACCCCAAGACGCGACTGAGTGATCTCGCCACACTCGACCTCGCCATGGGGGTGCTCGACCTTGAGGACGTCGACCTCACCAGCGGGGCCGCCGTCGCCGACCGAGGGCTGATCAGAAGACCAGTCGTGATCATGCTCGACCGACCCACGATCAACCCCATCCGCATGGGCCACCGACAGCGCTGTGGACTCGTCCACCGACCCCGCCACGTCATGACCGGCATCGCCGTGATGCCCGCTGTGCATGCTCAGCAGGTGCACCGCAAACACCATGGCAGCCACCAAAGCAACCACTACGCGCGGCCGAGCCCCAGAGAACGGGAAGGAACGGAAACGGGAGGCGAACGCCGAGTCAGCCCGCGAGCCCATACGCCTCCTTGCGTCATCATCCTTGATGGTCCGGCGCAGCCAAACTAACAGCCAAGCCTGAAGAAACCCTGACACCACGACGTGACATGCCGCACTATCCGCAGGCGACCCGTATCTGTCAGTTCTCATCTCCTCTCATCCATTTGCGTCCGCGAGGTAGTTCTCGTGCCTCGGTCTCGTACGTACTCCAGCGATCGATCGCTTGTCGGCACCACCGTTGCCTGCACCCTCGTCGCAGGCGTGATCGCGGCCGTCGCCAGACCCCCTCGTGACCGGCCGCTGGCCGACACTCCGGGTGACCTGGTCACCCCGCGCTCGCCAGATCACGATCGCGGTGGCGGTCGTCCTGGTTGTCCTGGTTGTCCTGCTCGAGATCAGGCAGCAAGGTCGAGCAGAGCTCCTGATGGACGACACCTTCACCTTCGTCGGCCTTCCCCTCCTCTGACCCCCAGACCCACCTCGCTCGCGGCTTCACCTGACGAGGGGTCCGGCGGTGCGATGGTCAGCGTGTGCAGACCAGGAGGCTGTACGTAGATCCATCACGGTCAACCTCGAGCCGCTCGACGACGAATCCTGCCTCTCGGAGTTTGCCGATGACATCGTTGATCGGGCGCAGCGTGAAATTATGCTTGGCGAACGGTTGAGCGGCCATCCAGTCCGGATCAGCAACGCCAAGAACGCCGCGGCCATCTGGAGCAAGGACCCGTGCCAGCTCAGCGAACGCGGGTTCCAGGTCAGCGATGAAGTAGATCGTGTTGAGGCTGATCCAGCCACCGAGAGTCGCATCGGCGATGGGAAGCGACGACATCGCCGCCTCATGCAGGACGAGTTGTCCCGACCGCAGTTCATTCGTGAAAGTCCGGCGTGCACGCGCGAGCATGTCGGTCGACGGTTCGATCCCCTGCACACGTCCGTTCGGGACCGCCGCAAGAAGCAGATCGAGCCCAACGCCGCCGCCAAAGCCGATGTCGGCCACCGTCTCGTTTCCTCCGAGTTTGAGGACATTGACGGCGGACTCGGTTGCAGTGCGATTGCCCTTGTTGAGGAGGAGTGCGACCACGGCACCGAGTGGCCCTGCCGGGCCGCCGAGCTGGCGGCTGAGCATCCGAAGGGCAACGTCGGGAACGGGGATCTTCACGCCGCCACCATTGCACGGCCCGCCAAGCAAACCTTCGTCGAGCAGCGACCAAGCAGACGAGCAGCGAGCGCGCCCGCGTTCCCAGTGAGACGTGGCGGGCCACATCTCAGACATTCGGTGCGGCGCCTCAATCCGTGACTGATCCGTGCGTATCGCTACGAAGACGGTTTCCGGACTCGGGGATCAACGGAGCAGGAACGACGCCTCGACAGCCCGCAGCAGCACGAAGGCGAGCAGCAAGGCGCCGTAGAGGCCGTGGGTGAACGAGAGCCAGCCTGTCGAGCAGTCACGAGTCCCATCAGGGCTGCGAGCCGTACCTCGCCGAACCCGACCAGGCCGGCGTTCAAGATCTGTCGATATTCCAATCAGATCCCGCCGCGGTCCTGATCCCCAGTCGCGTGATGCTCGGCCGGGCTGGATACGGCACCGACCTGTTACCGAGTCCAGAGCGCCAGGTGAAGGTCCAGGCCTTGCGGACTCTGCGCCGTTGACCGCTATCGGGCGAGCTTTGCCGCAGCCGCGGTGACCACGGGGTCGAAGACGGCGTGGTCGCAGGTGCTGTCGTCATCTCCACCCGTGAGTTTCATGACGATCAGGGCATGGCCGGCGTCGACGTACGCAAGCCGTGTTGAGCCGGAGCGACCGTCGCTCGCGGCCCATGCCTGCACAATCTGTACGCCTCGCACGCCCCCGCTGAGGCTGCAGCTACGCAGATGCGACTCGACGGTGATGCCGTCAGCAGCCACCAGGACGTCTGAACACTCGTGAGCCTGCCGCACGAGACGCGCGACGAGGGGACTAGCGTCGAGCTGACGGTCGGCGACGATCTCCTGCTTCAGCGTCATGTCACCACCGAATGACTGCCATGTCCCCTCGACGGCGACATCGGCATCGGCCCAGCGCGAGGCCTCTTCCAGCACCTGGCCTGTGGCCTGGCCGCACTCGGACTCCCGGCCCCCTGAGTCTGAGTTCGAGCTGTCGCTACGGGCAGGTGCCTCCGCCATACGCCACTCGCCGGGAAGATCGCTCTCCACGAGCATCGCGCTCCTTGCGCCAGCCTCGGTGAGAGTTGCACCGTCTTCGCCTGTTGCCAGTGGAGACGTACATGCAGACGTCGTGGCCACGACGAGGGCGGCGCTGCTGAGACCACGTCGGAGATACATCGGCTGGCTCCATGGTTGCTGGGCGTACCGCCGGTGCGGCGGATTCCTCAGCCAGGTGTCCCACTCACGTCGCTCACAGGCCGCCGGGCAGGTATGCGCACCTCATCGCCGAGAGCTGCCACGACCGCAGTGGCCGCGAGCACCGCAGGAGGACGTCATGACGATCCCGACCCAGATGAGCCTGCATGGGTTCATCGCCACCGTTCCGCATCTGACCTTCGGCGATACCGGCATCGCCCGGTTCTTCGCCCGCGTCGGCGTCGAGCACTACCGCAAGGAGGCCGACGGGAACTTCACCAAGCTCGATCCCACCTTCCACAACATGGCGATGTTCGGGACGAAGGCCGAGAAGGCATACAACCAGTTCCAGGTCGGTGACCAGATCATCGCATCGGGGTACGTCAACGAGTACCAGGTCGAACGCAACGGCGCCGTCGAGCAGCGCGAGGAGTTCATCGCCCGTCAGATCGGACACGACGCGCACCGCACCCGCTACACCGTCGCCCGCGGACCCTCCCCCACACCGCCAACGCCTCCGCCAGCCACCCAGGTGCCCGCACCGAGCCTGCACGCGATCTGAGCGGCGCCATGTCTGATACCCCCGAGGCCCCCTTCGAGCCCGATCCCGAGCCCTGGCACCCGCCTGAGGACGACGCCGACGAACTCCCCACCGACCGCGCTGTTCTCGAGATCCCCCAACCCGTACGTCCCATCGACTGGAACAGCCTCAGCGCCGAGGAGGCGGAGGCGGAGTGGCGCGATCTCGACGAGTGGGTCGACTGGCTGCGTCGCACCTACGGGCTGCCGGCCACGATCGTCCCTCCCCTGTGGCACCGCCATGACGAGCTTGTGTGGGAGCTCTCCGCGCTCCAGACCCACTGGCGTGAGTGCTACGACCCGAACTCCTCAGGCTCCGCGCCGCTGCAGTGGCATCACGACTTCACCGAGGCCCGCGCGCGGCTGCGTGAGTGGGTCTCCACCTGCGGCACGCGCATCGACCGCGACCGGCCAACCCGCCAGACGCCCTGGCCCGGTGAGGCGGACGCGGGCACGACCGCCGAGAACCCGATCCCCAACCGCCGCGCCGACTTCGAACAGTTTCTGGCCGAAGACGCGGCCGCTCGCAAGAGCACGAAGTGAAACGTACGCCGCTCCATCACAGCCCACGCCCAGGACCGGCTTCTCCACAGGCCACCGGGTCGCGCGCCGTCAAGAGCGCATCGTCGCTCAGCCTGCACCTTCCTCAGCAACCACTCCGCGAACGGAGACCGTCATGCTGCTCGCACACGCCGTCACCCTTGCCGAAGCACGCTCCTACCTCGCCGCGCTCGCCGACAACGCCCGCACCGTCGAGGGCTCCATCGCCTACGAACGCGTACTTCTCCAACTCGACCTGGTCCACGGCGACCAGTCCCCCGCCCACGAAGAGATCCTCCCAGGTCTGCTGCCCGCCGATCAGCTCTACGTCCTCGCGGTCAAGACCATCGAAGACCTTGTACGCCACGGCGTCGACGCCCTCCAGATCGAACTCGTCCTCGCAGCTCTCCTCGAGGCCCGCGAGACGGACACCACGGTGAACGGCAGCACCGGGCGGTCGTGATGTACGGCGAGAACGGCGGTGAACTCCGCAACGCACTCGTCACCTTGCTCGGCCAGTACCGAGTCAACTACCGCCTGCTCCTCGAGATCAGCCGAACGCACCCGCCACATGCCACCGCGGCCCGACAGGTCGAGTTCACCAGGCAGATCCTCCGTTACCGGCGGACCATTCTGACGTGGTGTCACCAGGCCCTCGAGCAGGCCAACCCGAATCCTAAGGCCGAGCGGAGCCTGGAACTCTATGAGCCACCGGACTGGCTGTGCAGAGCACTGACCCGACTTCGTCACCGCAATCCTGGACCGCTGCCATCCTTGAGCGAGCTCGCCTCTCCTCAAGAGATCGGCATTCTCGAAAACTGGCGCCGAGCGGCCAAGGCAGCAGCCCTTGCCGAGCACGACCTCGACGGCGGCCTCGGCGGCGGAATCCTCACCCACCGCGAGTGGCTCACTCTCGTCGGTGATATCGCTGACATCACCAAAGCCCTGCGCGTCCTCGATCACCGCTACCGCAACCTCCTGGGCTGGGAGCGCCTCAAGGGCGTCCGCGGCCTCGACCAGCACATCGACGACTGCGCCACCCACAGCCAGGCGCGCTACGGCATCCCCGACTACAACATCGACTGGCGCGGGTGGCACCCACCACAGCCGGAGATATCCCCGGACGCCGACACGATCACCCATGTCCTCGCCGCCGAGCACCGCCTCCTCAGCTCCCTCGCGACCGTCCCCTCAATGGCGAACCTTCGACACCTGCTCCATTCCCAGCGCGAACTCTCCAACCTCGCCGCCCTCCGCGCCCGAGACATCGCACCGGAACAGGCGGCACAGTTCCGCAGACGCGAGCAGAACCTCGCCAAGGTGTCGAAAACTGCCCGAACCGCTGGCGGCCTTGCCGGCACCGGCGCCAGCGCCACTCAGCACAGCGCCGACGCCGCACGTCTACTCGTCTCCGTCCCCGTCGGCGAGATGATCGACGTCGACGCGCTCCGAAACTTCGACAAGCTCTTCCGCCACGTCGACAACGCCCTGCACCGGGCCATCGAGCACGGCTTCAACACCCGCATCTACCTCGTACGCAACACCCTCCCGCGCATCGACCCGACCGACGGCCTCCAACCCCACCAAGCCCGCCAGATCTTCGAACCCGTCCGACACGAAGGACGTACGCCACTGGTCGCCGTCGCGCGCCGCTACCTCCGCACTGACCCTGTCCGAATGGCCCCGCCCGGCGTCGCCGCGATCAACCGCGCCGACTTCCGCAATGCGATCAACCACCGTCGAACCACCGGCAATGGCGGAGTCTCCTTGTAGGTCCGGATCCGTGCCGTCATTGCGAGGGGACCGGCGGTAGTCACTTCCGCCACTGCTCGACGACGCTGTTCCGGTAAGCCTCAGCGATCTTCCGCGCCGCACCGTCCAGCCACCTGACCCCGTCGACCACCCACAGCCGAGCCATCGCGATCGCAACGATCCCGTCCATTTCCTCGGTCTCCTCCCAGAGACCATCGAGCAGGTCAAGAACCATCGCAATCCCCCGACTCAGACTCAGCCCCTTGACAGGAACCTGCTCGGCCCACGGCGCGCGCCACGGTCTTAGCACCAACTCCGCGCGCGCATTCATCAGATACACCGCCAGGTCCTCCAGCCCGGCCTCGTCGGCGTGATCCGCGAGCACCACGAGAAGGGAGCTCGCCCGCCGGCAGATGGTCAAAGCCTCGTTCGTGTTGATGTCATCCATGTCCGTAAGGAACCCCAGATCGCCCACGCTCAGTGGCCTGCACCTGGCGCCTGTGGAAACGTCCCCCGGTCTCGCCGCCTGTGAATGACGACCGGCCCGCTTTCGCGAGCGCCGCTGACACCCGTGACAAGGCTTTACGATGAGAAGCATGACCACCAGCGACTGGACACAGGAGCGAGTCCGGGACCTCGTCGCCCATGCCCGCCAGGAGCAGCCCAGGTGGTCGTGGAAATTGAGCGTGCGTCCCGAGACTCTAGCAATGCTCGACCCGATACCAGGGGTTCTCACCCACCCCGACCCCGGCTTCGCACCCCTCGACATCCTCACCTTCGACGGTTGCGAGCTCGCCGCGCTTGACCTCCTCTGGGACGTCGTGCTCGCCAGCGCCGTCGATGCTCACGGCTTCACCCCCAACCAGGTCGTACCGTCCTACTGGCTCGACCTGTCCACCGGCGTAGTCGAGGAATGGACCGAAGAGGCTCACACTCGACTCACTCGCGGGACTTGAGGCTGGCCCGCTCTATCGCATCTCGGCGCCGCTGGCAGGTGGCTGACCGCCGACCCGCCATTGAAAACTCGACACTTGAGTTGCCAGGCAGGCAGCATCGCGTGACTTGTTCCGGCATGGCAGTCACTGGCGAAAGACGCACGTCGTCGCGCCGGTGAGTGCTTCAGTCCAGCGAAGCGAGCAGCATGCCTCGATGCACCGAAGTCCACCCCGATGGATCAATGCAGGTAGTCCGCGTTCTCCCAGCGCAGCCGTGGCGCGTACTCAGATACACCAATGTTGACACGAGCACCAAGTACGTCAGCGCCTCAAGTCCGAGCTGGCGCCACCCGTCACTGTGCTGCGCCAAGCTTTCACGCAGGACCGCCGGCCACGTGCCTCCGTGGCAGCTGAGGTCTCGACCGCGGAAGAACAGCCCGTACCGAAAGCCGTTCACAGCCTGCTGATCGGTTGCTCGGTCAATCAGCCGACGCTCAACGCCGCTGAATGCGTGGCGTACGGGGCGACCAGTAATCCCGCCGCCGGAGTCGTGGGCGGGTGCGGGGCACCTTAAACACGACGGCACATCGATCGCTTCCAAGGAGTCAAGAATGGCCATCCAATCCACACAGGCCCCGGCACAAGCTGACGCGATCCACCTGCTCAGTATCGAGGAGGCAGCGACGTACCTGAACGTGCCCCAGCGCTGGGTTGCCGACGCAGTGCGCCAGCGCCGCATCCGATGCAGCAGAATCGGAAAACACGTCAGGTTCCGCCTCGAGCACCTCAACGAGTTCATCACCGCCTGCGAGCAGCCCCTGACAGCGCCCAGCGGCGCGAACGTCCTCGACCTCAGCCCCAGAGGGTCGGGCCGTTCGCGCCTCTGACCTTCACTCAGGCAACCGCAGCATCGACGCCCCCACGCAGCAAGTGGAGCGGCGGCCGGATCTGCTCGCCGTTCATCACTGCGTCAATAATGTCAGAGATCAGCTCATCGCCGGCGGGTAGCAGGTGGCCGTAGGTGTCGATCGTGGTCGTGATTGACTCGTGTCCCAGCCGTGCCTGGATGTGCGGCAGCGGGGCGCCACCGGCGATGAGCCACGACACGTGCGTGTGCCGCAGGTCGTGGAACCGGAACGACGCGATCCCGTCCTCGATCACCTCATCCATCAGCGGACGCCAGACCCGGGTATAGAAGTCCGAGTTGTGCACCGGCCGACCAGTTGGCGAGACGAACACGAAGTCGTTCGCGGCCTTTCCCTCGATCAGCTTCTCCAGGATGGTCGCCATGCTCGACGAGATCGAGACCGTACGCCTTGACTTCGGTGTCTTCGGGTTACCGAGGTAGTGCTCGCGCATCGTGTGCTTATCGCGGATCTGCTTCTTCAGCCACGACGGGACCTCGGTCTCACCGTTCTCCCCCACGCGCTTCCACGCCTTGTTCACCCGGATCGTCCGGTTGCGCAAGTCGACGTCACTGACCCAAAGCGCGGTGATCTCACCGAAACGAAGGCCAGTTCCGGCGGTGGCCCGGATCAGGTCGGCTGCGGAGTAGGAGTAGCCGTCGGCCTTGGCCACGACAGCTGCGAACTCGTCCTCCGACAGGAACCGCAGCTCCGCCTGGGACTGCTTGACCCGTCGACGCTTCGGAGCCGTCCGGGCACACGGGTTGACGGTGAGGAAGCCCTGCTCCACGGCATAGTTGAAGACGCCGTACATCAGACCGTGGTAGTTCGCCTTCGTCTTCAGCGCACGGTCCCAGTCAATCAGCCAAGCCTTCACCTCCGGCTCGCTGATCGCCGACACTGGCTGCGCGAACGGCAACCGCCCGCGGACCTCCAGGCGAGCGAGCACGCGCACCTGCGAGAGATACTTCTTGCGCTGGCCGGGCGTGATGTCGACGATCTGGCGGATGTACTCCTCGCCGATCGTGGAGAAAGCAGGAGCCTCCGCGGTCGGATCGCCGCCGTTCGGACGTACGAACCCCTCGCCCTTCACCCAGCCGTCGGGCCAGTGGCTTCCGGCGGCCACGACCATCTTCTGGAATCCCTCGGCACGAGCCAGATTCTGCTCGCTCGTCCCCGCACTGAACGCCTCGAACTGCTTCTCACCATCACGGCCGCCGCCGAGCCGCCATACGACGTACGCCGACACCACCTTGTCACTGCGCTTGTGCTTCTCGATCCACACCATGTTCTGCACCTCCGTGCATCAGGTGCGAATCCGTGCCCGGACACCGGGCACAACACGGGCCAGAACAGGAGGCAACGGGAGGTAACGGGAGGTCACTTCACGCCTGAATCGGCCAAAAGTCGGCCTGACCTGCGGGGTTTATGTCGGTTCAAGTCCCCCCTCGCGCACGCATTGGATTGTGGCCCTGACCTGGGAGACCGGGTCAGGGCCACAACTCATTTCAGCCCGGTTGGGCACAACGAGTGCACGCATCCCCGGCTCAACTGTCCGGATAAGCCTATAAGGCCAGGTAGACCACTTCTTCGGCACGAATGGTCGCCTGGCTCTCGCCATTTTGATCGCGAGGTGCTAGAAGGTGCACACACACTTCGTGAGGAAGTTGGGCGCCATGGCGGATCGGGCCACTGATGGCAGAGTTCGGCACGAGTTGGAGCTGGCGTTGCGGAACGGGCCGTTCCCGGCGGCGCTACACCTGGCGATCGAAGTCCGTGGGCTGACTCTCGAGGAGATCCGGGACTGGTTGGGGGAACGCGGGGCGCATCTGAGTATCGCGACTCTGAGCTACTGGCGGCGGGGACGTAGCCGTCCGGAGCGGGCCGCGTCGCTGATCGCAGTTCAGCTGCTCGAGCAGCTGCTGGAGTTGCCACCCAATGCGTTGATGGCGCTCCTCGGGCCGCGCCGACTGAGAGGGCGGTGGATCGGTCACGTGCAGGGCAGTATGTCCCCAGATATCCTGTTCGCCGATCCCCGCCCGGAGGAACTGCTACGAGCTGTCGGCGTGCCCCGGGAGAATCGCCTCCGCCGAGTCAGCGTGCAGATCACTGTTGAGATCAACTCGGAGCGGATGGTCGAGCGGATTCTGGTCCGCGAGCTCGTCCGGGCCGCAGCCGACCGGGTTTCCCACCTCGCGGTGCTCTACTTCGCCGAGGAGCGACCCGATCAGCCACCCGAGCTCACCGAGGTGGCGAACGCTCGGATCGGACAGATCGAGACCGACCGGTCCGCCGGTCTGGTTGCGGCCGAACTGATCCTGGACCGGGTCCTTGGCCTCGGCGAGCCCGCGCTGCTCGAATACGAGTGGCGATTCGCTCCGGGCACGCTGATGGTCAACTACGAACATCGCTTCGCTGAACCGGTCCGTGAGTATGTGTTGCAGACCCGGTTCGCGCCGGGCGTCGTACCGGCGCACTGTCACCGCTACGACCGGCGTACGGTCACGGCACCCGAAGGCAACCACACCGAGCTGTGGATCGGCGGCGCGAACTCGGCCTTGCTTGCCGAGACCGACGTGCCGTCCGGGATCGTCGGCATGCGGTGGAGCTGGTCTCAACAGAGTTGTCACCGGGAGTGAAAGGCGGCCTTTAACAGAGGTGTACGCGGCTCCGGCCCGCTCCCTACCTTCAGTGCGTTCCCCATCGCACAGGAGGAAGCATGAGCAGAGTAATTCGACGCGTGGTCGCCTCAGTCGTCGCGATCACGGCCGGTTTCGCCGTGATCGCGACGACTCCGTCCGCGTCGGCTCAGGACCCGTCGCCGCCCCGAACTGTCATCAATCACGCGAGCCACCCCGTCCCCGGTTCTTACCTCGTCACCCTTGCGCCACAACGGAGCGCCGCCGCAGTAGGCAGCAGGACCGCCTCCTTGGCGGACCGGTACGGCGGTGACGTGACGAGCGTGCTGACGGCAACCATGCAGGGTTACGTCGTCAAGAACCTGTCGCCCGGTCAGGCCAAGAAGCTCGCGAACGATCCGGCCGTGTCCGAGGTCCGGCAGAGTGGCCGGGCCTCGATCGGTGGTCCCGGAGGCACCCAGGACAGCCCGGTGAACTGGGGTCTGGACCGCATCGACCAACGGGATCGGCCGCTCGACAGGAAGTACACCTACCCGAACGACGGTGCAGGGGCGAACATCTATATCGTCGACACCGGCATCCGGTACTCCCATCAGGAGTTCGAGGGCCGGGCGAAGTTCGGCGCGGACTTCCACGCAACGCCGAACCAGGGCAACGACTGCAACAACCACGGTTCCCACGTCGCCGGGATCGCTGCCGGCAAGACGCGCGGTGTGGCGAAGAAGGCCAACCTTGTTTCGGTGCGCATCCTCGGCTGCGACGGGTACGGCGAGGACGTCGACCTGATCACCGCCGCCGAGTGGGTGACGCAGAACGCGGTCAAGCCGGCGGTCGTCAATCTGAGCGTCTACACCGACGACAAGGACATCGCGGTCAATGCGATCAAAGCCTCGATCAACTCCGGTGTGCAGTGGTCGCTGATCACCGGCAACAACGGCAGCAATGCCTGTAACTACGGCCCGGGCGGTCAGACGCCGAGTGCACTGCAGGTGGCGAACGCGACGAGCAGCGACACCCGGGCCGGTGACTCGAATGCCGGCAGCTGTATGGACCTGTTCGCTCCAGGTTCCGGGATCGACTCCGCTTTCAGGGGCAGCGATACGGCGTACGGGCAACTCAGCGGTACGTCGATGGCCGCGCCGCACGTTGCTGGAGCAATGGCGCTCCGATTGTCCGAGGTGCCGAGCAGCACGCCGGCGCAACTGGAGACGTGGATCCTGGACAACGCCAGCACCGGCAAGATGTCGGGCCTGTCCTCGGACACCCCGAACAAGCTGCTCTACGTCGCGAACGAGCCCACGACGCCGTCACCAGGATGTGACAGCAAAATGAGCCCCAACGTCGTTGATGGTACGCCGACAACCGTCTGCAAGTACCCGTTCATCATCTCGCAGCACCGGACCGGAGGAGCTCGGCCGACCGAGCAGTCCTGCACTGGGACCGTGGTGGCGAAGCGGCTCGTGCTGATCGCGGCGCACTGCAAGTACGCGCAGGGCGAGAAGTACCTGATCTACGGGCGGGACGACCTGAGCGACACCAGCAAGGGCGCCCGGATCGAGATCCAGGAGTACAGGAGCCACCCGAACTACAACGCCAATGAGGGCTGGCGGACCGGCTGGGACGTTGCCGTCATCGTCACCAAGACCGACATTCCGACACCAGCCGGGATGGCCTACCCGTCGATCGCCAAGTCATCCGACTCGCTGCCGCTCGGCACCCGCGGTACGGCGATCGGCTACGGCAAGACCGATGCGAACGACAACCAAGGCAACACCAAGCTGTATGAAGCGGTCCTGCCGACGGTCGACAAGCAGAACTGTGCCAACATCAATCAGCAGTACGACGACCGCTACATGATGTGCAGCGGGTACGGCGACGGCAGCCTCGGCCTGTGCCAGGGCGACAGTGGCGGCCCGTACTACTACCAGGGCAAGGTCTACGGCGTCTTCTCATGGCTCCGGACCGACTGCGCGTCCTACAACGCTCACGGAAAGCTGTGGGGCGTGATGGGCGACTGGGCCAACGAGCAGCTCGGCAACACCGACCCGCTGCCCGGCGGCTCGGCCCCGACGGCCAAGCTCAGTGTGAACTGCATGAGCAGCCTGACCTGTGCGGTCGACGGCTCAGCGTCGACCGACTCGGACGGATCGATCGCGTCGTATGCCTGGAACTTCGGCGACGGCACGACCGGGACAGGGGCGAAGGCCTCGCACACCTATCCGAGCAGGAACGGGACGTACACGGTCAAGCTCACCGTGACCGACAACTCCGGCAAGACCAGCAGCGCGGAGAAGCAGGTGCAGTGCCACTCCTTCGGTAGCGGCCAGGGCTTCTGCTTCTAGCCCCCACACCGAGGCTCCCCGATCCCATCTCGTCATGGGTTCGGGGAGCCGCGTTCATCTTTGACCAGATCCGTCCGCTGCCCGTCCTGATCAAGCCTTCTGCGGCACAGCGGAGCCTGCCAGGCTGAACTTCATGAGCCGAACCGCGCTGATCGTCATCGACGTCCAAGAGTCCTTCCGGGCCCTCCCGAACTGGCCAGCCGTGAACCGCCCCGACATCGCCGAGCGGGTAGCCCGTCTGGTTCGCGCGGCGCGCAACAGGGGCGACTTGGTGGTCTGGGTGCTGCATGCTGAACCGGGCTCCGCCGGTGTCTTCGACCCAGCCAACGGCTACGTTCGGCTGATCGATGGCCTCGAGCCGAGGCCAGACGAATCCGTGGTCACGAAGGTCTCCCACAACGCGTTCACCACCACGAATCTGCAGCAAGTCCTCACCCAGCACGGAGTCACCGAGGTGGTGATCAGTGGCATCCGCACCGAGCAGTGCTGCGAGACGACCACGCGGATCGCCTCCGACCTCGGGTACGACGTTGTGTTTGTCACCGATGCGACTGCGACCACTCCCCTGCCGCATTGGACGATGCCGGTCGATGCGCCCCTCGAGCAGGTCCTGGCCGATCCGCGAACCCTCAGCCCTGAGGTGGTGACCGAGCGGACCGAGTATGTCCTGGCGCGCCGGTTTGCCACCATCCGGACCATCGACGAACTGGTTACAGAACCGATGCGATCCTGACCGGATCATGACCATCCACGTCGCGTTCCTACTGACCCCGAACCTGCACCTGCTGGATCTTGCCGGGCCGGCACAGGTCTTCTCCACCGCGAACGACCTCGGCCGCGGATACCGGCTGAGCTATGTGGCCGAGACCGAGACGATCCTGACAGCCCAGGGCATCCCGGTGCAGGCACAGGTCCGCTGGCCGGACCTCGGCGCGGACGACTTGGTCATCGTGCCGGGGTGGAGCTGGTCGCGGCCACGACGGGGTCCGACGATCGGGCCGGAAACCGCGCAACGGCTGCGCCGCCACCACGCGAACGGAGGAACCGTCGCAAGCGTGTGCTCGGGGGCGGACGCGCTCGGAACGGCCGGATTGCTCGATGGTCGCCAATTCACCACTCACCATGACCTGGCCGGCGAGCTCGCAGCCCACTACCCACAGGCGAAGCTCGTGCGAGATGTCCTGTACGTGACCGATGACCGGGTGACTACGTCTGCAGGAATCGCCAGCGGCATCGACCTCGCCATGCACCTTGTCGCCGGGAACGATGGCCCCGAAGTAGCCGCGCGTGTGGCACGGGAAATGGTCGTCTACGCGCGACGCAACGGGCACGAGCTTCAGGAGAGCGTGATCCTGCGGCATCGGGGCCACCTCAGCGACCTCTCCCATCGGGTACAGGATCTCATCGACGAGCGCTACGCCGACCGTCTCCTGCTCTCCGACCTCGCTCGCCAGGTCGGCGTCAGCGAGCGAACCCTCACAAGGGTCTTCGTCGCTGCAACAGGGCTGACCCCGCTCCGCTATCAACAACTTCTCCGGCTCGAGAAGGCCGAACACTTGATCGGCCACGGCACGACAGTCGAAGCAGCTGCGCGAACGGTCGGCTTTGAAGACGCCCGTATGCTCCGACGTCTCCGCTCACGTTCCGAGAAACCGGCCGAAGGCTAGGCCCGATCCACCCTCTTCTCGCTCAGTCTCCACTGTCCTGGACACCTGTCGTACACGATCTGCCACGAGCGGTCGCTGGTCAGCCAGCCCTTGGCGGCAGACGATTCTCGTCACCGCCTTGGCGCGTTCATCTGCACCGCGTACCGGGGGAGGCATGACGACTCTCGGCACATGGAACCTCGAAAACCTCTTCCGCCCCGGCAAGGACGGTCCATCCAGCAAGAAGGACTACGACAACAAGCTCACCACGCTCGCCGCCACGATCAACGAACTCGCACCCGACGCACTCTGCGTCCAGGAGATCGGCGACCCCGACGCTCTCGACGACCTCGTCGCCATGCTGAACGGAACCTGGCGTACGGCACTGGCTGACCCAGACGGACGCGGCATCCGCGTCGGCATCATCTCCAAACCCGCGCTGACCAAGGTCGAGCAGATCCGCGACCTCCCCGAGCAGCTTCGACCCATCCAGGTCGAGGACGACGGAACCACCATCGACGCCATGGGACGCCCGGCACTACGCGCCCGCATCCGGAGCAAAGGAACCAGCGTCGACGTCGTCTCCACCCACCTGAAGTCCAAGCTCCTGACCTTCCCCGGCGGCCGATTCAGCCCCAAGAACGAAGGCGAACGAGCCCGCTACGGCGTCTACGCCCTCACCCGCCGAGCGGGAGAAGCGGCCGCCATCCGCGCAGGCATCGACGTACTCCTCGACGGGGATGGCGCGACCAACGCCGTTTTCATCGGGGGCGACCTCAACGACGAGGTCCAGGCCGCGACCACCCAGATACTCCTCGGCCCCGGCGGATCCGAGATCGGCACCGCCGGGTACGACAAACCCGACAAGGGCGACGCCGTCCGCATGTGGAACCTCGCCCCGTTGATCCCCCAAGACGAGCGCTACTCACGGATCTACCAGGGCCGACGCGAGCTCATCGATCACCTCCTCGTCTCCAGGGCCCTGGTAGCGAAGGCCAAGAACGTCACCACCGGCGGCGGCAAGACGCCGTCGATAACCGACAACCCGAACGCCCGTAAGAACGACCCCGGATCCGACCACCGACCCGTCGTGGCCACCTTCGACCTGTGACCGAGAGCTGGAGCGCGCCTGCTTCAACACTGCATCCGTGGAGCAAGCGTGCTCGCGCACTCGGCCACGTGCCTACCGACTCCAAACATAGGTTTGTTCGAGCAGTCCACCCACGCATCTATCGCTTTCTGGGCGTGAGCGAGGCAGGCATCCCCTCAACGGCACCGTGTGCTCGTCAGCGGACATCGGGGTTTCCATCGGTTCAGATCGAGTGGTGGTCGCGCAGAGGCAACCCGCAGCCTCGACTGGACGGGCTGGACAGATCAGTTGTCGTAGTCGACGGAGACGGACGGTGTGGTCGGGCGGGACAGGCAGGTGAGCACGTGGCCGGTCTCGACCTCGATCGAGGACAGGGCGAAGTTCTGCTCCATGGCAACCGACCCCAACAGGACCTTCGCCTTGCATGTGCCGCAGGCTCCGCCGAGGCAGGCGTACGGCGCCTCGAGCCCCGCCTTCAACGCGGCCTCGAGGACGGTGTCGCCGGCTGCCAGAGAGACCTCGTGCTGTCGGCCACGCAGGCCGACGTTGACCGCGGCCGGGGCGAAGCCGTCGGCGACCCGAACCTTCTGGTAGCCGTGGAACAGCTCGACGTGCACACGGTCCGGCTCGATGCTGCGTTCGGTCAGCAACCCATGCAGGTCGGTCACCATCTCGACCGGTCCGCACAGGAACCACTCGTCCACCGAGGACGCGGCCAGCTCGGAGCCGAGCCAGCGTTCGAGCTTGGCCCGGTCGATCCGGCCGCGCAGATGCTCCGGGTGCCGGGGGTCGCGGGAGCGTACGTGGATGATCCGGAGCCGGTCGGCGTAGCGCGCCTCGAGGTCATCGAGGTCGTCGCGGAACATCGTGCTGTCCACGTCCCGGTTTCCGTAGATCAGGGTGAAGCGGCTCTCCGTCTCGACGGCGAGGGTGGTCTGCAGGATCGAGAGGATCGGGGTGATCCCGCTGCCGGCGGCGATCGCCACATAGCTCTTCGCGGCGAGCGAGTCGACCGCTGTCCCGAACGAACCGGTCGGTGTCATCAGCTCGAGGGTGTCGCCAGTTCGGAGCTGCTCCATCGCGAAGGTGGAGAAGGCTCCGCCCGGGATGTGCTTGACCGCGATCGCCAAGGTGTCGGACGTGGCCGAGGAGCAGATCGAGTAGTTGCGACGTACGCCCTCTCCGCCGAGGTCGGTGCGCACGGGGACGTGCTGACCGGGTTCGAAAGAGAACTTCTCGCGCAGCTCGTCAGGCACGGCGAAGCGGATCAGCACGCTGTCGTCGGTCAGCCGGTCGACGCCAGCGATCGGAACCCGGTGGAACTCCGCGGCACGAGCCGAGGATCGCTTCGGCATCCGCACCGGGAGGAGGCGGGCCATCTTGCCGTTCAGCGTCTTCCATTCGCGGTACTCCTCCGCATCGAGCTGATGACCGAAGACGGTGCCGATCGCGGCATCGCGCTCGAGGTAGGCCTCCTCGTTGCGACGCCAGGCCGCGACGTAGCGGTAGAACGGGATCGAGGGATGCAGGTGGTGGACCAGGTGATAGTTCTGCGAGAGGAGCAGCGGCGTGAGTACCCATTCGGATCCGACCCGGTTGCGGGTGGCGCGGTAGCGGTTCTCCTGCTGGGTGTCCTCCAGGTCGTGGTGCGGCAGCCAGTCGAACCACCAGGCCAGCACGAACATCGCGACCCGCTCGGGGATCAGATAAAGGACCGCCAGCGTCCACAGATGTCCGGCGAAGCCCGCGGCGACGATCACGGCGATCGTCGTGCCCATCAGCAAGACCGTCTCGAGCACCTCTGACTGGGGGCGACGCTTCACATTGCGCACCAGGAAGGAGAGGTACGGCACGTCCATCAGCGGGAACCGGAACGGGACCTGCCACCACGGGGCGCCACTGACGAAGTGGTCGGGGTCGTTGTCGTCGTCGTTGGTGTTGCGGTGGTGCTCGATGTGGATGAACGCGAACGACTTGAACGAGATCAGCGGCGAGACGAAGAGCATCGCGACCCGGCCGAAGGCCACGTTGACCCAGCGATGGGTGCTGATCGAGTAGTGCGCGGCATCGTGCAGCACAGTGAACAGCACGAAGATCGCGGCCCCACTCAGCAGGACCGTCACCGGGACCGGAAGCCGCTCGGTCAACGCCGCCCACGTCGAGACCGCGAAGAGCGCGATCGCACCGGAGAAGATGCCCACGATGGGCCAGGAGATCGTCGGGACCCTCTCACCCGGGTCCGGGAGCGCATGGCGGGTGGCTGCGGGTTGCTCTGCGGTTGCTGACATGCCCTCAACGTACGAACCGCGAGCGATCCCCCACTAGGGTAACCGAGCCCACATCGATGTGCGCCCAGCACATAATGGCCGGGATCACCGAGGTTTCGGATTGAGCACCACCGGACCCAGCACACCCGCCAGACGCAATGCGGCATGCAGCTCGGCAACGCGCTGGGTCGCCGGGCGCCCGCGCCGCTCCTCGGCCCGGCGGAGGCGCTGCAGGACGGTATTGCGGTGTACGCCGAGCTCGTCGGCCGCGGCCGCCAGGCCACCCTGTGCGTCGAGCACCGCAAGCAGCGTCCGCCGTTCCTCCTCCTCCCGGCGCCCGGTGACCGCCAGCCCACCCAGCTCGGTCGCGACGAACGCGCGGGCCAGGTCGAGATCGCCACTCATCGCGTCCACGAGCGCGATCTCCGCGTACGGCGTGACCGCGGATGCGCGACCCATGAGCCCGATGATCCGACGACCCCGCTGCGCCTGGACATGGGAATCGCGAAATCCGCCAGGGCCCTGCGCTGGGGCTCCGATCGAGATCCGAACCGGCTTGGGAATCTGGTCGGCCAATGGAGCAAGGCTCTCCGTCGCCACACCGGGAGCTCGCGCGGTGGAGACCCAGCCCCACAGGGCCTGGGCGCCATCCGGGACCAGCAGGGGATGCGGCGAACCGAAATGGGCTCCGACCGTCGTACCGACCCGCGCGAGGTCGGAGTCATCGCGATCGGTCCAGCAGACGAAGGCCGTCTGCCAGCCGGTGAGGCGATGCACCAACGTACGCTCGGCGCGCCCGAGGTCGATCCGGTCCCCGGCGATCAACGCGCGGACCGCGTCCGTCCGGGCCGCTCGGTCCCGGTTCTGAATACGGTCGAGCTCGGCGACGTACTCGGTCGCGACCTCACTGGAGATGCGATCGACGTACGCGAACGCGTAGCGCTGCAGGTAGTCCACCACCGCAAGGGAAAGCCCCGGGGCCTGCACGAGATCGGCGATCCTGGCCAGGATCCGCTCACTGAAGTAGGCGTGGCCCATCCGGTAGAAGCGCAGCATCACGTCGACGCTGTAGCCGCGGGCCGCCATCGCACGCGCATGCTCGAGCGCCGTGACCGGCGCCGACGCGGCACTCACATCGATACCGTGCCGCACCATCGAGAGCGCCGCCTCGAGGTTCGAGGAGCACGACCCCAGCGTCAGACCGCGGAGATCCTCATCGGCACCGGCCTCCGGGATCCGTTCGAGGATGTAGTCGAACATGTCATCGGCGTAGGACGACACACGACCCAGCAACTCGGTGGCGGTGCGGCGCAACTCCCCCACCACCGACTCGGGAAGGTCTCCCGACTCAGCCGCACTCACACCCATGCCAGGAGACTACAGACGATCCCGGCGACAACGACCGGGTCCCGCCTGCTCCTCATCGTCTCACCGCTGGTCATCGTCTCCCTCTCTTCAGGAAGCCTTCGGCCCTGGCGACGTTGTCCTCTGGGTCCGACCTACCAGCCCCTGCGATACGTCTGACCGGTCTGTGCCGTTCTGCACTTGGTCGTACGCAGGATAAGCATCAGTCAGGGCAGATCATTCCCTCACGCTCTTGCTCAGACGAGCGAGCTCACCAACACAGCAGCCGCCGAGACGACGAGCGTGCCCATGACGAGCGGTCGCAGCCGCGCCGGTGAGACCCGATGGAAGACGGCATCACCCAGCCGCCAGCCGACAGGCAGCCCGGCCACTCCACCGAGGGCGAGCAGCAGCACCTCGACGTCGATGTGACCGAGGACGAGGAAGGCAGCGACCGCGACGAGATCCTGACCGGCGAACACCGCCTGCAGAGTGGCCCGATAGCGCCTCGGCTCGCGATCGATGAGCACCATCACCAGAGGAGGGCCGTTCATCCCGGTCGAGGTCAGCAGTCCTCCGCTCACGATGCCGGCTACCGGCAGACCACGACGTCCGACCTTCGGCATGACCGCCATCAGCAGCACCAGGATCAGCATCACCACCGCGATCCCGGCCGTGAGCAGACGTTCGTCGGCCACCGCCAACAGCACCAGACCGACCGGCATCCCGATGATCCCCGTGAGAGTCAGCAGCAGACTGTCCCGCCGGTCGACGTACGCACGCTCACGCAGCGCGACGCCGGCTGTGAGGACCAGGCTGACGGCCGTCGCCGCGACCACGGCGCGGGCCGGGTCGGTCACGAGAAGCAGACCGGGCACCGCCGCAAGAACAGACCCGAAACCGGTCACCGCCTGTACGAGCGCAGCGACCACGAACACCAGAAGCGCGACCCCGGTGAGGGTGAGCAGATCGGTCAGCACCGGCACGTCTCAGATCGCGAGCGGCGCAAAGGCGCCATCGAAAATGGCGGAGAGGCGGGCGTAGGCGTCTGGCGGGAGCACCGACGCAACATACTGGTCGGTCCGCACCACGGCTTGCGATACCCCCTACGCGACAGGTCGGCTAAAGGCGCGAAGCGAACAGCTCCGCCAGGTGGAGGGCAGGGACGTCTGCGAGGTCGTCGAGCTGGACGCGGCAGGACATCCCGTCGGCTAGGACGACCGCATCCGGGTTGGCCCGAAGCGCCGGGAGCAGGTGGGTCTCGGCGACCGCGACGGAGACCTCGTAGTGGCCCTCCTCGACACCGAAGTTCCCAGCGAGACCGCAGCAGCCCGAGACCCTGGTGACGTTGGCCCCGGCCTTGCTCAGCAGCGCCTCGTCGGCCGCCCAGCCCAGGACCGCGTGCTGGTGGCAGTGCGGCTGCGCGACGACGTCGACACCCTTCAGGTCGGGTAGCGGCAGATCGAGCCGGGTGACGAGCTCGGCGAAGGTCAGCATCCCCTCCGCGACGGTCCTGGCCTCGGGCAGGTCGGACAGCTCGAGGGAGTCCGAGCGCAGGGTCGCGGTGCACGAGGGCTCGAGCCCCAGGACCGGCACGCCGGAGGCAACGTACGGGGCGAGGGTCCGTACGGTCCGGTCCATGATCCGCCTCGCCTGGTCGAGCTGGCCGGTGGTGATCCAGGTCAGGCCGCAGCAGGCCTTGTCGCCGATGACCCGGACGGTGAGCCCGTGCGCCTCGAGGAACCGGATCGCGGCGTGCCCTGACTGGGTGAAGAAGTGGTCGGTGAAGGAGTCGGCCCAGATCCACACGTCCGGGGCGTCCTCGGAGGTCGTGACCCGAGCAGTCTGCGCGGACCGTTTCAAGGTCTTGTCCGCAAAGGTGGGGATCGAGCGGCGCTGGTCGATGCCGGCGGTCTTCTTGGCCAGGCTCGCGATCGGACCGATCTTCATCGACGCGTTCAGCAGCGGCGCCATCGGCCTTGCCAGCCGCGCCCACATGGGCAGCCTGCCGAGCACGAGGTGCGAGCGCGGCCTGCGCTCGTTGGCGCCGCCGGGCGCGTCGTACTTCTGGTACAGCGCCTCGGACTTGTACGTCGCCATGTCGATGCCACTGGGGCAGTCGCTCGAGCAGCCCTTGCAGGCCAGACACAGGTCCAGCGCCTCACCGACGGCCTCGTCCGCGAGTCCCTGCACCAGGCTGCCGTCGAGGGCTTCCTGCAGCACGCGGGCGCGGCCACGGGTGGAGTCCTTCTCCTGCCGGGTGGCGAGATAGGAGGGACACATCACCCCGGTGGTCTTCGGCGCCACGCACTTGCCCACGCCGGTACAACGGTGCACGGCGGCACCCAGGTCTCCGTCGTCGTGGAGCAGGTTGAGCCCACGGTGGCGCGGCAGTGTGACCGGCCGGACCGGTCGCAGGTCGTCGGTGATCGAGGCCGGCTCGACGATGTTGCCCGGGTTCATCAGGTTGTCCGGGTCGCAGATCTGCTTGGCCGCTCCGAAGAGGGCGATCGAGTCCGCGTCGTACATCAACGTCAGCAGCTCCGAGCGCACCCGGCCGTCGCCATGTTCGCCCGACAGCGACCCGCCGTACTCCTTCAGCTTCATCGCGCATGCCGTCATGAAGTCGCGGAACACCTGCGCACTACCCGGGTCGCCGGCCTCGAACGGGAAATCGATACGGCAGTGGATGCAACCGTCACCGAAGTGACCGTACGGAAAGCCCTGCAGTCCGTACGCTGCCAGGATCTCGTCGAAGTCACGCAGCCAGGCACCGAGGTGCTCGGGTGGAACGGCGGAGTCCTCCCAACCCGAGTACGCCGGGGTGGAGAGTGAGCGGCCGGCCAGTCCGGCGCCGTCCTCGCGGATCTGCCACAGTGCCGCCGCCTCGTTCCGGTCGGACACGAAGCGGGTGTCGAGCGCACCGCCGGCGCGCCGCAGCTGCTCGACCACGGCCACCGCATCCGCGCCGGCGACCTCGGCAAGCAGCCAGCCACCACCGCGAGGAAGCTCCGGGATCGGCTTGCCCTTCGCACGCACCAGCTCCACGATCCGTGCGTCCATGCCCTCGCACGCGATCAGGCGACCCGGCGCGGCCGCCAGCAGCGCCGGCACCGCGTCGGCCGCATCGGGCATCGTCGGATACCCCAGCACCAGCAGCACCCGGCCAGGCTCGTCCTGCACGAGTCGCACCGTCGCCTCGAGAACCGTCGCCAGCGTTCCCTCCGAACCGACCAGGAACCGCTCCATCCGACGGCCCCGCTCGGGAAGAAGATGCTCCAGGCTGTAGCCGCTCACCTGACGTCCGAACCGCCCGAAGCTCGTCCGGATGTGCGCCAGGTGGTCGTCGGCCAGCCCGGCGAGAGCTTTGGCCGTAGGCCCCTGCTCTCCGGCGCCGGCGCCGAGGCGGGCGACCTCACCGGTCCCGAACAGCGCGGTCAGACCCTCGACGTTGTCTGCCGTACGCCCGTACCCCAACGCCCGCGAACCACAGGCGTTGTTCCCGATCATCCCGCCGATCGTGCACCGTGGATGCGTGGACGGGTCCGGCCCGAACCTCAAGCCGTACGGTGCTGCCGCACGCTGCAGGTCGGCGTGCACCACCCCTGGGTCGACCGTGGCGGTCCGAGTCTCCGGATCGATGCTGATCCGGCGCAGGTCGCGGGTGTCGACGACGATGCCGGGGCCGATCGCGTTGCCCGCGATCGAGGTGCCGGCACCGCGAATCGTCACCGGCACTCGAAGCTCGCGCGAGACCTCGTGGACCGCGTAGAGCTCGTCTGCGTGCTGGGCCCGCACCACGACCTGTGGCACCACCCGGTACAGGCTGGCGTCAGAGGAGTACAACGCCCTCGCCAGCACCGAGTCGTCCACCCGCCCCACGCCACGGCGGCGTAGCGAATCGGCGACCTCGACGGAGCGGTCATCGGTCGTCGCCCCGTGGGGCGTCGTGACTGGGCGCGGTGCGGGCATGGGGGGGTACCTCGGAGGCAGTGGATGGTCGTCGGGTGGGGTCAGCGGGGGCTGAAGAGCGCCTCGGGGACGGTGGAGGCGGCGTCGAGGAGCCAGGAGCGGTCCAGCCCCTCGGCGGCGAGGGTGTCGATGAGCAGCTGCAGCGCGTCGGGCGGGTTGGGCGTGTCCTGCTGCCCGGCGTCTGAGGCGAGCACCAGCTTCGGACCGGCCGCACGGGCCACCGCCGCCAGCATCTCGGGGGTGCATCCCGGTTGGTGGAGGAGCTGGTAGGTGGTGATCTCGATGTGCCCGCCGGTCGCGGCGAGCTCGGCGATCTCGCTGGGCCCGAGCCCCGGCACCGTGTACGAGGGGTGGATGAACAGCACCCGGTCGATGCCGTGGTGCGGGGCCCGGCTGGCAAGCCAGTGGCACTCGGGGCCGCTGAGATGCCCGGTGGCCAGGACGGCGTCCGCCTCACCGATCAGCCGCAGCACCTGCTCCGCGGGCTCCTCGCCGGCGGGGTCGACCGGCGGCACACCGTAGACGCTGTCGGGCAGTCGCGGATCCTGGTCGTGCAGACGTGGCAGCCCGGCTGTCCTCTGCGTGTGCGCGTCAGCGGTCGGGAACCAGACGACCCGGCCACCTGCGCCGAGAGCCGCGGCGACCGCCGCGGGGTTGATGCCGCCGACGTGCTGGTTGAGCGCCACTCCCCCGTACACCCGCAGTCCGGTCGCCCGGGCCACGGCCTGGGCGCGCCCCACCGTGGGCTCGTAGTGTCCCTTGAGGACGAACCCGCTGTAGCCGGCGTCGAGGTAGGTCTGCCCGATGGCGAGGTCGTCGCCGAGTCGTGGGAGCACGTCGGGCGCGGCGTGCACGTGTGAGTCGAACATCTCAGCTGATCCCCTTCGCGAGGTTCCCCGCGGCGCTGGTGACGAACTCGGCGCGGCTCTCGCTCAGCAGGGGCCACTCCCGACGGAGCCGTCGCAGTCTCTCCAGGTCGAGGTCCACGGTGAACTCCCCCGGCTCGTCATCCAGCTGTTCCAGGACTTCGCCCTCCGGGGAGATGACCCGCGAGCCGCCCCAGAAGGTGCTGCCGCTCTCTGTCCCGACCCGGTTCACGAAGACCACGTAGCACTGCAGGGTCAGCGCGGCGTGGAGCAGGATGGTCTCCCACACCTTCGCCGTGTCGCTGCCGACCGCTGATACGACGCTGTTGACGGGGACCACGAGCACCTCGGCGCCGGCGTGAACCGCCAGCCATGGGACGACCGGCTGCCACAGGTCGTTGCAGATGATCACCGAGAGCCGGACCCCGGCGACGTCGTGCCGCTCCAGCTCGGTGCCGGGCGTGAAGTGCTTGCGCTCCTCCCAACGCCAGTACGTCGGGAGGTAGAGCTTGCGCTGCACCCCCAGCGTCTCCGGTCCGAGGACGGCCGCGGCGTTGTGGACGAGGTGGAGATTCTGCTCGACGAACCCGACCACGACGGTGGGACCGTGACTCCCGAGCCGCGCGAGCCGCGCGTCATGACGGCTCAGCGGGGCGCTGTCCGGCAGATCCCCCAGGTGGTAGCCGTGGGTCGCCAGCTCCGGTGTGACCACCAGATCCACGTCGCGACACTCGGCGATCTGGCTCTCGAGCCTCTCCAGGTTCCCGGTGACGTCTCCCAGCTGGGGATCGGTCTGGAGAACCCGGATGCGAAGAGTGCTCTTCGCATCCCCGCGCGAGGCACCCAGATGGCTCACTTCACGAATCCCTTGCTTCTCAACCAGTCCTCGCTGACCAGCTCCGGGGAGTGCCCTTCGACGTCGACCTCGGCGTTCAGCTTGCGCAGCGTGGCATCGTCGAGCGCCTGCGCGACCGGCGCCAGCGCTTCGGCGACCTCGGGGTGCTCCTCGAGCAACTTCGTACGGACGCTGACGGCGGGGTTGTAGACCGGGAAGAAGCTCCGGTCGTCCTCGAGCACCGTCAGGCCGAGCGCGTCGATGCGACCGTCGGTCGCGAACACCTCACCGAAGACGCAGGGTTTCCCGTCGTCGACGCTCTTGAAGATGGCGCCCATCGCCAGCTCGGCAACCTGCTTGTTGGGCAGGTCGAAGCCGTAGTCCTGCTCCAGACCCGGCCAGCCGTCGTCGCGGCCGAGGAACTCGGCCGCTCCGCAGAAGCTCGCCTGCTCGGGGTCCTTCTGCGCGAGCGCGGCATAGTCCGACAGGGTCGAGACACCGAGCTTCTCGGCGGTCTGGTCGGCCACCGCCACCGCGTAGGTGTTGTTCGCCGAGGCAGGCGGCAGCCAGGAGATCTTGTTGCGGTCGGTGTCGGCCGCGTCCAGACGCTGGTGGAGCTGCTTCGGGTCGGTGATGAGCTCGGACTCGCCCAGGTGGGTCAGCCAGCCGGTGCCGGTGTAGTCCCAGTACAGGTCGATGCCACCGCCCTCGAGAGCGTCGCGGACCGTGCTGCTGCCGGACATGCCGCAGCTGCGGTTCACCTTGGCGCCGGTCGACTCCAGGGCCAGAGCGGTGAGCTCGCACAGCACCAGCTGCTCGGTGAACTCCTTGCCGCCCACGGTCACTTCGACACCGCTGAGGTCGGCCGACTCGGCCAACGACCCGGGCTCGACGTCGCTGGGCGGCGGCTGGGTCAGGGCGCAGCCTGACAGGGAGACGCAGGCGAGCGTCGTCGCCGCTGCGTGGATGAGTTTCATGGTTCGTTCTCCTGTGGTCCGTCACCGGGTCCACGACGTCGTCGGGTCAGAGTCCTCGCGGTCGAAGGACCTGCTCGGCGATGCCGGCCAGCCAATCGACGAGAAGGGCGAGTGCGATCGTCAGGACGCACCCGGTGATGAGGATGGGCATGCGGTTGAGCACGATGCCGCGCTCGATCAGGTCACCGAGCCCACCGGCGTTGGTGTAGGTCGCCAGGGTCGCGACGCCCACGTTCAGGATCAGCGACACCCGGGCGCCGGCGAGGATCACGGGCACCGCAAGGGGGAGCTCGACCTTGCGGAGGATCTCGCCCTTGGACATGCCCATGCCACGAGCGGCGTCGACGATGAAGGGGTCGACCTGCTGCAGGCCCACGATCGTGTTGCGGAGGATGGGCAGCAGGGCATAGATGACGAGTGCGATCACGGCCATGTTGAAGCCGACGCCCCAGATCAGCGCGAGCAGGACCAGGATCCCGATGGAGGGCACTGCCTGACCGGCGTTGGCCACCAGGAGCACAGGGCCCCGCAGAAGCTTCGCCGACGGCCGGCTCAGCCAGATGCCGAGCGGGATCCCGATCACCAGCACGACGATGGTGGACACGAGGACGAGCCAGATGTGCTCCCACAGGTTGGCCAGCACCTCGCTCTGCGCCAGCGCCCGCGACTCGACGGAGTCCAGACTGGCGTACTGCACCCAGACGAGCTGGCCGATCGCCAGCGCCAGTGCGATCATCGGCAGCTGCCATCGCCAGGCCCTGCGGGTGAGGGGGCTCTCGCCTGGGCCCGCCGGCGCGGTGGAGGCCTCGTCGATGACTGCGGCGGTCACTCCGGAACCCCCTCACCGATCAGCGGGGCGCCAGCCGTACGACTGTTCGTGCCGGCCATGACGAGGTCCTGCACGGCGACCGGTCGGCCACCGGGCACCACCACATGGGTCGCACCGGCGAGCATGGCTCGGTCGAGAGCCTGGGCGACGGTGTCGTCGTTCTGCACCTCCAGCACGTCCCGACCCGCGCCCGGGACCGAGGTGACCTCGCTCCGCTCCGCGGCCAGGTCGGCCATCCGGAGCAGCCCGAGACGCCGAAGGCCGGCCCCCTCGCCGATGAAGGAACGTACGAAGTCGTCTGCCGGATTCGTCAGGATCTCCAGCGGAGTGGCGAACTGGGCGAGCCGCGAGCCCTCGGCGAAGATGGCGATGCGGTCGCCGAGCTTGACTGCCTCGTCGATGTCGTGGGTGACGAAGACGATCGTCTTCTTGATCTGCGACTGCAGCCTGAGGAACTCGCGCTGCAGCCGGTCGCGGGTGACGGGGTCGATGGCGCCGAACGGCTCGTCCATCAGCATGACCGGCGGGTCGGCAGCCAGCGCACGGGCGACACCCACCCGCTGCTGCTGCCCACCGGAGAGCTGCTTGGGGTAGCGCTTGGCGTACTTGGCGGGCTCGAGACCGACCAGCTCGAGCAGCTCCTCGGCCCGCTCGCGGATCCGGGTCTTGTCCCAGCCGAGCATCTTGGGGACCAGCCCGACGTTCTGGGCGATCGTCATGTGAGGGATGAGACCGACCTGCTGGATGACGTAGCCGATGTGTCGGCGCATCTCGTCCGGATCGGTGTGGGTGACGTCCTGACCGTCGATCCAGATCTCGCCCGAGGTGGGCTCCACGAGCCGGTTGATCATGCGCAGCGTGGTCGTCTTGCCACAGCCGGACGGCCCGACCAGGACGACGAACTCGCCTCGGTTGATCTCCAGATCGAGCGGTCGTACGGCGTCGGCTGCTGTCCCGGGGTAGCGCTTGCAGACCTGACGGAGCCGGATCATTGGGGTGTTCTCAGACATGAAGGCCTCGCGGGGTGGTCAGTTTGGTGATGAGCAGGAAGATGATGTCCAGCACGAGGGCGACGAGCATGACCCCGAGTACGCCGGCGAGGACCTCGTTGAGGGCGTTGGCGCCGCCGATGCGGGCCAGTCCCCGAAAGATCAGCTCGCCGAGGCCGGGGCCCCGCACAGCCGCTCCGATCGCGGCGATGGCGACGACCATGATGGTCGCGACGCGCACGCCGTTGAGGATGACCGGCCATGCGAGCGGGAGGCGGACGAGGAAGAGCCTTCGCCACACGCCCATGCCGATCCCCTGAGCCGCGTCCACGACGCCAGGGTCGACCTCTTCGAGTCCGGTGACGGTGTTGCGCAGGATGGGGAAGATCGCATAGGTGGTCAGGGCCAGCGTCGTGGGAACCAGACCGAGCCCCACGATGGGGATGAGCAGGCCGAACAGCGCGAAGGAAGGGATCGTCAGCAGCGTTCCCGTCACCGACAGCAAGACGCTTCGCACGCGCGGGGAGCGTTCGGTCAACACCGCGGCGGCGACAGCGATCACGGTCGCCAGGCCCACGGAGAGCAGCACGATCTCGACATGCTGCACCGTGAGGAAGACGAGGCGCTCCGAGTTCTCGGCGACGTAATCGGCGAGGCTCATGACGGCACCTGGCGGTCAGGGGGAAGGGCAAGGCGGGGCATGGGGCTCCTCAGGTGGGGTCGGATGGTGGGCAGGGCGGCGTCCGTGTCACCCGGCGCGAGACGTCGGCGGCGAGCTGAGCAGGCCGCTCAGGTGGGCCGCCGCGTTCTGCAGCGAGCGGGCGGCGGAGACCTTGATGTCCTTCATGCGGTAGCTGGGGGCGGACAGGTTGAGCGCTCCGATGATCCGGCCGTGTACGTCACGTACCGGCGCCGCGATTCCGCTGATGTCGTCGTCGAACTCACCCTCCACGATCGCCAGGCCCTGGGCCTTGGCTCGCTGGAGACGCCGGAGCATGTCATCGATGTCGGCCGGCGCCTGTCGGCCCGCACCGACGTGGAAGCTGTCCGCGAACACGGATCGGATCTCGTCCTCGCTGTGGTCGAACAGCAGCGCGCGTCCCGAAGAGGTGCAGGTCAGCGGCGTGGTACGACCCACCCAGCTGACCGCCTCGACGGCGCGTTGCGGGCTCTCGGAGAGGATGGTCATCGCCTCGTCCCCCCGCTGGATACTGAAGTGGACGCGCTCTCGCACCAGCTGCGTCAGCCGGCGCATCACCGGGGGCGCCAGCAGAAGCAGGCGCTGATCGCCGGCATGGGCCGCGATCGCGAAGAGTCGCCACCCCAAGGTGTGGCGTCCCTCGGCGTCGCGCTCGACGAGGCCGACCTCGACCAGCGGCTTGAGCTGGCGCGAGATGACGGACTTGTCACGGCCCAGAGCTCTCGCCAGCGCAGCGACGGTCAGACCGCTTCGCTCATCGGAATCGACATCCGCGAGGGCTTCGAGCAGGGCCACGATCTTGGCGGCTGCGCTGTCGTTGGCTTCGGACATGGCGTGAATGATCTCCGTCACGTTGTGGGTAGTGCAATACGACGTTGCAGAAACTGCAACTGGCGTCGCTGCGTACCAGGGGAATGAGTGCGTTGCATTTCTTGCATCGTTCTGTTGCGAACTACGCACCTATCTCCACATAGTGGTCGCGAACTGCGGCCCGCCGCCGACTGGGCCCGGACAGAAACAGAAGGACAGCGTCGTGATCAAGAAGGACATCGTCTTCCACAGCGAGGGCAGCCGCCTGCAGGGCAGCATCTACTACCCGGACGACTACGTGGAGGGCGCCGTCTACCCGGCCCTGATCGTGAACTCGGGATACCAGGGGTTCAACGACTTCTACCCGAAGATGTTCGCAACCAGGCTCACCGAGCGCGGGTACATCTGCCTCGGTTTCGACTACCGCGGGATGGCGGACAGCGAGGGCGAGAAGGGTCGCGTGCTGATCGAGGAGCAGGTGCAGGACATCCGCAACGCGCTGACGTTCATGCGTGCGCAGGACGAGGTCGACGCCGCGCGGGTCGGGCTCGTCGGCTGGGGCATGGGCGCCGCCAACGTCGTCCTCGCGGCCGAGAAGGACCCGAAGGTCGCGGGCGTCGCGGCATTGAACGGTTTCTACAACGGGCAGCGGTGGCTGAAGTCGATCCACACCTACGACCGGTTCGTACGCATCCTCGAGGATGTCGAGGAGGACCGCGTGCGTCGAGTGGTTCACGGTGAGGTCAAGCTCGCCGACACCTTCGAGCACTACCCGCTCGACCCCGCGACCGACGACTACGTGCAGAACGAGCTGTCCTCGGTCTACGGTTTCGGGCACCCCACGAGCATCCAGCTCACCGAGTCCGTCCTCGATCTGGACGTGGACGCGGTGGTGTCCAGGACCGCGCCGATGCCGCTGTTCATCGGCCACGGCCTGCGCAACTCCCTCCACCCCTACGAGGAAGCGCTCGCGCTGTTCGAGGCGGCCTCCTCACCGAAGACGCTCTACCCCATCGACGGGCGGCACAACGACTTCATGTTCGCCGACCACCCTCAGGTCATCGCGCTCTGCGACCACCTCAAGGAGTTCTTCGACGACGCGATGACCGCGGCGGCCAAGCCGGCCGAGATCATCTCGGCCTAACCACTTCGACGTTCCTGTTGCCCGGGCCTGCTGCCCGAGCAGGCTCGGGCAGCAGGGACGTCGGGCGAGACAACCGTCTGTGTCATGAACCCGTACCGCCCGGGGTACCGCTCGAGTCATGTCTCTTCCTCCACGGCCATGCGCCCGTTGACACCGATGTCCGTGTCCCCCGCGGAACGGACGGCCCACCTCCGGGCGCGCGCACGCAGACTGCCCTGGGGCCTGGCCCTGAGGGCGGCTGGCGCGGGGGCCGTCGCCTTCTGGGTCGGTGCCGTCTTTCCGGGCCCGGCCGGCGAGTTCCCCTACTACGCGCCGCTGGGCGCAGTGGTGGCGATGTCATCGACCGTGATGGGCTCGGTTCGCAACGCCGTCCAGAGCATCGTCAGCATCTGGCTGGGCTCGGCGATCGCGCTGGCCACGGCGATGGTCATGGCTCCCACCGCGTGGACAGCGGCGCTGGTGATCGGCGTGGGGACGATGGCGGTGAACTGGCGTTGGCTCGGCGGCATGGGGCAATGGGTCCCCACGGCAGCCTTGTTCGTACTGATCATCGGAGCCGATGATCCCGTTGCGTTCGTAAGCGCCTACGGCGGGCTCACGCTCATCGGAGCCGCTATCGGCGTCGTCGCGATCGTGCTCTTTCCTCAGCTGCCTCTCGGGCCCGCAGAAGAGGCTATCCGTGATGTCCGGGCAGAGGTGATCGCCCAGCTCCGCCAGCTGGCATTTGCGCTACAAGGAGACGGACCGCCGACCGAGACACAGTGGAGTGATCGCCGGAACCAGCTGGAGCCCGCTCTGCAGCGCATGCGCGACGCGAGGGAGCTTGTCCTCGACGCGTCCCGAGCCAACAGGCGTCGGGCACACCACCAAGCCGTCCTGGAGAGCCAGGTCGAGCAGGCCAGAACCCTCGAGCGGGTGTGCGTCCTCGTGGAGCATCTCACCCAGCTGCTGGAGGAGGAGGAGCGCGCCGGGAACGACCTCGTCGGGCTCGGCCCACGGCTGCGGCCCGCGACCGCGCGAGCACTGCTCGCCCTCGCGGACCTGGTGGAGTCGGGAGACGGGCGCACCGTGGACCCCGGAGCCAAGGCGGCCGCGCGCGAGACCCTTGCCGGCCTCGTCGACCAGATCCATGCCGTACGCGTGGGCCACTCCTCGGACGACGAGCTCTTCACCGCCGGGAGCATCGTGACCAATATCCGACGGTGCCTGGAGTCTCCGCGATCGACCGACGATGAGGAGGCGCTTCGGTGAGTGCTTCGGTTCAAGCCTCGGGCGGCACGTCGCGCTGAGCGAGTGCCTTGGTGGCGGGCCCCTCCAGAACCTCTCCGCTGGCGGAGAAACGGGACCCGTGCAGGGGGCAGTCCCAGCTCTTCTCCGCGTCGTTCCAGCGCAGCGCGCCGCCCAGATGGGTGCAGAGCGCGACGACGCTACACGTACGGCCCTCCAGGGTGGAGGTCCCGACGGGCAGGACGCCATCACGACCGACGGCCCCGACGCCGTCCGCGGCGGGGGTGTGCGCCGTCGAGGCCTCGGCCCGCACCAGCGAACGGGTCGCGGCCAGACCGACACCGACGTTGAGCGACGCAATGCGGACCGCCCCACGCGGGCGCGTGATCCGCCGGCCCAGCACCTTCGCCCAGCTGGGCGTCGAACCCAGGATCTGGCCGGCGATGGTTCGCGCCGCGGCCACCCCGTTGGTCAGTCCCCACTTGTCGTAACCTGTGGCCAGGTAGATGTGTCCGCCGCCGCGGGGCAGGGTGCCGACGAACGGGATCCCGTCGTGGGAGGCGTAGTCCTGGGCGGACCACGCGTGCGTCTCGACGGCCCCGTCGAAGTGGTGCGCCGTCCATTCCCGCAGCTCGTGGATGCGGGTCAGCTCGGACTCGGTGCGGCCGACGACGTGCCCGGCGCCGCCGACGAGGAGCCGCGGCCCGGTGGTGGCATCCCCGGGTACGCCGCGGATCGACCTGCTCGATGCGGCTGCCGAGATGTACATCGCCGGCGGCGGCTCGACTCCCTCGAAGGCGAGGAGGTAGGAACGCTTCGGCTCGACCTTGGCGAAGTAGAGCCCACGGTCCAGAGTCGGCACCCCGGTCGCGAGCACGACGTTCTCGGCGCGAAGCACGCGCCCGTCGTCGAGCGTGATCTCGGGCGTCCCCCGCCCGGACACGCCCATCACCCGCCGGCCCTCGTGCACCGCCCCGCCGTGGCCGCGGAGCTGGGTGGCGAGGGCACCGAGCACGTCCATCGGGTCGAACTGGGCCTGGTCCGCCAGCACGGTGGCCCCCACGAGTGGGAACGGGACGTCGAGACCGTCGGTCCAGCGTACGTCCAGACCGAGCGAGCCGGCCGCCTCATGCTCTTCGCAGACGCTGGCCAGCTCGTCGTCGGCGCTCGCATAGGTCACCGCGTCGCGGGTCTGGACGGGGACGTCGTGCTCCGCGCAGAACCCCAGCAGCCACTCCATGCCCTCGCGGTTCGCGTCGACGTACGCCTCGGCGACCCCGCGTGACTGCGCGGACAGGATCTGGGAGAGCCTCGTCCCCTGAAGCAGCGAGAGCTTCCCCGTCGTACGACCCGTGGTGCCCGAACCCACCCGGCGTGCCTCGACGACGCCGACCCGGCGCCCGGCACGTGCCAGCATCAGGCCGACCGTCAGCCCGGTGATGCCTGCGCCCACCACGACATCGTCGAACCGGTCGTCGTCGGGGAAAGGGTCCGGGGTCGGGGTCACGGGATGGTCCTGCCACATCGCTCGCATGTGCCCCAGGTACCCGTTCGGCGAGTCGGTCAGGCTCGGTCGGGCTGCTTCGTACGTAACCTAGGTGCCAGAAGACCGTCCGAGCGCACCCTCCCTACGCGACGAAACGGGGCGAGTAGCCATGACTGCGGACCTTGCCTACGTGGTGGCGGGCGCCAGTCTGCTGCTGGCGATCGTGCTCCCCGATCTGCTCAACCGGTGGGCGATCTCGGCACCGATGGTGCTGGTCGGGGTCGGGATGCTGATCGGGCTGACCCCTCTTCCCGACGGCCTGCCGCTGGACCCGCAGGACAACCGGGCCGTGATCGAGCACACCACCGAGCTGGTCGTCATCGTGGCGCTGATGGGTGTGGGGCTGGCGATCGACCGCCCGCTCGAGGTCCGCAGCTGGAGGAGCTGGCGACAGTGGTCCCCGACGTGGCGGCTGTTGGCGATCGGGATGCCGCTCACCATCGCCGCGGTCGCGATCCTCGGCTGGGCCGCGGGTCTGCCGCCCGCGGTCGCGCTGCTGCTGGGCGCAGCGCTGGCGCCCACCGATCCGGTGCTCGCCTCCGACGTCCAGGTCGCCGGCCCGCAGACCGGTGGCCACGAGGTCGACGAGAGCGACGAGCTCCGGTTCACGCTCACCTCGGAGGCCGGTCTGAACGACGGTCTCGCCTTCCCGTTCGTCTACGCCGCGATCCTGCTCGCGACCGAGGGCGCCGTGTCGAACTGGGCTCTGGAGTGGGTGGGCTTCTACCTGGTGGCGAAGGTGACGATCGGCGTCCTCGCCGGAGTCGTGGTCGGGAAGGTGCTCGCCTACGTCGCGTTCCGCTCCAGCAACCGTGCCCTGCGGGTGGCAGAACGAGGCGAGTCGCTGCTCGCGCTCGCGGCACTGGTCGCGTCGTACGGCGTCGGCGAGGTTCTCGGCGGCTACGGCTTCCTCTCCGTCTTCGTCTGCGCCATCTCCTTCCGCTCGGCCGAGCGGTCCCACGACTACCACGCCGCGATGCACGAGGTGGCCGAGCGGCTCGAGCGCATGCTGACGCTCTTCGTGCTGCTGATCCTCGGCATCGCGCTCACCCGAGGCCTGCTCGACGCACTGGACTGGCGAGGCGTCGCCATCGGGCTGGCGCTGATCCTGGTGGTCCGACCGGCGGCGGGGATCCTGGCACTGGCCCCATGGCCGACTCGGGGCAAGGGCACGGTCCCGCTCACCCGGCCTGAACGCTGGACCGTGGCGTTCTTCGGAGTCCGCGGCATCGGGTCCATCTACTACCTCGCGTACGCCGCCGGCGAGGACCAGACGTTGGCCCAGGACTGGCTGTGGTCGACGGTCGCCTTCACTGTCGTCGCCTCTGTCCTCATCCACGGGATCCTCGCCACCCCGGTGATGGCACGCATCGATTCCGACCGGCGGTGACCTCCACCCCTACGATGGGCGCGATGTCGATGAACAGCTCGCCGCGCCGCCTCCTGCTGGTCGTCGATGCCCCGTCCCTGCTGCACCGCAACCACCACGCCCGGGCGCACACCCGGATGATCGACCGTGCCGGGCGGCCGGCATGGGCGCTGCACGGGATGCTGCGGCAGATCCTCGACTCGATCGACGCCTTCGCGCCCGACGCGGTGCTCTTCGGCCTCGATGACCGCACCGCGTCCGTACGCAGGGACGCCTATCCCGACTACAAGGCCGGGCGCGCCGAGAAGGACCCGATGCTTGTCGAGCAGCTCGGCCGGGCCGGTGCGATGCTCGACGCCCTCGGACTCGCAACCCTCACTCCCCCGGGCCTCGAGGCCGACGACGTGAACGCATCTGCAGCGGCCTGGGCGGTCCGCAACGACTGGAACTGCGTCGTCATCACCTCCGACCGCGACGCGTTCGCGCTGATCAGTGACCACACCCAGGTCCTGCGGCTCATCAACGGCGGCATCAACGGCTCACCGCTGCTCAATCCCGCCCGGCTGTATGCGATGTACGGCGTGCCGGCCACGCGCTATCTCGAGTACGCCGCGCTCCGCGGTGATGCCAGCGACAACCTACCCGGGGTGAGCGGCATCGGGGAGAAGACCGCCGCCGCGCTCCTCGACCAAGTCGGCCCCATGGAGCGGGTCTGGTCCGACATCGACGACAACTCGGGTCGTGAGGTGACGTCTGTGCTCGACCGGTGGGCCGCCGACACCGGCTCCCGCCGCATCTCCGCGCGCGTCGTCCGCGCGCTCTCTGCTCCCGGCGCACGATCGCGCTACGACTTCAACCTCCGCATGATGACCTGCCACGAGGACCTCGACCTCCGGCTCACGCCGGACATCCCCGGTACCCCGGGCCTCCTCCCCCTCGACCTGGACCGGGTCGCCCGGGTCGTCGGCTTCCTCGGTGTCCAGGCGACCACCTCGCTGGCGCAGCGGGTGCTGAGCACCAATCCCGCTTCGGTGGTCTCGTAGACCGTTCATCCCTACAGCGACCACGGTCAGATGGTGTTGATACCCAGCATCGAAGCCGACTTCTTCAGGCGTTCGTCGAAGGTCGCGATCGACGCCGACTCCTGCTCGGCGGTGAGCAATACGCAACAGTCGGGCATCTTGCTTCCGGTGTCGACGCGCATTTGGGCCAAGCGAGTAGCGGCGTCGCCCGGGAAGGGAACCTCGCGCACAGCCAGACGTGCGATTGCCTGCTGCGTGGCCGCGAGATGTCCTGACCGAGTCGCAGCCACCAGTGCTTCGGCAAGGTTGAGCGGACCGATGATCAGGTCTTGGTCGGCGTTCTCGTCGAGGAGGTCGGATGCTGCCTGGTGATGGGCATCGGCTGCATTGAGATGGGCGATGAGAAACGCTGCATCCAGCGCGATCACGCCGGCCACTCGTCTCGGAGCTCCTCGAGAGATGCGGTCATATCGGGATCTGTGATGACGCCGCTGGTCTCGCGGATCGTACGTCGGCGCTCAGCGGTCTTGTGCGCCTCGTCATCAGCGATTGCTTCCTCACCCGCTCGCACCAGGCGAAGGAGGAGCCGGGCCGGACGGTCTCTGTCGTCTGGCCAGCGCTTCGCGGCTGCCGCAAGGGCGGAGGCAACCTCGTCAGTCTCGGTCACCGTGTGGCGTGCACGCGCAGTTGGCATGCTTCAAGTGTAGCACTGAGCACTCAAGTGCTGCACCACATCGAAAGCCACCCCTCAGGCGAACGCGGATGATGGGCGGGTGGGGTCATCAGACCCGGCGGCATGAGTGGGAGGCACAGACTCTGCCGAGAGGGCGGAGTCGAGGTCGGCCATCAGGTCCTCCGGGCTCTCGAGGCCGATCGAGAGGCGTACGAGGTTCGCTGACGGTTTGGCGTGGGCAGCGACCGGGCGGTGAGTGAGGCCGGCGGGGTGTTGGACGAGCGAGTCGACTCCGCCGAGCGAGACCGCGTGGGTGAAGAGCTGCACCGAGGAGGTCAGGCGGGCGGCTGCCTCGTACCCGCCGCGCAGCGCGATCGTGACCATGGCGCCGGGTCCGTTCATCTGCTTGCCGACCAGGCCGCGGTCGTCGTCCTCGCCTGGGAAGTAGACGTGCTCGACCTCCCGGTGCGACTGCAGCCAGGCCGCGATCTCGACCGCGCCCGCCTGCTGGGCCCGCATGCGGGTCGGCAGGGTCGAGAGGCCGCGGTGCAGGAGGTAGGCGCCCAGCGGGTGCAGGAGGCCGCCGGTGATGGCCCTGACCTGGCGGAGCCGCGAAGCGGTCTCCTCGTCGCAGGCGATCACGCCACCGACCACGTCGCCGTGCCCGCCGATGTACTTGGTGGCGCTGTGCAGCGACATCGTCGCCCCCAGCGCGAGCGGGTTCTGCAGCACCGGGGTGGCGAAGGTGTTGTCGACGAGCACCGGTACGTCGCCGGCGGCGGTGACCACGGTGGCGATGTCGACGAGGTCGAGGGTCGGGTTGGCCGGGGTCTCCAGCACGACCAGCGCCGTGTCGGGCCGGACCGAGGCGGCGACCTCGTCCTCGGCGCAGAACGTCACCTCGACGCCGAGCAGGCCCGAGGCGAGCAGGTGGTCGGTGCCGCCGTACAGCGGGCGGACCGCCACGATGTGCCGCTTGCCACTGAAGGACGTGCTCGCGATGATCGCTGCGGTCATGGCCGCCATGCCCGAGGCGTACGCAACCGCCGTCTCGGCCTGCTCGAGCCGCGCCAGCGCCGACTCGAACCGCGCGACGGTGGGGTTCCACAGCCGCTGGTAGACGAACCCGCCGTCGGCGAGCGGCTCACCGCCGGTCGCCATCGCCTCGTACGAGGCCCCGCCCCGCTCGATGTCGGGGAGCGGGTTGGTCGAGGAGAGGTCGAGCGGAAGGGCGTGGACGCCCAGCATCGCCAGGTCTTCCCGTCCGGCGTGGACGGCGATCGAGTCGAGGTGGGAGTTCGCAAGCGGCATGCGACGATAGTGGCGAGAACCACAAGATCTGGCCAGATCTATCGGTGAACGGCCCAACGGATGCCTGATCTTGCCCATTTCGAGCAACCGCACTAGTGATCAAGGGTGTCCCAGTTGGCGAAAATACAACCCCCTGCAGCCGCCCTCGACTCAGTCGACCGCGGAATCCTGCGCGAGCTCAGCGACAACCCCGAGCTCACCAACAAGGCCCTCGCGACGCGACTCGGGATCGCCGAGTCGACCTGCGCCTACCGGCTGCGGGCTCTGCGCGACAACGGCGTCATCACCGGCCGCCGCCTCGACGTCGACACCCGTGCTCTCGGCTACCCGCTGCAGGCCGTGATCAAGGTCCGCCTCGGCAGCCACAGCAAGGAGCACGTCGAGAAGCTGTACGACGACCTGGTCCGGACCCCGGGCGTCATCCAGGCTTTCCACGTCGCCGGTGCCGACGACTTCCACCTCTACGTCGCCGTCGAGGACGCCGAGGCCCTGCGCGACTTCGTGCTCCAGCACGTGACCGTCCACCGCGTCGTCCGGCAGACCGAGACGCTGCTCGTCTTCGAGCTCCGCGAAGGGCCGGGCGTGCTCCCCCGCGACACGGCGTAGATCTTGGAAGTACGCGGTCCCGTCAGTCGTCCTCCATCCGGAAGCCGACCTTGAGCCCGACCTGGAAGTGCTGGATGTCGCCCTCGTCGACGTGGCCGCGGATCTGGGTGACCTCGAACCAGTCCAGGTGACGCAGCGTCTGGGAAGCGCGGCTGAGGCCGTTGCGGATGGCGTCGTCGAGTCCGGCCTCGGAGGTTCCGACGATCTCGGTGACGCGGTAGGTGTGTGAAGACATGGTGCTGCCTCTTCTCGTGGTGGTTGTCGTACAGGCCGAGGTGACCCACCTCTGTACCCACCATGGATCTCGCGTCGAGACCGTGCAAGGACCCTGAGCGACAGGATTGCAGTTGCGCCCTACCGGTCGCCGTGTCCTTAGCGATGCCGATCGAGCTCGTACGCAGTGAATGCGCCGATCATCGCGCGCCAGATCTCCTCGGCGACCTGCGGTGCCAGGCCCGCGGCGACCGCACGCTCGCGAGCAGCGGCGATCACTGCGTTGGCCCGGTCGGGGGCGCGTACGGCCTGTCCGTCGTTCTTGAACGCAGCCGCCGCCCGGACCAGCTGCTGGCGACGAGTCAGCAGCTCGGTCAGCTGCTCGTCCAGCGCGTCGATCCGGCCACGCACATCAGCAAGTGAGGTCGGCTCAGTCATGACAACCTCTCGTCTGGTGGTTTTCAGCCCCGGGACTCGGCCGCGACGCGGCGCTCGTGCAGGCGCTGCTGAGCGGCCGGCAGGTAGGCCAGGCAGGGCGCGTCGGCGTCCGGGTGCTTCTCCTTGAGGTGGAAGATCCAGCGGTCCATCGCGGCCATGTAACCGTTGTCCTCACCGGCGCGATAGGTGGACCACGGCCGGTCGCCCTTCACCGTGCAGACCGTGCAGGCAACCTTGTAGACGAACTGGTCGTCCTCGCCGATGTCGATCTTCACCTTCGCCAGCGGACCCGCCTCAGCTGCGGCCTTCCGCTCCCGTGCCGAACGACTCGCCACCATGTCCACCACTCCCCTGACCGATCCTCGCCATGCCCGGACCGTCGGTCTCGAACCTCCTCCACAGACTATCGCCCGCGAACCGCCTGATAATCTGAGGGCGTGGGACTGATCGAGGTGGACAAGTTCTAGCCGCCGCACTGCCGGTGGCTGTCGCCTGACGTACGCGCGTGAGCCCGCCCTTCTTGGGTGGTGATATCTCCGCGTAACTCTCACCGGCACGTTCGCAGCTGCGAACGCGTGACCACGACCCCTCGGTCGACGTCGCGGTGCACTTCGCCATTTCGTCGATTTTCCGTCGCGCCTTCTTTCGGCGACCGACGGACGAGAAGAGAGAACATCGCGATGTCCACCACATCTGCCATCACCCTGCGCAACCTGACCTTCGAGTGGCCTGACGGCACCGTCGCGCTCGACGGCGTCAACGGCACCTTCGGCACTGATCGGACCGGCCTGATCGGCCGCAACGGCGCCGGTAAGTCCACCCTGCTCCGCCTCATCGCCGGCGAGCTGTCACCGACCTCCGGGACGATCGACACTGGTGGCGAGGTCGGGTACCTGCCCCAGACGCTCACGCTGCGGCAGGAGACGACGATCGCCGAACTGCTCGGCATCGACGGCATCCTCGCCGCGATCCGGGCGATCGAGGACGGTTCGGTCGACCAACGCCACTTCGACGCGATCGGCGACGACTGGGACATCGAGTCCCGAGCCGACGAGGCGCTGGATCAGATCGGCTTCTCCGCCGCCGACCTCGACCGTCGCGTCGCCGAGATCTCCGGCGGCGAGAGCATGCTGATCGCCATCACCGGTCTGCGCATCCGCCGCACCCCGATCACCCTGCTCGATGAGCCCACGAACAACCTCGACCGAGCCACCCGCGCGAAGCTCGCCGAGTTCGTCGACCAGTGGCCGGGAACGCTCGTGATCGTCAGCCACGACCTCGAGCTGCTCGAGCACATGGACAGCACCACCGAGCTGTACGCCGCGACCCTGACCACGTTCGGCGGCCCCTACAGCGCCTGGAAGGAACACCGCGAGCAGGAGGCGGCGGCCGCCGAGCAGGCCGCCCGCTCCGCGCAGCAGGCGCTCAAGGTAGAGAAGCGGCAGCGCATCGAGGCAGAGACGAAGCTCGCCCGCCGCGAGCGGACCGCGAAGAAGACCCAGAAGGACGGCGGGATCCCGAAGATCCTGGCTGGCAACCGTGCCAGCAAGGCCCAGGCGTCGGCCGGATCGCTCCGCTCGACGCTCGACGACAAGGTGAAGTCCGCCCAGGCCGCCGTCGACGCAGCCGGTGCCCGCGTACGCCACGAGGAGCACATCCATCTCACCCTCCCCGACCCCGGCGTGCCCCGCGGCCGGCGGATCGCGGAGCTCGAGGACGAGGGCCGGACCGTCGTGATCCAGGGGCCAGAAAGAGTGGCCCTCGTCGGCGCCAACGGCTCCGGCAAGTCGACGCTTCTCGACCAGCTCGTTCAGGGTGGCGATCCGCTGCCGGGTCGGCCCCACGGCCGGCTGCTCACCGACCTGGTCGGTCTGCTCCCCCAGCGCCTCGACGGACTCGACGACGAGGCCAGCGCGATGGAGAACGTACGCAGCGTGGCGCCGGATCTGTCGCCCGGCACCATCCGCAACCAGCTCGCCCGGCTCCTCCTCCGGGGCGACAGCGTCGACCGCCCGGTCCATACGCTCTCCGGCGGCGAACGCTTCCGCGTCTCCCTCGCCCGCCTCCTCCTCGCCGACCCGCCGTCGCAGCTGCTGATCCTCGATGAGCCGACCAACAACCTCGACATCACCAGCGTCGAGCAGCTCGCCCAGGCCCTCGACGCCTACCGCGGCGCGTTGCTCGTCGTCAGCCACGACCACGGTTTCCTGGAGCGGATCGGCATCGACACCGTCATCGAGCTCGATGCGGACGGGCGCATGCACCAGCGCCGGGACCTGGACGGTCACTGACGGCGGCACTCACCGCACGGCCACGAGGACGCCGATCTTGTCGATGCGATGCTCGGGATTGTCGAACTCGTCGGACCAGTAGTTGCCAGCGGCGTGGTCCTCAGGAGTGGCGCAGGTCGACAGCGTGATCATCGCGCGGGTGGGCTCCTGGCCGGGTTTGCCTGGTACGGCGGCGCGCTGCGCGCGCAGCGACGCTGCCGACCGGAACGACGTCTCCCGGGTGCCGGTGATGCGATAGACGTACGTCGCTTCCTCGGTGCGCACCCGGACCCGGTCGCCTCGTTCGAGCTCGGGCAGCCTTAGGAACGCCCGTGTGGATGAGAGCCGGTGCGCGGTCACCTGGTAGTTGCCGATCCCACCCGGCCCCGTGCCCCCACGAGGACCGTGCGGGCTGGCCGCGACGCCGCCGTTCTGGATCTCGGTGCCGTGTGCGTCATCGGTCCAGCCGCGGTAGGGCACGACCACGAGGTCGGTGACGCCGATGCGCGGGATAAACAACTCCCCGCGCATCGGCCGGCCGTCGGAGGAAAGCGGCGTCTCGGTGGGTGAAGGTGGCGGCGCCGTCGACGAAGTGGACGGAGAAGGCGGCGGGCCTGCCGGCGACGTGGTGACCGAGACCGGCGCGTCGATGTCGCCCTCCGGAGTGCTGCACCCGGCCAGCACGAGTGCACCGAGAGCGGTGAGCGCCGCGGCGACGCTCCAGGGTGATGTCGTGTTCATAGGGCCGCCTCAAGCGGGTCCGGTTCAGGAAACCCACGGTACGCCGCGCGGAAAGGCCGATCAGGACAGCCGATAGAAGCGCCAGAAGCCGAAGAACACGACCCCCGCGGCGGTGCCCTGGACCGCGCTGACCACGATCGCGTCGCAGCGGACGAGCTCGGTGTCCTCGATCGGAAGGTTCTCGAACCCAATGAAGCCCGCGGCCTCGCCATAGCCCTGCAGCGTCGAGGAGCGCATCACCGTTCCGGTGCCGACGCTCGGAGGCGACGAGAGCCCGTCCGGCAGGCACACGAGGACGCTGAACCCGTACATCAACGGCTCCGGTTCGTCGGCGTCCGGCGCTCGGGTCAAGCAAGCAGCACGGATCGCCGGCGAACTGATGCCGGCCTTCGACAACTAAGCCGGTGTTCCGGAAGGTACCCAGAGCTGTCCTGGGGCCGGTGCTGGTAAAGGCCCGTTACCGGGACCGGGTCTCAACAGGGTATAGCGTGAGGAGACAAGAGTCGGGGTCGAATTTCCCAACGGTCGCCTTGAAGCGAAACATGTCTCCTACCCCGACAGTAGGCGGGACGTTGGGGCCGACCAGGTTCAGATCGATCACGCCAACGTCACGTAGCTGGATGGCTGGGCCCACCGTCGATGAAGCACCGGCATCGCCGGGCGCGACCAGAATGTCGTAGCGCGTCGTTGCGCCCTGGTGCTGAGTCATCTCGGAAATGCTGCCGTTGAAAGCGATCGGTACATCGGCGTACTTGGAGGCGAAGTCGGCGACGGTCGCATCGCAGTAGTCCGACACTGCCAAGGCCTGGGCGAGCTCCGGACTGTTCTTGACCGTAAGGACCTTCCGTGAGGCAGGTGTGTCACCCTCTTCCCCACCACCCGATCCATCACCGGACGGCTGGCTCGATTCGCTGTGCGTCGCCCGCTCCGTCTGCGCAGATTCCTCGACGCCTGCTGTTTCGGACGGCTCAGCCGACGTCGCCGCGGGGTCGTTGCCCTCGCTGATGGTCCCCAACACGACGGCAACGATGAGGATCATCACCGCTGAGATCCCGCCAACCAGAACGAGTCGGTTCATGGGCTTCTTCTCCCGTCGGAACGTCAGCTGGGTGCGAAGCGTCCCAGAGTCCTGGCCAACAAGCTCCCACCCTTGGCTCGTCCACTTCACGGCAGCGCGATTCTCGGCACCTCGGATCGTGTTGACCGTCATGAAGTCGTAACGGATCTCCTTGCGGCCCTGATCACCAGTCGGGCGCTGCGGCGACTCGTCGCGGGATGCATGTTCGCGCATTCGCGGAACCTAGCGGCGCAGCGGTTGTAACGAGGCACACCTGGCTCCCTGTCCCCTGTCTCAGGTATCTCCAACCGCCGCCCGTTACGGAAGAACGGCCCACTCTGGACTGGTCCGCCACCGACCTCGGCCCGCTTCATCGGCCACCAATAAGGTAAAGAATGCTCGCGTTGGTTTAGATTGCGGCCAACGCGGTAGGAGTAGGAGAGCACCCCACGATCTCGGAAGGACAGCTCCATGCAAGCCGAAGGACAGACACGTCAGGCGATCCCGCCGGTCATGTACCTACCCGCATCACCCGGCGGCGGAGCCGATGGCGAGCCCGTCGAAATCGAGATGCGACGCCTGCTTGACGGCCGAGTCGCACTGCTCGCGTACACCGCGCTGGATCGTCTGGCCGACTGCTGCGGAACCGAGCAGCCCTGGGTCCTTTACAAGACCGACCAGCTCGACGAGCTCAACAAGGTCAGCCCGTACGACGTCATCGTCATCGACCAGCCCCTGCCCGACGAACTCAGGCGGGATGCCCAGTGAGCGAGCTGCGCATCGACCCTGGCGACGGCGAACGGATTGCGACCCTCCACAAGGAAGCGGCCTCGGGCATCGAGGAGACCGCATCGAGTTTGCCTGGATCGGTCGACGCAGGGATCGCGTCGGCCCTCATCAGCGACATCTTGGCCCAGCTGACCGAGCATGCCGATCAGCTCTCGATCGCGAATGGGGCCGTCGGAAACATGGTGAGCAGCGTGGTCAAGGACCTGGACCAGACCGACGAAGAGGCCGCCGGTCCCCTACGGCGCCTCGAATCCAGCCTCAACGCTGGCGGCGAGCACCCGAGGAACGGTTAACGATGGCGGGGATCGACACTCATGTACCAGGCAAGCCAACACAGGTCCGCTCTGCAGCTGATTTCCTCGGCAAGACGCTCAAGTCGGCGGTCGCAGATGCCGGCGAGGACAGCCACCAGGCTCGTTCCAAAGCGCGCGACGGCTGGGAGGGCGAGTCCGGCGAGGCGTACAGCGGGCTGAGTAGCGAACTCGTCAAGGCCGCCGATCATCAAGAAGGGCACCTGCGCGAAGCTGGCCAGAAGTTCGACGCCTACGCCTACAAACTCGAGGCCGTGCAAAACCGCATGGCAGACCGGCGTACGCGAGCAAGCGGCGGAGGCCTGGCTCTGTCAGGTGAGACCATTACCGAACCGGCACCCGCAGAATCGCCCGGCGACCTTCCTGCGGGTTCGACTCCTGAGGAATCCGCCGCCTGGGATCAGAAGAACGCCAAGTTCGAGGCGCAGAACAAGAAGATCGAGCTCTACAACGAGATCGCCAAAGAGGTCGAGGAAGACAACAAAGATCTTCAGAACTGGGTCGACTCGAACCTCAAGAAGTTCTGGAGCACGGTCGACGGCCCATCACCGCTGGATGTCGTGATCGCCGCCATCAAGAAACTTCCGCCAGCGATGACAGGGATGTACTTCGATGCCAACGAACGCCGGCTAACCCAGTACGCGAACCACACTCGCGGAGAGGCAGCCCGTCTGCGGAGTGAAGCAGCAGAAGCCGTCGATAACCGACGCTCGGGACACCCCGGCCGACGAGCTGCGGGCGAGGCCACTGATGTACGGGGGAACCGCGCAGCGGCTCGCGGGTTGGACGCCCTCGGCGAAGGTGCAGAGCGTTTTGCCCGACGGCTTCCCGTAATCGGAACCGTTGCCTCCATCGGGTTTGCAGGCGCCGAGATCGCCAACGGGGAGTCCCCGTCGAAGGTCGTTGTCGGCGAAGCTGCCGGTGTGGCTGGTGGTGCTCTCGGCGCGGCCGCCGTCGTCGGTGGTGCCGCACTGATCGGTGTCGGCGCGCCAGTCATCGCTGTCGCGGCCGGGGCAGCCGTGGTGGGTATCGGTGTTGGCCTTGCTGCCGAATACGCTTACGAGAACTGGGTGTCAGATGAGACCCGCGAGAAGATCGATGACGGTCTGGAGGCAGTGGGCGATGCCATCACATTCTGGGACTGACTCACCGCGAGGAAGCGCGGACGGACGGTTCGTCGCGCCGCCTGTTCTGTCGAAGTCAGTTGTGCGCGTTTACGTACTCATCACACTGGTGATCGCTGGGCTCGGGCTCGGCCTCTGGGTCCTCTGGATCTCCGGCTCGACCGCAGCTCGCATCGCTACCGTGCTGATGGCGACCGTCGTTCTACTTCCGACCGCAGCGCTGGTGCTGAGCATGGCACGCCGCCGCTCCGAAGCCCTCGTGATCGAAGAGAACCCGGGCCAGGTCGTATTGCGAGGGTCCCGGTTCTTCGCACTCGCGCTGTTGATAGCGCTGATCGGCATCGTCTTCTATCCGGTCGCACTCGGGGTGTCAGTCGTGCGCGACGGAGTCGAGGAAGGCTCGATGACGATGTTCGTCGTCTCGTTCCTCGTCGCACTGGCGTGTCTGCCAGTGCTCGTCATGGTGCTGCTGGGCAAGTACAGGCTGAACCGCCTGGTGCTCACGCACGACCTGGTCACCTACCACGGCTACCGCCGCGCATGGTCAGCTCGGTGGGACGCCTTGGACAGAGTCGAGATCACCCCTGAGCCGAAGGTTCAGCTGCTCATCTCCGGACCTGCGACTGAGATTCAGGTCCCGCTGGGCCTCATGGCAAGCGGCCCAGTTCCGCTCGCGGAGTACGTCGACGACCTGCTCCGTCACCCCGACCGACGCCCCAGCAAGGTTCCTACGAGCTAGAGCTTCCGGTCCCTGGTCCTCCCTAAGCAGCCGGCCGCATCCCGAACAGGAACCGCGTGACCGGGGTACGGCGAACGAACAGGTCGTAGATCGCGATGGTCACCGCGAGCGAGACAGCGACGATCACCACGTACTTGGCCACGGCCGGAAGCTCCCAGGCGACGACGACGTACGCGACGGCGACCACGATCGGCTGGTGGAGCACGTAGAGCGGGAGGACGGCGTCGCCGAGGTACGCCGTCAGGCGGGATCGGCGCGAGGAGACCGCCGGTCGCGTGGCGGGCCGCGGGCGGTCGAGGAGGCCGAGGATCGCGACCACCGCGAACCAGCCGGTCGCGCCGTAACAGACGCGAGCCCAGACAGCGAGCGGCTCCATCGCCGTGAACGGCTCGTCGGTCCCGAAGAAGCCCGGCGTGCTGGCCAGGAACAACGGCAGACAGAGCCAGGCGGCCGGGACGGCGATCCGTCGCATCGCGGGGCGGAACCGCGGATCGGTGGCGATCACAACGCCTGCGGCGAAGAAGATGAGGTAGGCGAGCCGGTGCCAGCCGCCGTACTCCACCTCGAGGCCCCACACCGCGCAGACGGCAGCGAGCGGTAGGGCCAGGAGCAGCAGCAGTACGGGGCGGGCCTCGACCGCGGCAGCCGTCGACGCCGACCAGGCCGAGGTTCGGCTCGAGGCGCGCCACGTGACGAGTGCGACCAGGAGCGCGACCACGAGGGAGAACGCGAGGAGGAGTACGACGAACCAGAGGTGGCCGGACTCGAACTCTTCGCCGCGTACGAGGAAGGGCAGGTTCGACACGCTCAGATGGACGTCGAGGAACCGCCGGCAGTAGGCGAGGTAGGACTCCGCCGAGCCGTCCTGCCGGTGGCGGAGCCACTGCGGCAGGGGCAGGAGCACGAAGGCCGAGAACACCAGCGGGACCCCGAGGCGGCGTACGCGCTCGACGGCGAAGCCGCCGGCACCGCGGCGCCGCAGCGACATCGCCGCGCCGACCCCGGCGATCACGAACATCAGCGGCATCGCCCAGACCACCACCGGTCCGGCGGCCGCGGTCACGTTGGTCGTGGCGTCGTTCTTGACGTAGAAGTCGCCCTCGGCGTCGAAGACCATGGCCGAGTGGAAGAAGATCAGGCCGACGACGATCAGCGCGCGAAGAGCATCCAGCTCGGGGCGGCGCTCGGTCACGGGCTGATCGGGAGCATGCACCGGCGGCCTCCAACACGGCGTGGTGACTCAGCGTAGGGCGGGGCGACGTCGGCCGCGTCCGTTTCGGTGAGACTCTGACGGCCGAAGTGGGAGTCCCTGACACCTCGACCGCGGGTGGTTGACTGGGCATGTGTCCTCCAAACCAGCTCCGCACGTACTCGTCCTCTTCGGCGCGACCGGTGACCTCGCCGCGCGCAAGCTGTTCCCCGGGCTGTACCGGCTCGCCCTCGCCAAGCGGCTTCCCGACCAGCTCGCCATCATCGGCAGCGGGCGGCGCTCGCCCGGCACCGACGACGAGTTTCGTGACCAGGTCCGCCAGGCGCTGAACGAGTTCGTCAAAGAGGTCGACGAGAGCGTCGCCGGGCCGCTGCTGGAGCGGATCCGCTTCGTCGCCTCCTCTGCCGAGGACGGCGCCGCGCTGGCCGAGGCGGTGCACGAGGCTGAGGACCAGCTCGCGCTCGCAAGCGGGCAGACGGTGGGCGACGTACAGAGGCTTCTCTACCTTTCCGTGCCGCCGCAGGCCGTGGAGCCGATGGTCGGGATGCTCGCCCGCGAGGGGTTGAACGCGCGCAGCCGGCTGGTCGCAGAGAAGCCGTTCGGCACCGATCTTGCGTCGGCGCGCGAGCTCGATGCCGTGCTCAGCGAGGCGTTCGAGGAGAAACAGATCTTCCGGATCGATCACTTCATCGGGAAGGAGGCCGTGCAGAACCTGCTCGCGCTGCGCTTTGCGAACGGTCTCTTCGAGCCCGCCTGGAACCGGCACAGCATCGAGTCGGTGCAGATCGACGTCCCGGAGACGCTCACCGTCAAGGGCCGCGGCAGCTTCTACGAGGGCACCGGCTGCCTGCGCGACATGGTCACCACCCACCTGTGCCAGCTCCTCGGGTTCGTCGCGATGGAGGATCCGCACGCCTTCCGGGAAGGCGCGATCCGCGCGGCGAAGGCCGCCGCCTTCGCAGCCGTCCGGCCGCTGGACCCCGAGCGCGTGGTCTTCGGGCAGTACGACGGCTATCGCGAGGAGCCCGACGTCGCCGCCGACTCCGACGTGGAGACGTACGTCGCGATCGAGGCGTGGATCGACAACGACCGTTGGCGCGGGGTGCCGTTCTACCTTCGCACCGGCAAGGCGCTCGCCGCCGGGCGTCGGACGATCACGATCCGCTTCATCGACCCGCGCCACCAGTGGCTGCAGCCGGCGGACCCCGGTCGGGCAGAGCCCAACGAGCTGGTGATCGAGCTCAGCGACGAGGCCCGGATCGAGATCGACGTCCGGGCCAAGCGCCCCGGCCCCGGCATGGCACTGGTCGAGGGTGTCTTCCGCCTCGACCTCGCCGAGGACACGCCGGACGCCGGGCCGCTGGAGGCGTACGAGCGGCTGCTCCTCGACGTCATGAACGGTGACCGGACCCTGTTCACCAGTGCGCGCGAGGTCGAGCGGCTGTGGGAGATCTGCCAGCCGGTCCTCGAGCATCGGCCCACCGTGGAGCCTTACCCGCAGGGATCGTGGGGGCCTGAGTCCGCACTCGAGCTGCCCATCGGCGGCTGGCGGCTGGGAAGGAACCAGTCGGCCTAGGCCGCGTACGGTCGGGGGCTCAGGCCCGCTGCAGCGTCCCATCCAGCAGTTCTACCGCGCCCGGCCCGATCCAAGACGCCCGCTCGCCAGCGCTCATCCGCTGGAGATGCTCGAGAGCAACACGCAACCGGTCGGGTTCATCAAACGCCGCGAGATACACCGAGACCTCGGGACGCTTGGGCTTTCGGTCCATCGGGACGATCAGCTTGCTGCTCTTCGCTGCGAACGAGGGCGATGTCGTTCGACCGAGGAGATTGAGCCGTGGACGGATCGGGTCGCTGTCGACGTACAGAACGGTATGAATGTCGTCCCAGGCAAGACTGACGTCGGTGGTCCAGCCGCGAAGGTCGACCTTGTCCGCGGACAAACGCAGGGTGGGCTTGCGCGTCAGCGCCCTGACCGAGTCCGGGATGAGGATGACGAACAGGAGCCCGATCGCCCAGACGAGCACTCCCCCACCGGGAACGCCCACGGCGATTCCTGCTGCCAAGAAGAACCCCGTGAATCCGATACCCACCAGCAGCATGGTCAGCGGCGTACGCGCTCTCATCCTGAGTTCGATCGTCCGACCGTCTTCGGTCAACCCCACACGCCCTTTCCCACTGGTGGGAACCAGCGCCAGCACCAGTGCGACGGCACCCAGAACCAACGCGAGGCCCAATGACAGCGCCACTCCGCGTCCGGGACCGCTCAGCTCGGCATCGGTTACGCCCTGATAGGTGACGAATGCCCCGGCAATGACGACGAGCACCGCGACGACCCAGCCAAATGGTTTGGGCAGTCGAGTCGTACGTCGGCTCCCACTTGAGGCGCCGGAGTTGTACGGGTCAGAAGGCTGCATCCCATGCACTTTCTGCTAGATCACGGAACAAGGCACGGGCGGGCAGTCCGGCGGCGGCGACATCTTCATTCCAGGCGCTCCCTGCTGGATCCGGGCAGGTACTGACCGAACATACAGAAATTGGCTAGGTTCTCGAAAACTCTCTTGTCGAACACTGCTGTTCAAGTTAATCTCGAACAGCAGTGTTCATGTTAAGCGAGCCGAGGAGACCCCATGACAGACAAGACAGCCGAAGACGCGACAGTGGAGCAGGCTGCAGACCCTCGGCGATGGCGGCTGCTCGGCCTGCTGGGGCTCGCGCAGTTCATGCTGATCCTCGACGTCACAGTGGTGGCGATCGCGCTGCCGCACATGGGCGCGGACCTCGGGCTGGGGCGGGATGCGCTGACCTGGGTGGTGAGTGCGTACACGCTCGCCTTCGGCGGGTTGATGCTGCTCGGCGGCCGGATGGCTGACCTGTTCGGCCCGAAGCCGGTAGTGCTCGCGGGGCTCGCGACGTTCACTGTGGCGTCGCTGGCCACCGGTCTCGCCACGAGCGCGGAGCTGGCGATCGGCGGGCGGGTGGCTCAAGGCGTCGGGGCGGCGATGCTCTCCCCCGCCGCCCTCTCGATCGTGGTGCGGCTCTTCGACGGCGAGGAGCGCAACCGGGCGCTCGGGATCTGGTCGGCGCTCGGGGCGGGCGGGGCCGCGATCGGCGTACTTCTCGGCGGAGCCCTGACCGCGGGGCCCGGCTGGGAGTGGGTCTTCCTGATCAACGTGCCCGTCGGCATCGTCGTGGCTCTCGTGCTCGCCCGGCAGCTTCCGCCGCTGCCGGCGTGGGGAGGCAACGCGCGGCTCGACCTCGTCGGCGCGCTCATCGTCACCGCCGCCACCGGGCTGCTGATCCTGGGCTTCATCGAGGCCGGCGACGAGGGCTGGACCTCGAGCCGCACCGCCCTTCTCCTCGTCGGTGGCATCGTCGGGTACGCCGTCCTGGGCGGCTGGCTGCGGCGTACGCGACACCCGCTCATCGACCCGGCGCTGCTCTCCCGGCGACCGGTCCTGTCCGGCACCTTCGTGCTGTTCGTCGCGACCGGGTTGATGGTGGCGGTCTTCTTCCTCGGGACCTTCTATCTGCAGAGCGCCGCCGGACACGGGCCACTCACGACCGGGCTGCTGTTCCTGCCGGTCGCCGCCGCGACCATGGTCGGCGCGCAGATGGGCGGCAGGCTCATCGGACGCCTCGGCGCCCGCACCCTCGGTGTCGTCGGGCTGTCGATCGCCGCCGCCGGGCTCGTCGTGCCCGCGTTCGGCATGAGCACGCTGACGACCGTCGTCGCGGTCAGCGTCGGCTCTGCCGGGCTCGGCGTCCTGTTCGTCGTGGCCGCTGCGACCGCGCTGAGCCAGGTCGAGCCGCATCTCGCGGGCGTCGCCTCCGGCATCCTCAGCACCTTCCACGAGCTCGGCGCCTCGCTCGGCGCGGCGGTGATGTCCGGCGTCGCCGCGGCCAGCCTCGTCGACGGCACCACCGCCGGCTTCGAGCGGGCCTACCTGGTCGCAGCCGTGATCGCCGCGCTCGCCGCCGTCGTCGCCGTCGTCCTGATCCCCGGGCGCCCGGCATCCCCTGAGATCCACCAGTGAACCGACAAGGAGACCGAGCCATGACCAAGACACGAGCCCCGAGATCGCGCGTCCGATCGTTCGCGATCCACTACCTCCAGATGGTCATCGCGATGGCCGTCGGGATGATGGTCCTCTACCCGCTCTGGCAGCTCGCCGTCGGCGACCAGCCGGCTAGCGCGTGGGTGCATCGCGCCGACATCGACTCGCTGGTCATGTCCACCGCGATGGTGATCCCGATGGCTGCGTGGATGCGCTTCCGCGGCCACGGGGCGAGGCCGATCGTCGAGATGTCGGCCGCGATGTACGCAGGTTTCGTGCTCCTCTTCCCATTCCTCTGGCTTGGGGTCATCGACGCGGACGGTCTGATGCTCCTCGGCCACGTACTCATGCTGCTCTTCATGCTCGTCGCCATGCTCGCCCGCCCCGACGAGTACGCCGTCAGCCACGCACACCACGCCCACACCGAAGCCCACACCGAAGCCCACACCGCCACCGAGCAGGAGCCGGCATGACCGAGCACGTGCCAGCAGAGATCGTCGTACGCGACGCCACCCGCGACGACGCCAAGACCGTCCACACGCTCATCGGCGAGATCGCGGCCCACCAGGCCCAATCCGCCTCGGTCACCGTGACCGCCGAGCAGTGGGCCGGCTATCTCGAGCGCCCGGAGATCACCGTCCTGCTCGCCGAGGCCGACGGGGAGCCGGTCGGCTACGTCTCCGCCGTACGCCGCCTGCACCTGTGGTCGGGCAGCGACGTCATCGCCCTCGACGACCTCTACGTCCGTCCCGGGCACCGCGACGCCGGTGTCGGCCGACTGCTCATGACCGAGCTGGCGAGACGCTCCGGCGACCTCGCGATCACCTGGGGCGTACAACCCGACAACGACGCCGCCATCCGGTTCTATCGACGCCTCGGTGCCACCGTCCGCGCGAAGGTGATCTGCGCGTGGCCGGCCGGACGACGGTGACCGGGCCCCGGGCGCCTAACCTGTACATTGACGTTCACTATCTCCGGGGAGGACTCGTCGATGACGACCGTGAAACGCGCCGACGCGCTCAAGAACATCGAGTCGATCATGGACGCGGCGACCGCCTGCCTCGCCCGTGACCCCGACGTCAGCGTCGCCGAGATCGCCAAGGCCGCCGGCGTCGGCCGGGTGACCCTCTACGGCCACTTCGAGTCCCGCGCGACCCTGGTCACCCAGGTCGTCGAGCGCGCGATCCAGCAGTCCGACGAGGCGCTCGGCGCCGTCGACCTCGACGGCGACCCCCGGGCCGCACTGCGCAGGCTGCTCGAGGCGTCGTGGCGGTTGACCCAGCAGTACGGAGCGCTGATCGTCGCGGCCGAGCAGAGCATGCCCCACGAGCAGTTCCAGGCGATCCACGTCGGGCTGATCGACCGCTGGAAGCCGCTGATGGAGCGTGGCCGCAGCGAGGGCAGCTTCCGCGACGACCAGCCGCTCCAGTGGCAGCTCACCCTGCTCCAGAGCGTGCTCCACGCCGCCTCCGGCGCCGTCTACCGCGGCGAGATCGACGCGGCCGACGCCGCCGGGCTGATCGACGGCACCATCCAGGCCGCCCTCACGGCCCCGGAGTGAGGGCGGCCCGCGGCACCGGTCACATCCGCTGCTCGCCCTCCCGGATCGCCTCGCGAATCCGGGTGTAGGTGCCGCAGCGGCAGATGTTGCGGATACCGTCGAGATCGCCGTCGGTGATGGTGCGGCCCTCGGCGCGGACCTTCTTCACCAGCGCCACCGCGGCCATGATCTGACCGGGTTGGCAGTAGCCGCACTGGGCGACGTCGTTGTCGAGCCACGACTCCTGCATCGGGTGCAGGCCGTGCTCGCCGCGCTCTGACTCGGGCACCTCGCCGGGGAGCCCCTCGATGGTGGTGATCTCGTCCTTGGCGCCGAGCTTGCCCACGGGCACCGCGCACGGGTTGAAGGCCTTGCCGTTGATGTGCGACGTACAGGCTTTGCAGACATTGATGCCGCAGCCGTACTTCGGCCCCTTGACGCCGAGGATGTCGCGCAGCACCCACAGGACGCGGACGTCGTCCTCGACGTCGACGGTGACCGGCTCGCCGTTCAGGATGAAGGTCTGTTCAGGCATCTCGATCTCCTCAGTAGGTCCAGCGCAGGCCGTCGGTCGGGGACGGCGGGATCGGTGGCGTACGCGGCTTCGGCTCGAACGCGAGCGGGTCTCGATGGTTGATCGGGAACTCGGTCGGCACCTTGCCCACAGCCCGGGCGTACGCGCAGGCAACCGCTGCCGCGGTCGGGGCGACCCCGGCCTCGCCGACGCCACCCGGGGGCTCGGCGGAGTCCATGATGACCACCTCGATCTCCGGCGGCGTGTTCCACTGCCGGGTGTAGAAGTAGTTGTCCCAGCTGGCTTCCTCGAAGTGGCCGTCGACCAGGTGCAGGCTGCTGGTCAGCGTCATCGCGATGCCGTCGTTGATGGCGCCCTGCATCTGTGCCTCGACGCCGCGCGGGTTGATCACCTGGCCGACGTCGGTGACCATCGTCGCCTTCATGACCCGCGGTCCGGTGACCGCGTCGCGCACCTTGCGTCCGACCGTCTCGGGCCGGCAGTCGATCTCGACGACACAGGCCGACGCGCCCTTGTACTCCACGTGCACCGCGACGCCCTGGGCGGTCCCGGCCGGCATCGGCTTGCCCCACTGGGCCACCTCGCGGGCCTTCTTCAAGACGCCGCGGACACGCTCGTTGCGGCAGAACGCCAGCCGGAAGGCGAGCGGATCCTTCCCCATCGCCTTGGCGAGCTGGTCGACGACGAGCTCGTTGGCGGTGCGTACGTCCGGCGAGTACACGTTGCGCATCGCGCCGGTGTTGAACCGGGTGTCGGTCTCGTTCAGGGTCTGGGTGAGCACCCCGAAGTCGTAGGGGATCCCCGAGGTCAGCGTGAAGATCGTCTGGGCGTAACCCAAGTTGCCCAGCCCGGCGGGCAGGTCGGCGGCCAGCGCGGTGACGATCTCACCGAAGCCGTGCCGCAGGTCCATCTCGACGGCCGTGTGGCTCTGCTGGAAGGCGAGCACCTCGCCGGCGGCGTGCATCGCCCGGACGCGCGAGGTGGCCAGCGGGTGGGCCCGGCCGACCCGCGCGTCGTCGGACCGGTGCCACATCAGCTTGACCGGGACGCCCATCGCCTTGGAGACCTGGGCCGCCTCCATCGCTCCGTCGAAGAAGAGCCGCCGGCCGAAGGAGCCTCCGGCCTGCATCACGTTGACCTTCACCTTGTCCGGGGTCAGGCCCAGCTCGAGTGCGATCTGCTGCTGGGTGACGATCGGGTTCTTGAGCCCTGACCAGATCTCGGCACGGTCGCTGCGTACGTCGGCGATGGCGCTGTTGGTGTCCATCGGCGAGTTGCTGCGGAACCAGAACGTGAAGTCGTACGCGATCGTCTTGGCGATCGGAGTGTTGGGCAGCGATGGCATCGGCAGCTCGGCAGCCTTCACCCCGGAGAGGATGTCCTGGTCCGACTCCCCCGCGACCGGGCCGTCCTCCCAGTCGACCCGCAGGGCGCGTACGCCGTCGATGCACTGGCCGAAGGTTCGGGCCCGCACCGCCACCCCGGTCGGGACCATCGCCACGTGGGTGACCCCGGGCATCGCCTTGACCTCGGCGGCATTGAGCACCTTCTTCGGCTTGCCGTTGAGCGTGGGCGCCCGGCAGAGCATCGTCGGCAGCGCGTCCTTCACGTCCAGGTCGGTCGTGTAGACCTTCTTGCCGGTGACCGCGTCGAGCGCGTCGATCCGGTTGGTCGGCTTGCCGAGAAGGGTGAACTTCGCCTCGTCCTTGAGGCCGACCTCGACCGCCTTGGTGTCCGGGCTGGCCGCCTGCGCGGCGAGCTCCCCGTAGGTGAGGCTGTTGCCGAGCGCGTCGGTGATCACGCCGTCGCGGGTCTCGAGCTCGTCGACGGCGCCGTCGAGCTGCGCGGCCGCGGCCTCCAACAGCGCCTTCTTCGCCACCGCCGCAGCCACCCGGATCGGCGTGTACATCGCGTGGATCGTGTTGGACCCGCCTGTGATCTGGTTCCAGACCAGCTCCGGTCGGGCCGGCGCGAGGGTGACGTCGATCTTCTTCAGCGGAAGGTCGAGCTCCTCGGCGATGATCATCGCCGCCGCCGTGGTGATGCCCTGCCCCACCTCGGCGCGTGGCAGCGCGAAGCTAGCGGTCCCGTCCTCGTTGATCGTCACGGTGATCAGGCCCGAGGTCGGTTGGGCGGCGTGGGTCAGCAGGTCACTGAGATCGTACGCATCGAAGACCTGCGGCGCGCTCGGTATCTTGGCCGCGACCTGCCCACTCAGCAGTCCGAGCTCTGCGGCCGCGACGACGGTGGTGCCGCCGATCAGGTAGCCGAGAAACCGTCGCCTTCCCACGGAGTGCCGTCCGATGGACGGCTCCATGCCGATGTCTTCCTGAATTTCTGTCATGCGGAGCACCTCCGAGATCGAGGCTCCGGACGCCTGCGCCCGGAGGTTCTGCTCCCTCCCCGAGCGATCGTGACACCGCTCACATCCGGCCACCACCCACTTTGGAGGGTGGAATCCGGAATCTCCTAGGGCCGATACAGGGCGGTCATCCTGCCCTGCGGATCCAGACGGGCGAGCAGCGCGTCGCCGACGTCGGTCAGCTGCCGCACCTGCTCCGCGGTCAGCCCGTCGAGCACGTGGCTGCGGACGTTCACGACGTGTCCGGGCGCAGCCGCGACCACGGCGTCCCAGCCGCCGGCGGTGAGCCGAGCATTCGTCGCACGCGCGTCCTCCGGGCACGGGAACCGCTCGACCAGGCCCCGCTCCTCGAGCCGTCGCACCACGTGGGACAGGCGCGCCAGCGTCGCGTTGGTGCGGTGCGCCAGGGCCGTCATCCGCAGCGTACGGTCCTCGGTCTCGGACAGCATGGCCAGGACGAAGTACTCGAAGTGTGTCAGGCCGGCGTCGCGACGCAGCTGGGAGTCGAGCACTCCGGGCAGCAGCTCCACGATGGCGATCAGGCGCAGCCACGCGGCCATCTCCTGCTCATCCAGCCAGACGTCGTCCACGGTGTTCATCGTAGCCGGTCGCTTGACGCTACAACCAATAACTTGACGCTACAACTATTCCATGTCAGTTTAGTTGTAGCGACAAGTTTCCCGAGGAGCTCCAGATGCCCGTCAACCCCGTCCGGCTCAACCACGCCGTGCTGTTCGTCTCCGATCTGGAGCGCAGCATCACGTTCTACGAGGCTGCGTTCGAGATGACGGTCATGGCTCGCGAGCCCCGTGCCAACGCGGCGTTTCTGCGGCTTCGCCACTCGGGGAACCACCACGACCTCGGCCTCTTCGGGGTCGGCGCCCAGCCGCCACGCCCCCGCGGCTCCCTCGGCCTCTACCACCTCGCCTGGCAGGTCGACACGATCGACGAGCTCGAGCAGGCGCAAATGACCCTGGCCGAGCTCGGTGCCTTCACCGGAGAGTCCAGCCACGGCGCCACCAAGAGCGTCTACGGCGCCGACCCCGACGGCAACGAGTTCGAGGTGATGTGGATGCTGCCCCGAGCTGACTGGGGCGAGTTCGAGAACTCCGCTCCCATCGACCGGCTCGACCTGGCCAAGGACGTCGCCCGCTGGAGCGGAGTTCGGACGGCCGCCGAGCTCAACCGGGACGACGCCTGATGACGACACAGACGATGGTGCACACCGCCACCTACGGAAGCACCGACCCGGCCGCGCCGCTGGTGGTCCTGCTGCACGGGCGCGGTTCGCACGAGCAAGAGATCATCCAGCTGGCCCGGCACCTCCCCGCCGGCCCCGCCTACGTCGCCGTGCGCGCCCCGATCGCCGAGGGCGGCGGGTTCGCCTGGTTCGCCAACCGTGGCATCGGCCGGCCGGTCGCCGAGTCGCTGGCCGAGACGATGGGCTGGTTCCGGACCTGGCTCGACGACGTCGCGCCCTCCGGGCGGCCCGTCGTCCTGGTCGGGTTCAGCGGCGGCGCCGCCTTCGCCGGCGGACTGATCCTCCAGGAACCCGCGCGGTTCGCCGGCGCCGCCATCCTGTACGGCACGCTCCCCTTCGACGCCGGGGTCCCGGTCGAGGACGACCGCCTGGCCGACCTGCCGGTACTGGTCGCGCAGGGCGAGGCCGACCACGTCATCCCGCGCGATCTGCTCGACCGGACGTGGTGCTACCTGCTGCACCGCTCCGGCGCGCCGACGACGGCGCACCGCGACGAGGGCGCGCACGGCATCACCGCGACCGCCCTGCACGAGCTCAGGTCCTGGATCACGACGCTTCCCGCCTGACCCATCACCCGCTGACCCGGATCACAGTGATCCGGCGCACCACCACACCCAGAAGAGGAAACCCCATGAAGCTCGGACGCCCGTTCCCCTCCCCCACCGCCGACGTCGGCCTGCTGCTCACCCGTGTCCTCATCGGCACCGTCCTGATCGCGCACGGCTGGCAGAAGTTCGCCACCTACACACTCGACGGCACCGCGCAGTCGTTCGAGGCGATGGGTGTGCCGGTGGCCCAGGCGGCCGCAACCTTCGCCGCCCTGGTGGAGCTCGTCGGAGGCGCGCTGCTCCTGCTGGGCCTGCTCACTCCGGTGGCCGCGGCACTGGTCGTCGTCGACATGGTCGGCGCGTTCTGGTTCGCCCACCGCAGCTCCGGCGTCTTCGTCGACCAGGGCGGCTGGGAGCTCGTCGCGGTCGTCTCCGCGAGCGCGATCGCCCTGGCCGTGGCCGGCCCCGGGCGCGCCAGCATCGACCACGCCATCGGCGGCAGGGTCCGGGCCGAGGCCTGACGCCCCCGGCCCGGAGGGCCGTCCACGATCAATCGACCCCGCCCCCGGGATCGGCCGGAGTGACCACCTCCGCCGCGCCTCCGCATACGCGCACTCGTCGCGAGGCGGAGGCGCGGCGGATCCAGTGACGGTCGTGCGTGACCGTGACGACGGCGCCGGGGTGGTCGTCGAGAGCGTCCTCGAGCTGGTCGACGAGCTCGGGGTCGAGGTGGTTGGTCGGCTCGTCGAGCAGCAGTACGCCGCCCGGGTCCGCCAACGCCATCGCCAGGTCGAGACGGCGACGCTGACCGACCGAGAGCGCCCGCACCTGGCACCTCAGGTCCTCCTCGCGCAGCAGTCCGAACCGGCGCAGACGCTCGGCTGCGTCGTCGCCGTGGATCCCGAGGGTGCGTGCGAACACGGCGACGACCGAGCCCGCGGGCGGGACCGCGACCTCCTGCCGCAGCCACGAGACCCGCACGCCCGGGGAACGCTCGACGACCCCCGTATCTGGCGCGATCTCGCCGGCCAGCAGCCGCAGGAGCGTGGTCTTGCCGGCGCCGTTCGGTCCGGTCACCAGCCAGCGGTCCCCGGGGCTCAGCGTCCACCCGGCAATCCGCAGCCGGGCGCCCTCGTCGCGGCGTACGTCGTGAAGGGCGAGGTAGTGCCCCTCGGGCGGCGGGTCCTCGGACTGGAGCCCGGCGGACAACCGAAGCGGCTCGGGCGGCGGTGCGACGGGCTCGGCCCGCAGCCGGGCGACGCGCTCCTTCGCCATCCGGATCCGACCCATCGCCCCGTGGTCGCGGCTGCGCGCGCGGAAGGCGCCGTGACCGAAGCCGTCGAGCTCGAGCTTGCGCGGGATCGCCTCGAGACGGAACGCGTTCGCCTCGACGAGCGCCTCGTTGCGGGCCAGCTCGGCCCTCCACTGCTCGTGCCGCTCCGCCTGTCGGCGTCGCTCGGTCGCGCGCGCCACCAGGAAGCCGGCGTAGCCGTTGCCATAGCGGCGCAGCCCACCGTCGCGTACTTGGACGATGTCGTCGGCGAAGCGCTCGAGGAAGACGCGGTCGTGGGTGACCACCACCAGCGCTCCGCGATGCGCGGCCAGCCGCTCCTCGACCCAGGTCAGGGCGGAGTCGTCCAGGTCGTTCGTCGGCTCGTCGAGCAGCAGGAGCTCGGCGTTGGACGACAGCGCGACCGCGAGGGCGAGCCGTGCGCGCTCGCCTCCGGAGAGCCCGGCGACCGGGCGATGCCGGTCGATGCCACCCAGGCCGAGCTGATCCAGCGCGGCATCGACGCGCTGGTCCACGCCATAGCCGTCGCGGGCCTCGAACCTGTCGATCAGGTCGCCGAGCTCCTCGAGGAACGCAGGCTGCTCGTGCGCCTCAGCGACGGACAGACGCTCGGAGCACTGCTGGATGCGCGACTCGAGCGCCCGCAGGTCCGCGAGCAGGAGGTCGACGGCATCGTGCACCGTCGCTCCGGCCGGGAACCGGGGTGCCTGCGAGGCGTGTGCGATGCCGCCGGGAAGTACGACACGGGTCTCCCCTGCGACCGGCGCCACTACGCCCGCGAGAAGGTCGAGCAGGGTGGACTTGCCGGCGCCGTTGTCGCCGATGACGGCGAGCCTGTCGGTCGCGCCGACCACGAGGTCGACACGGTCGAGCACGACCCGCTCGGCGAAGCGGACGGTGGCCGAGCGCAGCTCGCAGATGCGGTGGCTGCGGACGGTGGAGGTGATGGAAGCAGACGGGAACAAGAGGACTCCTCTTCACGACGGTCGACCGCCGCGGCGATACGCATCAGCAGATGCGGGATCGGAAACGGACCTCGAGCATGCCGATCAGACGACGCGGTCGCTCAGGACCCGCTGCGGAGAAATCTCGACGCAGCGTCCCGATCGTTTACTTCAGAGTTCCCATCGCAGAGAACGATAGCGGGCGGAGCGCCCGCGCGCGACGCGATTAACCGGAACGATCGTGCTTCCACATCGCAAGCGCCCCGAGGACAGGACCAGGCACCAGGAGCAGGAAGGCGTACTGCCAGCTGGAGGCGGCAGCCACGAGCGGGGTCAGCTGGATGCTCACGACGGTGAGGGCGAAGCCGATGGCGGTCTGGGCGCTGAGCGCGGTGCCGACGAAGCGGCTGTCGGCGACCTCGGACAGAGCCGTCGAGAAGACGCCGGAGTCGGCGATGACGGATGCTCCCCACACGGCGCAGAAGATCGCGACGACGGGTGCGGGCGCGAGGAAGGCCAACGGTGAGAGCACGCAGCAGGCGCCGCTGACCGACAGCGCGGTGACGGCAGCGGCGCGCCGGCTGTACCGGTCGGCCGCCCATCCGCCCAGGAGACAGCCCGCGAGGCCGAAAAGTCCCATGCTGACGAAGACGAGCAGCGAGCGGCCATCGCCCAGCTGCTCGGAGGCGCGGGAGTGCAGCAGGTACGCCGGGATCCAGGTCCACAGCGCATACAGCTCCCACATGTGGCCGAAGTAGCCGAGATTGACGAGCCTGGGTCCACGCTCGGCGAACATCGTGAGCACATACCGCGGATGCAGCGTGACCGGCCCTCGAGCCAGGTGCGGACCAGGGCGGACGACCGCGACGGCGAGCACGGCGCCCAGCACGCCGACGACCGACGTCACCCGCAGCACGTCACGCCACGGAAGCGTCACCAGACCGCCGATGAGGTGCGGAAGGGTGGAGCCGATGGTGAGCGCGCCGATGAGCAGCCCCATCGCCAGGCCGCGGTTCGTACGGGGAGCCCAGGACGCCATCAGCTTGATGCCGACCGGGTAGACGCCGGCGAGGAAGAAGCCGGTGGCGAAGCGCAGGACCAGCGCGATGGCGAGACCGTCGGCGAACCACGCGAGCAGGGCCGTACAGACCGCCGCGAGCAACGAGCTGGCGCCCATGAGGACCTGTGCGGACCACCGATCGGCGAGGTTCAGGACGGTCGAGGTCAGCGCGCCCGTGACGAATCCCAGCTGCACGGTGCCGGTGAGCCACACCGCCTGGGTGCTGCTGGTCCCCCACTCGGCCTGGATGCTCGGGACCACCGCGGACACCGAGAACCACACGGCGAGCCCGAGGACCTGGACGGCTGCGATCGTGGCTCTCTGTGCGGCGGGGGTCATCGGCATCAGCCTCTCGAGTGCCGTACGGCTTGGTCGTTGCTGGGGCAGCCAGCATGCCGTCACCCGGAGATCGACGCCACCTCGGAGCCCGGCGAAGGTGCTCGGCGGACGACAGATCCGACGGTCGCCGGACCGGCGATCTATAAACTGCCGGAACGCACCGCCCAACGACGGAGAGGGGTGAGCGCGATGACCGATCTCGCTGCCTGGTTGACGGCTTTCGCCGACGAGCAGCGCCGGCCGGACGAGGTGGCCAGGTGGGTTGCGTCGACCGTTGACGCGATCCTGGCCGACGGCGAGATCGATCTGGCCGATCTGCGACCCCTGCTCCTGAAGGCCGTCGAGGAGCACTGGTACGCCTTCCTCGACCGGATCACGCTGCCGGACGCGGAGTTCGAGCTGGTCCCGACCGCACGCGCCATCGCGCTCGAGGCCGCGCGCCGCCATCTCGGTCTCCCGCTGCTGCTCAAGGTCTACCAGCGAGCCCAGGAGGCGAGCTGGGACTTCGCAGTGCAGGTCGTCCGGCAGGCGCCCAGCGATCTCGACCACGAGGCCCTGCTGGTCTGGTTCTGGACGAAGGCCACCACCTGGTTCGGCTCCTCGGTCGAGCAGTCGGTGCTGATCCACCAGGCGGAGACGAACCGGATCCGGCAGCGCGGCGACGCCCGCCGCTTCGAGGTGGTCTCGGAGGCGCTGCGCGACCGCAGCGTCGCCCCCTCCGAGCTGTCCGCCGCCCTCGACGGCCACCCGGTCAACATCGCGGGCCACATCGCCCTGGTGGCGCACGCGCTCACCGCCGACTCCATCGAACAGCTCGAGCCGGCCCTCTCCGCGGTCACTCGCAGGATCGGGCCCGCCCGGTCGGTCCTGGTTCGCCCCGGCGGCCGGGAGATGTGGGCCTGGCTCGCGCTGGGCGAGCGGCCGGACACCGTGACCGACACCGGGATCGACCCGGCAGCCGTCCGGGTGACGCTGGGCGTCGGCGGGAGCGGTCTGGACGGATTCGTCGCCGCACACCTCGACGCACAGGCTGCCCAGCGGGTCGCGCTGGCTCCGGGGCGGCGGGAGCCGCTCACCGCCTACGACGATGTGGCCGCTCTGGTCCTCGTCGCGCACGACCCCGCGGCCGCCGAGCGGTTCACCCGGGCGACGCTGCGCGGTCTGGCCGACCCGCCCCATGGCCGGCTCCGCGAGACCGTCCGCGAGGTGCTCACCTCGGCCGAGACGGCCGACAGGATCGCCGAGCGGCTGGGCATCCACAAGAACACCATCCGCTACCGCCTCACCCAGGCCGAGGGTCTCCTGGGCCGCCCGCTGCGTGAGCGTGCGGGAGACCTGCTGCTAGCACTCGATTACCACGACACCTTCCTCACGGAGCCCACTGTGAACAATCACAGTTTTTCCTGACCGATTCGGCTGATCGGCCAGAGACTTCGCTGCTGCGTACGTCCATTCTGACAGGAGACGTAACCGACCTCACAGGAGGCAGCAGATGACACTCGACGCCAGCGGCACCGTCGATCAGAGCTCCACCGCGAGGTGGCGAGACCGGAAGCGCTATCTGTGGCTCCTCGGCCTCGTCGTGCCGTCCTTCGCCTTCATCGCGGTCGGCGGCTACGCCCTGACCGGCTGGGGCGTGTTCCTGTGGACGGGTCCGTTCGTCGTCCTCGGCCTGGTCCCCGCCATCGATCTGGTGGCAGGTCTGGACCGCTCAAACCCGCCCGACGACCTCATCGAGGAGCTCGAGGAGGACAGGTACTACCGCTACATCACCTTCGCGTTCCTGCCGATCCAGTACGCCGGGTTCGCCTTCGCGATGTACCTGATCGCGACTCAGGACTGGCCGCTGGCCAACAAGATCGGCCTCGCCCTCACGATCGGGTTCATCGGCGGCATCGGCATCAACACCGCCCACGAGCTCGGCCACAAGAAGGAGAGCCACGAGCGCTGGCTGTCCAAGATCGCGCTCGCGCAGAGCTTCTACGGCCACTTCTACATCGAGCACAACCGTGGCCACCACGTACGCGTCGCGACACCCGAGGACCCGGCCTCCTCCCGCCTCGGCGAGAACCTCTACACGTTCTGGTTCCGCACGGTGTCCGGCTCCCTCAAGAGCGCCTGGGGCCTGGAGGCCAAGCGCTACCGGCGCAAGGGCACCCACCCGTTCCACCTCGGCAACGACGTCCTCAACGCCTGGCTGATGAGCGCTGTCCTGTGGGCCGGCATGACGCTGTGGCTGGGCGTCGAGATCCTGCCCTACCTCGTCCTCCAGGCGGTCATCGGCTTCTCCCTGCTGGAGGTCGTCAACTACCTGGAGCACTACGGGATGCTGCGCCAGAAGACCACGTCCGGGCGCTACGAGCGGGTGCTGCCGATGCACTCGTGGAACTCCAACAACATCGCCACCAACGTGCTCCTCTACCACCTGCAGCGACACAGTGACCACCACGCCAACCCGACCCGGCGCTACCAGACCCTGCGTGACTACCGGGAGTCCCCGGCCCTGCCGACCGGGTACGCCGGGATGATCGTGCTGGCCCTGGTCCCGCCGCTGTGGCGGCGAGTGATGGACAAGCGCGTGGTCGATCACTTCGACGGCGACGTCCGGCTGGCCAACGTACGTCCCGGCCGGCTCGACAAGCTGCTGGCCGAGTTCCCGCCGCCCGCCGCCGAGCCGGCTCTCGAGGAGATCGACGACGTGACCCGGCAGACCTTCGCCGATGAGATCGCCGCGGGGCGCTGCCCCGGCTGCGGCTACGTCTACGAGGTCGCGGCCGGCAACGAGCTGGAGGGCTTCGCGGCCGGCACCGCCTGGCGAGACATCCCCGACGACTGGTGCTGCCCGGACTGCGGCGTACGCGAGAAGGTCGACTTCGTCCCGCTGAAGGAGTCAATGCTGTGAGTGCCATAGAAGCTGACAAGACGGTGTGCGAGGGCATCGGCATGTGCGAGGCGCAGGCCGACGACTACTTCCAGGTCGGCGACGACGGCCTTGTCGACGTCCTCACCGACGAGGTGCCCGACCCCGATCGCGGCTACGTCAAGGCTGCCATCGACTCCTGCCCGGTCTCCGCGCTCCGCCTCCTCGGCTGAGCCTGGCCCGACGAGACGGAACCGAACCATGTCATCTCCCCACCACCGTCATCTCCTCGTCGTCGGAGCCGGCCTGGCCGGGATCCGAGCCGTCGAGGGGGCGCGCGCTGCCGGCTGGGCCGGACCGGTCACGGTCGTCGGCGACGAGCCGCACGCTCCGTACGACCGCCCACCGCTGTCGAAGGCCGTGCTCTCCGCCGAGGAGCCCCCGGCGGTGCCGGCGCTCCGGTCCAGCGAGGTGCTCGAGACGCTGCAGGTACGCCACCTGTCGGGGGTGCGCGCGGTGGCTCTCGACACGGAGCGCCGGACGGTGACCACCACCGCCGGAGAGCTCGGCTACGACGCCCTGGTCGTCGCCACCGGCAGCGCCGCGACGACCTTGCCCGAGCTGGCCGGGGTCCGCGGGGTGCACGTGCTCCGCAGCTACGACGACGCGCTCGCCGTGCGGGAGGCGTTGACCCGCTCGCAAGAGGTGGTGATCGTCGGCGCCGGGTTCATCGGCTCGGAGATCGCCTCGGCGGCCCGCGCCCGCGGCATCGATGTCACCCTCGTGGAGGCGGGCGGCCGGCCGCTGGAGCGGGCGGTCGGGACCGGCGCCGCCGCGCGGCTGATGCAGCTCCACACCGACGCCGGCGTGCGGCTGCTCACCGCGACGACCGTGTCCGGCATCCGCTCGACCGACCTCGGCGTCGACAAGGTCGAGCTGAGCTCCGGCGAGACCCTGGCCGCCGATGCCGTGGTGCTCGGCATCGGCGCGCGCCCGGCCACCGCATGGCTCCGCGACAGCGGTGTCGCCCTGGACCCGCGCACCGGCGGCGTGCTCTGCGACAGCCGGCTCGCCACGAGCGCTCCCGCCGTCTGGTCCGCGGGCGACATCGCCTGCGTCGACGGGGTACGCAGCGAACACTGGACCGCCGCCGGTGAGCAGGGCCGGGTCGCCGGCGCCAACGCCGCCGGAGCCGCCGAGGCCTTCGCCTCGGTCCCGTTCGCGTGGTCGACCTGGCACGGCCACCGGATCCAGGTCGTCGGCGAGACCACCGCAGCCGACGAGGAGGACCACGGCGACGGGTTCGTCCTCTACCGGCGCGAAGGCAGCGCTGTCGGTGCCCTCGGCATCGACAGCCCCGGCCCGGTCGCCCGCCTCCGCCGCGCCCTGAACGCCCAGCTCGCCGGCGCGGGCGCGAGCTGAGAGCACGATTCCGCCGTCCTCAACCCTTCACGGCTCCTTCCAGACCGTCGCTGCGCAGGAAGAACCGCTGGAAGACGAGGAAGAAGAGGATCGGCAACGCGGCGGAGATCGCCATCGCGGCGAGCAGAACGGAGAGGTCCGTGGCCGGCGCGATGGACGGAAGCCGGACGGCGATGGGTTGCTTGGCCGGGTCGGGCAGCACGATCAGCGGCCAGATGAAGTCCTTCCAGGCTGCGAGCACCGCGAAGACCGACACCACACCGAGCACCGGCCGCGACATCGGCAGGACGACGGACCAGAACAGCCGGTACGGTCCGGCGCCGTCGATCCGCGCGGCGTCCAGGATCTCTCGGGGAAGGCTGTCGAAGAACCGCTTCATGATCACCACGTTGAACGCCGACGCGCCGGCGGGCAGGAACGCACCGGCGTACGTCCCGACCAGCGACCAGCCCACGACCGGCAGGCTCAGCACGGTGAGGTAGAGCGGCACAAGCAGCAGCACGATCGGCACGAACATCGTGGCGAGCACGGCGCCGTAGAGGGCTCGGCCCAGACGTGGGCGCAACACCGAGAGCGCATACCCGGCGGTGGTGGCGACCAGCACCTGGACTGCCCATGACCCGGCCGCGATGACCACCGTGTTGACCAGGTAGGACGAGAGCCCGAGCTCGGTCCAGGCCTGCGACACGATCGAGAAGTCCGGGCCGTTCGGCCACAGCGAGATCGGCGAGCGCAGCGTGTCCTGGGTCGGTGTGACCGCCGACTTCACCAGCCACAACAACGGCCCGAGGCAGACGACCACCAGCCCGAGCAGCATCGCCGCCTGCACGCCGCGAAGGCCCCAACGCACCGGCGCACGCCGTCGGTCGAGGGAGGATACGAAGCTCATCAGTCGCTCCATCCTCGAGTGAGCCGGAAGTAGGCCCAGGACAGCAGCGCCAGCCCGACCGCCATCATCAGGCTCAGCGCGGTCGCCGGGCCGTAGTCGCCGCCGCCGGTCGTGCTGCCGAAGGCGTACTCGTAGATCAGGAGCAGCAGCGTCAAGGACGCGTGCGAAGGCCCGCCGCCGGTGAACAGGTACGGCTCCAGGAAGACCTGCGCGGTGCCGATGATCTGCAGGATCAAGGTGATCAGCAGCACCGGCCGCAGGTGCGGCAGCGTGACGTGCCAGACCTTGCCGAGCACGCCCGCCCCGTCGGCCGAGGCGGCGTCGTAGAGCTCCTGCGGCACCGTGGTCAGCGCGGCGAGATAGATGATCACCGTGCCGCCGGCCGCGGCCCAGGTGGCCTCCATCACCAAGGACGGCAGCACCCAGTCGGCCGACTCCAGCCACGGCACCGGCGCGATACCGACCCAGCCCAGGATCGTGTTGAACACTCCCCCGGGCCCGGCGTCGTAGAAGGTCTTCCACAGCAGCACCGCGACCGCGGGCGGCACCACGACCGGCAGGTACGCCAGGCAGGCGTAGAGCCCACGGAGCCTGCGCAGCGAGCTGAAGACCACCGCCATGACCAGCGGGATCGGATACCCGAAGACGAACGCGATCGCCGCGAAGACGGCCGTGTTGCGCAACGCCACCGGCAGAAGGGGGTCGGCGAGCACGGTGCGGAAGTTCTCCAGCCCCACCCACTCCGCGGTTCCGACGAGGTTGGTCTCCTGCAGGCTCATCACCACCGTCCGGGCGATCGGCCACCAGGAGAACAGCCCGAAGACGACGAGCATGGGCAGCAGGAACACCAGGGTCGCCGCACCGCCGCGCCACCACCTGCCGACGACCGAGACGAGCGACGTACGCCGGCGAGCCGGCCCTCTCGCGAGGGCCGGCCCACCTACCCGGGAGATGTCGAGAACCACGCTCAGCCCTTGTCCAGGATCTGCTGCACCGACGCGTCGGCATCCTTCAGCAGCTCCGGGATGTCGGCGTCCTCGTCGCTGAGCACCTTCTGGACGACCGGGTCGAGCGCGCCGTACACGGCCTGGGTCTGCGCGGGCGGCTCGGCGACCAGCGTGAGGTCGAACATCTTCGAGGTGTAGCCGGTCATCTGCTCCAGCGGCACGTTGACGTAGTCCTTCACCCAGTCCTGGTAGGTGGTGTAGGACGCCTCGTCGAAGATCGGGAACGTCGGTGTGCCGACGGGCTGGTCGGCCGCGGTCTGGGTCTTGGCGTCGGCGACGGCCGCGTCCTGGTCGGTGTACTTGCGGACCCGGAAGAAGTCAGCCCACGCCACCGCGGCCTCGGCCTCCGCCTCGCTCGCCTTGGCGCTGACCACGTTGACCGACCCACCGCCGAGGGCGCCGGCGTCGGGCGAGTCGCCCATCGGAACAGCCGTCAGCCCGTACATCTTCGGGTCGATCGCCGAAGTGGTGACGAGGCCGTTGTAGATGTCCGATCCGCTGATGTACATCCCGACCTTTCCCGCGGCGAACGCCTGGTTGATGCTGTTCCAGTCGTAGGCGGTGCTGCCGGAGAACGACTTGTCGGTCCAGCGCATGTCGTGGAGCAGCTGCAGCGCCTCCTCGGTCTGCGGGTTGTCGACGGTCGCGGTGAAGGTGTCGCCGTCCTGCGTCTCCATGCGGCCGCCCAGGGAGTAGGTCAGAGTCGTGAGGATCCAGCCACCCGTGTTGCCCGTCGTCATCTCGGCGTAGCCGGTGGCCCCTGTCCGCTCGTGGATCTGCTTGGCGGCGGCGCGCACCTCCTCCCACGTGGTCGGCGGCGCGTCCGGGTCGAGTCCGGCCTTCGTGAAGAGATCGCGGTTGTAGTGGAGCGCGTTGGCGTAGACGTCGGAGGGCAGCCCGTAGACCTTGCCGTCAGTGCCCTGAGCCGCGGCCACCACAGTGGGGTTGAGCTTGTCGAAGTAAGGCAGCTCGCGGACCTCGGCGTCGACGTCGGCCACCTGCTTCCGCTCGACGAGGCCCTTGGTGTCGGTGAACGGCACCCGGAACGAGATCGGCAGCGTGCCACCGGCGAGCTGGGCGGGGAACGTCTGCGCGTTCCACTGCCACTCCACCGGCTTCACGGTGATGTCGGGATGCTCCTTGTTGAAGGCCGCCGCCTGCTCCTTCACGGCGTCGATCGTGGCCTGCTTGTCGCCGGGGCGCCAGCCCTCGACGGTGATCGTGACGCCGTCGCTGTCGTCCGACGTCTCGCCGCACGCGGCGAGCGAGCCGAGCACGACAGCCGCGACCGCGGCGAGCGCGACACTGCGCAACCGAGTGGTTCTCATGGTCTGTCTCCTGGATGTTGTGGTGGGGTCTCAGGTCGTGGGCCGCAGCCAGACCGCGGCATCGGGGGCGAGCCGGCCGGCCTCGAGCGGCGAGCTGGCGAGCCAGACGTGGTCGCTGCTCGGCAGCGCCACGGCCGTGTCGGTCAGGTTGACCACGCACGCGAAGTGCGCGCCGCGGCGGAAGGCGATGATCCCGGGACCGGCCTCGATCCACTGGAAGTCGCCGGAGGCGAGGTCGGGGTGCGTACGCCTGATGAGCAGTGCCATCCGGTGCAGGGACAGCATCGAGCGCGGGTCGGCCGACTGCGCCTGCGCGGTCAGCCGGGCCCAGCCGTCGGGCTGCGGCAGCCAGGTCTTCGTGCCCGGTGTGCTGAAGCCGTACGGAGGCCGGTCCCCGCTCCACGGCAGCGGCACCCGGCAGCCGTCCCGTCCGGGGTCGACTCCACCGCTGCGGAAGTGCATCGGATCCTGGATCCGATCGAGCGGGATGTCGGCCTCGTCGAGGCCCAGCTCCTCACCCTGGTAGAGGTAGTACGCCCCCGGCAGGCCCATCGCGAGCATCGCTGCCGCCCGGGCCCGACGCTCACCCAGAGCCCGGTCGGTGGGGATGCCGAAGCGCTTGGTCTCGAACGCGAACGCGGTGTCCACGCGGCCGTAGCGAGTCACCGGCCGGGTGACGTCGTGGTTGGAGAGAACCCAGGTGGCCGGTGCGCCGGCCTCGCCGTGCACGCGCAGGGTCGTGTCGATGGAGGTACGCAGCGCCTCGACGTCCCACGGCGCGGTCATGAAGTCGAAGTTGAACGCCGCGTGCAGGGCGTCGGGGCGCAGGTAGCGGATGAACCTGGCGGTGTCGGGGAGCCAGACCTCTCCGATCAGGGCCCGGTCGGTGCCGTACTCCTGCGCGATCCGCCGCCAGCCGCGGTAGATCTCCTGGAGCTCGTCGCGATCGACGTAGGGGTGCTCGCCCGGTCGCGGGTCGTCGGGGACCTCGGGGAGGGCCGGGTCCTTGGCGAGCAGCGCGGCGGAGTCGATCCGGATCCCGGCGACGGCGCGGTCGAACCAGAACCGCAGGATCTCCTCGTGCTCGCGGCGTACGTCCTCATGCTGCCAGTTGAGGTCGGGCTGCTCGGCGGAGAAGAGGTGCAGGTACCACTGCTCGGGGACGCCGTCGGGCGTCGTCAGCCGCGTCCATGGTGTGCCGCCGAACTCCGAGGTCCAGTCGTTGGGCGGCAGCTCGCCATCGGTTCCGCGGCCGTCTCGGAACCAGAACCGTTCCCGTTCGGGTGCACCCGGCCCGGCAGCGACCGCGGCCCGGAACCATCGGTGCTGGTCGGAGACGTGGTTGGGGACGATGTCGATGATCGTGCGGATACCGAGCTCGAGGGCGTCCTGGATCAGCGCCTCCGCCTCGGCGAGGTCGCCGAAGATCGGGTCGATCGCGCGGTAGTCGGCCACGTCGTAGCCGCCGTCGGCCATCGGCGAGGGGAACCACGGCGTGAACCAGATCGCATCCACCCCGAGGTCGCGCAGATAGGTCAGGTGTGCCCGGACCCCGGCGAGGTCGCCGGTGCCGTCGCCGTTGCCGTCGGCGAAGCTGCGCGGATAGATCTGGTAGATGGCCGCCGAGCGCCACCAGTCGGCGGGGCGCTCTCCGTGCTCAGTGCTCATCGCTTCGGGCTCCGCTTCAGCGGTAACTCACACTCGTGTGACAGCCGTCACCTTGACGGCGTGCAGCGACCGTAGAGCCAGCCACAGAAGGGGCGCAAGAACTTGACAGTGCGTAATTAATTTCAAGACTTTGCGCGCTGACTTGCGGGTCCGGTCGATCGTCGGACCACCAGCTCGCCCTCGAAGAGCAGCTCGTCGACCGGCCCGAGCGTGCCGTCGACCTGGCTCACGAGGAAATCGACCGCCGCCCGGCCCATCGCCTCGATCGGTTGCCGGATCGTGGTCAGCGGCGGGTCGGTGAACGCCATGAATGCCGAGTCGTCGAAGCCGATCACCGACACGTCTCCGGGCGTCGAGAGCCGGGCCCGGCGGACCGCCCTGACCGCACCCAGCGCAAGCGGGTCGCTGGCGCACACGATGCCGGTCGCGCCCTGCGCGACCAGCCGCGCCGCGGAAGCCTGTCCGCTCTGGAGCGAGTAGAGGCTGCGCACGACCAGATCCTCGTCGAACGGCACGCCGGTCCGGTCGCAGACGACGCGGAAGGCGGCCAGCTTGCGCTCGGAGGGAACGTGGTCGCGCGGTCCCAGAACCAGCCCGATCCGCTCGTGCCCCAGCGAGATCAGGTGCTCAGCAGCCTGCTCCATCGCATCGGCGTCGTCGCAGACCACCCGAGGAAAGGGCAGGTGGTCGATGGCCGCGTTGATGAGCACGACGGGCAGGTTGCGTCCGGCCAGACGGTCGTAGTGGGCATGGTCCGCGTCCCGCTGGGCGTAGGCGCCGCCGGCGAAGACGACGCCGGCCACCTGCTGCTCCAGGAGCAGATCGACGTACTCCGACTCGGTCACCCCGCCGGCGGTCTGCGTGCAGAGCACCGGGGTCAGACCTTGCTGCGCGAGGTGGGCACCGAGGACCTCGGCGAGCGCCGGGAAGATCGGATTCTGCAGCTCGGGCAGGACCAGTCCCACCAGCCTGGCGCGCTCGCCGCGGAGCTTCACCGGCCGCTCGTAGCCGAGCACGTCGAGCGCGGTCAGCACCCGCTCGCGGGTCGCCTCGGAGACCCCCGGCTTGCCGTTGAGCACCCGGCTCACGGTCGCCTCGGAGACCTTGGCACGGGCGGCTGCGTCAGCAAGACGTCTACTCATGAACGCAAGAATATAACTACTTTACGCAAGCTGTCTGCAAGCACCGCCTTCCTTGACGGATAATTCAATAAGTGATTTAGTCACTTCTTGTGACCAGCAACACAACATCGCTCTCTGAACGCATCGCCGACGGGATCGTCGCCATGATCGAGGCCGCCGGTCTCGAGCCTGGCGACGCCCTGGCGTCCTCCCGCGAGCTCGCCAAGCGGTTCGAGGTGACCACACCGACGATCCGCGAGGCGCTGCGCCGCCTCGAGGCGACCGACGTGATCCGCTTCCGCCACGGCTCGGGCACCTACGTGAGCGGCGGGGTGAACCGGCGGCTGCTGGTCAACCCGCACGTCTCGGAGTCGCGCAGCGAGTCCGTCCTGGAGCTCCTCGATGCCAGGATCGTGCTCGAGCCGCCGGTCGCGGCAGCGGCGGCCGCGCAGCGTACGGACCACGACCTCGCCGCGCTGACGTCCTCGGCCGACAACGCGCTCAAGCCGCAGTACGCCGACGAGCGCCCCGAGCTGCACTTTCACGTCGCGCTCGCCAGCGCCTCCGGCAACCTGCTGCTGCGAGAGACCGTCGAGGCGCTGTTGCAGGTCAGGGCACGCGACCAGATCGAGATCCGGCACCGCTACACCGACCGCGACCGCGACCACGCCGACCACCTCCGCATCGTCGAGGCCGTCCGCGACGGAGACGCCGACGCAGCGGCCGCGCTGACCCGCGAGCACCTGCTCGCGATCCGCGAGGCGCTCGCTGCCACCCTCGGCACGGAGCAGCCCCGATGACCGCGAAGCTCGCCGAGATGACCACCCTCGAGGCCGCGCGGGCCGCCGAGAGCGGGACCGTCGTGGTGATCCCCGTCGGCGCGTTCGAGCAGCACGGCGCCGGCCTGCCCTTGGCCACCGACCAGCTCCGTGCCGAGGCGCTCGCCGACGCGGTCGCGGAGGCGCTGCCTGGGAAGGTGGTGATCGGCCCCGGCGTACCGGTCGGGGTCTCACCACATCATCAGGCCTTCGCCGGCACGGTGAGCCTGCGCCCCGCGCTGTTCGCCGCCGTCGTCCGTGAGTACGTGGAGTCGCTGGCCGCCCACGGCTGGCACCGGTTCCTGGTCATCACCGGGCACGGGGGCAACAACGCCACGCTCGGCACCCTGGCCCAGGACCTGCTGCGCGACCGGCCCGACCTGGAGCTCGCCTGGGCACCGGTGACCGTGCTGGCCAAGGACACCGTGGCCGCCATGGAGCTGAGCCCGGTCAGCGGCCACAGCGGCGAGGCCGAGACCGCCCAGATGCTGCACGTCGCCCCCCACCTCGTACGCCGCGATCTGCTCACCCCGGGCACCACCACGCCCGACGAGCTCGATCCGTTCGCCCGGCTGGCCCGCTCGGTGAGCCATCCCGCCGTGGCCCTCCCCTACGACCGGCTCTCCCCCAGCGGCGTGCTCGGCGACCCCCGTCGCGCCACCGCGGAGGACGGCCGGGCGATCTTCGCCGAGGCCACCGACCGTCTTGTCGCCTTCATCAAGGAGTGGCTCGACACCTAGGCCACCGGCCTAGCCACACGCTCGGGACCCGACCGGGACGCACATCGCGTCGCCGGGCGATCCAGCACACCCGAAAACGCCCCGAAAGGAGCACGACATGTCCCCACGACACCTCCGCTTCCTAGCGCCGGTCATCGCCGTCACAGCCGTGGCTGGAGCGTCATTGACCCCCAGCGCCGTCACCGCCCTGGCTCCGGCCTCCTCCAGAGCCGGAGCAGAGACCGCCACAAACCGGACGCCGTGCGCCAAGCCCACGGACCAGGAGCCCGACAGCAGCCAGAAGCACGAGCTGACCAGCGGTGACCTCGAGCGCAGCTACGTCCTCCGCCTGCCCGAGGGCTACGACCGCCGCGACGACTGGCCGTTGATCGTCGCCTTCCACGGTCGCGGCAGCACCGGCGTGGAGGTCGAGGGCTACTCCGAGCTCTCCGACCTGCCGGCCGTGGTCGCCTACCCCGACGGCGCGATCGGCACCGGGTCCGGATATCGCAAGGCCTGGCAGGGCGCACCGTACGAGGCGCCCGGCGTCGACGACGTCGCCTTCACCGCCGACCTGCTCGCCGCCGTCGAGGCCGATCACTGCATCGACCCGACCCGCGTCTACGCCACCGGGAAGTCCAACGGCGGCGGTCTGGCCGCCCTGCTCGCCTGCCGGATGCCGGGTACGTTCGCCGCCGTCGCGCCGGTCGCGCCCGCGCTCTACCCGGGCACCCGGGCCGGGTGCGCCGAGGCACCCCCGACGCCGATCCTGCAGATCCACGGGGTCGCCGACGCCACCATCCCCTATGCGGGCGACGCCGACCGGGACCTGCCCGCCATCCCCGAGTGGATCCAGGGCTGGGCCGACCACAACGGCTGCACCACCAGCAGAACCCGCACCAACCGCGACGTCGCCACCACCCGCTGGGCCGGTTGCGACCAGGGCGCCGACGTCCAGCACGTCGCCGTCTCCGGCGGCGGCCACGTCTGGCCGGGCGCCAACATCTACTCCGGTGGCGGTCACGTCACCCGCACCATCGAGTCCGCAACGGTGATCTGGGACTTCTTCTCCCGCCACCGCCTCACCAGCGAAGGGTGACCCCGATGACCAGCACCGCAACTCCCACGGGCAGCGACAGACTGCCGTGGATCATCCGCGCCATGGGCGTGATCGAACGCGTCGGCAACGCCCTTCCGCACCCGTTCTGGCTCTTCTGGATCCTCGCCGCCATCCTCGCGGTGATCAGCGCGATCTGCGCCGCCGCCGGGGTCTCGGTGATCTCCCCCAGCGACGGTGAGGAGGTCGTGATCCAGAATCTGCTCAGCGGCGATGGCCTGGCGATGGCCGTCTCCACGATGGTCTCCAACTTCGCGGAGTTCCCGCCGATGGCGACCATCGTCGTGGTCATCATGGGCGTCGCCGTCGCCGAGCGCACCGGCTTCCTCACCGCCGCGATGAAGGTCGGGATCTCGCGGGTGCCGGTGGGCTGGGTGGTCTTCGCCGTGGCGTTCACCGGCACCGTCGCCCACGTGGCCTCGGCCGCGGCGTACATCATCCTGGTCCCGCTCGGCGGTCTCGCCTTCCGGGCGGTGGGGAAGTCCCCGATCCTCGGGATCGTGGTCGCCTACACCGCGATCGCGAGCGGGTACGACGCCAGCCCGATCCCGACCCCCAACGACGCGATCTTCGCCGGCATCACCACCGCCGCGGCCCAGATCGTCGACGAGAGCGCATACGTCTCCCCGGTCAGCAACTGGTTCTTCAACATCGCCTCCTCCATCTTGCTGGCCGCGGTGATCACCCTGATGACCAAGCTCGTCCTCTCCAAGCGGCCCGACCTCGACGCCGACGAGGACGCCGACGACGGCGACTTCGGCACCCTCGAGCTCGACGGCCGCGAGCGCCGGGCGCTCCGCTGGGCCCTGCTCACCCTCCTGGCCGCGATCGTGGTCATCGCCGCTGTGGTGATCCCGCCGTCCTCTCCCCTGCGCGGCGAGGACGGGTCGCTGACCGAGTCGCCGTTCCTCACCGGCATCGCCGCGATCGTCGCGATCCTCTTCGGCATCGCCGGCACTGTGTACGGCTCGCTGTCGGGTGCGATCACCAAGGCCGGTGACGTGCCGACGCTGATGGGCCAGGGGATCAAGCAGATGGCTCCGGTGCTGGTGCTGTTCTTCGCGATCGCCCAGTTCCTGGCCTACTTCGAATGGAGCCATCTGGGCGACGTCATCGCGGTCAACTCGGCTGAGGCGCTGCAGACCAGCAACATCCCGGTCTGGGTGATCTTCCTGCTCGTCCTGGCGCTGCTCAGCATCGTCAACATCATGGTGACCAGCGGTTCGGCGATGTGGTCGATCGCCGCACCCGTCCTCGTGCCCATGCTGATGCTGCTCTCGGTCCCGCCCGAGACCACCCAGGCGCTCTTCCGGATCGCGGATTCGGGCTCCACCGCGATCACCCCGATGAGCCCCTACTTCGTGATGGCCCTCGGCTTCCTGCAGCGCTACCGCAAGGACGCCGGCATCGGCACCCTCGCCTCCTACACGCTGCCGCTGGCGATCGCGATGAGTCTGGCCTGGACCGCACTGTTCTTCCTCTGGTGGGGCCTCGGGATCCCGCTGGGCCCGGGGGCGCCGGTCCGCTGAGCGGATCACGGTGCGGGACGCCGCCGCGTGTAACACGTTGTTCGTAGGACTACTCGCCCGTTATAACGACCGGATAGTCCTACGAACGACGTGTTACACGTGATGGCGCCACCCGACTGAAAAACTTCGACCGTGAACGTACTCATCAGCGCCGACGAGCTGGCCACCGCACTCGACTCCGACCGGTCTCCGGTCCTCCTCGACGTACGCTGGCAGCTCGGCGGCCCGCCGGGACACGAGTCCTACCTCGCGGGCCACCTGCCCGGCGCCGTCTACGTCGACCTCGACACCGAGCTGGCCCGCCACGGCGAGCCCGCCGACGGGCGCCACCCGCTCCCCGAGCTCGCCGACCTGCAGGCCGCGGCCCGCCGCTGGGGGATCTCCGCCGGTGACACCGTCGTCGCCTACGACGCCGCTGGGAACACCTCCGCCGCCCGCGCCTGGTGGCTGCTGTGTTGGGCCGGCGTTGCCGACGTACGCCTCCTCGACGGCGCCCTCGGCGCCTGGACCTCCGCGGGCCACCCGCTGGCCACCGACGACGTCGCACCCACACCCGGCACGGTGACGCTCACCCCGGGCCACCTGCCGGTGCTGCCGTTCGAGGAGGTCGAGACCTATCCGGGTCTTCTCCTCGATGCCCGCGCCGCGGAGCGCTATCGCGGAGAGGTCGAGCCCGTCGACCCGAAGGCCGGACACATCCCCGGCGCGGTCTCCGCGCCCACCGTCGACAACCTCGGCCCGGACGGCCGCTTCCTGCCGGCCGAGGACCTCCGGGACCGGTTCGCCGCGCTGGGCGTCGAGGCCGACTCCCCTGTGACCGCGTACTGCGGCTCCGGCGTCACCGCCGCCCATCAGATCGCTGCCCTGGCCATCGCCGGCTACGAGGCGGCGCTGTATCCGGGCTCCTGGAGCCAGTGGAGCAACCACGACCTTCCGGTCGCGACCGACCAGGTCGACGGCAACAACCCTTGACCTCAAGTCAACTTCATCTTTCAGGATGGTGACACACCACGAGAGATGGAGTTGAAACCATGGCGGAACGCAACGACCGATCAGCCGTCACCGTGATCGGGATGGGCAACATGGGCTCAGCGGTCGCGCGGGCATACCTCGAGCGCGGCTATCGGACCACCGTATGGAACCGCACGGCGGACAAGGCCGAGGCCATGGCAGACGCGGGCGCGCTGGTCGCCTCCACCGCGGCGAAGGCGGTGGCGGCGAGCCCGGTCACGATCCTCGTCCTCCTGGACAACACCGCCGTCGAGGACGTGCTCGAGTCCGTCGGCGACGCAGCTGCCGGCCGGACCCTGGTCAGTCTGACCAGCGGCTCCCCCGCCCAGGCGCGAGCGAACGCGTCGTGGGCGGTCGAGCACCAGGCCGCGTACGTCGACGGGAAGGTCATGGGAGATCCGCCCGACGTCGGCACGGCCAGGATCTCGCTGGCCTTCAGCGGCGATCGCAACGTCTTCGAGACGATCCGGCCGGAGCTCGACGAGCTCGGCTCCGTGACCTATCACGGGCCCGACGCCGGGCACGCGGCCGTGGAGTTCAACGCCCAGGTCGCGATGGGCTACGAGTTCCTGATCGGCTTCCTGCACACCCTCAACCTCGTCGAGAGCGAGGGCATGGACGTCGAGGCGTTCACCGAGCGGCTCGCCGGGTCGCTCGACGGCTACGCCGGGCTGCTGCAGATGATGGCCGGCGCGGTCAAGAGCGGGAGGTACGGCCCCGACCTCGGCTCGCTCGACGTCCAGGCCGCACTGATGGACGATCTGATCGGGCATCGGGAGGCAGCCGGCGTCGAGACCGTTCGGATGCGGGAGGTGAAGTCGCTGATGGACCGCCGGATCGCCCAGGGTCACGGCGACCAGGGCTTCTCCAGCATGTACGAGCTGCTACGCCTCTGAGGCCTGCGCCTCCCAGGCGGCGACCTCCGCCTCCGATCGGAGCACGCAGAGCTGGTTGCCCTCGGGATCGGCGAAGATCACCCAGCCGGTCCCGGGGCCGTACTTCCCACGGTGGTCGGCGAGCTGGGTCGCGCCGAGCTCGAGGAGACGCTCGACCTCCTCGTCGCGGGTGCCGGTGCGCGGGCGCAGGTCGAGGTGGATCCGCTTCGCGGGCAGCTCCGCGTCAGCCACCTCGATGAAGAGCAGCCGGTGGCCCGTCTCCGGGTCGAGGATCATGCACTCCTCGTGACCCGGCAGGTTCGGGTCCCCCTCCACGTCGACGTAGCCGAGCAGGGCCTTCCACCACTCCGAGAGCGCGTACGCGTCGTGGCAGTCGATGGTGGTGTGCGAGACGAAGAGGGTCATGCGGCCATCGAAGCCTACGGGCACACTCGAGTCCACCGGTTTCAGGCGAACTCAGGCGGACTCAGGCGGACTCGGCGACCTGCTCGTCCATGAACTGCGGGAGCAGCTCGATCGCGATCGGGGACGCGGCGTCGATCCGCTCCTGCGGCACGCCGCAGATCCGCAGGCAGGTGGCGGCGATCGCCCACGCCTCGCGGCACGGGATCCGCCGACCGGGCTCCTCGGTGCGCATGTTGATCACGCCCTCGACCTGCTGGATCAGCAGGTCACCCAGCTGCTTGCGACTGACCGTCGAGCGCACCGTCGTCGAGGCGACCTCGCTGGCCAGGTCCGCGTAGTGCGCGGCCAGCTCGGCGTGCTCGTTGCGGAACTCGTCGTAGACCTCGCACTTGGCCACGTCGGGCAGCTGGTAGAGCATGCCGACGTTGTGCGGCACGTCAGCCAGAGTGCGTACGTCGACGAGGACCAGCAGATAGAGCGCGGTCTCGAAGTCGAGCGGTGGCACGCGATTCAGGATCTTCTCCACCTTCTCCGTGGTCGGCCGGACCGACCGGCGAAGCAGCTCGCCGAGGATCTCGTCCTTCCCCGCGAAGTGGTAGTAGAGCGATGCTTGGCGGATGCCGACCACGTCGGCGATCTCGCGGGTAGACGTCGCCGCGAAACCCTGGGAGACGAACAGCTTTGAGGCTGCGTCCAGGATCTGGTCGCGCGGTGAGGTCGTACCTGAGTCGGGAACATGCCTAGGGCGGCCGGGCCGAGAGCGCCTAGTTGTCATGTTGCCCATCTAACTCTTCTCCGGACTTTCAAGGAAGACTTGAAAGGACTTTATCCTCTACAAATTATGAGCAATAGGACCTATTGGGCATAGCTAGAGTGGGCTATGTCCAGGATGTGCGTGTTTGCGTACGTCAGTACCCATTCGCATGCATCAGAAGCCCCCATGCACGGCTCGGTGACCGGGTCACGCCACGTGATTCTGCGCTTCCGTCCGGTTTCCACCTGCCGTCGAATGGGCTAACGACGTTGTGGATGACAGGTCACGCATCTGTTGGAAACTCGTGTAACGCCTGTGGCGACCGCCACTTGATGATCCAGCCACGCGCTCGATTTGCTCGTGCTTAGATCCTCCCCATGGTTCGCTGGAGCGCAGTCGCCACCGCCCTGTTGGCCCTCGCGGCCGGCGTCGCCGCTCCTTTCGCAACGGCAGGCTCGGCAGCCGGCGCAGCGATGCCACCGAACCCGTACGCCGGTCCCGACGGCACCTGGAACATGCACGGAGACGCCGGCGCCTCCGACACGACCCCGTTCGCAGGGCCCGGGGCTCGCACCTCCCCCGCACAACCGGTGGCGTTGCCCGCGGTGTGCCCGACGATCCTCAGCGGTGCCGACGGGATGGTGCAGGCGCTGTGCACCGAGTACATCGACCGGGCACCCAGGCTCTACCTCCTCGATCCGACCACGCTCCTACCCGTAGCCCGGCACCATCTCTCCGCCGGGTCCCTGCTCGGCGGCGTCTACGCCTACATCGACGACGAGTCGCGGCTCGTCACCGTCGACGGCTCCGGCTCGCTGCTCTGGCTGGCTCACTCCAAGTCATGGTTCGGCTGGTCGATCGACGTGGAGCGCAAGGTGCCGCTGAACCTCCCGGCGGATGACGCGGTCACCACGGTCGGACCGGGCTACGCGGCGTCGGCCCGCTGGCCAACACCCTGCAGATGGTCGGCACGATCCTCCCCGACGGCACCCTCCTCCAGGGCACGCTCAGCGGCCTGGTCGCCGTCCGGCGCTGAGGGACGCTCAGCGCGGACACTCGCGCTGAGCGACGCGCGGGCAGCCTAGGCTTGTCCCTGTGGGAGATGAGCAGACGCGCGGTCGTCGCGACGCGGACCTGACCGGGCAGCTCGGCACCACGCTGCGCCACTTCATGCACCTGGAGTCGACGAGCGCGGCGCTGCTGGTGGTCGCCTCGCTGCTGGCGCTGGCCTGGGCCAACTCGGCGTGGTCGCACGGCTACGAGCACCTGTGGGAGACGGTGCTCTCGGTCCGGTTCGGCGACATCGGGCTCTCGATGGACCTGCACCACTGGGTCAACGACGGGCTGATGGTGGTCTTCTTCTTCGTCATCGGCCTGGAGGTACGCCGCGAGCTCGCCGTCGGCGAGCTCACCGACCGTCGTCGCATGGTGGTGCCGCTGGTCGCCGGTGCCGGCGGGCTGCTCCTGCCCGCGATGATCTACCTGATGCTCAACCCCTCCGGCGAGGCGGCCCGCGGGTGGGGCATCGTGATCGGCACCGACACCGCCTTCCTGCTCGGCATGCTCGCGCTGGTCGGACCGTCCGTCTCGACCCAGCTGCGCATCTTCCTGCTCACGCTGACCGTCATCGACGACATCGTCGCGGTGAGCGTGATCGGGGTCGCCTACACCGAGAACCTCCGGATCGGACCGCTCCTGGTGGCCGGACTGGCGCTGGTCGGGATCTTCGTGCTCGACCGGGTGAAGGTGTGGCGGGCCGGGCCCTACGTACTGCTCGTCCTGATCGCCTGGGTGGCCACTCTCGGGGCCGGCCTGCACGCCTCGATCGCGGGGATGCTGGCCGGTCTGCTGGTGCCGGCCGCGGAGCCGACCCGGGCGCAGATGGAGGTCGCGACCTCGCGGTTCCGGGCGTTCCGGCAGTCGCCGTTGCCCACGCTGCAGCGCGAGACCCGCGACCAGCTGACCCGCACGATCTCGGTCAACGAGCGGCTCCAGGAGACGCTGCACATACCGACGAGCTACCTCATCGTGCCCGTCTTCGCGCTCGCCAACGCCGGCGTCGACCTGCGCAACGGCGTGCTCGGGGAAGCACTCAGCTCACCGGTGACCTGGGGCGTCGTCGCCGGCCTGGTGCTGGGCAAGACGCTGGGGATCGGCGCCGGAGCCCTGGCCGCTACTCGGATGGGGCTCGGCCGGCTGCCGCAGGGGGTCGGCGGCGGTCACGTCCTCGGCGGCGCCGCGCTGTCGGGGATCGGTTTCACCGTCTCGCTGCTGATCATCACTCTCGCCTTCGACTCCGAGACCCTGCAGCGCGACGCGATCGTCGGTGTACTCATCTCCGTCGTGATCGCCTCGGCGCTCGGCTGGCTGATCTTCCAGCTCTCCGCGCGCTTCCTCGGCCAGCGCGACGCGGCCCTGCCCAAGGTGCTCTCGCCACCGATCGACCCGGAGCGCGACCACATCTACGGCGACGAGGACGCCGAGGTCACCCTGATCGAGTATCTCGATTACGAGTGCCCCTTCTGCGCCCGTGCCACCGGCACCGCCAACGAGGTCCGCGACTACTTCGGCCCTCGGATCCGCTACGTCGTACGCCACCTCCCCCTCCCCCAGCATCCGCACGCCGAGCTGGCCGCCGTCGCCGCCGAGGCCGCCGCGCGACAGGGCAAGTTCTGGGAGATGCACCTGCACCTCTTCGCCAACCAGAACCAGCTCGAGCTCCAGGACCTGGCCGGCTATGCCGCTGTTCTCGGGCTCGACGTCGAGCAGTTCCTCCGCGACCTGGAGGACCCCGAGCTCGCCGAGCACGTCCGCGACGACATGGCCTCCGCCGAGGCCAGCGGCGCCCGCGGCACCCCGACGTTCTTCATCGGGCCTCATCGGCATGAGGGGCGTTACGACGCTCGCACCCTCATCGCTACGCTCGAGCGGGCGGCTACTGGGGAGACTGCGCGGCTCGGGATGCGCTCTCGGCGCTGAGCTGCTTCCGGTGGTCGAGCTTGCCGAGACCCCATCCCTCGCTGGTCGAGCCGCCGGAGCCGCTGGGCGGAGGCGTGTCGAGACCAACACAGTCGCGCCTGCGCAGCGCGAACCAGGCGGCGAGGACGACGATGAGGAGCATGACCACGTTGTGCGCGTACTTCGGTCCTGCCTCGACGTCGCCGATGAGCGGGAAGTACGTGAACGCCAGCAGGCCCCGCACGAGCAGGTAGGCGACCCCGACCGCTGCGGTGTGGCGGATCGTCCATGCTCCCGTGCGGGAGGCCAGGAGAACGAGGGTCCCGAGCGTCGCCGTCATCGCGCCTGCCAGGGCTACGCCGAGCCAGTTCGCGGGCAGCAGCTCGGGGACGAGCGCGAAGATCAGCGAGACGCCGAGGACCTGCCAGACGGCGGGTCCACGCGCATCGGGTCGGGCGTGGTCCAGGTGCCGACTCCGGCCGACGAGGGCGGCGCCGAGCAGCATGGCTGCGACGATTCCCGCGGTGACGAGCAGCTGGGTCGGGCTTCCCGAGCGTGACTCCGGGTCGGTCACGATCAGCGCCGCGGCGATGACATAGGCGACTGCGGCCAGGACTGTGCCGATCGGGCCCAGCCAGGGCTTCCGAGCTCGAGCGGGGGCCCATGCCTCGGCCAACGCCACCGGCGCGGCGAAGCTGAAGATCACGTGTCCGACGATGAAGGAGTAGGCGTTGTAGCCGCTGAGTCCCAGCGACGGGATCAGGGTCGGCTCCCGGTTCTCCTCCCAGCCCTCATAGCCGCCGTAGTCGGCGCTGAACAGCGACTGGTCGATGAGGCCGGCCTGGGCCGTACCCAACGCTGCGAAGACCAGCAACAGGCTCGGCCAGCCCCAGCCGAGGCGTCGGGCCAGCTCCCGGGCGAGCAACGCGGGTGCTCCATAGAGGGCGCCGAAGAAAACCAGCGCGAAGGCGATCCCGCCGGGATCGCCGGTGCTGTCCCCGTACGCCGCCAACAGCTCGGCCCCGACCCCGCACAGCACCAGCAGGCCCCCGATCTGGAGCACCTTGCCGCGATCGCGTCGAGCGCCTTCACCTGCCGTCCCCGCGCGCGAGCGCCGTGTCGCCAACCGTCGACCCAAGGGGTACGCCGCGGCAACCAGCCCCACCACCTGGACCCAGCGTGCGACGGCGACCGGCAGTCCGCGGTCACCGATCAGATCCGGCCCGATGCCGGCGCCGACGGAAGCGATCGTCACCACGGCCGCGGCCACCAGCCCGAGGATGGCACCGGCAGCGCCGCGCAGCCACCAGGCGGCCGCCGCGCCGACCAGCAGGATCGGCACGCCGGGCGGGATCCGGAGCCCGCCGTCCGACGTCGACGGGCCGACGACGCCCAGACCGATCAGGGCGAGCGCCGCGACCAGCAGTCCGGCCGGGCCCAGCCGTTGGTAGCTCATGGGTCCAGGCTATGAGCCCGTCCGCCCGGCCACATCGACCTTCGGTCGCTGCGAGCTCGACTTTGGTCGCAGCGGTCTCAGGCCTCCGGCGACGACTCCTCAGGCGACGACTCCTCAGGCGACGGCTCCTCCGCCGACGAGTCCTCCGCGACAGCGCCCTGACGCTGCGGGCGCCAGAACGCAGCGAGCAGGAGGGCCGTGCCGAGCACACCGCCGCCGAGCGCCACCGCTCCGCCGATCCAGCCGTCGTAGACGATGCCGAGGGCCGAGTCGAGCGAGATCGTCCCGGGGCCGGTGACGCCGATGACGACCGCGACGACGGCCAGGATCATCACGTACTCCCAGCCCTCCTTGAAGATGAAGAAGCCGTTCGGCCGGTGCGCCAGCAGCGCGGCGACGAGCATCACCCCGACGACACCGGCGGCAGCCAGCGGCGTGATGAGGCCCAGGATCAGGAGCACTCCGGCACCGATCTCGGTCACCACGCTCGCCCACGCCTGCAGGGTGCCGTGGCGCAGGCCGAGGCTCTCGAACCAGCCGGCGGTACCGGCGATCTTGCCGCCTCCGCGCCAGTGGTTGACGCCGTGAGCGATCATCGTGCCGCCCACGGCAAGACGGAGCAGCATCAGGGCAAGGTCGACGGGGTCCATCACAGAGTTCCTCTGGGTTGTGGGTTCGGATGGCCCACCCTAGTGGTCCGGCAAGCGAGTGCGGAGGGACGCCGTAGGCTCCCCCGAATGCTGCTGCTCGGAGTCGTTCTCGCGCTGGGATCGGCGTTCGCCCACGCTGCCTGGAACACGGCGTCGAAGACCATCGCGCCCGCGGGACGGCCGGCTCTGTGGGCGGTCGCGATCGTCGAGTTCTGCTTGGTCGTCACGGTCACTGCGCCGGTGATGGTCGTGCGCGGCCACGGCATCGCGGTGTCGTGGGAGCTCCTCCTGCTCTCGCTCGGCAGCACCGCGATGCACGCGCTGACCATGTGTCTGGTCCAGGTGGCCTACCAGGACTTCGACGTCAGCCAGATCTATCCGCTCTCCCGCGGTCTCGCGCCGGTGGTGGTGGCGCTCACCGGCATGGTGGTGCTCGGGCAGTGGCTGAGCTGGGCCCAGTGGGGCGGCGTACTCCTGATGGCGGCGGCGGTCGGGGCGCTGCTGTTCGAGACCGTCCGCACCCGAGGCTCACTGCAGGCGAAACCGCTGTTGTGGTCGGCCGGCATCGCCGTCTCCATCGCGGCGTACACGACCTATGACGGTTGGGTGGTCGTGGAGCGCGGCCTCGATCCGATCGCCTACTACGCCGTCGGCACAGTGATCCAGGTGGTGCTGTGGAGCGTGATCGTGCGCGGGAGGTACGCCGAGGGGCTGCGCCAGCTCAGGATCCATGCGCGGACGGTGGCAGCGCTCGCGGTGCTGATCCCCACCTCGTACGTCCTCGCCCTCTACGCCACCCTGCACGCGCCGGTGTCGCTGGTGGCGGCGGTACGCAGCTCGAGCCTGATCTGGGTCGCGCTCTCCGCCGCACTGGTGCTGCGTGAGCCGATCGGGAGGGTACGCGTCGCAGCGACGGTCCTCGCAGCGGCGGCTGTGGTCGCGATGGTCGTGTGAGGTTCAGGCACGGAGCCCGGGCCGGGCGATGAAGACGTAGAGGAGCGCCCCGATCCAGCCCAGGAAGATCATCAGCAGGACATAGAGGATCTTGCTCTGGCCGGCCGCGGTCCACACGCTGTCCGGTGTGCGGAGCGCCTGCACCAACATCATCAACCACCACACGGTGATTGCGCACCAAACCAGCAGCATGATGCCACCGATCAGGTACGCCCATTCGGCGCCGGCGGGCAGGCCGATCATCGGCGTCATGGCATCTCTCCCAGCTCGTGGTGATCGCGGTTTTCTCGACGGAGGACGGCTTCCTGCACATCGTCGACCACGCCAGGGACATTGTGATCACCGGTTGTTTCAGCGTCCACCTCAATCGGCTCTGACGGCTCAGCGCGGCGCCAGGATCCGCAGCTGCAGCATCGCCGCGAAACGCTGCTCGGGATCGGAGAGATCCAGGCCGCTGACCTGCTCGAGCCGGCGCAGCCGGTAGCGCAGCGTGTTCGGATGGATGAAGAGGGCCGCGGCGGCGGTGCGTACGTCGCCGTTGGCGTCCAGCCAGGCGTCCAGGGTCTCGGCGAGGCCGGAGTCGTTGCGCTCGTCGTAGTCGAGCAGCCGCGCGATCGGGCCGACCGGGCGCTCGCCTCGGGCGGCCGCGAGGTCGCGGAGCTCGAGGAGCAGCGACTGGGTGTAGACGTCGGAGAGCCGGGCGACCGAGCGAGACGCGGTCGCCGGGGCGACGCCGTCGCGGAGCACCCGCAGCGCCCGGTTGGCGGCCTCGCGCGAGGCGACGATCGCGCTGACGTCCGCAGCGACTCCACCGACGCCGACGACGACCGGCAGCCGGGCGCCCAGGCGCTCGCAGAACTCTCGGGCCAGCCGGGCCGCCCGCTCCTCGGGCTCGGCGCCGTCGCCAGGCAGCGGGACCAAGGCGTACGCGACGCCGCCGACGACCGCGACAGCCGAGGCCGGCACGGCGGCCGAGAGATGCACCGCGAGCGCGTCTGCCGCGCGCTGGAGGCTGCTGGCGCCACCCGGGTCGGGCTCGTGGTCCGTCGACGACTCGTGCCGCAGCGCCAGGGCGAGCACCACCACCGGCCGCCCGGCGAGCCCCAGCCGGCCCAGCGCGTCCCGGGCGCCGGCACCGCCCTCGAGCACCGAGCTGACCAGATCCGTACGCAGCCGCCGCTGCACATCGGCGCCGGCCCGCACGCGCAGCATGTGGAGAGCGACCAGGCTGGCGGCATCGCGCAACGCCGCGCTCCGCTCGGGCGTGACCTCGCCGTCCATCGCGGCCCAGATGGAGCCGAGGACCTCGTCGCCGGCGCGTACGGCGATCGCGACGCGCTGCTTGCTGATCCTGTCCTCATCGAGCCGGGCCGGGTCGACGACGACGGGCCGGTGCTCCCGGTAGAGCTCGCGGAAGACACCGAGCTCGGTGAGCATCCGGGCGTAGCGTTCGGGCACCTGGCGGCCGATGACCGTCTCGACCCGGGAGGCGTCGGCCTCGTCCTGACGGCCGGAGAAGGCGAGCACCCGGGAGCTGCGGTCCTCGATCGTCACCGGTGCGTCCAGCAGCGCGCCGATCGCGTTGGCGACCGCGAAGAGGTCGCCCGAGGGCAGCCCGCCGAGGGTCTCGGCCTCGGCCGGGCCGATGTCACCCTCGGCCAGCAGCGAGCGCAGCAGCGCGGTCAGCTGTGCCCAGGTCGCCCCGCGACGCAGCCCGAGCAGGGCGATCCGGGCGTCTTCGACCGCGGCCGACAGGTCGCTGGTCAGCACGACCGGCGCGCGTACGACCAGCCCGACGGCCCCACGGCGCCCGACCTCCCGGACGAGCCCGGGCAGGTCGCCCGCCGGCACCCCGACGGCCAGGACGAGCGCTCCGGCAGGATGGACCGGCTCGTCGTCGGGGTCGTGGATGACCACTCCCCCGATATCGCCCTCGTGGGCCGGGTCGCCGGCCAGCAGCTCCAGCAACGAGTCGCCCAGATCGTCGAGGACTCGCCCCAGACTCGCGCGCGGACGAGGACTCACGCCCGCATCTTAGAGGTCGCGGGGGCAGGGCCGCCTGCTACGCGCCGCGATACGGGCACGCTGGCTGCGTTGTCGCCTCTCGACGGTGCAACCAGACCGCATTCGAGGCTCCGCCTTGCCATCGCGCCCGTCTCGCGACGCTCGCGACGGCGCCCCTACCCCCGCGACCTCTTAGGTGTTTGCTGAGCCGAGCGGGATCCATTCGGTCGAGGTGGTGAACGACGCCAGCGCCTCGGGCACCGGGGTGACACCCAGGCCCGGCCCGGTCGGGACGGTCATGTGGCCGTCCTCGATCGTGAGCGGCTCGGTGATGTCGGTGCGGTAGAAGCGGTCGGAGGCGGAGATGTCGCCGGGCAGCGTGAACCCCGGCAGCGCCCCGAGCGCGGCGTTGGCCGCGCGACCGAGGCCGGTCTCGACCATGCCACCGCACCAGACCGCGAGTCCGTGCGCGGCAGCGAGGTCGTGGATGCGTACGGCCTCCAGGTAGCCGCCCACCCGGCCGGGCTTGATGTTGATGATCGAGCAGGCGCCCATGCTGATCGCGGCGGCCGCGGTCTGGGCCGAGACGATCGACTCGTCGAGGCAGACCGGCGTGCGGATCTGGCGGGCGAGCGTCGCGTGGCCGAGCACGTCCTCCTCCTCCAGCGGCTGCTCGATGAGCAGCAGGTCGAACGGGTCGAGCCGGGCCAGGTGGCGGGCGTCGCGCAGCGTGTAGGCGGTGTTGGCGTCGACCTGCAGCGGGATGTCACCGAAGCGCTCCCGGACCGCGGCGACGGGCTCGATGTCCCAGCCCGGCTCGATCTTGAGCTTGATCCGCACATAGCCGGCGTCCAGGTAGCCGCCGACCACCTCCAGCAGCTGCGGGACGGAGTCGAAAATTCCGACCGAGACGCCGCTCGGCACCCGATCGTGCACAGCGCCCAGCTCGCGCGCCCAGGAGCGCCCGGCCGCGCGCAACTCCGCGTCGAGCACCGCCATCTCGAGCGCCGCCTTCGCCATCCGGTGTCCCTTGAACGGATGCAGGACCTTCCCGATCGCGTACGCCCCGTGCTGCTCGAGCTCGCCGGGGGCCGCGGCCAGGGCCGGGAGCAGGAACCGGCGGAGCACGTCGGCGGTCGCCTCGACGTACTCGGACGAGTAGAACGGGTCGGCCATCGCGACGCACTCGCCCCAGCCCTCGCTCTGCGAGGTCACCGCCCGCAACAGCAGGATGTCGCGCTCGGTCTGGGTGCCGAAGGAGGTCCGGAACGGCGACACCAACGGCATCGACACCCGGCGCAGCTCCACGCCTTCCAGCTTCATTCGGTTCCTTCCGTCGGGGTCGTGCCGACCAGTAGATAGCCCTTGTCGCGGTCGAAGCCGGCCAGTCGGCCCGACTCCAGGCCGCTCAGCAGCTGCTCGCGGACCTTCGTACGCCACTCCCGGGCCTGGGCGGGGTCGGAGATCCGCAGCGCCTCGATGTCAGCGGGGATCTCGACCCACGATCCACCGGCCGCATCGGCGACCTCGGCCGGACGCCCGTCGCACGCGGCCGCCACCTCCGGTGAGTCCAGGCGCCAGTGCACCAGGATCCGGTCGCTGGCGTCCTCGGCGTCGTTGATGCCGTCGGCCATGGAGCCGTAGAAGTCCGGGAGGTACTCCGCGCCGCGCGCGCCCAGCTTGCCCAAATTGAAGTAGGCGTTGCGGGCCACCAGCGGGTCGTAGGTCCACTCCATCAGCGTGATGCCGCGCTCCAGGCACCACGCCCGCTGGTGCAGCTTGAGCGCGAACCCGGCGTGCCTGCCGGCCATCGCCGGGACCACGCCGGCGATGTGGCTGTGCATCGCCCGGGCCGACGGCACCGAGTGGAACCCGACGCAGACACCGACCATCTCGCCGCCGGTCCCGTCGGTCCCGTCCGCACAGTCGAACGCCCCTACGACGTAGCCCTCGGCCTTGCGCATCGCGCGCATCAGCTCGGACCCGAGCGGCGGGTTGTCGGGCACTCCCCAGATGCCGGCGAGCACCCGCTCGGCCCGTTGCAGCTCGCTGATGTCGTCGAGCTCACGGACGGTGATCCGGGCAGCCGCAGCGGCCCGTTCGTATGCCCCCCACGCCTCGGTCACGGCCTGCCTCCCGCAGGATCGGCTGGAGGATCAACCAGCAGCTCGGCCAGCAGTCCGTACAGCAGGGCCGTGCGGTCGACCAGCCGGTCGACCAGGACGTGCTCGTCCTCCGCATGTGCCCCGCCACCCACCGCGCCGAGCCCGTCGAGCGTCGGCGTGCCGACCCCGGCGGCGAAGTTGCCGTCGGAGGCTCCGCCGACGGCCGCCTGTTCGGGCACCGGCAGCCCGAGCCGGGCGGCGACCTTGGCGGCGCGCTCGAACAGCGCCTTCGACAGCGCCTCCTCCAGCGGTGGCCGGTTGATCCCGCCGTGCACGACCAGCTTGGCGCCCTCCAGCACCGGCGTCAGAGCGCGGATCCCGGCGTCGACCCGCTCCTGCTCGACCCCGCTCCAGGCGCGTACGTCGACCGTGAACCGAGCCGCACCGGGCACCGTGTTGAGCGTGGTTCCCGCCGTCGCGGAGGTCGGCGTCACCGTCGTGCCCGCAGCCTGGTCAAAGAGCGCGGCCACCGCCGGCACCTGGTGGGCCAGCTCGAGGGTCGCGTTGACGCCCTTCTCCGGCTCCAGGCCGGCGTGAGCGGCGCGCCCGACGACCTCGATCTCGTACATCGAGGTGCCCTTGCGGGCTGTCTTGAGCGCTCCCCCGTCCGCTGAGGCCTCGAGCACGAGCACGGCCGACGCCTCCCGGGCCTCGGCCTCGATCAGCGCGCGTGAGGACGGCGAACCGAGCTCCTCGTCGCCCGTGACGAGGACGCAGACGCCGTCGGGAGCCGGCAGCGCGGCCACCGCGTGGAAGGCCATGACCAGCCCGGCGAGCATGTCGAAGCAGCCCGGGCCGCGCAGGACACCGTCGCTGACGGCGTACGGGATCCGTTCCAGGGTGCCGTGGGGCCAGACCGTGTCGTGGTGACCGAGCACCAGGACGTGCGGCCCGGGCCCGAAGCGCCAGCGCAGATGGGTGGCCCCGTCCACGACCAGACGCTCCGGCGGGACGCCGAGATGGGCTGCGCCGAGGCGCGCGACGACCTCGGCCGAGCGCGCGACGGCGTCCAGGTCGGAGGATGGTGACTCGATCTCGACCAGCTCCCGGATGTCGTCCAGGAGCCGGTCGAGATCGATCTGAGGTTGACGCATTCAGGCCTTCTTCGGGGTCGCGCGGGCGCCGAAGTGGAGGTACTCCTCGCCGGTCGGCAACGTGTAGAAGCGTACGGGGAAGTACGCCGAGGACTTGTCGGGCTTGACGGCGAAGATCGCCTCGGCGACCGGGACCAGCTCGTGCACCTCCGGTTCGGAGGCCCCCTCGATCTCGGCGATGGGCCCCGAGACGGTCGTACGCATCACCGGCCTGCCGTCGAGGACCAGGACCTCCTCCAGCACCGACTCGCGGGAGTACTCGCCGAGGAACGGCGTGATGTCGACCTCCGGCGCGTCGGCGGGGACCTCGAAGCGGTCCGGGAGGCGTACGTCGGCGAGCTCGGCGAAGATCTCCTCGAAGAGGTCCTGGTAGAGCGCGATGGCGCTGGCGACATTGGTGTTGAGCGAGACCGCGATGCCGGCCTCGGGGAGCAGCCGCAGGAACGCGGCCTGCCCGATGGTGTTGCCGTCGTGGCCGATAGCGCGGGCGCCGTGCCAGTCGCAGCGGAACCAGCCCAGTCCCCAGGAGTCGCCTAGCAGGTCCTTCTCCGGGCACTCGACCTGGAAGTCAGCCATCGCCGCCACGGACTCGGCGGAGAGCACCCTGGTGCCGTCCTTGGCCAAGCCGCCGGTCAGGTGCATCCGGGCGAAGGCGAGCACGTCGCCGGCGGTCGCGGTGATCAGGCCGGCCGGCCCGACCGAGCGCGGCAGCCCCCAGACCGGAGCAGGGGCGATGTCCTCGCCGGTGCCGAGATGGCCCATGGCGACCGCGTGGACCATCGCCTCCTCCGGCAGGGTGCCGGTGTGGGTGAGGCCGAGCGGGCTGAAGAGCCGATCCCTCATCGCCTGGTCCCAGGTCTGCCCGGTGACCACCTCGATGACCCGGCCGAGCAGGACGTAGCCGGAGTTGCAGTAGGACCAGGTGGCCCCCAGCGGGTGGTTCTGGGCAGCCTCGCCGAGCCGGGCGGCGTACTTCTCCAGGACGTCGTCGCCGCGACCGGTGTCGGTGAAGACGTCGCCGTCGATGCCGCTGGTGTGGGTGAGCAGGTGATGGATCGTGACCTTCTCGGTGACCTCCGGGTCACGCAGGTCGAGGTCCTCGATGATCTCCTTGACCGGGGTGTCGAGAGCGAGCCTGCCCTCGTCGACCAGCTGCATCACCACGGTCGCGGTCCAGACCTTGGAGATCGAGCCGATCTGCCAGACCGAGTCGGTCGTGGCGGGCTGGCCGGTGCCGAGGTGGAGCACTCCGGTGGCGGTGGTGAACAGCTCGTCCTCGGCGCCGTCGCGGCCGACCCGGAGGATGCCGAGCTGGGCTCCAGGGACGCCGTGCTTCTTCGTCAGCTCGGTGAGTCGGGCCAGCCAGTGGGCGGAATCGATGGTCATCAGATCTCCTTCTCGGGGGTGTGCGGAGTCCCGCCCGGTACGGCGGCGAGAAGCTCTCGGGTGTAGTCGTGGGTCGGGTTCTCCAGTACGTCGGCGGTCGGCCCGTGCTCGACGATGCGTCCCTCGCTCATCACCGCGACCGTGTCGGCCACGTAGCGCACGACGGCCAGGTTGTGGGAGATGAACAGCATCGAGAGCCCGAGCTCGCGCTGCATCTCCCGGACGAGGTTGAGTACGGCGCCCTGAACCGAGACGTCGAGGGCCGAGGTGATCTCGTCGGCGATGAGCACCTCCGGCTTCCCGGCGAGCGCCCGGGCCAGAGCGACGCGCTGCCGCTGGCCACCGGAGAGGCTGCCCGGGCGCTGGGTGGCACGGCCGGGATCGAGGTGGACCAGGTCCAGGAGCCTGGCGACCTCGCTCGTCCTCTCGGCACGCGACGGCCGTCCGGGCATCGCCTCGGCAATGCTCTCGCCGACGCTCATCCGCGGGTCGAGGGAGGAGTAGGGATCCTGGAAGACCATCTGGACGCCAGGGCGCCGGCGCCGGGAGCGCCGACCGGCCGGGGTGCCGTCGCCGAGGCTGTTCTCGATCAGGATGTGCCCACCGCTGACCGGCACCAGTCCGACGGCTGCCTTGGCGAGCGTCGACTTGCCCGACCCGGACTCCCCGACCAGGCCGACGATCGTGCCGGCGGGCACCTCCAGGCTGACCTCGTGGAGCACCTGGGCGCGGCCGAACCGGACGCTGACCTGGTCGAACCGCATGCCACTCATACCCTCACCCGCTTCTCCAGCTCGACCGGTAGCGGCTCGCCGGCGTGCCAGCACGCCACTCCGTCGACGAGCGCCGGCTCCTCGCTCAGGCACCGGTCGGTGGCGAGCGGGCACCGGGCGGCGTACGCACATCCGGGCGGCATGGCAGCGGGGTCGACCGGCTGGCCGGGGATGGTCGCCAACGGCTCGTCCAGAGCCGTGGTCATCGACGGGACCGCCGCGACCAGCGCCCGGGTGTAGGGGTGCCGGGCACCGGAGCGGAGGTCGGCGGCGGCGATCTCCTCGACGATCCGGCCGGCGTACATCACCAGCACCCGGTCGCAGACCTCGCCGATGACAGAGACGTCGTGGGAGATCAGCAGAAGCGCGGTGCCGTGCTCGCGGCGTACTTCCTCCAGGAGCCTCAGGACCTGCTTCTGGACGGTGACGTCGAGCGCGGTCGTCGGCTCGTCGGCGATGATCAGCCGCGGCGCGCCCATCAGGCCCATCCCGATCATGGCGCGCTGGCGCATGCCGCCGGAGAGCTCGAACGGGTAGGCGTGGGCGGCCCGTTCCGGGTCTCGCAGATGCACCGCCCGGAGCCGGTCGACGGCCCGGGCGAGCGCGTCGCGCCACCCGAGACCCTGATGGAAGCGGCTCACCTCGGCGAGCTGCCGGCCGACCCGCATGGCCGGGTTGAGCGAGGTCATCGGGTCCTGGAACACCACCGCGAGCGAGGTGCCGAGCAGGTCGTCGTGCTGGCCGCCGTCGTTCAGGTCGGTGCCGCAGAAGGTGACCTCGCCGGTGACCCGGCCCGGCTCCTCGACGAGCTGGGCGACCGCGAGCGCGGTCAGGGACTTGCCCGACCCGGACTCCCCCACGATCCCCACGGCCTCGCCGGTACGCAGCGAGAGGGACACCCCGCGGACGGGGGTCACCGGGGCCGACGGAGCGGGGAAGGCGACAACGAGGTCACGTACGTCGAGCACCGTGTCCTCGGCAGGCGCGGCTTCCTTCGGGAGGGCCGAGCGGACCGGCACCGACCAGGCCCGGGGCCCGACGACCGGCGTGATGCCGAGCGCCCCGGCGACCGCCTCTCCGGTGAGGTTGAAGGCCAGTCCTGCGATGACGACCGCGATGCCCGGCGCCAGGGCCGCGAGCGGGTGGACGTAGATCCCAGCGAGGCCGTCCTGCATCAGCCGCCCCCAGTCGTAGGCGGGCGCCTGCACACCGAGACCGAGGAACGAGAGCCCGGCGAAGGCGAGCAGCGCGCCCCCGGCGCCGATGGTGGCGTTGACGACGAGCGGCTCGGCGACGTTGGGCAGCACGTGTCGCCACAGGATCCGGATCCGGCCCAGGCCCGCGATCTGCGCCGCCGCGACGTAGTCACGGGAGGCGATGCCCGCGATCAGCGTCTGGCACAGCCGGGCGAAGGTCGGTGCGCCGGCGAACCCGATCGCCAGCACCGCTCCGCGGGTCCCGACCCCGAAGACGGTGGCCAGGCAGAGGACGAGGAGGAGTCCGGGGAAGGCGACCAGGATGTTGACCAGCGCCGTCACCGGTCGCCCGAGCCGCGGTCCGAGCAGCCACGGCAGCGAGCCGAGCACCAGCCCGACGCTCACCGCGATCGCCGTCGCCAGCAGTGCCAGGCTGACCGAGAGCCTGGTGGCGACCAGCACCCGCAGAAACAGGTCGCGGCCGAGGTTGTCGGTGCCGACCCAGTGCTCCGCCGACGGCCCGGCGAGCAGCTGGTCGGTGTCGACGACGGCCGCCCGGTCGCCGACCAGCACCGGAGCCAGGACGGCGAGCAGCAGCACCCCAGCGAGCAGCGCCGCGCCGACGGCTCCTACCGGCGTACGCAAGGCCCTCATCACGCCTCCCCGATCGTCGAGCGGGGATCGAGGAGCGCGAGGGCGACGTCGACGAGCGTGTTGACCACCAGCACGATGACGCCGTAGACGAGCACAGTGCCCTGCACGACCGGATAGTCCTTGGTGACGATCGACTGGACGATCGTGCTCCCCAGCCCCGGCCAGGCGAAGACGTTCTCGACCAGCACCGTGCCCGCGACCATGGCGGCCAGGAGCATCCCACCGAGGGTGAGCGTCGCGGTGACCGCGTTCGGCAGGGCGTGGACCAGGTGGATCCGGCGCGCCGGGAGCCGTTTGGCTCGTGCGGTGCGGACGTAGTCGGACTCCAGCACCGCGATCATCTCGACGCGTACGATCCGGGCGAGCACCGCCGCCGGGCCGATCGCGAGGGCCAGGACCGGCAGCACGTAGGAGGCGGCACCGTCCGTCCGGCCAGCGACCGGGAACCAGCCCAGACCCACCGCGAAGACCGCCACCAGGATCACGCCGACCAGGAAGTCGGGGATGGAGCCGAGCACGACGCTGGTGGAGGAGAACCCCAGCGACGTACGCTGCCGGCGCCCGCGCCGGGTCGCGACCGCCACGGCGACACCGAGCGGGACGGCGATCAGGAGGGCGAGAGCGAAGGCCAGCAGCCCGAGCGAGACGGTGGCGCCGAGCCGCCGGCCGATGGTCTCGCCGACCGGCAGCTGGGTCTGGATCGACTCCCCGAGATCACCGCGGAACAGGCCGCCGAGGTAGTGCAGATACTGCGTCAGCAGCGGGTCGTCGAGGCCGAGCTCGTGCCGGCGCGTCTCGACGAGGTCGGCCGGCGCCGTCATCCCGAGCGCGGCCCGCACCGGGTCGCCCGGCACCAGGTGGATCATCAGGAACGCCGCGGTGACCAGGACGAACAGCGACACCAGCAGCCGGCCACCGCGGCGCAGGGCGAACCGGGTCCACCGTCCGCCGAACCCGAGATCCAGCCCGGGGCGGGAGGCCGTCGATGCCGCGACCGCCATCAGCCCCTCCCTCAACCCAGCATCCGGATGCTGGTCGGGACCACGTTGCCCACGATCTCGAGCTCGGCGCCCTGGGAGAAGAAGGGCAGCAGGTTGTTGGCGAACGGCACCACGTCGTGGGCCTCGAACAGGCTCGCCTCCGCGGCCAGCCAGTCCGCGCAGCCCTCGGCGCCGTTCTTGCTCATCGCCGTCTTCACCGCCGCGTCGTAGTCGGGGTTGGCGATGCCGGCGAAGTTGTTGCCGCCCTCGGCAGGTCCCGGCCCGGAGAGGAACGGAACGATCTGGTCGGGGGTCTGGACGTTGATCGGCACCCAGGCGACGTCCCAGTCACCGGTGCCGAAGATCGCGGTCTGGATCGCGGTCTGGTCCAGGGACTTGGCGGTGGCGTCGACGCCCACCTTCTTCCAGGCGGCCACGGCCAGCTCGGCCGCGGCGGTCCCGGCCGCGCCGATCGAGGAGTCGTGGAGGACGGTGACCGCCAGCGGCTTCCCGTCCTTGGTCCGGACCCCGTCCGCGCCTGCGGTCCAGCCGGCCTCGTCGAGCGCCTTCTCGGCGGCAGCGACGTCGTTGTCGGGGACGTTGCCCTCGACCGAGGAGCCGGTGCAGCCGGCCGGTGCGACGACGGCGAGCTGGGTGGCCGGACCACCCTGGCCGGCGGTGATCACCTTCTGCAGCTCGGCCAGGTCGAGCGCCTGGGTCAGCGCCGCGCGCACCGCGGGGTCGGCGGTCGGATGGCCCTCGGCGTGGTTGTACCACTGCTCGCCGACCACAGCCTGGGCGTCGACGCGACTGACCTTCGCGGCGTCGAGCCGGGCCGCCTCCTGGCCGGGTATCGAGGCGGAGTTCAGGTCTCCGGAGAGCAGCTGGTTGGCCGCGGTGGTGCTGTTGCCGACGACCTTGGCCTCGATCGTGGCCGGGGTGCCCTTGGCCGACGTCTTGGCGCCGTCGGGGCCCCACGCGTAGCCCTCGCGGACCTCGTAGACGTAGCGGTCACCGGGGACGGCTTCGGTCAGCGTGTAGGGACCGGTGCCCGCGGTCCCGGCCTTCAGGCTCGCCCGGTCCTTCAGACCGCTGTCGCAGACCATCGGGAGGTTGGCGAACGAGGCGAGCACGAACGGGGCGGGAGCGGCGAGGGTGACCGTGACGGTCTGTCCGGACGCCTTCGCGGTGGCGCCGGCCGGGATGAACACGCCCAGGAACGGGCTCTGGTTCTTCGGGTCCTCGACATAGCTGATGTTGTCGGCGACGGTCTGCGCAGTGAACTCGGTCCCGTCCGAGCAGGTCACGGCCTCCTTGATGTCGAAGGTGACGGTGGTGCCGTCCACGCTCCACTTCTCCGCGAGCTGCGAGGACACCTCGCCCTCGGCGTCGACGCTGACCAGGGAGTCGTACGCGAACCTGGTCAGCTGGAGCAGCGTGCCGCCCACGCCGCCCTGTGGGTCGAGGGCGCCGGGGTCTGCGGCGAGAGCCATCGTGAAGGTCTGGCCATCGGCGTACGCCTTCGCCTCGCTGCCGCCCGAGCCGGAGCCGCACGCGGCCAGGCCGGCGGTGGCCAGGGAGAGGGTCAGAGCCAGAGCGGCTGGTCTCAGAAGGGCTGATCGGGAGCGGTGCGGCTTCATGGGGCGTACCTCTTCTTGTGCAGCTGCTCGGGCAGGGGGATGGTCAGTCGGCGCGTGCGACCACGCGGCCGTAGTGGACGTACTTCGCCTTGCCGTCCGTCTCGCCGATGAAGGCGAAGACGACATGGATGCCGCGGACGGGCTCGGCGGCGATGAAGGAGTCCCCGTCGAGGTGGACGAGGGAGAACCGCATCGGCTGCTCGCCGATCTCGGCGATGACGTCCTTGGGGGTGCGGTCGAGGACGAGCCGGCCGGTGCCGTCTTCGGTGACCTCGATGTCGTAGATCGTGTCCGCGTAGCGCCCCAGGAACCGGCCGACGTCGACCTTGCCCGGGACGACCGGCGGGGTGGGCCGGTCAGGAAGACGTACGCCGCCGAGCTCCTCGAGCAGACGCGCGACGGTCGCGTTGAAGAGCCCGAAGACCTCGCCGCCGTTGGTGAGCAGCGCGACGGCCAGCCCCTGCTCCGGCACGACCCGGAGGAACGCGGCCTGCCCGATGGTGCCGCCGTCGTGGGCCACGACCGCGTCTTGCGGGGTGTCGAAGAGCTCCCAGCCCAAGCCCCAGGCGTCGCCCATGCCGGCGAGCAGCGGCAGGTCGACCTGGCGCTCCCGCATCGCCTCGACCGCCGCAGCGGAGAGCACCTGGGTCCCGTCCGGCGCGGTGCCCTGGTTCAGGTGCATCCGCACGAACCCGAGCAGGTCGCCCGCGGTCATCGCGAGCATCGAGCCGGCCGGTGCGTTGGAGCGGGCCAGCGCCCAGGTGGGTGCCGCCTCCGGGGCGCCGTCCGCGCCCGGCATGTGGCCGGTGGCGGCGCGGCGCAGGATCGCCTCGTACGGGCTCGGGGAGACGCTCGCGAGGCCGAGCGGCCTCGCGATCCGGTCGAGGAGCACCTGGTCGTAGGGCTGACCACGGAGCACCTCGACCAGCCGGCCGAGCACGACGAATCCGGTGTTGTTGTAGGAGAACGTCTCGCCGGGCGCGAACAGCTGCGGAAGGTCGCTCAGGGTGGCGACGTAGCGCTCGACCGCGTCCTCGCCGCGGCCGGTGTCGGTGAAGATGTCGCCCTCGAAGCCGGCGGTGTGACTGAGCAGCTGCCGGGTCGTGATCACCTCGCCCGCCGCCCGGTCGCCGATGACGAGCTCGGGCAGGTGGTCGCGCACCGGCCGGTCCAGGTCGAGGAGCCCCTCGTCGACCAGCTGCATCACCAGCGTCGTGGTCCAGACCTTCGTGATCGAGCCGATCTGGAAGACCGTCTCGGTGTCGACCTCGACCCCGGTGGCCAGGCTGGTCGTGCCCGCGGCGGCGGTGATCACCTGGTCCCCGACCAGTACGGCGATCGAGGCGCCGGGCACGCCGTGCTCGGCGACGAGGTCGGCGAAGCTCTCCTGCAGGAACCGGGCAGCATCCGGGCGGGTCGGGTCGTGGGGCATGCTGAAACGGTAGGGAGTCGCGGGGGCATGCGTGTTCGTCCCATCGGACAGTCGAGCGGCCGTGCTGTTGTCCGATCGCACAATGGCCCGCGGTGGCCGGCGACGGTTGGATGGCCGTGTGCTGATTCTCCGCGGAGGCCTGGTGGCCGACCCCCGAACAGGGACAGAGCAGGTGGCCGACGTCGCCGTCTCCGACGGGTCCGTGGTGGCCGTCGGGAGCGTGCCCGAGGACCCGACGGCCGAGGTGATCGACGTGACCGGGCTCGTCGTCGGCCCGGGGTTCGTCGACCTGCACAGTCACGTCCACTCGATCGCCGGGCAGCGGCTCCAGGCGATGGACGGAGTCACGACCACCCTCGACCTGGAGGCCGGGCTGCTCCCCATCGAGCTCGCCTACGCACGGGCCGCGGCCGACGGCCGGGTGCTCCACTACGGCTTCTCCGCCTCCTGGGGCGACGCGCGCGCCGTCGCCCACCTGGGGATGGCGCCGGAGGCCGACCTGGCGGCCTCGTTGGCGATGCTCGGCGACCCGGCCTGGCAGCGTACGTCCTCGGCTGCGGAGCGGCGGGCGTGGCTCGACCTGCTCGAGGCGGAGCTGGCCGCGGGGGCGCTCGGGATCGGCGTGCTGATGGGCTACGCCCCGCGATCGGACCCTGCCGAGTTCCTCGACGTCGCCCGGTTGGCCGCCCGCACCGGCACCGCGACCTTCACCCACGTACGCGAGATCGTCGAGGCCGACCCGACCACCCCGGTCGACGGGGCCGAGGAGATCACCCGCGCCGCCGCCGAGACGGGCGCGCGGATGCACCACTGCCACGTCAACAGCACCTCCCGGCGCCACGTGGACCGTGTGCTCGGCCTGCTGGAGAGCTCGCGCGCGGCCGGGTCGGACGTGACCGTCGAGGCCTATCCGTACGGCGCCGGCTCCACCGCGATCGGCGCGTTCTTCCTCGCCCCAGAGCGCCTCGGTGCCTGGGGTCTGGTGCCGTCCTCGATCACGATGGTCAGCACCGGCGAGCGGATCGCCTCGGTCTCGCGCCTGGCCGAGCTGCGCGCCACGGATCCTGGAGCCGTCTGCGTGGTCCACTTCCTCGACGAGGACTCCCCCACCGACAACGCGATGCTCCAACGCGCCCTCGCCTTTCCGGACGCGATCGTGGCCAGCGACGCCATGCAGGTCGAGTGGCCCGGCGGCGTCGTCGACACCCGCGAGTGGCCGCTGCCGCCGGGTGGCCAGACCCACCCCCGCACCGCCGGCACCTATGCCCGCTCGCTGCGCCGCATGGTTCGCGAGATCGGCGCCTGGACCTGGCCGGAGGCCTTCCGGCGCTGCGCCTACCTACCGGCCCAGGTGCTCGCCCCGTTCACCCCCGCGATGCGCACCAAAGGTTATCTGGCCCCCGGCGCCGACGCTGACCTCGTGGTTCTCTCCCCCGACCAGATCACCGACCGGGCCACCTACCTGGATCCGACCCGGCCCTCGACGGGCGTGGTCCATCTCCTGGTCGACGGCACCTTCGTGGTCCGCGACGGCGCGCTCGACGCCACCGCCTATCCCGGCCGGCCCGTGCGCCGCTGACTTCCGAAGGCGCCGATGCACCGATGGCCGGTCGGGCTACGCCTTCGGCGCCAGCAGCATCGGCATCAGCTCGACCACCCGGGCCCGCAGGTCCTCCAGGACACCGTCACGACCGTTGAGATAACCCAGCAGAGCCTGCTGGAAGATCCCGTCGAACATCCCGTACGCCACCGGCGAGGCGATCGCTGGCTCGACCCCGGCGAGCTCGGCATAGCGGCCCAGGACCCGGGCGATCATGTCCTCCAGGCTCTGGTCGATCTGGGTGACCGCCTCACGCAGGCTCTCCTCGAACATCGACTGCGAACGCAGGTCGTACCAGAGCCGGTGCATCGGGGCTTCCTCGACGATGGTCTCGACGAGCTTGTCGCCGAACCGCTCGGCCAGATCGTCGGGTGAGGTGGCCTCGGCCACGACGCCGTCGTAGCGGTGGACGCAGGTCTGCTTGTAGTAGCGCACGCAGTAGACGATCAGCTCGAGCTTGTCGTTGAAGTAGTAGTGCACGACGCCGTGGCTGAACTCGGAGTTGTTGGCGATCTCGCGCAGGCTGGCCCGTGCGTAGCCCAGCTCCCCCAACGTACGCAGGGCCGACTCGGCGAGCGCCTTGCGGCGTTCGTCGTGCTTGTCGGCGGGCGTGCGGCGAGGCGCCTTCGGGGCGGCGACCTGGGTCATGGGCCGAAACGATACCCCCTTCAGCGCCCGTCTCGGGCCGGCCTGACCCATTTTCTGGTCAACTGTCAAAAGAAATCTTGACACTCGTCAAGATTCACGGTTGTCTGTGAGCCACATCACAGCGACGAAGGAGTCACAGATGACCGATCTGAGCGGACGGACAGCGCTCGTCACCGGCGGGGCCCAAGGCCTAGGCGAAGGGATGGCCAGAGCGCTCGCCGCGGCCGGCGCGAAGGTCGCCGTCGCCGACGTCAAGGACGAACAGGGCGCCAAGGTGGCCGAGTCGATCGGTGGCACCTTCGTGCACCTCGACGTCACCGACGACTCCTCCTGGGAGGCGGGCGTGGCCGCCGCGGTCGACGGCCTCGGCGGGCTCGACATCCTGGTGAACAACGCCGGCGTGGAGGTCACCAGCCTGATCACCGAGCTCGACCCGGCAGACGTGAGGAAGATGCTCGAGGTCAACGTGCTCGGCACGGCCCTCGGCCTCAAGCACGGCCTGCGTACGATGCGGCCCGACGGCGCCGCCGGCAAGGGCGGCGTGATCGTCAACGTCGCTTCGGTCGCGGCCACGATCGCCTTCCCCGGCATCTCGGTCTACTCCGCCACCAAGAGCGCCGTGGACCGGCTCACCCGGGTGGCGGCGATGGAGAGCGGCAAGCTCGGCTACGGCGTCCGCGTCAACTGCCTCTACCCCGGCCTGGTGCCGACCGAGATGGGCGCCGGACTGGCCAACGACGTCGCCCAGCTCGGCCTCTTCGAGTCGGCCGAGGCTGCCGTCGGCGGGGTCATCGAGCTGACGCCGTCGGGGCGCCTCGGCACCGTCGAGGACATGGCCAACGCGGTCGTCTTCCTGGCCTCCGACCAGGCGGCCTTCGTCAACGGCGTCGGCCTCGCGGTCGACGGCGGAATGGGGATGTGACCATGAGCGACAACAAGCCCGTCGTCGTCTACGGCGCCTCCGGCTACACCGGCCGGCTGGTCTGCGAGTACCTGCGCGAGCTCGGGGTGCCCTTCGTGGCCGCCGGCCGCTCCAAGGAGAAGCTGGTCGCCTCGATGGCCGCCAACGTCCCCGGCATCGAGACCGCCGACTACGAGATCGCCGAGGTGGAGCACTCCGTCGAGGCGCTCACCGCGCTGTTCACCGGCGCGAAGGTCGTCCTCAACACGGTCGGCCCGTTCTCCCAGTACGGTCCCGCCGTCGTGGAGGCCGCGCTGGCCGCGGGTGTCCACTACACCGACACCACCGGTGAGCAGGACTGGCTGATCACCTGCGACGAGACGTACGGCACCGCCTTCGCGGACAAGGGGCTGCTGCTCGCGCCGGGGATCGCACAGATGTACACCACCGGCGAGATCGCCGCCGAGATCTGCCTCGAGCAGCCCGGCCTCGACACCCTCGACATCGCGGTCTTCTGGGGAGGCTCCCCGACGATCGCGTCGACCCGCACGATCCTGGTCAACGCGGCCACCTCCAAGGCGCACTACCTGGAGCAGAACGCGTACGTCGAGTTCGACCCCGCCGGCGGGCTGGTCCCGCTGGTTGTCCCTGGCCAGCACGAGCTCGCGCTCTCGCTGCCGTGGGGCGGGACCTCGCACCCGGTCTGGTATCGCCGCGACCCGAAGGTGGCGAGCTGCAAGGCCCAGGGCGGCGTCTTCAACGCCGCGCTGATGCACGGAGTGCCGCAGATCGTCGCCGCTGCCCTGGAGGCGACCAAGGACATGGACGCCGAGCAGCGTGACGAGGCGCTGACCGCCACGGCGGCCCAGGTGATGAGCGAGATGCCGCCACGGGAGAACCCGCGGCTCAACAAGTCGCTCGACTCGGTGCACGCCTCCGGCCCGCTCGGCCGCGCGCACTGCGTCATCCACGGGAACCAGAACTACAAGCAGACTGGGCTGCTGCAGGCGTACGCCGCCTACTCGCTGTTGCAGCTTCCGCCGCGCCGGGTTGGCTTCGCCTCGGGCTGTCAGGCCTTCGGCCACCGCGAGCTCCTCGGTCAGCTGCAGGCGTTCGGACTGGTCGCGGAGCCGGTCGTCACCCGGCAGCGCAGCTGAGGAGGAACGGATGCGACTCGTCGACTACCTGGACAAAGGTGCCTCTCTTGGAGGGGATGCTCCCTGTCTCGTCTGCGGCGAGGACACCTGGTCCTACGCCGAGGTCGTCGATCTCTCCAACCGCGTCGCCGCGGGCCTTCGGGGCCGCGGCGTCGCGCCGGGGGCGAAGGTGGCGATCCTGTCGGCCAACGACCCGGTCGCCTTCGCCTCCGTGTTCGGCATCAGCCGCGCAGGGGGCGTCTGGTGTCCGATCAACCCACGTAGCGAGGCCGCGGAGAACCGGGAGCTCCTCGAGCTCTTCGGCTGCTCGGCGCTGATCTTCCAGGCTTCCTTCGCCGGGCTGGTCGACCAGATCCGGTCGGACCTTCCGGAGCTGACGACGCTGGTCTGTCTCGACGGCTCCTTCGAGTGGGCGCTGACCTGGGACGAGTTCGTCTCGGGGTCTGAACGGAGCGGCCCCGAGCCTGACGAGCTTGCCGAGCCTGTCGAGCCCGTCCGGGCACACGAGCCCCCTGGTGCCGACGACCTCGCGATGGTCGTCGGCACCGGGGGAACCACCGGGAGCCCCAAGGGGGTCATGCTCACCGGCACCAACCTGGAGACGATGTCGGCGATCACCCTGATGGCCTACCCCTGGCCGGGCGCGCCGGACCGGCCGACCTACCTCGCGCTCGCACCGCTCACCCACGCCGCCGGGGTGCTCTGCTTCCCGGTGCTGTGCCTGGGCGGCAAGATCGTGGTGATGCGTACGCCCGACGTCGGCGCCTTCCTCGAGCACATCGAGCGGGAGCAGGTCACCCACACGTTCCTGCCACCGACGCTGATCTACCTGGTGCTGGACCATCCGGCGCTGCCGTCCTCGGACCTGAGGTCGCTGCGCTGCTTCTGGTACGGCGCGGCGCCGATGTCGTCGACGCGGCTGGAGGAGGCGCTCACCCGGATCGGGCCCGTGATGGCGCAGCTGTTCGGGCAGACCGAGGCGCCCATGATGATCGCGACCATGGCGCCGGCCGACCACTTCCACAGGGACGGGACCGTCGCCACCGAGCGGCTCTCCTCGGCCGGCCGGCCGGCACCGCTGGTGACCGTGTCGATCATGGGCGAGCGTGGCGCGCTGCTCGGCTGCGGGGAGCGTGGCGAGATCGTCGTACGCAGCTCCCTGGTCATGCGCGGCTACCTCGACAACCCCGAGGCCACCGCCGAGGCGAGCGCGCACGGCTGGCACCACACCGGTGACATCGGCTTCCTCGACGAGGACGGCTTCCTGCACATCGTCGACCGAGCCAAGGACATGGTCATCACCGGCGGCTTCAACGTCTACTCGACCGAGGTCGAGCAGGCGCTGATGACCCACCCCGCCGTCGCCGACTGCGCCGTGGTCGGCCTGCCCGACGAGAAGTGGGGCGAGCGCGTCACCGCCGTCGTCCTCCCCCGGCCCGGCGCCGAGGTCGACGTCGCCGAGCTCAAGGCGTACGTCAAGGAGCGGATCGGCTCGGTCAAGACCCCCAAGCAGATCGAGGTGTGGCCGGACCTGCCGCGCTCGAAGGTCGGCAAGGTGCTCAAGACCAAGATCAAGAAGGAGCTGATTGGGCCGTAGGCGCTGAGTCCCTCGGGAACGTGGAGGCTTCGGCTGCGTACGCCACCATCCAGCTCGGTTCGATGGTGGCGTAGACGACGCCCGGCCCGTCCCAGGCCTGCGGGTCCGAGCCGTAGTACTCGGTGAAGTAGGCGTTGTAGTCCTCGAACTCCGGTCCCTCGGAGACCACGTGCGCCTTGCCGTGGGTGAAGACGCCGATCCGCTCGCCGTCGACGTGGGTCGCGCTCACCGCCGGCCGGGCCAGCATGTGCTTGGCCTTGGCGGCGGTGGGAGCGGTCCCGAACAGCCAGCGACCGTGGCGGAAGTGGCCGTCGACACAGCTGGTCCGCGGCTCACCGGCCGCGGTCACGGTGGCCAGCACCAGCACCTTCATGCCCGTCAGCTCGGTGACGAGCTGACGGGCATCGAGGCGGCTCTCGTCGCTGACGATTCCGGTCAGATGGCTGTTCGCGCGGCCGATCGAGGCGTCCAGGAGGCGTTGCAGGTCGGCGATCTCTTCTTCTGTCTCGTGCACATCAGAAGTCTGACACCGCCGATCCCGGAGCGCTTGACCGTTCTTGCGCAGCTCACCGGATCGCGGACGGTCCGATCGCGTCCACGATCTCCGGCGGGATGGCGATCGACCCGGAACCGTCGGCTGCGACGACCACGTAGACGATCGACACCGCACAGGTGACCTCCTCGCCCCTGCGGAACTCGAACTCGAGCGTGAAGCTCTTGGTGCCGATCCGGGTGGTGCGCACCGGCACCTGGACCTTGTCCCCGAAGCCGATACCGGCCTTCCAGTCCAGGTCGGCGTGGGCGAGATGGACGTCGACACCCAGCTCCTGCCAGCGGGAGTACGGCCACCCGCGAGAGTCGATGAAGTGGTTCATCGCCTCGTCGGCGTAGCCGAGGTACCAGCTGTTGAACATCACCCCCTGCATGTCGATCTCGTAGTAGCGGGGCGAGAACTCATAGACCGTCGTCATGAGCGCTCCTTCGCCGGCAGGATCCGCCCGCTGACCTCGCCGAGCGCGATCCGACCGCCGCCCGGGGCGGGCGCGGTCGCCGTGATCGTGACCTCGTCGCCGTCCTCCAGGAACGTACGCACCGAACCGTCCTCCAGCTTGAACGGCTCGGCCCCGGACCAGCTGAGCTCGAGCAGCGAGCCGCGCTGGCCCGGCTCGGGTCCGCTGATCGTGCCGCTGGCGAACAGGTCGCCGACGCGCAGCGAGGCGCCGTTGGCGGTCATGTGCGCGAGCATCTGCGGGGCGGTCCAGTACATCGTGGCGTACGGCGGCTCGGAGACCAGCGACCCGTTGAGCCGGACCTCGAGGGCGAGATCGAGCGCCCAGGGCTCCAGCGCGGAGTCGTCCAGGTAGCCGGCCAGCGGAACGTCTCGTTCCGGGGGCCGGACCCGCGCCGCCTCGAGCGCCGCGAGCGGCAGCACCCACGGCGAGATCGAGGTGGCGAACGACTTGCCGAGGAACGGGCCCAGCGGGACGTACTCCCAGGCCTGGATGTCGCGCGCGGACCAGTCGTTGAGGAGCGTGATCCCGAAGATGTGGTCCGCGGCCTCGGCGAGCCGGACCGGCTGGGACATCTCGGAGCCGACGCCGACCACGAAGCCCAGCTCCGCCTCGATGTCGAGCCGGATCGAGGGGCCGTCGACGATCCCGTCAGGGGTCTTCCGCAGCCCGGTCGGCCGGACGACGTCGGTGCCGGAGACCACCACGGTGCCGGAGCGGCCGTGGTAGCCGATCGGCAGGTGCTTCCAGTTGGGCGTCAGCGGCTCGGAGTCGGGGCGGAACATCTTCCCGACGTTGCTCGCGTGGTGCTCGGAGGCGTAGAAGTCGACGTAGTCGGCGACCGTGAACGGCAGCAGCAGCTCGGCGTCCGCGAGGGGCACCAGGTGGGGTCGCACGTCGGTCTCGCAGGCGGGGTCACTGAGCAGCCGGGTCACCTCCGCGCGTACGTTCCTCCACACCTGGGGTCCGGCCGCCAGCAGCCCGTCGAGGCCGCCTTCACAGTGCTCGGCGAGACCCGGCGCCGCGGCGGCGACGTCGAGCACCAGGTCACCGATCCGCACCCCTAGCCGCGGGGTCGCGTCGGTGGTGGTGCGGAAGGTGGCGTACGGAAGCGCTTCGAGGCCGAACTGGCTGTCGTTGATGTCCAGCCACGTCGTCACTTGCGACCCCCTGCCCAGGTCCAGGCGTACTTGCCGTCGTCGACCGCAGAGCCGGCCTCGCCGATCTCGAGCGGCCGGAAGGTGTCGACCATGACCGCGAGCTCGTCGAAGAACTCCGCGCCGAGGCTGCGCTCCATGGCACCCGGCTGAGGCCCGTGGGCGTGGCCACCGGGGTGGAGGGTGATCGAGCCGATCCCGATCCCGGATCCCTTGCGGGCCTCGTAGTCGCCGCCCACGTAGAACATGACCTCGTCGGAGTCGACGTTGGAGTGGTAGTAGGGCACCGGCACCGCGAGCTCGTGGTAGTCCACCTTGCGCGGCACGAAGTTGCAGATCACGAAGTTGTTGCCCTCGAAGACCTGGTGCGCGGGCGGCGGCTGGTGCACCTTGCCGGTGAGCGGCATGTAGTCGGCGATGTTGAAGACGTAGGGATAGAGGCAGCCGTCCCAGCCGACGACGTCGAACGGGTGGTGCGGGACGACGTGGATCGTGCCGGCGATGCCGCCGGCACCCGGGCCGCGGTGCTTGATGTAGACCTCGACACCTTCGGCTCCCTCGGTGGAGCCGGTCGAGAGCTCCACGGTCTGCGGCTCGGTCGGGAGCCGGAGGTCGCGCTCGCAGTAGGGGGCGTGCTCGAGGAACTGGCCGTAGCGGGAGAGGTAGCGCTTCGGCGGGGCGATGTGGGAGTTGGCCTCGATCGCGTAGACCCGCAGCGGAGCGTGGCCGGTCGGCTCCCAGCGATGGGTGGTGGCACGCGGGATCACCACGTAGTCGCCCTCACCGACCTCCAGGTTCCCGAAGACGGTCTCCACGACGCCGCTCCCGGCCTCGACGTAGACACACTCGTCGCCGATCGCGTTGCGGTAGAGCGGCGAGGTCTCCCCCGCCACCGCGTAGTGGATGCGTACGTCGCCGTTGCCGAGCACCAGCCGGCGCCCGGTCACCGCGTCCTGACCCCTCCAGTCCTCATCGGAGACGAGGTCGTGCAGCCCGAGGTGGATCGGGCGCAGGGGGTGGTTGGGTGTCGTGCCGTGGTCGGGCAGGTCCCAGATGCGTACGTCGGTCACCGCCGAGGGGATGTAGCGGTGGTAGAGCAAGGAGGAGTCCGAGGAGAACCCTTCCTCTCCCATGAGCTCTTCGTAGTAGAGGTTCCCTTCTCCGTCGCGGTGTTGGGTGTGCCGCTTGGGCGGGATGTGCCCGCGCTGTTGGTAATGCGCCATGCCCCGGATCGTACGTGACCTCGCCCACACCGATCACCGGGGCCGAACGTCCCGAATTCGTCTTAGATACCTCCAGGGGCATGACCTGCTCCCCTAGGCTCCAGAGATGCCCTCCGAGACTCCCGAGACCCTCTTCGTGCCGCATGCACGAGGGCGTCTCCTGCACGTCCGGACCTGCCCCCAGCTTCTCGGTCTGGACGCCCCGGTCCCCGCCACCGCAGCGCAGATCGAGACGCTGGGAACGTGCGCGTGGTGTGCGAAGGAGCTCTCCGAGGAAGGCCGACGATACTTCGACTCCGTCGAGCAGGCGGTACGCACCCTCGACCCTTCCGGCGACGCTGTTCGGCCTACTGAGCGGGCGTTGGGCGGGGTCGACTACGACCTCATCTGGGTTCCGCCCAGCTACTCCTATATCGCTGTCGGGGACAAGGAGCATGCGGTCGCCTGGATCGGGCGAGGGTGCGTCATGCACGAGGATGGGCGGCTCATCGACTTCGGGTGAACCTGGAGACGCCGGTGGTCGAGCTTGTCGAGACCTCCCTGCTCCCGCTGGTCGAGCTCGTCGAGACCTCACCCCGCTGGTCGAACTCGTCGAGACCTCCCTGCCCCCGCTGGTCGAGCTCGTCGAGACCTCACCCCGCTGGTCGAGCCTGTCGAGACCCCCTCGCCCCCGCTGGTCGAGCCGCCGGAGCCGCTAGGCGGAGGCGTGTCGAGACCAACACAGTTCCCTGCCGGAACGTCCCACCCCAAGGCCGGACAGGGCCGCCGACCCGACTTCGAGGGTCTTCTCGACCTGCCCCGGAGTCAAGGACGGCCTACGGCCGCCGGCTCCGCCGGCCGCTTACGCGGTCCTTGACACCGGACCACGTCGAGAAAAAATTTGGCTGGCTATCGGGGCGGCGGCCCGGGTGTGGCGCGGAGGAATCTTGCTTGGGAAGGATGAGGTTGAAGGGGCGGGAGGGTGGCCCTTCGGGCCACTTATCATCCACAGGCTTGATGTCGTTCGCTCGCCACTAAAAGCGTATTTGACCTGCACAAATAGGTGTTCAAGAGCGCTTGGTCGGAGTAGAATCAGAGGCACTACGACACACCTTTGAAGGGAGGTAGCAGCCATGAGCATCGACCACTGGGGCACCAACCCCGCCGACGTCATCGAGTCGGCTCTTGCTGCCATCGAAACCTCCCTGGAAGAGCTGCTCGCGATGGACCCGACCTACTGGCGGACCAGCCAGAAGAAAGACTTCCTGGCGAAGGTGGAGAAGCTTCAGGCCCAACAGGCAGCGTTGACGCTGCGGGTGCTGGCTGTCTCGGGTGATATCGCCGCAGAGACCGGTGACAAGGACGCCTCGGCCTGGATGCGTGCCGAGCTGCTGGTCGACAAAGGTGCCGCGAGGTCGCAGATCAAGCTCGCCAACGCGGTGACGAAGTACGAGTTGGTTGCCGCTGGCCTCGCTGAGGGTGTCGTCTCTGAGGCGAAGGCCCGAGTGATCACCAAGGCCCTCGACAAGGTCGAGGCCGACCCGGTCGCCACCGTCGAGGACCTGGTCCTGGCTGAGAAGCTGCTGGTCGAGTACGCGACCCAGTTCACAGCCAAGGAACTGCGGGTCGTCGGCAGGCGGATCCTGCTCGAGGTCGACCCCGCCCGGTTCGAGGCAGCCGAAGCCAAAGCACTCCTCGCCGAAGAGGAACGCGCCCAGCAGAAGACCGCACTCCGGGTCTGGGACAACCACGACGGCACCATCGGCTTCGACGGTGTCCTCCCGACATCGATCGGGATGCGTTTCAAGAAGCAGGTCGAGGCCTGGGCTCAGCCGCGTAAGCAGCAACTGGTCGAGAAGGGCTCGGCCCTGCCGCCGTGGGAGCGGATGATGGGACAAGGGTTCACCCGGCTGATCGAGACCATCGACCCGAATGCGCTGCCCCGACACGGTGGCGACGCCACGGTCGTGAATGTGGTGATCTCGCTCGAGGAGCTCCGCAAAGAGCTCGGCACCGCGACCCTGGGCTACGACGAGACCAACGGCACCACCATCACCGCAGCCGAAGCCCGCAAGATGGCGTGCAACGCGACCATCATCCCCTGGGTGTTGGGCGGTGACAGTGAGGTCCTCGATGTCGGCCGGGCGAGCAGGTTCTTCCAACCGATCCAACGCAAAGCACTCCGGTTGCAGCAGACGTGCTGCCAAGCCGAAGGCTGCGACATGCCACCGGAATGGTGCGACGCCCACAGAGAGGATGTCGGTGCGTCATCTCGTGTGGCGGCCTGACTCTGAGCGCTCATTGACGGCGCGAGCATGAAGCGCGCCTGTCCTGAAATGGATTGGTCGACCGTTGCACGAGGTGGCGTGCTGTCAGACCACCGGCACGCTGGGCGTGACTTGATAGGAGCCTGCTAGGAACACGCCCATCTCTGTGTTGTCCGCCCTGGCGATGCCGGTGGTCTGTCCATCCACCCGACGAGGAGAGGACGGCATCACCAGCATGACGAATCGAAGCGAGGATCGCGAGGTGATCGGCGGCGTCGATACCCACGGCGCCACTCACCACTGCGCTGCGCTCGACGCGCGAACAGGGAAGTTGCTGGGCGACAGCGAGTTCCCAGCAACTGCGAAGGGCTACGCCCAAGCCCTCAAGTGGCTGCAGCGGTACGGGAGGGTCGAAGCGGTCGGGGTCGAGGGAACCGGGTCTTACGGAGCAGGGCTCACCCGGTACCTCACCAGCCGCGACGTGGTCGTCATCGAGGTCGTCCGCGCGAACCGTCAGGCCCGGTATCTGCAGGGCAAGTCGGACCCTCTAGACGCGATCAATGCTGCGCGCGCCGTGCTGGCCGGCATGGCCACCACGGTCCCCAAGACACGCAACGGGAACGTAGAAGCGATCCGAATGATCCAAACCACCAGGCGCAGCGCCTCGAAAGCACGCAAGGCCGCGATCAACCAGATGCACGGCCTGATCTACTCCGCTCCCGAACCACTGCGCGAACAGCTGCGAGGGCTCAACCGCGCCGCACTGGTTGCCCGCTGCTTACGCCTGCGACCAACGACCTCAACCCAGTCCGGGGAGCTGACAGTCATCGCCAAGACGATGCTGCGCCGACTCGCACGGCGCGTTCAAGCTCTCGATGAAGAGATCGAGGAAGCCAACCAGCAACTCACAGAACTCGTTCAACACGCAGCGCCCGCCCTGCTCCAGGTCTTCGGCGCCGGACCTGAAGCAGCTGCGCAACTCCTGACCACCGCAGGAGAGAACCGCGACAGGATCTCAACCGAGGCCTCACTCGCACGCCTCTGCGGTGTCGCCCCGATCCCAGCCAGCAGCGGCAACACAACCCGGCATCGACTCCACCGCGGCGGCGACCGGAGAGCCAACTCCGCGATTCACATGATCATCATCAACCGGCTCCGATGGCACGAACCCACCAAGGCCTACGTCACCCGCCGCACCGCCGAAGGAAAGACCAAAAGCGAGATCATCCGATGCCTCAAGCGCGCGGCCGTCCGCGAGCTCTACCGCGCTCTCCTGACAGACCTCAACAAACCAGCCGCAGAGCACGAACCCGCCGCTTGACATGCATAGGAGCATCCACCTCGACCCCTGGGCCGCAGGCGGAAGAACGGATCTGAAGGACGGGGTCTTGCTCTGCCCGCACCATCACCGACTGGCGCACAACCCTGCCTATGTTCATGAGCGACTACCCGACGGCACGATCCGGTTCACTCGTCGGCCCTAGACCGGCAGTGTGAGACCCACTCGTCAAGGCCCCGCCTGCGCGGGCACCTTCGCCTGCCCCGGGACACGTCGGCTCCGCTTGGGCCCGATGTGGACCTGTGCGGGGAACCCTCGTCCCGCGAGTCGTCCGCCGGGGTCAGGCGGCGTTGTGACCGATTCACAAGGTCTCGCCCACTCCCGTAGGCACCGACCCGGCCCCTGCCCCTCGCAGCACACCCGCCAGACCCCCAATCCCGTGCCCAACTGAATCCGCTGCGCCAAACCCCGCCGCCGACCCGATACAGGCGAAATCTTTCTCGATCGGGTGCCGGGTCAAAGATGGCCGCAGGCCACCGCGAAGCGGCGGGCGAAGCCCGTCCTTGACGCGGTGCGCGATCGAGAAACAATTGAACAAGGGTCGGCGGCGAACACCGAGACCAAGCAACAGTCATTTCCGCGTGGCTTCCCGGGACCAGACCGGGACGGAAAGCTCGACCACCGACACCAGCAAGGGACGGTATCCTCGAAGTATGACTGCGTTGCCCGAATGGATGCGCCCTCCTCGTGAGGAGGGTTGGTACTCCGAAGACCTCGACATGCTCGTCGAGGCGCCGCGTCATACCGAACTCATCGACGGAGCCCTGGTCTTCAACATGTCACCGCAGCGCCGCTGGCACAGTCGGCTCGTCACGGCCCTGACCAACGCGCTGACGGCGCAGGCGCCCGACGGGTTCGAGGTGGATCGGGAGCTGACGGTGGTGCTCGACAGGCGCAATCGGCCGGAGCCGGACGTGCTGGTGAGCACGGCGCGGATCCCGGACCAGGCCTCGTTCTACGAGGCAGACACGGTGGTTCTGGTGGTCGAGGTGGTCTCGCCGGAGTCCGAGCACCGCGACCGGGCGGTCAAGCCGCAGAAGTACGCCGAGGCGGGCATCGCCCATTATTGGCGCATCGAGAACGAGGACGGCGCACCGGCGGTCCACGTCTATGAGCGCGACGAGCTGACCGAGGCCTACGTCCCGACCGGGATCTTCCGCGACCGCCTCGACGTCCCGCAGCCGTTCCAGCTCAAGATCGACCTGAACGACCTGGTCCGCTGAGGTGTTGTGCGGCTGGAGCGGCCGATCGGCCGCTCCCAGCCGCACGACCATCAGGGCTTGGTCTCCTCCACGGGCACCTCGGGCACCTCAGCCGGAAGATTCTCCTGCTGGACGAGGTGGAGGTAGGAGAGGTGGCGCTCGTACTGGTCTAGGACGTCACCCATCAGCTGCTCGCGCGAGTAGTCGTTGACGTCATAGCCCTGGGTGCCTTCGGCGAGGTGGACCTCCGTGCGGAAGTAGACCTCACCGCTGACCCGGCCGACCGCGAACGTCGGGGCGGGACAGGGCAGCGGCGTGAGCTTGTAGACGAACGCGGGGGCGTCCTCGAGGTCGGTGTGGAGCTGGACGCCATGGACGCCGCGTACGGCCTTGGTCTCGGTCACGACCGAGGTGAGCCCGTGCGTGCAGAGCTCGGCGGCGACCTCTTCCAGCACGGGTGTCGCGACCGTCTGGATGAACCGCTCGGTGTCCCGCGCGGTGGGATAGTTGACCGAGCGGCGCAGCCGCTGCGACAACGAGGGACGTACGCCACCGTCGGCCGCTCCGACCAGGCGCGCCGAGGAGATCGCGGCCGGCAGGGCGTACCTCGCGCTGGTGGTCTTGAGCGACTCCAGCCGTAGCGAGCGGTGGAGCCCGACGGCGACCAGGGCGAGCACGATCGAGAACGGCAGCCCCATGATGATCGTGGCGTTCGTCAGCGTCGTCAGCCACGCATCCCCGCCCGCGAACATCAGGGCGAGGGTCAGCGCACCGATGGCGACCGACCAGAAGATCCGTACCGGGATCGAGCAGTCGGCCATCGGGTGCGGCAGACGGGAGGTGAAGTTGCCCATCACCAGCGCACCGGAGTCGGCGGACGTCACGTAGTAGAGGAACCCGGTCAGGGTCGCGAGCGCGACCAGCGCGATCGCACCCGGGTAGTTGTCGAGGAAGACGTAGAAGCCCTGCGCGTAGTTGCCGCTGGTGAGCTCCCCGAACTCGGCGTCACCGCCGCGGATCCGGCCCAGCGCGCTGTTGCCGAAGATCGAGACCCACAGCAGGATGAAGCCGAACGGGATCATCATCACGCCGACCAGGAACTGCCGGATCGTCCGGCCACGCGAGATCCGGGCCAGGAACAGCCCGACGAACGGCGACCAGGCCACCCACCAGGCCCAGAAGAAGAGGGTCCACAGGTTCTTCCAGACGCCGACGTCAGGGTTCTCGACGGTGTCGTAGGGCATCGTGTCGAAGCTCATCCCGGGCAGATTCACCAGGTAGTCACCCAGGTTCATCACCAGCGAGTTGAGCAGGAACGCGGTGTTGTCGGAGAAGAGCACGTAGAGCATCAGTGTGAGCGAGAGCAGCACGTTGAGCTCGGAGAGTCGGCGGATGCCCTTGTCGACCCCGGAGACCGCCGAGATCGTGCCGAGCAGCACTGCGACCACGACCAGGCCGACCTGGGCGGCGCGGCCCTCGGGGATACCGAAGAGAACGTTGAGACCGGCGTTGAGCAGGGCGATCGAGATACCGAGCGAGGTCGCGATACCGAAGATCGTGCCGAGCACGGCGGCCAGGTCGATCCCATCGCCGAGCCGGCCGCGGACCCGCTTGCCGAAGATCGGATAGAGCGCCGACCGGATCGAGAGCGGCATCCCGTGGCGGAAGGAGAAGTAGCCCAGCGCCATGCCCATGACGGCGTACATCGCCCAGCCGGACAGCCCGTAGTGGAACAGCGTCCAGGTCACGGCCTGCTCGGCGGCGGCGACGGTGCCGCCCTCGCCGGTCGGCGGGGTGAGGTATTGCGAGACCGGTTCGGCGACCGAGTAGAACATCAGGTCGGCGCCGATCCCGGCCGCGAAGAGCATCGCGGTCCAGGTGAACAGCGAGTACTCCGGCCGGGACTCCTCCGGCCCGAGCCGGATCCGCCCGTAGCGAGACAGACAGATGAACAGGACGAACGCGATCAACGCCGCAGCGAGCGCGAAGTACCACCAGCCGAAGTACGTCGAGATCCAACCGACGACATGCCCGATCACGGTGCCCGCGGTGTCGGGCGCGAGCAGCGTGAAGAGCGTGAACGCGACCACCACCCCGGCAGAGCCGAAGAAGACGGTCTTGTTCAGCTCCGCCTTCGTCGTGGGGATCTCGTCTGGGTCCGCAGCGGGTTCACCCAAGGGCATACGCGACGGGTCGATCGTGTCCGGCATGAGCTGTCTCCTCCGGTTGGGGTGCCCGGCAGGCTAGTCCACCCGGCGCCGGCTTGGGTCACGGTTCGGTCTCAGGACTGGTTGCGCGGGTCCCCCGCAGGCCACAGCGGCGAGTCGTCGCGGTGGCGGTAGTAGGGGACGTCGGAGGGTGCCAGCGGAGTGTTGCCCGCGATCAGGTCGGCCGCCTTCTCCGCGACCATCATCACCGGAGCGTAGATGTTGCCGTTGGTGACATAGGGGAAGACGCTCGCGTCCACGACCCGCAGTCCCTCGGTGCCGTGCACCTTCATCGAGGTCGGGTCGGTCACCGCCATCTCGCCGGTGCCCATCGCCGCGGTGCACGAGGGGTGCAGCGCCGTCTCGGCGTCCTTGCGGACCCACTCGAGGATCTCCTCGTCCGTCTCAACGGTCGGGCCCGGGGACATCTCGCCGGCGTTGAAGGGGGCGAAGGCGGGCTGGTTGAGGATGTTGCGGGCCACCCGCACCGCCTCGACCCACTCCCGGCGGTCGTTGGGTGTGGAGAGGTAGTTGAACAGCATCGAGGGGTGCTCGAAGGGGTCGTCGGACTTGATCCGGACGTGGCCTCGGGTGTCGGCGTACATCGGGCCGATGTGCACCTGGTAGCCGTGCTGGCCCTTCTCCTGACCGGGAGCCATCGACCCGTCGTAGCGGATCGCGATCGGCAGGAAGTGGAACATCAGGTTGGGCCAGTCCACGTCCTCGTTCGACCGCGCGAAGCCGCCGCCCTCGAAGTGGTTGGTCGCTCCCAGGCCCTTCTTCTGGAAGAGCCACTGCCAGGCGATCTTGGGCCGCTGGTGCCACACCAGGCCCGGGGCGATCGAGACCGGCTGCTTGGAGGCGTACTGGATGTAGACCTCGAGGTGGTCCTGGAGGTTCTCCCCCACGCCCGGGAGGTCGTGCACGACGTCGATCCCGTGCGAGCGCAGCAGGGACTCCTCCCCCACGCCGGAGAGCTGGAGCAGCTGCGGGGTGTTGATCGCGCCGCCGCAGCAGATGATCTCCTTGGCGCGGACGAAGTGGTCCTTGCGGGCGCGCCCGACGCCGCGGACGTAGTCCAGGCCGGTCACCCTCGGGACGTCGCCCGAGGTGTCGAAGCGGATCTTCGTCGCGTGCGCGAAGGTCTCGACGGTGAGGTTGGGGCGGTTCATCACCGGGTGCAGGTAGGCCCGTGCGGCCGACCAGCGGCGGCCGTCCTTCACGTTCCGGTCGAAGGGGGCGAAGCCCTCCTGGCGGTAGCCGTTGACGTCGTCGGTGAGCGGGTAGCCGGCCTCCTGGGCGGCCTCGAAGAACGCCGAGAAGAGCGGGTTCGAAGCGGGCCCGCGCTCGAGGTGGAGCGGACCGGAGCCACCGCGCCACTGGTCGGCGCCGGAGGTGCCGTCCTCGAGGAAGCGGCTCTCCATGCGCTTGAAGTAGGGCAGGCAGTGGCGGTAGTCCCACGTCTCCATGCCCGGGTCGGCCGCCCAGCGCTCGAAGTCCATCGGGTTGCCGCGCTGGAAGATCATCCCGTTGATCGAGCTCGAGCCACCGAGAAGCTTGCCGCGGGCGTGGTAGACCTTGCGACCGCCCAGGTGCGGCTCGGGATCGGACTCGTAGCCCCAGTCGTAGAGCTTCGAGCCGATCGGGAACGGCAGCGCCGCCGGCATGTGGATGAACGGGTCGATCTTGAAGTCGCTGTGACCGGCCTCCAGCACCAGCACCTTCGTGCCGGGGTCAGCGCTGAGCCGGTTGGCGATCGCCGAGCCGGCCGAGCCGCCACCGACGATGACGAAGTCGTACGTCGCGGTCATCTCAGTTCTCCTTCGCTGTGCCGGTCTCCTGGGCGCGGGGCGCGAACCAGTGCTGCGGGCTCGGGTCGATGTTGTGCCAGATGTGCTTGGTCTCGCGGTACTCCTCGAGCCCGGCCTGGCCGAGCTCGCGGCCGATGCCGGACTGCTTGTAGCCGCCCCACTCGGCCTGGGCGACGTACGGGTGGTAGTCGTTGATCCAGACGGTGCCCATCCTGAGCCGGGCGGCGACGCGCTCGGCGCGGCCGGCGTCGCGGGTCCACACCGCGCCGGCGAGCCCGTAGATGGAGTCGTTGGCGATGCGGACGGCGTCGTCCTCGTCGGTGAAGGTCTCCACGGTGAGGACCGGCCCGAAGGACTCGTCCTGCGTCACGCTCATCTCGGTGGTGCAGTCGTCCAGGATGGTGGGCAGGTAGTAGAAGCCGTCGGCCAGCGCGGGGTCGTCGGGGCGCTTGCCGCCGGTGCGGAGGGTGGCGCCCTCGGCCAGACCCTTCGCGACGTACGCCTCGACCTTGTCGCGGTGAGCGCTGCTGGTCAGCGGGCCGGTCTCGGCAGCGTCGTCGAACGGGCCGCCGAGGCGGATCTGCTCGGCGCGGGCCACCAGCTCGTCGACGAACTTCTCCTTGATCGACTCCTCGATGATCAGCCGAGCGCCTGCGGAGCAGACCTGGCCGGAGTGGAGGAAGACCGCGGTCAGCGCGAAGTCGAGCGCCGTCTCCAGGTCGGAGTCTGCGAAGACGATGTTGGGGTTCTTGCCGCCGAGTTCGAGCGCGATCCGCTTCACCGTGTCCGCGGCGTTCACCATCAGCCGCTTGCCGGTGGCCAGTCCGCCGGTGAAGGAGACCAGGTCGACGCGCGGGTCCTCGGACAGCGGGGCGCCCGCGGTCGGGCCCTCACCGAGCACCAGGTTGCCGACGCCGGCCGGCAGGCCGGCCTCGTCGAGCACCTTCATCAGGTGGATGGCGCTGTGCGGCGTGATCTCGCTGGGCTTGAGCACGAAGGTGTTGCCCGCGGCCAGGCACGGCGCGACCTTCCACGCCACCTGCAGCAGCGGATAGTTCCACGGCGTGATCAGCCCGCAGACGCCGACCGGCTCGTGCACGATCCGGCTCTTCACGATCGGGTTGCCGGTGTCGATCACCCGCCCGGCTTCCTCGGTGGCGATGTGGCCGAAGTGACGGAAGACCGAGACCACGTCGGCCACATCGTACTCGCTCTCCACCAGTCGCTTTCCGGTGTCGAGCGACTCGGCGCGGGCGATGATCGCGGTGTCCCGCTCGAGCAGGTCGGCGACCCTCAGCAGAAGGTCGCCTCGCTCCCGCGCGGGCGTCGCCGGCCACTCACCGCTGTCGAAGGCATTCCGCGCCGCAGCGATCGCGGCCCGGGTGTCCTCGGCTCCAGCCTCCGCAACGGTTCCGACGACCGCGCCGTCGGCGGGACAGCGGATCTCCCGCTGATCGCCCGACTGGGCGGGCACCCAGCGTCCGTCGATGTAGATCTGGCTCATGCAACCTCCGGCGTCGGGTTGCTCAACAGGCAACCGCGGGTGAATTACACATGATCCTGCGTGGACATGAAGGGCCAGGTCAAGGGCTTGGAGGTACAAAATTGTTGCAGTTGGTACAAAATTGTTCCAACTGATACAAATGGCTGGCGCCGGTTGTTAGGGTCGCCGCATGACGACCGCGCGTACCGCGCCCGCCAAAGATCCACAGCGCCGTGCCGCCTGGGCGGAGCTGGCGACCGACTACGTCCACGAGCACGGGCTGATCGGCCTGAGCCTGCGCCCGCTCGCCGCCGAGCTGGGCACCAGCAACCGAGTCCTGCTCTACCACTTCGGCACCAAGGACCAGCTGGTCGCCGACGTGCTCCGCACGTCGAACGAGCGGTCGGTCGCCGAGGTCGCCGCGCTCGAGCCCTCGAAGGACCTGAGATCCGCTGTCCATGAGCTCTGGGCGGTGATGGAGGGCGATCGGTGCAGCCGGATCTATGTGGAGGCGGCCGCGCTCGGTCTCTTCGGCAGGGAGCCGTACGTCTCGGCGGTCCGCGAGGCCAACACGCTGTGGATGCACGTTCTCATCGGGCATCTGGACAAGTCCGGCGTGGATCCCGCCGTCGCTGAACGAGCAGCCCACGTCATCGACGCCGCCTTCATGGGCTTCCAGCTCAGCCTGGGCCCCGACGGCAGCCTCCCCGAGCGCGCCCGGTCCGTCGATGTTCTAGCGGACGCCGTCGCCGCCCTGGCCTGAGCCACGCGCCCCCCACCGCGGACCGCTCCAGTCGACGTCACACTCCCGGGTCCTGGACAGAGGTCGAACCACGATCGCTGATTTCCACGACGCTGCGGCGCCAACGTCGCTAGCCTCGATGGTCGACCGAGTTCGCCATCGATGGAGGCATGCGCATGATTCGTTCGGGCCCTATCCAAATTCTGACAACGGCGTTGGCCTTCGGCATCGCCGCCATGCTCATCGCCGCGTCGACCACGTCACCAGCGACTGCCCAGCCCCAGGCCGAGCTCCCGAGCAAAGCGGAGGCACCAGTGCCCGGTCTGGTGCCGAACCCGCTCCAGGTGCGCGCGACAGGAGGGCCCGGTTTCGTCCTGACCAAGCAGGCCCGGATCGTCGCCCGTGGCGCTGACGCAGACGAGGTCGGCGTTCTCATGGCCGCCGACCTGCGTCCGGCGACCGGCTTCGACCTCCCGGTCGTCGCCGGCAGGTCGACCCGTCGTGATGTCGTCCTGACCATCGACCCCGAGGCCGGGTTCGGCGAGGTCGAGGGCAACCCGGAGGCGTACAAGATCTCCTCGACGGCCAACGGGGTCAAGGTCACCGGGGCGAGTCGCCACGGGCTGTTCAACGGCACCCAGACGCTGCGTCAGCTGCTGCCGGCGTTTGCCTCATCCACCGTCCAGGTGAACACCGACTGGACGGTGCCGGCCGTCTCGATCCTGGACGCGCCGCGGTTCAGCTATCGCGGGATCATGCTCGATGTCGCCCGCTCGTTCCTCGAGGTCGACGAGGTCAAGCAGGTCATCGACGCCGCAGCGGCGGCCAAGATCTCGGTGCTGCACATGCACCTGGCCGACGACCAAGGGTGGCGGATCGACATCACCAACTCCGGTCGGGCGGCCGACGACGACATCGACTACACGGCGCTGACGCGGGTCTCGGGTGCGACCGCGGTGCTCGGCAACCCGTATCAGAGCGCCGACGGCCACACCGGGTTCTACACCCAGGACGACTATCGCTCGCTGGTGCGGTATGCCGCCGAGCGCGAGATCGAGATCATCCCCGAGATCGACATCCCCGGCCACACGAATGCCGCCCTGGCCGCGATCCCGCAGCTCAACACCGCCGGGTCGAGTCACCCGGCGACCGAGGACGAGCCGGTGGCACCACACAACGGGACCATCGACGTCGGCTACTCCTATCTCGATCCGACCTCCGAGGTGACCTATACGTTCATCCAGCACGTCTTCTCACAGCTCGCTGCGCTGACGCCGTCCGAGTTCCTGCACGTCGGCGGCGACGAGTCGCATGCGATGACGCAGCGATATGGCCACGAGGGCTACGTGGCGTTCGTCGAGCGGGCGCTCGCGATCGTCCACGGACTCGGGAAGAAGACGATCGGCTGGAACGAGTACGCCGAGGCCGGGCTCACCGCCGGTGATGGTGTCCAGTACTGGGCCGGCACGACCGAGCACGCGAAGCGCGCCGTCATCGAGGACGGCGCCAAGCTGCTCGTCTCGCCGGGCAACACCTCCTACCTCGACATGAAGTATCACGCGAAGACGCCGATCGGACTCTCCTGGGCGTGCTCGGGCGACTGCGACGTCGCGCACTACTACGACTGGAGCCCGCAGGAGGTCGTCGCGGGCGTCGGGGACGAGCACATCCTCGGCACCGAGGCGCCGCTGTGGTCCGAGACGATCCGGGGCGTCGACCAGGCCGAGTTCATGATCTTCCCACGCGTCCTCGCGCACGGGGAGAACGGCTGGACCGCCGAGTCGCGGCGCTCGCCGTCGGACTTCGCGGCGCGGCTCGCCTCGGTCGGTCCGCGACTTGCTGCCGCCGGCACCAACTTCTACGACGGGCCGCAGATCGCCTGGTCGACGGAGCTGGCCGGGACCGATGCTGCGGTGTCGGCAGGGTCGGTCGAATCGGTGTCGGTCGGACTGCTCGCCGCCCCCGGGACCAAGACGGACGGGACCACGGTCACCGTCGACGAGGTCGACGACGCGGACGGCACCGGTGGCTCGACACTGTCCGCACCGCTCACCGCGACAGTCGACTTCGGGGACGGGTCGCCTCCGGCCTCCGCACGGTTCACCGCGTCTGAACCCCGGGATTCGCTCCACGCTGCCGGGGTCTATGCGGTGACGGCTGCTCATGCGTACGAATCCCCGGGGAAGTATCGCGGCAAGATCAGGGCCTCCGACGGGTCAACGACAAGGTTCACCATCACGGTCTCCTGATCGAGCGGAGGTTGTGAAGCTGAGAGCGGCCTATGGCTCACTCTCAACTTCACAACCTCCCGATGTCACAGATCTCGCGGCGCAGGTGTCCTTGGGGTATGAGCAACCAAGAAGCCTTCAGCAGGAGCCGGGTCGTGGTCATCGGCGGCGGATACGCGGGTGTGATGGCCGCGAACCGGCTCACCAAGCGCGAGGACATCGAGATCACCCTGGTCAACCCGCGCGACCGTTTCGTCGAGCGGATCCGGCTGCACCAGCTCCTGGCCGGATCGTCCGATGCGGTCGTGGCCTACGCCGACATCCTGAGTCCGCGGGTCCGTCTGCTCGTCGGCACGGTCTGCGCCGTCGATGCCGGTGCCCGGACGGTCGCACTCGAGGACGGGCAGGAGGTGGCGTACGACTACCTGATCTACGCCGTCGGCAGCACCGGCGACACGCGGGTGGCGGGCGCACACGAGCACGCCTTCGGCGTCGCGACCTTCGAGGAGGCGACCCGCCTGCGGGCCGCCCTGGACAAGACGCCCGCCGATGCACCGGTGGTCGTCGTCGGTGGCGGCCCGACCGGCATCGAGGTCTCCTCTGAGCTCGCCGAGGCCGGCCGCAATGTTGCGCTGATCTGCGGAGACAGTCTGGGCCCGTGGTTGCACGAGAAGGGCCGGGCTGACGCCGAGCGCGATCTGCGGCGCTTGGGCGTCGGCATCATCGAGGGGGCGCGGGTGGCCGAGGTGCTGGCCGGCAGCGTACGCCTCGACAACGGTCGCGAACTGCCGAGCACGGTGACGATCTGGACCGCCGGGTTCGCTGCGCCGGACCTGGCCCGCGCGAGCGGGCTCTCCACCGACGAGATCGGCCGACTGATCACCGACGAGACCCTGACCAGCGTCGACGACGACCGAATCATCGCCACTGGCGACGCCGCGGCGCCGTCGGGCCTGGCTTACCGGATGAGCTGCCAGGCAGCCAACCAGCTCGGGCCCCTGGCCGCGGAGACGGTGCTCGCCCGGCTCGCGGGCGCAACCCCTGAGGTGGTCAGCATCGGCTTCGTGGGGCAGTGCATCAGCATCGGTCGCGGTCTGGGGATGCTGAACTTCGCCCGCCGGGACGACTCGGCCGTGGCCGCCCGGCTTCGCGGCGTGCCCGCGGCGAAGGTCAAGGAGCTGGTCTGCCGCAGCACGATCTGGGCCCTGTCGATGGAGGCCCGTCGACCCGGGTCCGCCATCGGCTTCAAGGACCGATCGCGGGCCGGTCGCGTCCGGACGGCAGCGGTCGTTCCGCCGGCGAAGGAGCCGAGTCTGTGAGCCTGGCCGTCACGGTCGTCGCCTGGATCCTGGCCGCGCTGCTGCTCGTCGTGGGAGTGGCCCATCTGGCCGCCCCTGGCAAGGTCGAGCCGCTCGTCCCCGAGTGGTGGCCGTCCAAGCGACTGACGGTGTACGTCTCCGGGCTCGCCGAGGTGGCGATCGGGATCGGTCTGCTGGTCCCGGTCACCCGCCCCTGGGCGGCTGGCGTGGCGGTGCTGATATTTCTCGCCTACACGCTCGTCCACCTCGACGACCTCCGCCACACCTCGGGCGCGACCCGTTTCGGCGACACCACCGGCGGCGTCGTCACTCGGGGCGTCGTGAACCTCGCGTACGCCGGTCTGGCGGTCTTCGTCCTCCTCGGCTGAGATATCGGCTGAAGTCTCGTCCAGCGGTTTCGGGAGGAGGTCAGGCAGCCGTCATGCGGCGGTTGCCGCGCCCTCGACGACTTCCTGACCGCGGACCGACAGCGGGGAGCTCACCAGATCGGCGGCCACCCAGCGACGTCGCACTGACCGTGCTCGTTGCTCCCGGCTGCGAGGACGGTCCCGTCTGCCCGCAGTCCGAGCGTGTGCCGGGACCCTGCGGCCACCGCGACGATCTCGCGCCAGTCGGCGACATCGCACTGGCCGGCGTCGTTGCCGCCGACGGCCAATGCTCGGCCGTCGGCGGTGACGGCGACGGTGTGGTAGCTGCCAGCGGCCACTCCCGCGACATCGCGCCAGGTCTCGACACCACCCGCCCCGGCGCTGCGATCGCCGGCCGTGAGCACGCGCCCGGAGCTGGTCAGGCCGATTGTGTGAAGGTAGCCCGCCGCCACGGCGACTAGGTCGCCCCATGCACCGACGTTGCACTGCCCGCGGCGATCGTTACCCACCGCCGTCGCAGTTCCGTCAGCCCTGAGGCCGACCGAGTGCCAGTCACCGCAGGCCAGCGCGACGATCTCGCGCCACGAGTCCACCTCGCCGGCGCCTTCGGTGCGCCTGCCCGCGGCGAGCACGGTGCCGTCGGCCCGCAGTCCCAGCGTGCGGCGCCAACCGGCGGCGACAGCGGTCACCTCGCGCCAGGAGGTCACCTCGCACTGACCCTCGTTGTTCCAGCCCGTCGCCACCACGGTGCCGTCGGTTCGGAGACCGACGCTGTGGGACCGCCCCGTGTTCGAGGCGGTGTGCACGTTGCCCGCCGCTACCTCGACGACCTCGGTCCAGTCAGCGGTGCGGCACTCCCCCGCCGTTCCCGAACCGGTGGCGAGGACCGTCCCGTCCGCGCACAACCCCAGCGAGTGGCGCGGCCCGGCCGCGATCAGGTGCCCCATGACAGCAGCATGACCGATCAGGCCGTGGTCTGTTCGTCGAGACCGCGTTCGCTCTGCGTAGCTCGAAGTTCGCGGACCATCTCGTGATTCACCCCGTCGACCATCTCGACCCGCGTGCCGGTGTCGACGTAACCGCACTTGCGATACGCGCCCTGCGCGCGGACGTTGTCCTCGTTGACGTGGAGGCGCACCTGCTGGACACCGATGTCCTGCAGCCACGCCTCCGTCTCCGACAGAAGCGCCTGCAGGACACCGCCGCCGCGCTGGTCCGGTCGCACGTAGACGCCCACGATGGCGGCACGCACGTGTGCACTCGTCTCACCGATGTAGTCGGGCTCGCCCGGCGCCGTCACGAGTGCCGTCACCGTCCCCACGAACTCGGCGTGCTCGCCGACCGCGACGAACTTCCCCACGGACGTGCCGGCGGCGGCCGTCTGCGCCTGCTCCCGCCAGTAGCTGTCCGGCCGCTGGAGGGCGTCCTCGAGTCGCTCGAGATAGGCGAGGTGGGCGATCGGGTCACGCAGCGCTTCGAGACGCAGCTCCCGGATGCTCTGCCACTCCTCGGCATGCGCCCGGCGCACGGTGCAGGAAGCCGGCGCTTCACCCTCCTCGACGGTCATGGCGCCATCCTCCCAGCGCACCCTGACCTGCGTCGAACCTTTTCCAGCAGGCGTACGACCCGACGGGGCGCGGTGTCTGGCGCCATGTCACAGTCGTCCGCGCTGCCTCGTCCTAGAGGGCAAGATGGACCGAGGAGGACATTTCATGACACCTGAAGCCGAGTTCGAGGAGCTGCGCCCGCTGCTGTTCTCGATCGCCTACCGGATCCTCGGCAGCGTGAGCGAGGCGGAGGACGCGGTGCAGGAGAGCTGGATCCGGCTGGCCTCGAGCCCGACCGAGCCCGACTCGCTGAAGGCGTTCATGTCCACCGTGGTCACCCGCATCTCGCTCGACGTGCTGCGCTCGGCACGGGTGCGCCGGGAGACGTACGTCGGTCCGTGGTTCCCCGATCCGCTGCCCACCGACACCCACGCGGACGAGCGCGCGGACATCTACGCGAGCCCGGAGCGGGCGACCGAGCTGGCCGACTCGGTCTCGATGGCCGCGCTGCTGCTCCTCGAGCGGCTCAGCCCGCTGGAGCGGGCGGTCTTCGTGCTGCGCGAGGTCTTCCACTTCGGCTTCGCCGACATCGCCGCGGCGGTCGATCGCTCCGAGGCCGCCTGCCGCCAGCTCGCCTCGCGCGCGCGTCGCCACATGGACGAGGGCAAGCCACGGTTCGAGGCCGACCGGCGCAAACGGGTCGAGCTCTCCAGTCGCTTCTTCGACGCGCTGCGCGACGGCGATCTCGATCAGCTCCAGGCGCTGCTGGCGGCCGATGTCGAGACCGTCAACGACGGTGGTGGCGTGGCTGGTGGCGCCGGCGGCCGGTTCGGCGCGGAGAAGGCGGCACGCATCCTGGTCGCGGCGGTGCCGCCGCTGCTCGCCATCGGTGCCCGCCTGGAGGAGCGCGAGCTCAACGGCGAGCCGGGCGCCATCCTGCGCGACGCCGACGGCTCCGTCCTCGGCACCTGGACCCTCGACATCCTCGACGGCCAGATCCAGCGGATCCGCTCGGTCACCAACCCCGAGAAGCTGGGCCACCTGGGTCCGGTGGCGGATCTGAAGGAAGTCGTACGCCGCCGCAACCGCCACCGTCACGGCCTCTGACGCCCGCCCCGCTGGTCGAGCCGCGAGGCCGCCTGCGGCCGAGCGTGTCGACCGGCGGGGCCGCCAGGCGTCAGACCACCGCGCCCCGCGGGGTCACCGGCCGAGCGCCGAGGTCGGCGGTGCGTACATCCTTGGTCTCCCGTGCCGTGCTGGCGGCAACGATCGCGACCAGGCAGACCACTGCGGTGTAGCCCGCGGTGACGACCCAGCCGCCCTCCTTCACGCCGCCCAGGGCGGTGACGATCGACGGCGTGAACCCGGCCAGCATGAAGCCGATCTGGGTGCCGATCGCGACACCGGAGAAACGCACCGGGGTCGAGAACATCTCGCCATAGAACGAGGGCCAGACCGCGTTGGCGGCCGCGTAGCCGAAGGAGAAGGTGATGATCGCGAGGGCGAAGACGAGCAGCTCGTTGCTCTGGCTCATCGAGAGCAGGTAGAACGGCATCATGACCGCGCTGGCGACCGCACCGTAGATGAAGACGGGCTTGCGCCCGACCCGGTCGGCGAGGCGGCCGAACAGCGGCTGGGTGAACAGCGCGACGACGTTGGCGGCCACGACCAGCCACAGCGTGATCGAGTCGACCATGCCGATCTCGACTCCATAGGCGATGGCGAGGTTTCCGAACACCGTGGAGACGGCCGCGATGAAGGCGCAGCAGATGACCCGCAGAACGTCGACCCAGTGGTCGCGCAGCAGCACCGCGAGGGGCAGCTTGGCGACCTCGTTGTTGGCCTTGGCCTCCTCGAACTCGGGCGTCTCGTTGAGGCGGGCGCGGATGAAGAACGCGACCAGCACCACGATCGCGGAGAGCCAGAACGGGATCCGCCAGCCGATGCCGTACTTGATGTCGTCAGGCAGCGCGACCACCGGGATGAAGACGAGCGCGGCCAGGATCTGGCCGCCCTGGGTGCCGGTCAGGGTCCAGGAGGTGTAGAAGGAGCGCTTGTCGTCGGGCGCGTGCTCGAGCGTCAGCGAGCTGGCGCCGGCCTGCTCGCCGGCAGCCGAGAGGCCCTGGAGCAGCCGGCAGAACACCAGCAGTCCGGGCGCGAGCCAGCCGACCTGGTCGAAGGTCGGCAGACAGCCGATCAGGAACGTGCCACCACCCATCAGCAGGAGCGTGAACAGCAGCACCTTGCGGCGGCCGATGCGGTCGCCGAAGTGACCGACGAAGACCGCGCCGACCGGCCGGGCGACGTACGCGAACGCGAAGGTCGCGAACGACATCACCAGCGAGGCATCGCCGGCGGTCGGGAAGAAGACATGCGGAAAGATCAGGGCTGCGGCGGAGCCGAAGATGAAGAAGTCGTAGTACTCCACGGCGCTGCCCATGAAGCTGGCCAGCGCGGCTCTGATCGGGGTCTTGCCTTCGCTGTTCTCGATGTCAGGTCCCGCCATCGGGTCCTCCTCGGGTAGGTCCGCGGTTCCTGACCGCGGGCGGGTGGGGGGGGTGGATGTTTGTTCAGGTTCGGGGTCAGCCGGCTGCGGCGAGCTCGCGCAGGTGGGCGAGCATCCGCTCGGCATCGGGGTCGATGCCGGTGATCAGCCGGAAGGCGTCGACGGCCTGGTAGACCGCCATGTGGCCTCCGTGGAGCGTCCGGCAGCCGACCTCACGCGCGGCTTGGAGCAGCGCGGTGTCCAGCGGCCGGTAGACGATGTCCGCCACCCACAGGTCAGGGCGGAGGAGGCTCGTCTCCAGCGGCGTACCGGGGTGGTCGGCCATGCCGACCGGGGTGCAGTTGACCAGTCCGTCGGCCTCGGGGAGAAGCGCGACCAGCTTGTCGACGTGGGTGGCCTCGACGGTGCTCTCCGGGTGGTGACGGCGGATCTCCTCGACGCGCGCCTGGGCGCGGTCGAGGTCCATGTCGGCGATGACCAGCCTCTCGACCCCCTGAGTCACGAGCGCGTGGGCGACGGCCGAGCCCGCCCCTCCCGCGCCGAGCTGCACGACGGTGCCGAGCGGAGCACCCGGCATCCCGGTACGCAGTGCGTGGCCGAACCCGGTCGTGTCGGTGTTGTAGCCGACCGCGCCCTCATCGGTGAAGACCACGGTGTTGACCGCGCCGAGGCGGGCCGCGGTCTCGTCGAGCCGATCGAGGTGCTCGATCACGAGCTCCTTGCACGGGTGGGTGATGTTGAGCGCGTCGAAGCCGAGACGCCGGGCATCGTTCATCAGGTCGCCCACGCCCTCGGCGGGGATCCCCAGAGCCGTGATGTCGAGCGTCTTGTAGACGTAGGACAACCCATGCTCTGCCGCCTCGCGCATGTGCAGCGCCGGGCTGAGCGAGGGTCCGACTCCCGCGCCGATCAGGCCGACGAGAAACGAAGACTTCATCTGGGCGATCCTTAATGTACGAACTAGTACGTTACGTAGTGAAGGGGATCACACCCGGCCTCGGCTCGTCAACCCCCGCCGAGACGTCACTCGCGTCGGCCGAGGCGTCACTCGCGTCGGCCGAGTTGGCAGCGCGGTGCCAACTCGGCCGACGTATGTGACGCCTCGGGCGACGTATGTGACGCCTCGGGCGAGGGAGGGGGCAGCTCTGGCTAGGCCGAGAGCCAGCCGACGACGATGTCGCCGAGGATGCGGCGGTGGCGCTCGCGTACGTCGGGGGCGAGCATGTCGCGGCCGAAGAGGAACCCGAAGGTCGCGGCGTTGGCGACCTGGAAGACGCAGTAGGAGCTGATCAGCATGTGCACGTCGACCGCGTCGACGTCGCCGCGGAGCTCACCCGAGGCGCGGCCGCGGGCCAGAACGTCGTCGAGGAGGGAGACTGCCGGAGTGCCGAGGTCGCGCAGCGACTCGACCTTCCCAAGGTGCTGGCCGTTGTGGATGTTCTCGACCGAGACGAGCCGGATGAAGCCCGGGTGGTCGTGGTGATGGTCGAAGGTGAGCTCGGCGATCCTGCGCACCGCGTCCACCGGAGCCAGGTGGTCGGCATGCAACCCCTGCTCGGCCTCCCGGATGCGACGATAGGCGGCCTCGAGGACGGCGAGGTAGAGGCCCTCCTTGCCGCCGAAGTAGTAGTAGATCATCCGCTTGGTCGTGCGGGTGCGCTCCGCGATCTCGTCGACCCTCGCACCCGAGTAGCCCTGCTCGGAGAACACCTCGGTCGCGACCTCGAGCAGCTCGGCCCGGGTGCGTTCGGCGTCTCGGAGCCGCTCTTCCGACTTCTCGGCGGAATGTTGCGTGTCGACCATGTCCCGAGCCTAGAGCACAGCCCACTTCCCAAGCCGGACCATTGTATGTACCGTTTCGTACATTAGCCACGAACGGAGACCCATGCGCACCTCGATCGCCACCGTCTGCCTCAGCGGCGGCCTGGTCCAGAAGATGTACGCCGCGGCCGAAGCCGGCTTCGACGCGATCGAGATCTTCGAGCCCGATCTCGTCGCCGCACCCCAGTCCCCCGAGGAGATCCGGGCACTGGCTGACCGGCTCGGGCTCACGCTGGACCTCTACCAGCCGTTCCGCGACGCCGAGGGCGTCGACGAGTCGGTCTTCGCCGATGTCCTGCGCCGCGCCGAGGCTAAGTTCCAGCTCATGCGACGTCTCGGGATCGACCTGATGCTGGTCTGCAGCAACGTCGGCACCGCGACCGTCGACGACGACGAGGTCTCCGCGCGACAGCTGCGCCGGCTGGGCGAGCTCGCGGCGGCGTACGACATCCGGCTCGCCTACGAGGCACTCGCCTGGGGACGGTTCGTCGACGACTACCGGCGCTCGTGGCGCATCGTCGAGCTCGCCGACCACCCCAACGTCGGGATCTGCCTGGACAGCTTCCACATCCTCTCGCGCGGCCACGACCCGAAGCAGATCGAGGAGATCCCGGCCGAGAAGATCTTCTTCCTGCAGCTCGCCGACGCACCCGCCCTCAGCATGGACGTGCTCTCCTGGAGCCGCCACCATCGGCTCTTCCCCGGCGAGGGCAGCTTCGATCTGCCGGCCTTCCTCGCGCACGTGATCCGCGCCGGCTACGACGGGCCGCTGTCGCTGGAGGTCTTCAACGACACCTTCCGCCAGACCGACCCGGTGCGCACCGCCCGCCAGGCACAGCGCTCGCTGCGCTGGCTCGCCGACCGCACCGCCGACCTGCTCGGCGACGAGGCCGGACATGACGGCGGCCTCCTCCCCCGGCTGCCCGACGTCGCCGCACCGGAGGCCTTCGACTTCGTCGAGATCAAGGCGGCCGACACCTCCGGCGTCGAGGTGCTGCTCGAGCAGCTCGGCTTCGACTTCGGCGGCCGTCACCGCAGCAAGCAGGTGCGCCTGTGGACCTGGGGCCAGGCCCGGATCGTGTGCAACGACCAGCCCAGCAGCTCGCCCTCACCACGCATCGCGGCCGTCGGCTTCGACGTCCCCGACTCAGACCCGGCCGCGGAGCGTGCCGCACGACTGATGGCGCCACCCGTCCACCGCCGGACGTACGCCGGCGAGCAGGCCCTGCGCGCCTTCACCTCCCCCGACGGCACCGAGGTCTTCTGCTCCCACGCGGCAGACTGGATCGGCGAGTTCGGCGGTGGCGTCGCAGGCGCGGTGGACGGCGGCACGCGCATCGACCACGTCAACCTGGTCCAGCCCTGGCACAGCTTCGACGAGGCCGTCCTCTTCTACACCAGCGTGCTGTCGCTGGCCCCGCAGCCGAGCCAGGAGGTCGCCGGCCCCGCCGGCCTCGTCCGTAGCCAGGTGATGAGCTCGCCTGCCGGCGGCGTACGTCTTCCGCTCAACCTGCTCCCGTCCGGGCATCTCCCGACCGATCAGCAGGGCCACGCCCAGCACATCGCGCTCGCCTGCCCCGACATCATCGACGTCGTGGCGGCCGCCCGGGAGCGCGGTCTGCGGCCGCTCGCGGTGCCGGGCAACTACTACGACGACCTGGTCGCCCGCTTCGGTCTGGCCGAGGACCTCGTCGACACGCTGCGCGACCTCGACCTGCTCTACGACCGCGACGCCGACGGCGAGTACCTGCACTGCTATACCGAGACCGTCGGCGAGGTCTTCTTCGAGCTCGTCGAGCGGCGCGAGAGCTACGACGGCTACGGCGCCGGCAACGCTCCCGTCCGCCTCGCCCGCCAGGCCACCGTTGGTTGAGCTCGTCGAGCGCCAGCGAGCCGGTGTCGAAACCAACACAGTTCGTACGCGACTGTGTTGGTCTCGACACGCCTCCGCCTAGCGGCTCCGAGGTCTGAACGAAGTGGCCTTCGACCAGCGGGGATCAGAAGTTGCCGCGGAGCTCCTGCTCTCGCTCGATGGCCTCGAAGAGGGCTTTGAAGTTGCCCTTGCCGAAACCGAGGGAGCCGTGGCGCTCGATCAGCTCGAAGAAGACCGTGGGGCGGTCGCCGATCGGCTTGGTGAAGATCTGCAGCAGGTAGCCGTCCTCGTCGCGGTCGACGAGGATGCCGCGCTTCTGCAGCTCCTCGATCGGCACGCGGACCTCACCGATCCGGGCGCGCAGCTCGGGGTCCTCGTAGTAGGAGTCGGGGGTGTTGAGGAACTCGATCCCCGCGTCGCGCAGCGCGTCGACGGTCGTCAGGATGTCGCCGGTCGCCAGCGCGAGGTGCTGGGCGCCGGGGCCTTGGTAGAACTCCAGGTACTCGTCGATCTGCGACTTCTTCTTCGCGATCGCCGGCTCGTTGAGCGGGAACTTCACCCGGTGGTTGCCGTTCGCGACGACCTTCGACATCAGCGCGGAGTAGTCAGTGGCGATGTCGTCGCCGATGAACTCTGCCATGTTGGTGAAGCCCATGACGCGGCCGTAGAAGTCGACCCACTCGTCCATCTTGCCGAGCTCGACGTTGCCGACGACGTGGTCGAGCGCCTGGAAGAGGCGCTTGGGCGCGCCCTCGGGCTTCTTCAGCGTCGAGGTGCGGGTCACGTAACCGGGCAGGTAGGGACCCTCGTAGCCCGATCGGTCGACCAGCGTGTGGCGGGTCTTGCCGTAGGTGGCGATGGCGGCGATGCGTACGGTGCCGTGCTCGTCGCTCACGTCGTGGGGCTCCTCCAGGACCGTGGCGCCCTGGGCTCGCGCGTGCTTGATGCAGCGGTCGACGTCGGGCACCTCGAGGGCGATGTCGACGACGCCGTCACCATGGCGGGCGTGGTGAGCGATGATCTCGCTGTCCGGCGCGACGCCGCCCTTGATCACGAACCGCACTCCCCCGCTGCGCAGCACGTAGGAGTGGTGGTCGCGGTTGCCGGTCTCGGGGCCGGAGTAGGCGACCAGCTCCATGCCGAAGGCGCTCTGGAAGAAGTGGGCGGTCTGGGTGGCGTTGCCGACGGCCCATACGACCGCGTCCCAGCCGGTGACCGGGAACGGGTCAGAGGTGTCGTCGTAGGCCACCAGGCCGACGAGCTGCTCCAGCTCGGCCAGCCCCAGTCCGGCGAGCTTCTCTTGGTTGGTCAGGGTGTCTGCAAGCGTCATGCGGCAAGTCAAGTGGGCCGAGTCACACCAAACAAGTTGACCACTTCGCACTGGTCAATCTGTCAGATCCGACCAGTTATCGCCGTACGACGCTAGGCAATCTGTCTATCATCGAGCCATGAACCTCGACGACCTCGACCTCACTCTCCTGGAGACGCTGCACGCCCACCCACGCGTCGGAGACCTCGAGCTCTCCAGGGTCGCCGGCGTCGCCCGCGCCACCGTGCAGAGCCGGCTGCGCAAGCTGGCCGAGGCCGGCGTGATCCGCGACTGGGCACCCACGATCGACCCGGCCGCCGCCGGCCACACCGTGCAGGCGTTCGTGACCCTGGAGATCTCCCAGGGCGCGCTCGAGGACGTACGCCGCGACCTCGCCGAGATCCCCGAGGTCCTCGAGGCGTACGTCACCACCGGCTCCTTCGACGTCTTCTGCAAGGTCGCGACCGGGTCGCACGCGAAGCTGCAGGAGGTGCTCGTCCGCATCGACCAGTCCCACGCCGTCGTCCGCTCGACCAGCGTGGTCACCCTCTCGACCCTCATCGAGCCGCGCACCCTGGACCTGCTGCGGACCGGGGCCACCACTCGGTGACCGAGAGGGGAGAATGTGGCCATGACCGACACCTTCGAGTCGTTGATCGCAGCAGGGGCAGCCGCCGACGTGACCGGGTGGGACTTCTCGTGGCTGGACGGTCGGGCCACCGAGGAGCGCCCCAGCTGGGGGTACGCCCGGCAGCTCGCCGACCGGCTCAGGCGGGCAGCGGCGTCGCTGGACATCCAGACCGGCGGCGGGGAGGTCCTTGCCGAAGCGAGGACCTTTCCCGCCACCGCGGTGGCGACGGAGTCGTGGCCGCCCAACGTCCTCGAGGCGACCCGACTGCTGCATCCGCGCGGCGTGGTCGTCGTCGCCGACCCGGACGAGCCGCCGCTGCCGTTCGCAGACGAGGGCTTCGACCTGGTGACCAGCAGGCATCCCGCGTCGATCTGGTGGGACGAGATCGCCCGGGTTCTCCGGCCGGGCGGGATCTACTTCGCCCAGCACGTGGGCCCGGCGAGCGTGTTCGAGCTGATCGAGTTCTTCCTCGGCCCCCAGCCCGAGGCCCGGCGAGGACGCCGTCCCGAAGACGAGGCAGCAGCGGCAGAGGCCGCCGGGCTGGAGATCGTCGACCTGCAGACCGCGAGGCTGCGGATCGAGATCCGTGACGTCGCGGCCGTCGTGTACCTGCTGCGGAAGGTGATCTGGTGGGTGCCGGGATTCACCGTCGAGAAGCACCGTGACCGACTTCGCGACCTCCACGACCTCATCCAGCGGGACGGGCCGTTCGTCGCACACTCCACCCGCCATCTCCTCGAAGCCCGCAAGCCGCCGGCCTAGCGCGGGCGTGGCCGCGGCCGGATCAGGCAGCCCGGGGCAGCTCGACCGAGACCCGCAGCCCACCACCGGAGCGGGCGAGCACGGCGAGGTTGCCGTCGTGGGCGCGGGTGATGCTCTTGACGATCGCCAGCCCCAGACCGACGCCGGCCTGGTCCCCGTGAATGCGCTGGGTGCCTCGTTGGAACGGCTCGGTGAGCGTGGCGACGAGCTCACGAGCGAGCTCCTCGCCGGTGTTCGCGACGGAGAGGACCACGCTCTTCTCGGTGGCGACGACGGTGACCGACACCGACCCGTCCTCGGTCAGGTTGTGGACGATCGCGTTGTGGATCAGGTTGGTCGCGACCTGCAGCAGGAGTGCCGGAGAGCCGATGACCGAAGCCTGGTCGCCAGAGGTCTCGATCCGCACCCCGCGGTGCTCGGCGAGCGGCAGCAGTGTCTCGACCGCCTCCTCCGCCACCAGTGACAGATCGACCGGCTCACGGGCGAAGGAGCGCTGGTCGGCGCGGCTGAGCACGAGGAGAGCCTCGGTCAGGTCGATCGCGCGGGAGTTGATCAGGCGCAGCCGGTCGACGAGCGCCTCGACGTTGCGGTCGGGGTCCTTGCCGGCGACGTCGAGCAGCGTCTGCGTGATCGCCAGCGGCGTACGCAGCTCGTGGGAGGCGTTGGCGGCGAACCGCTGCTGCTCGGCCACCTGCGCCTCGAGCTTGGCGAGCATGTCATCGAATCCGTCGGCGAGCTCACGGAACTCGTCGCCGGGACCTTCGAGCTCGATTCGGTGCGAGAGCGACCCGTCGGCGGCCGTACGCGTCGCCTCGGTGATCCTGGTCAACGGGGCGAGCATCCGTCCGGCGAGGATCCAGCCTCCCACCAGCCCGAACACGAGCAGGCCGGCCATCATCATGGCCGCCCGCGGCACGAAGGCACGCTCCAGGTCGGAGCGGTTGGGGACGAAGGGTGCGCTCGGCCGTCCAGGCTCCTGCGGCCACTGCACCCATACTCCGTCAGGTACGTAGCGCAGCAGGAAGACCCACACCACCGCGAGCAGCAGGACACCGGTGACCACGATGACGCCGGCGTAGCTCAACGTCAGCTTGAGCCTGACGCTCATCCCCGGGCGTCGGCGACCCGTTTCGCTAGGCGTCGACATCGATGCGGTATCCCACGCCCGGCACGGTCGCGATGATCGCCGGCTCGCCGAGCCGCTTGCGCAGGGCGGAGACGGTGATGCGAACGGCGTTGGTGAACGGGTCGGCGTTCTCGTCCCACGCCCGCTCCAGCAGCTCTTCGGCGCTGACGACGCCGCCTTCGGCCGCGGCGAGCACCTCGAGCACGGCGAACTGCTTGCGGGTCAGCGCGACGTAGCGGCCGTCGCGATAGACCTCCCGCCGGAACGGGTCGATCCGCAGGCCGGCGATCTCCCGCACCGGCGGCCGGTTGTGGGCGCGCCGCCGGTCGAGGGCCCGCAGCCGCAGCACCAGCTCGCGCAGCTCGAACGGCTTGGTCAGGTAGTCGTCGGCACCCAGCTCGAACCCAGAGGCCTTGTCGTCGAGCCGGTCGGCGGCGGTGAGCATCAGGATGGGCATCCCGGTCCCGGAGGCGACGATCCGCTTGGCGATCTCGTCGCCCGAGGGACCGGGGATGTCGCGGTCGAGCACGGCGATGTCGTAGGCGTTCACGCTCAGCATCTCCAGAGCCGTGTCGCCGTCACCGGCGATGTCGGCGGCGATCGCCTCCAGCCGCAATCCGTCCCGGATGGCCTCAGCCATCAACGGCTCGTCCTCGACCACCAGCACCCGCATGCCAATGATCCTAGGTCGATGACATATCGCCGATGTATCCGAAACGGCATATGCCCTGACGACACCCATCCAGGTTGACTGGCAGGGTGACCTTCACCGTCAGACCGATCAGTTCCACCGAGCACCTCGACCACATCAGGTCGCGGCGCTCGGTCAGCTTCCAGCAGACCCCGGCCTGGGCCGCGGTGAAGACCGAGTGGCGTGCCGAGTCGCTGGGTTGGTACGCCGGCGAGCGGCTCGCCGGAACCGGGCTGGTGCTTCACCGGCCGGTGCCGCGGCTGGGCTACACGCTGGCGTACCTTCCGTGGGGGCCGGACATCGACTGGGCCGGTGGGCTCACCGTCTGGATGCCGCCGCTGGTCTCCTACCTGCGCTCGCAGGGCGCGTTCGCGATCCGGGTCGCTCCCCCGGTGCGGACCGACATCTGGAGCGCCGCGGAGGTCAAGGAGGGCATCGCAGACCCGGGGGTCGTCCGCCTCACCGATCTGCCCGGGCGCGCCGACCCGGTCGGCAACGACGTGGCCCGGTATCTGTGCGACTCCGGCTGGATCCCGCAGAACCCCGAGAGCGGGTTCGGGGCGGGGCAGCCGCAGTTCACGTACGAGATCCCGCTGCGCCGCCCGGACGGGACGGCGCGTTCCGAGGACGACGTGCTCACCGGGATGAACCAGCTCTGGCGGCGCAACATCAAGAAGGCCGCCAAGGCCTGCGTCGAGGTCACCGCCTCGACCGGTGGGGAGGACCTGAAGGCGTTCCACGACCTCTACGTCCACACCGCCGAGCGCGACCGGTTCACGCCGAGGCCGCTGGCCTACTTCGAGAAGATGTTCACGGCGCTGAGAGCCGAAGACCCCGCACGGATCAGCCTCTACCTCGCCCATCACGACGGTGACCTGGTCGCAGCGACGATCTACGTCCGCGTCGGCGGCCACGCCTGGTACGTCTACGGCGCCTCGTCGACGACGAAACGGGACGTACGCGGCTCCAACGCCTGTCAGTGGGCGATGATCCGCGACTCGCTGGCCGCCGGCTGCGACGTCTACGACCTGCGCGGCATCACCCCGACCCTGTCCACCGACGACTCCCACGTCGGACTGATCCAGTTCAAGGTCGGCACCGGCGGGCAGGCGGTGAGGTACGTCGGCGAGTGGGACCTGCCGCTGCGCCCGATCGTCTATCGGGCCTTCGACCTCTACATGAGACGGCGGAACCAGTGATGATGAACGAATCGGGCTCACTCACCTTCATGGGCATCGCCCTGCTCACCATCCTGGCGCTGCCCGTGGCGATGGCGGCGGTGCCGCTCCTGGCGCTGTTGCGCCGGGGGTTCGGTCTGGCGCCGGGCCGGGCATGGCGTACGTCGCTGGCCGAGGTCGCGATCGTCTACGGCACCGTGCCGTTCGTACTGCTGACGATGGTCCCCGGCCCGATGGCCGGTCAGGTCGACGGCAGCGTGAGCCTGGTGCCGCTCGAGGATCTGCCGACCATGACGCCCATCGGCGTCGTCGGCAACCTGCTGATCTTCGCCGCGGCCGGCTTCTTCGGCCCGATCCGATTCCGGGTGCTGCGCTCGGTGGGGCGGGTCCTCGTCCTGGGCATCGCCGGGTCGGTGACGATCGAGACCCTGCAGCACACCCTGCGCCTGGACCGGGTCTCTTCCATCGACGATGTGCTCCTCAACGCCGGCGGCGCCACCGTCGCCGCGATCTTGTCGTGGCCCTGGTGGCGGCAGTGCACCGCGACCGCACCGAGCACGGCGAACAGCAACGGTCTGGTGCGGTCGGTCTGACCGCACCAGACCGTACGGCCGTGCTGGCTACGCGTCTGGTCGGTTGCGGAGCTGCCGCTTCTGCTCGTCGTCGAAGCGTTTCAGCGCAAGAAGGCGTTCGTACTCTTCGTCGCTGTAGTCCGCCGAGTAGTCGGCCACGAAGTCGAGGTCCGGATCGCCGCTCTGCTTGTCCTTGCCCCTACCTCCGCGACCGGCCGCTCCGGCACCTGCGCCACGCATCTGGCCACGGCTGCCCGCACCGGCCGCAGCCCGACCGCCGGCGCCGGCTCCGGCTCGGCCTCCTGCGCCGCGCGCGCCAGCGGCACCCGATCGTGCAGCCTGGCCGGGGGCTCCGACCCTCGGCGCCGTGCTGGCCGCCCTTCCGGCGGCGGCCCTCGCCGGGCTGCTGGCGGCACCGACCTTGCCGGCGGCTGCTGCCGCTCCGGCACCGAACTTGGCCCTCAGCGCCGCGGCGGCGCCGACCGCGAGCCCGGCGCCGCCGAGCCCGATCCCAAGCGCAGCCGCTCCGCCGGCGCCACCGCCGAGCGGTGCCAGACCTTCCGCGGTCTCGATGCTGGCGTAGTTCGTTGCCGGTGCAGGAGAGCCATCAGCGTTGACCCACACTCCGGCGGCGTTGTCCCACTCCGGGATGTTCTCGGCGTGGGCCTGCCTGATGATCTCCTTCTGCTCTGCCCGGATCTGGTGTCCCTCGCCCTCGGCGTAGAGCGTGCCCGGGTTCACCGAGTCGTACTTCGCCTGAGCCGCGGCGACCGCGCTGCGCGAGCCCGGGCTGGAATAGCCCCCGGACGAACTGCCCGAGCCACCGCTGCCGTTCGACCCGGGCGCCGTCGACGACGGCGGCTCCGTGATCGCCCGCACCTTCGGCTCGGCTTCCTGATTGCCGTCATCGATCTGCTGGCACTGGATGGCCGCCTCCCGCTCGGCATCCGCGATCGCCTGCGCCTCCGCCGCGTGCTTTGCCTTCGCCTCGCTCAGCGCACTCTCGCGACTCGCCTTCTCGGCCCCGGTGTGACCCTCGGTCGTGTACGCCGGGTCGGATGCGCTCGGCGCCGCGCCGTGGGAGGTCGGCAAGTTGGCCTCGTGGAAGTCATACTTCTGCTTGGCTCGGTCGTATCGTTCCGCAACGCGCGACATCGCGGCGCAGGCTGCCGCAATCGTAGCCGCCTTCTCGAGCATCTGCTCCGACGCCTCGTTGTACGAGCTCGCGGCCCTCTGAGCCGTAAAGGAGGACTCGGCAAAAGCGTCCCCACATCCCTTTGCCAGGGTCGTGAACTGCGTAGCAGCAGCCCGAAACAGCCTTTCGGACCTGCGCCAGTTGGTGACGTGTGCGTCGATGTCTTGCGCATCGGCTGCCAGGAGGTATTGCTGCAGGCGAATCATGTGCGGGCCCTTGACCCGGCCGACACCGCCTCCACCATCAACGGCCCCCATCAGGCACCGTCCTCTACGGACGAGGAGCCCATGATCTCGGCGCGCGATTGCATCTCCTGGAGCAGTCCAGGCGGTATCGGCAGGAAGGGGATCGGAAGAGGCAGTGCATCAGGACGATCGTCCTCGCCCAAGCCCATATGGAGCGGCTGGCTCACCATCGCAACGCCCGCGCTCAATGCTTTGCCCCAATCGCCGGCGTCTCCATCTGCGCCTGTGATTTCTTTGGCTGCGCGGTCAGTTCCGTCGTAGAACTTGATCAGAGCGTCCGAAAGGTGTGACAGCGTGCTGCTGATCCGCTCGGTCGCGAGATCGAGCTGAGTCTTGAGTGACTCGCCAGTCGCGCCTTGCCCGAGAAGTCCCGGACGTGGCGCCTCCACCCGCAGTTTGTCGACGTCGACCTTCATGTCGACAAGCATGTTCTTCATACTGTCGACAATCTCTTGATCGACCTTGGTCTCTTTCCCGCTCCCCACGGAATCCCCCTCAGATGGCGCATGTGTTGAAGCGTCGACCGAACGCGCTGTCGAGGCGGTGACCCGGGACCCATCAACCTTCAATTACGCATTTTGCAGGACGGTCATCATCCTGTCCACGACGTTGTACGTCCTGGTTCAGCGTTGCATCTCGCGGCCTCGACTGCGGCTCGCTACGCTCGCCACCATGCCGACAACTCGGGCGCGGACCCGCCACATGGTTTCAGTCTCTGCTGTTGTTGCCATCACGCTTCTAGGCATGACGTTGAGCGCATGCGGCTCGACCGAGGACGCTGGCGAGGGCGCCACGTCCGCAAGCCCGACCAGCCCGGCATCGGCGAGTCCTTCTGAGCCGAATGCCGGATGGCACCCAGCCAAGGACGACGGGGGCCAGTTCTTCGTCCCGCCAGACTGGGACGTCGAGGAGGGACCCACCGGGCTCGAGTTGCAGGCGCCGCCCCAGCGGGAAGGCGGGGCTCGTGTAGGTGGCGGGACTTTCACGTCAAACCCGACACTTGACTCGGACGATGCTATCGATAGCGCCGCCGAGGTATCGCTGAAGTTCTCGAAGAAAGCTGGCCAAGACAAGGTCGAGCGCCTTCCAGACGTGACTCTCGGCGGGGTCCGCTTTTACCACGTCCGCGGCGAGAATGACGCCCAGTGGGTCGACGAGTACGGGACGGTCCACAATGGACAACTTGTCGGTGTCCTATGGATGTTCAACCGCGGCATGGTCGATCGCAAGCAGATTGATGAGATGATCAATCAGGTGATGTCGACCTTCGAACCTGCCTCCTGATCGGACGCAGACCCGCCGTCGCAACTGGTCCGTCTCGCGCCCCGTGGCCGCGCATCGGTGCGCAAACAGGCGCCCGGTCGTCACCTCATCCAGGCAACCTATAGGCGCGCAATTCCTTGTATCCGATCAGCAGCCACCTGTCGTGGAGACTCAACGTGCCGTCGAGCGTACTCAGACCGTCCGGCTCGGTCGCACCCCCGGGGATCGTCGCGAGCGTGGTGACGTGGTCGGGGTCGTCCGGATTCCAGGCATGCACGACCGCGTTGGTCGGCGCGTCCCCGGAGGTTGGCCCGACAGTGATGACCGTGGCGCCATCCACGCCCGCGACAGACTCGCCCTCAGCCAGTTTGCTGGTCGCCACTTCTCGTCCATCCGTCAAGTCATACACCTTGAGCAACGTGCTCTCGTTCAGCATGACGTAAAGGCGCTCGCCGACGACTTGCGCGAAGCGGATCGTCTCGGGCGGGAGCGAGTTCACCGTCTCCCCCACCTGGGTCACCTTTCCCCCGCGCAGCGACCATAGCCCGAAGACGTTCCCACCGGTGCCAGCTACGACGAGGGGGTCTGCGCTGACCACCCGCCATGGCGTTGCGGGTACCGGCGCGCCACTGAACGAAGCCAACTGGTCACCCGTCTCGGCGCCATAGGTCTCGTACGCGTTCTGACCACGGGTGCCCGAGACCACGACATTCTCGTACGACGCCGTTGCTGTGCAGTCGGCGCCAGGGAACGTATGGCGGACTGCTCCGAACCCCATGTCGAGGGTTGCCGCGCCACTGCACTGGCTGGTGACGGTGACCGCTTCGTCGGTCACCGAGATGCCGTTCGTGCCAGCGGGATGTGGGTTGCCACCCGAGGGGTTGTTCAGCCCTGAATCGGCCGACCAGACTTGCTTCCCAGTGCTCGTGTCGAAGGTGGTGACCTTTGTGCAGCGCTCGCCTGACAGCACGGCGCCAGTCCCGTCAGAGGTGAGATCGAACGACGCGGCGCAGATCTCACCGCCGGGGATTCCGGCCGTCCACCGTTTGTCCCCGCTCGCTAGATCGTACGAGACCAGTTCTGTCGCTCCGAGTGAGATCACTGAGTCGTCGGTCACCCAGCGGGTTGGTCCGAGATCGAATCGGCCACGCGTAGACAAGTCGTTGAGAGTGAACGCGTTCGGCTGATCGAGTGCCACCTGCCAACTCAGCGAGAGCGACTTCCCTGCTGTGGGTTCTGGATCCGGGTCAGCTTGTGTCCCACACGCGGCGAGAACAAGCCCACCCACGAGAAGCGCGCCGCAGGCACCGAGAGAGGAACGTCCCGGCCGTGCAAGGCGGGTGAGCGCGGATGGCCTGTTGAACCTAATTGTACGAATCCTCTCCGCGAAGGCTTCTGTCCGGAACCTGCGGGAGCTGGATCTGGTCCCGCAGGACGTGCATCTGGGTCTCAACGCCATCACCGCTGTAAGCGCTGCCGGCGAGGTCGTTGGGATCCGGCACGCTGCTGCCTGTTCCCCCGGCTTGCAGGCTGTCGAGCGCGTCGTTGTAGGCGCTGTAGTAGTCGTTGTAAAGGGTTTCAGTGAGGCCGGTGTAGATCTGCTCGGCCGTCTTCACCTCGATGCGTGTGTGCTTCTCAGGAAGGAAATCCTTGCCCGACACATCTTCGATGTCCTTGATCAGCGCCCGGGCCTTGTCGACATGACCCTGAAAGTCAGTCACCTTTTGAACCGCGTCGCCGACAACCGGGACAGTGTCAGCGAGCAGGTCCAGAGCGGAACTGCCGATCTGTTGAATGTCCGCGACCCAGGTGGGGACATCTGCGGGTTCGGGTGGCTCGAGGTCGTAGTGCGCCCATTGATCGAGTTGGGCTTTGAGACCCTCAAGAACGGAGTCCAAAAAGAACTGGGCGCCGAACTGGGTGCCACTGATGATCTTCGCGGCAGCAGAGAACCCAAACGTGACCATGCCCAGGAACGTGCCGCAGATTCCGATCGACTCGTTGTAATTGCTGTAGAACTCGTAGAAGGCGTTGCCAGCTTCGCCGTGCCATTGCGTTGGCAATGTACCGAGCTTCGCCCAGTCGTCGACCGTTGCCTGGGTCAGCGGGACCACTGCGTTGCGTTGCATCTCGAGAATGGTGCTGACCATCGCAGGCACGTCGGGTTGCAGGAACTGGTTACACACACTCGTGGCGTAGCCTGCAACCCCGGATGCCCACGCAGCGCCGTCCTGCCAAGCCATGTCGGCTCCCCGCTGGATGAGCTTGCGGTAGTTTTCCACGTCGAACGTGGTGTCAGCGGGTGTGCGGATATCGAGCCACCAGGTCCGTGACGGCTCGACTTTGAACCGCCCCTCAGGGCAGGGAAACGAGTATCCGTCGTCGAGTCGCATCACGGTGAGAAGCGGGTGTTCGCTCCCGACAGAATCCTGTTGAATCTCGCGGAGGTACTTCCACGCGTTCTCGTTGCCGCGAAGGTAGCCGAGGTGAGTCTCGATATCCCGCAAGGTCTGCTCGAATGTGTCGCGCGAGAATGCCATGGTCTCACCCCCTCCGCTTCTGGCGCTCGTGCTCGAACTCGCTGTTCTCTTCGTTCTCCTCGCGCTGGTCGGCATCTACGCTAGGCGCATCGGGGTCTGGAGTGGAGGGGGTGTTTTCGTCTCCAGCACCGGCGCCGGGGCCCTCAAGTTTGGCCAGCCAAGGTGGAGTGTCGGCGGCGCGTGGTTGCGGCGCGTTCTGAAGATTGTTCTCCAGTCGGTTGAAGTCATCGCGGGCGGCTTGGTCCGTCCTCCGGTAGTCGTCAGCCGTCTTGATCATCGCTGTGGCGGCGTGGTTGAGCGAGATCACACCCTGGCGGACGACGTCATAGACGTCGTTGCCTACGCCGAGCATCGTACGGAGAATCGCGGGATCTCCCGCCAGCGCTGCTTGCTGGTTGAGCACCTCAAGCTGACCTGAAACATCTCCGGCAAGCTTGGACAGGCGATCTGCGGCGGCAGGCATGAGTTCCTTGCCTGCCGTGTAGAGCCTTTCGATGTCCGTTTGAAGAGTCGGCTCGCTCATCGCGCCCAGCCTCCACCCGAGACTGGGTGTGCAAAACTGCTAACAGTCTCTACCACAGCAGTCTCCCGAGAATTGTCGTCACAGGTTTGTTCACGATGTGCTCATACCCGCGAGCGCCGTATATAAACGTAAAATCTCAAGTTTCGGCCCCGTGGTCGGGTGTTCGACATCCGCGGAGCAACGTTGAGGAGACTACGCCAAGCAGGTCGAGAGCGCGCGGCGTTCGACCACCTGCTTACCGCGTCGCACCCTGATAGTGCCGTCAGAGCCTTAGGCATCAGCCTAGTGCCGCGGCGACCTCGTCGAGGCGGGCGCCGCGTGAGGCCTTGACGAGGACCACGTCGCCGGAAGCAACGTGGCTCCGCAGCCAAGCAATGGCGGCGGCGTTGTCGGGCAGCGCGAGGGCCCTCTCCCCCGCGCCGTCGGCGATGACGGCGGCGGCCTCGCCGATGGTGATGACGAGGTCGGCCCGGGTCGCTGCGTACGTCCCGATCTCGTGATGGGCGTCGCGGCTCGCCTCGCCGAGCTCGAGCATCTCGCCGAGGACGGCGATGCGGCGCTTGGCGTCGATCGAGGCGAGCGCGTCCAGGCCGGCACGGGTGGACTCGGGGTTGGCGTTGTAGGAGTCGTCGAGGAGGGTCGCGCCGCTGTCGAGGGCGCGCAGCTCCATGCGCCACTTCGAGATCGAGGCGGTGTTCAGGGCGGTCGCGGCCTGTTCGAGGGGGACCCCGGCGGTCAGGCCCGCTGCCGCGGCGGCCGCGGCGTTGAGCGTCCAGTGGGCGCCGACGAACGGGAGCCTGACGACAGCGCTGTCGCCGTCGTAACGCAACGTGAACGAGGGCCGGCCGAGCCGGTCCAGGGACAGGCCGCACACGCGTACGCTCGCGCAGTCACCGGCGCCGAAGGCCAGCACCGGACCGTCGGTGAGTTCGGACATCGCGAGCACTCTGGGGTCGTCGGCGTGGAGCACGGCCGTGCCGCCGGCAGCGAGCCCGCGCACCAGCTCGCTCTTGGCCACAGCGATCGCCTCGCGCGACCCGAACTCGCCCAGGTGTGCCTGACCGACGTTCGTGACGACGGCGATGTCCGGCGCGACCAGGCCGGTCAGCTCGGCGATGTCGCCGATGTGCCGGGCCCCCATCTCGAGCACGAGGAACCTCGTGGTCCTGTCGGCGCGCAGCATGGTGAGAGGTACGCCGAGCTCGTTGTTGAACGACCCTGAGGTCGCCACGGTCGGCGCAGCGGTCGACAGCACGGCCTCGATCATGTCCTTGGTGCTGGTCTTGCCCTGGGAGCCGGTGACCGCGACCACGGTCATCTCCTCGCGCAGCATCGAGACGACATGGGCGGCCAGGCGTTGCAGCGCGGCCTGCGCATCCTCGACGACGACGGTCGGGAGGGCTGTCGGGCGCGAGCCGAGCGCGGCGACGGCGCCGGCCGCGGCCGCCTGTGGCGCGTACTCGTGGCCGTCGGCGTGCTCACCGGCGAACGCGACGAAGAGGCCGCCGGGATCCGCCGCGCGGCCGTCGATCACGGCCGGGGCGTTCACCGTCACGGAGCCGTCGCCGACGACCTTCCCGCCGACCAACGAGGCTATTTCGTCCAAGCTGAGGGGAATCATCCCATCAGTCTTCGAGATCCGGTGTTGTCGGCGCGTATGCGCTAAACGATATGCGGACGATAACCGCGCCCGAGATCGCCGAACCACCTATCGCCGGCATATCGGAAAATCCATACGGGCCCGCAACTGCTCATGGAGTTTGCTGGCGGCGATGATCAACCACGAACCGACCCTGACGGCACTGACAGAACCGACACATCCGACACATCCGACCTCGATCTCGTCGGCCTTCCAGATCGCGGTCTACGGCTGCGCACCCGACGAGAAGGGACTCTTCGAGTCGCTGGCACCCACGCTCGGCGTCTCCCTGACCACCACGCCCGAGGCGGTCGATGCGGACAATGCCGAGCTGGCCCGCGGAAACCGGTGCGTCAGTGTGAGCCATAAGACGCCGATATCGAATGCGACGCTCCTGGCCCTGAAAAGGGCAGGGGTGCGATATGTCTCGACGCGAAGCGTGGGATTCAACCATATCGACGTCGAATTCGCGGCGAACATCGGGATGACGGTCGGGAACGTCGCCTATTCACCCGACTCGGTGGCCGACTACACGCTGATGCTGATGCTGATGTCGGTGCGCGAGGCCAAGGCGACGATCCGGCGCACCGACGCCCACGACTACCGCCCGGCGACCGCTCGGGGCCGCGAGCTGCGCGACCTGACCGTCGGCGTGGTCGGGACCGGGCGGATCGGCGCTGCGGTCATCGACCGGCTGCGGGGCTTCGGCTGCGAGGTGCTCGCCTACGACATCCGGCCCCGCCCGGCGACCGCGGGGGTCGAGCACGTCGACCTCGACACCCTCGTCGAGCGCAGCGACGTGGTCACTCTCCACGCGCCGCTCAGCGAGGAGTCGCACCATCTCCTCGACCGGCGGCGCATCGCCCGGATGCGCCCCGGCGCGTACGTCATCAACACCGGCCGCGGGGCGCTCATCGAGACGCCGGCGCTCGTTGTGGCCCTCGAGGAGGGCCGGTTGGGCGGCGCGGCCCTGGACGTCGTCGAGGGCGAGGAAGGCATCTTCTATGCCGATCTGAGGGGACGCGAGATCCCCAACGGCTGGCTGGCGCGGCTCCAAGAGATGCCGAACGTGCTGGTCAGCCCGCATATCGCCTATCTCACCGACCATGCCCTCCAGGACACGGTCGAGAACTCCATCATGAACTGTCGTGAATTCGAAAGCAGGTTCCAGCATGTCTGAGTCCAAGATGTCCAAGTCGCCCAGGCTCAAGGTCGGCGTCATCTTCGGTGGCGTCTTCGAGGAGCACCCCGTCTCGGTGAAGTCGGCCCAGGAGGTGGCGAGGCACCTCGACGCCGACAAGTACGAGGCGTACTGGATCGGCATCACCAAGAGCGGCGACTGGCGCCTGTGCGACGGGCCGGAGGCGAGCTGGGAGGACGGCGCGCACCGCCCGGTGGTGCTCTCCCCCGACCGCAGCGTCCACGGGCTGCTCGTCCTCGACGAGGGCAAGTACGAGCCGGTCCGGCTCGACGTCGTGCTGCCGGTCCTGCACGGCAAGCTCGGCGAGGACGGCGCGATCCAGGGGCTCTTCGAGCTCTCCGGGATCCCCTACGTCGGCTGCGACGTGCAGAGCTCGGCGCTGTGCATGGACAAGTCGCTGGCCTACACGGTCGTCGGCGAGGCAGGCATCCCGACGCCGAACTTCTGGATCCTCGGCCCCGATGACACTGTGCAGACCATTGGCGACGCCGGCGCTCTCCCCTACCCGGTCTTCGTGAAGCCCGCCCGCTCCGGATCGTCCTTCGGCGTCAGCAAGGTGACCTCGGCGGACGAGCTGGCCGAGGCGGTGGCGACGGCGCGGCAGTACGACCAGAAGGTGCTCGTCGAGGAAGGGGTCGTCGCCGAGGAGATCGGCTGCTCGATCCTCGGCAACGGCACCGACCTGGTCACCGGAGAGGTCGACCACGTCGCGCTCTCGCACGGCTTCTTCAAGATCCATCAGGAGGACGCCCCCGAGACCGGCTCGGAGAACGCGACCTTCATCGTGCCGGCCGACATCCCTGCCGAGGCGCAGGCGCTGGTCAAGGCCGAGGCGCAGCGGGTCTACCGCGCGCTGGGCTGCCGCGGACTGGCGCGGGTCGACATGTTCCTCAAGGCTGACGGCACCGTGGTGCTCAACGAGGTCAACACCTTGCCCGGGCTCACCTCCTACAGCCGCTACCCGCGGATGATGGCCGCGGCCGGGATCTCGATGACCGAGCTCCTCGACCGCGCGGTCGCCCTGGCGCTGGAGGAGACGGCTCGATGAGGGACGGGTTCGCCTTCGTCGACGAACTGGTGCCCGGCATCCGCTGGGACGCCAAGTACGCCACCTGGGACAACTTCACCGGAAAGCCCGTCGACGGCTATCTGGTGAACCGGATCGTCGGAACCCGCGAGCTCTGCGCAGCGCTCACCCAGGCACGGGACGATGCGGCAGCCCTCGGGTTCGGCATCCTGCTGTGGGACGGCTACCGCCCCCAGCGCGCCGTCGACGCCTTCCTGCGCTGGGCCGAGGAGCCCCCACCCGCGGACGACGCGCGCAAGCGCGCCCACTACCCCGCGATCACCCGCCCGGAGATGTTCGAGAAGGGGTACGTCGCCACGAAGTCCGGTCACAGCCGCGGCAGCACCGTCGACCTGACCCTCTTCGATCTGGCCTCCGGCGAGCTGCTGGACATGGCCGGCGACCACGACCTGATGGACGAGATCTCCCACCACGGCGCCGCCGGGGTCTCCGAGGTCGCGGCGCGCAACCGGTCACAGCTGTGCTCGGTGATGGAGTCGTGCGGGTTCAGCCGCTACGAGAGCGAGTGGTGGCACTACTCGCTGATCGAGGAGCCCTTTCCCGACACCTACTTCGACTTCCCTGTGGTCTGACTCAGCCAGCCGTGGACCTTCGGGCGGTTCGCCTTCTTCCAGACGGAGGCGAACCGCTCCTCGGCGGCATCGGCGGCGGCCTCCTCGGCCTCGAGGAACTCACGAAGGGCATCGTCGTGCTCAGGGAGCTCCTCGATCGCCCGGATCATGACCACGGAGTCGTTGAGGTCGCCGAGCGCCGACTGGATCGATCTGGCGGCATCCGCGCAGCGCTCGGCGTCCTTGCCGAAGACCTCCCGCAGCGACTCCGCCGTGTAGCGGGTGCGCTTGGCCTTCTTGCGCACCTCGTGGAGCTGCTCGCGCCGCCGACCGGCGCTGGTAGCGCGGTCGGCCTTGTCGACAGCGGCCGCCAGCCGCCTCCAGTCGCGGCGGAGGCGCTTGCGCAGCGGCTTCTTGTCCGGGCCGCCTGCGGACCACGGGAGACCGTCGGTCGCGGCGAGACCGGCGATCAGCGCACGGTAGCGCTCCCCGTCGAGCTCCGGCAGCAGCCGGGCGCGACCTACTGCGTGCTGCTCGGCGATCGCCGCTCGGAGTGCGTCGATGCCGGACGGTCCTGGACCGTGCTCGGCCGCCCAGCGTCGGAGCCGCTTGCGGAGCACCTCTGCGTCGCGTACGTCTCCGAGGAGGGCGGCGAGCCACTTCAGCTCGGACCGGAGGGGCTCGGTCCGCTCCGAGTCGAGGAGCGGGCGGTAGGTCACCAGGGCGCTGCGCAGCCTGCGTACGGTCACCCGCATCTGGTGGACCGAGTCGTCCTCGTCGCGCAGCACGAGCCGGCCCCAGCGGTGGAGGGCGGCCACCTGGTCGCGCCACCACTCGCCGACCGGCTCGTGTGGATGAGTCATCCCTACAGTTCTACCGTGCTACGGCCTCCGCGTCACGCGTGGTTCGCTCGGCTGCCTCCGCCTCGACTCTGGGCTTCTCGCTGGGCTTCTCGCGGTGCGGGAGCACGGTGAGGAGCAGGCCTGCGCCGGCCCAGCAGGCGAGGACGATCAGCGGCATGGCGGTCCCGGCACCGTCGAAGAAGGAGAAGCCGCGCAGCGCCGATCCGGCCGCTCCCGGGGGCATCAGCTGGCCGAGCCATCCGAACGGCACCATCTCCGGCGCTGAGGTGATCCCGGAGATCGGGTTGCCGACCAGCAGGACGAGCAGCGCCACGATGCCGACACCGGCCGGTCCGATGAGATGGCGCAGGCCGATGATCGGGAGCGCGACCGCCAGGATGCCGAGGGCGACGACGCCGGCGTTGGCCAGGTAGCTGCCCTCCAGGGCGCCGAGCCAGCCCTGGACGACGCCGATCATCGCCAGGCCGCCACCGATCGCGATCAGGAACGCGGCCGCGACCCGGTCTCGGGTGCGGGTCAGCACCAGCGAGGTGATGGCGCCGGCCATGATGCCGCCGATGACCAGCGGCAGGGCGGACGCGCCGAAGACGATGCCGCGCGGGTCGTCCTCCGCGCTCGGCATGACGTCGGTGACCGTGGGCTGGGCGCCGGGCTGGCCTCCGGACTCACCACCCATGGCGGTGGCCATCTGGGTGAGCTGCTGAGCGACGTTGGCGCTGGCCGCGGAGGCGACCAGGACCTCTTGACCCTCAGGACCTACGAGGATCGCGCCGTACGCCTCCCGGTTCTCGATCGCCTCGACCGCTGCTTCGCGGTCCGCGACCGCGGTGACCTCGAAGGCGTCCTCCCCCACGCTGGTGGCGAGCTGGGTCTCGATCTGGGTGACCACGGCCTCGGGGCCGGCCACGACCAGCGGTAGCGATCTGGGCTCCATCTCGCTGGCGGGCCAGGCGAACGCGGAGATGAGCAAGGTGAGCAGGGTGACCAGGCCGAGGCTGATCCCGATCACGGCTTTCACTGACTTGGACATGGCGATTCCTTAAAAACGAATGTTCATTCTCTTTGAGGAGCACTCTCCTCCTCCCGCGCCGATTTATCAAGAACGAGCATTCGTTTTCTTTTGAGGTACGCTTCGTCGCATGCCCAAGGTCAGCGATGAGCACCGCACCGAGAAACGTCAGCAGATCATCGCGGCGACGCTGCGCTGCGTGGAGCGCGACGGGTTCCACAAGACGACGATGGCCGACGTGGTCCGGGAGTCCGGTCTCTCCGCCGGCTCGGTCTACACCTACTTCCGCGGGAAGCACGAGATCATCCACGCGATCGCCTCCTCCGGGGTGACCGGTATCAAGGACGCGATCAACGACCTCGTCGTCGAGGCCGGCTCGGGCGGCGCCCCTCCCCCACCCGAACGGGCGATCGAGACCGCCACCCAGCACCTCCTGAACCTCTCCGAGGAGCTCGGCATCAACCTGCCTCGCATCGCCCTGCAGACCTGGGCCGAGGCTGCCCGCGACCCCGAGTTCCTCGCGCTGATGGCCCCCGAGGCGCGCGGCATCCGCGCGGCATGGCGGGGCTACGCCGAGGCCGCCATCGAAGCGGGGCAGTTCCGCAAGGACGCGGACCCCGAGAAGATCGCGATGGTGCTCACCGGCCTGCTGCCCGGCTACATCCTGCAGCTGGTCGTGATCGGCGACGTGACCCCGAAGGCGTACGCGGCGGGGCTCACCCACCTGCTTGGCCGGTAGATCGCCGGGCGGGCAGGTCCACCGGGCAGATCAACAGGGCCCGCTGGCGGGCGGGCTACACCCGTCGAGCCCAGCGGGCGACCCAGTAGCGCACCCCGTACGGGTCGGCGTCGTAGTCGATCGCCACCGTGTCGAACCCGCGGAGCAGATCGGCCGACTCCACGATCGGATCGACGTCGGCCCACAGGTCAGCGGCCAGCCCACGATCCAGCGCGCCGAGCGCGGCGGCGTCGGGCTTCGCCAACGATCTGCCGAGTGTCTCGTCGAACCCGGCGGCCCGCGGGTCGAGGTGACCGGGCGCCTTCTCGCTGCGACGGGCCGAGCCGTTGCCGACGATGAGGTACGCCGCCTCCGCGTCGCTCGTCGGAGCCGCACCGACCTCGGCCAGCAGCGCGGACGCCACCCGGGCACCCTGCGCGCCTGCGACCACGCGTACCTCCTCGCCCAGCCACGCCACGGCCGCCAAGCAGGCGGAGCGGAGCTCCTCGACGGGGTCTTCGAGCGAGGCGTTCTCAGGCAGCAGGGCCAGGCATCCCGGAACGAGCGCCACCCGTGTCATTGCAGCCCCCTGATCGCTCGCGCCGGACGCCGGCGTCCGGCGATCGTCCAGACCATGTCGACGGTCTGACGGGTCTCCGGCACCTGATGGACCCGGTAGATGCGGGCGCCGGCCAGCGCGCAGACCGACGTGGCGGCCAGGGTGCCGAGGAGTCGCTCGCCGACCGGTTGGTCGAGGGTCTCCCCGACGAAGTCCTTGTTGGAGAGGGAGACCAGCACCGGCCAGCCGGTCTCGACCATCTCCCCGAGCCGGCGGGTGATCTCGAGGGAGTGGAAGGTGTTCTTCCCGAAGTCGTGGGCCGGGTCGATCACGATCGACTCCTTGGCGACCCCGGCGTCGAGGGCACGCTGGGCGTAGCCGAGAGTCGAGTCGATCGCGTCGCGGACGACGTCGTCGTACTCGATCCGATAGGGGCGGGTCCGCGGCGTCACGCCGCCCGTGTGGGTGCACACGATCGCGGCGCCGTGGGCCGCCGCGACGTCGACGAGCTCCGGATCCGCACCACCCCAGGCGTCGTTGATCAGGTCGGCGCCGGCCGCACACACCGCATCGCCGACCTCGGCACGCCAGGTGTCCACAGAGATGACCAGCGCCGGGAACTCCTCCCGTACGCGGGCGACGAAGTCGACCACCCGGGCCTTCTCCTCCGCGGCGCCGATCTCGGCCCCCGGCGCCGCCTTGATCCCGCCGATGTCGACGATCTCCGCTCCTTGCGACGCCACCAGACGTACGCGCTCGAAGGCCGCGTCCTCGGCCCAGGTCGCTCCCTTGTCGAAGAACGAGTCCGGGGTGCGGTTGACGATCGCCATCATCAGCGCTTCGCCATCACCGAAGTCGTGTCGTCCGAGGCGCAGCATCAGGAGACCATACCGCCCGACCCGTCGCGCAGCGGCGGCCGCTCCAGGAGGCTCACGGACCGCTCCATGACCTTGGTGGAGCCGTCGATCGGGATGTACTGCCGCATCTCGACGTCATCACCCGCCGGGCCGGTCCCGAGGCGGCGCGACATCATGCCCACGATCTGAGTCGCCATCAGGCCGAGATCGAAGAGGTCCTGGTGGCTGTGGTCGCGCTGGCCGAGGTCGACCTGGGCGATCGCGTCCATCCCACGCGTGTCCAGCGTGTCGACGAGGGCGGCGAGCTCGACTCCGTAGCCCACCGGGACCCGCAGCCTCTCGAACAGCGAGCGCCGGATCGACCACTCCCCCGCCAGCGGCTGGATCAGGTCCCGCAGCGGCCGGCGATGCAGGGCGAGCAGCGGGCGGGCGACGAGCTCGGTGACTCGACCGCCGTCGAGACCGTGCTCGCCCGGCCGCCGGTAGAAGCCCTTGACCAGCTCGATCGCAGGATCGTTGACAAGAGGACCCACAAGACCTCGTACGAAGTGGGTGTCCCACTCGGTCAGGTCGGCGTCCATGAAGACGATGAGCTCGCCGGTCGTGACGAACTGCGACTTCCACATCGCCTCGCCCTTGCCGGGGTAGGAGCCGAGATCGGGCCTGATCGCGGCCGAGGCGTAGACGTCGGCGCCGGCGTCCGAGGCGATCCGGGCGGTGTCGTCGGAGGAGTCGGAGTCGATGACGACGAGCTCGTCGACCAGGTCGGCGGTCTCCATCAGACTGGTGCGCAGCGTGCTGACCAGGTCACCCACGGTCGCGGCCTCGTTGCGCGCCGGGACCACGAGGCTGACCCGCTGCCCCTGCTTGGCCTCGACGAGCTCGTCGAGCGACCAGTCGTCCCAGTGATGGGTGTTGCGCTCGAACCAAGACATGACCAAACCCTATCGACGGATAACCCGGACATCCGACCGATACCCGGTCCGTACGGCTTCCAGTCGTCCATCAGGCCGCCTTCCGGTCGCAGCCGGGGTGTGCCTCCGCCCTCTACCCGACGACGAAGCCGCGCCGCTTGTCGACGACGTTCAGCAGCGGTCGACCGCTCAGCCAGCGCTGGGCGTTGTCGACGAGCTGGTCCGCCAGCGCCCCTCGCCAGCCCGTGTAGTCACCGGACATGTGCGCCGAGATCGCGACCCCCGGCATCGTCCACAGCGGACTCTCGGCTGGGAGCGGCTCGACCTCGAAGACGTCGAGCGAGGCGGCCTCGAGCGGGCCGTCGCCGAGCGCGGCGACGAGCGCCCTCTCGTCGATGATCGCCCCGCGCCCGACGTTGACCAGGTGACTTCCCGGCTTCATCGCCGCGAGCACGTCCTTGCTGATCAGACCCTGGGTCTCAGGCGTCAACGGGGCGGCCACGACCACATGGTCCGCCCAGCCCACGTGTGAGACCAGGTCGGCGCTCGCGACGATCTCGCCGAAGTCGGGGTCGCCGCCGCGGGCGGTGCGGCCGGCACCGCGTACGTCCATCCCGACCGCACGCAACAACCGAGCCGTCTCGCGGCCGATCGAGCCGACGCCGACCACCAGCACGGTCTGGGCGCTGATCAGCCGGGTCTCGCGGCGATGCCACCGGCGGGCCGCCTGGAGGTTGTGGCTGACGTGGATGCCCTTGGCCACGGCCAGGATCGAGCCGAGCACGAACTCTGCCATCGCCCGGTCGAAGATCCCGCGGGCGTTGGTGACGACCACCTCGGAGTCGACCAGCTCCGGGAAGAGCAGCTTGTCGACCCCGGCTGCGGCGACGTGGATCCAACGCAGCGAGCCGCCGCTGGGCCAGGCATCGCGGACGGCATCGGAGAAGTAGTCCCACAGCAGCAGCGCGTCGGCCCCGTCGAGCGCGTCGGCGAGACCTGCGGCATCGGCGTAAGTGAGCTCGGCGTCGGCCTCGAGCAGCTCCATCCCGCGGGGTCTGTCACCGTCGGGCGGGCAGAGAATCGTGATCGCAGGGCGCCGGGACGTCTCCAAGAAATCCTCCGTCGCGCTCGATATCTCGGCAATGGTTCGGGCCACGGTAGGAGGCTGGTTGGAGATCGTCAACAATCCTGACGAGCCGTGCGACTCGCCGGGGTGCCCCTCCCCCTATCCCTTCCCCGAGCCCTCTTCGGGTAGCGTGCTGGCTTTACATAAACCATCCGTCACACCCTGTGCCACCTTCAGCGCTCCCTGCCAGAGCGCAAAGACAGCGCTGACGTGGCGCAAATTGTTGACAACCCTACAGTCGACACAGTGGGTCAAACGCGGTCCCCAGCCATCAATCACACCGAATAGGTGAGAAGAAATGTCAGGAACCCCAACCATCACCTCCGACGAGGCACAACCCGATAAATCAAAGCTCCGCAGAGCGATAACCGGTTCAGCGGTCGGCAATGCGACAGAGTGGTTCGACTACGGCGCCTTCGCCTATGTGGCGACCGAGATCACCGCCAACTTCTTCCCCGAGCAGGGCTTCGCCGGCACGGCTCTGACCTTCGCGATCTCGTTCATCCTGCGTCCGCTCGGCGGCATCTTCTGGGGCCCCCTCGGCGACCGCATCGGGCGCCAACGCGTCCTCGCGATGACCATCATCCTGATGGCGGCTGCCACGTTCTGTGTCGGCCTGCTCCCGACCTACGACTCGATCGGCATCTGGGCCGTGGTCCTGCTCGTGCTGCTCCGAGTGATCCAGGGATTCTCGACCGGCGGTGAGTACGGCGGCGCCGCGACCTACATGGCCGAGTGCGCGCCCGACAAGAAGCGTGGGTTCTACGGCAGCTTCCTGGAGTTCGGCACCATCGTCGGCTTCACCGCCGCCATCGCCGTCGTCTTCACCACCGAGTCGCTCATCGGCCAGGACGCCATGACCGAGTGGGGTTGGCGCATCCCGTTCCTCATCGGCGGTCCGATCGGCCTCATCGGCCTCTACATCCGGACCAAGCTCGAGGAGACGCCCGTCTTCCAGGAGCTCGAGTCGCACGACGCCGTCGAGGGCGGCGCGGGGGCCGCGCTGAAGGATCTCTTCGCGCTGTTCTACAAGCCGATCCTCACGCTGATCGGCCTGGTCGCCGCGCTCAACATCGCCAACTACACCCTGCTCGCCTACATGGCGACCTACCTGCAGGAGGAAGCCGGCTTCAACAGCACCGACGCCGACCTGCTGGTCATCTTCGGACAGATCGCGATGCTGGTGTTCCTGCCGATCGCCGGGGCGCTCTCGGACAGGGTCGGCCGCAAGCCGATGTGGGGCGGCTCCTTCATCGGGTTGATCGTGCTCTCGGTCCCGATGTTCCTGCTGATCGGGCAGGGCTTCTGGCCGGCGGTCATCGGGTTCACGGTGCTGGGCATCGTCTACGTCGCCCAGCTGGCGACCATCTCGGCGACCTTCCCGGCGATGTTCCCCTCGCAGGTTCGCTACGGCGGCATGGCGATCGGCTACAACATCTCCACCGCTGCCTTCGGTGGCACGGCGTTGTACGTCAACAACGCCCTGATCGGCGCCACCGGCGATGTGCTGATGCCGGCCTACTACATGATCGCGGGATCCGTGGTCGGCCTGATCGCGCTGTTCTTCGTCGTCGAGACGGCGGGCAAGTCGATCCGGGGCACCGAGATCCCGGGTACGCCGGAGTCCGAGGCGGAGCTCGCCGAGCTGGACAAGACCGTCTGACCGACGGACACGGACGGGCGGCCCGGGCGCGTCACACGTGCCCGGGCCCGCCCGAAGTCGGTCCGCTCGCTGCCGACCGACACATACAATGATTGTCAACAATCAAGCTCTTTCTCGGCCGCCCATCGGAGACCACGTTGACAGTGACATCGAGCTTCGAACCCGTGCACCGGGAGTCGACGGCCTCGCTCATCGCTCGCCAGCTCCGCACGGCGATCATGAAGCGCAGCCTGCCGCCCGGGGCACAGCTGAGCGAGGCCGCTCTGTCGGCCCAGTTCGGGGTCAGCCGCGGCCCGTTGCGCGAGGCCATGCAGCGCCTGGTCCAGGAGGGTCTGCTCCGCAGCGAGCCCAACCGCGGTCTCTTCGTGATCGAGCTCGACGAGGCCGACATCCGCGACGTCTATCTGGCCCGGGCCGCCGTCGAGGGGGCCGCCGCCTCGATGATCGCCCGCGCGCGGGTCCCGGCTGCGCTGCGCGAGCTCCGCGCAGCGTGCGACGCGATGGCCCACTCCCTCGAGCTGGGTGACCCGACGGCGCTGAGCGACGCCGACCTCCACTTCCACGACGTGCTGGTGCAGTGCTCCGGCAGCCGACGCCTGGCCCGGATGCAGCAGACCCTGATCGTCGAGACGAGGATGTGCCTGGCCGCCCTGGAGGGCGCCTACCGGCAGCCGCTCGAGCTGGTCGAGGAGCACCGCCAGATCGTCGACGCCATCGAGGCGGGCGATGTGGGGCTGACCCGAAGACGCGTCGAGCAGCACCTGGACGAGGCGCTACGGCGCCTCGTCCATGCCGAGGACGACGACCCGGGCTACGTCTAGATCACGCCTCGCGTCACATCGCGATCCCGACGTACTTGGTCTCGAGGTACTCCTCGATCCCGGCACGCCCGCCCTCCCGCCCCAGCCCCGAGGCCTTCACGCCGCCGAAGGGCGCGGCCGGGTTGGAGACGACGCCCTGGTTGAGCCCGACCATCCCGGACTCGAGCGCCTCGGCGACCCGCAGCCCACGGCGCAGGTCGTTGGTGAAGACGTAGTTCACCAGGCCGTACTCGGTGTCGTTGACGGCCGTGACCACCTCGTCCTCGGTGTCGAACGGCGTCAGCGGTGCGACCGGGCCGAAGATCTCCTCGGTGCCCATCCGCGCGGTGACGGGTACACCGGTGAGCACGGTCGGCGGGTAGAAGAAGCCCGGCCCGTCGGGAGCCGTGCCGCCGGTCAGCACCCGCGCACCGCCGGCCACCGCGTCGTCCACGAGGCTCTGCACCTTCTGCCGGGCCTTCTCGTCGATGAGGGGTCCGACGCGTACGCCCTCCTCGACCCCGCGACCGATGGGCAGCTCCGACATCGCCTTGGCGAGCCGCTCCCCGAACTCGTCGATGACCGAGCGCTGCACGAAGATCCGGTTGGCGGCCGTGCACGCCTCACCCGTGTTGCGCATCTTCGCCGCCATCGCACCCGCGACCGCCTCGTCGATGTCAGCGTCCTCGAAGACGACGAAGCCGGCGTTGCCGCCGAGCTCCATGGACGTACGCAGCACCTGCTCGGCGCTCTGGGCGAGCAGCGTCCGGCCGACGCCGGTGGAGCCGGTGAAGGAGAGCTTGCGGATCACCCCGGAGGTCAGCAGCGGCTCGGTGATCTCGCCCGGCCGGGTGGTCGGCAGGATGTTGACGACGCCCTCGGGCACGCCGGCCTCGCGCAGGACCTCGCCCAGCGCCAGCATCGAGAGCGGCGTCTGCTGGGCGGGCTTGGTGATGCTCGTGCAACCGGCCGCGATCGCGGGACCGAGCTTGCGGGTCCCCATCGCCATCGGGAAGTTCCAGGGCGTGATCAGCAGCGCGGGACCGACCGGCTGCTTCGTGATCAGGAATCGGGAGCCACCGGCTGGGGCAGTCTGGTAGCCGCCGTCGATCCGCACCGCCTCCTCGGCGAAGTGGCGGAAGAACTCAGCGGCGTACGCGATCTCGCCCTTCGACTCGGCCAGCGGCTTGCCCATCTCCAGCGTCATCAGCAGCGCGAGGTCCTCGATGCGCTCGTGCAGGAGGTCGAAAGCGGACATGAGCATGTCCGCCCGGGCTCGCGGCGCGGTCGCGGCGAACTCCTTCTGGGCGGCTGCCGCGGCCTCGAGCGCACGCCGGCCGTCCTCGGGGGTGGCGTCGGCGACCGCGCACAGCACCTCCCCGGTCGAGGGGTCGGACACGTCGAAGGTGCCACCGTCGCTCGCATCCGCCCACTGACCAGCGATCAGGAGCCCCTTCGGCACCTCGGCCACGACCCTCGCCTCGTTCGGGTTTCCGCTCATCGCGCATCAGCCTCCAAAGGTCAGCGTTCGACTGTCCTACTGACAGTCGTCGAACGCTCGCCTACTGTAGTAGCCGGTCGGATTGTCGACAATCAACAGGAGCGCGGACCACCATGAGCGACGACCTCGAGCGACTCCTCCGCTGGGAGGAGGCCGGCGCGACCTGGGAGCCGATCTGGCCCCGCGCCGGCGAGGTGACCATCGTGCTGTGCACCTGCGACAGCGGCGAGGAGGTCGACCGCTACACCTCGGCGGCCGCCGACCTCCTCGACTACGTGAGAGGCCCGAGCCGGGACGAGCGGTGATAACCAGTTGTCCGTCACCCCCGACCCTCTCGATGATGGGCCGATGACGCTGACCGAGGTGTGGCCGCTGTTCGGCCTGGTGATCCGGACCCCTCGGCTGGAGCTTCGGCTGCCGACCGATGACGAGCTCGCGCGCTTGGCCGAGGTCGCCGCGGACGGGGTGCACGAGCCGAGAGATCGGCCGTTCCTGACCCCATGGGCCGAACGGCCACCGCTGGAGCGGGCGCGCCACGTGCTGCGTAGCGCCTGGACGAGCCGGGGCGAGTGGGGGCCGGAGGACTGGAGCCTGGGCCTGACCGTCTTCGTCGACGGCGACCCGCTCGGCGTCGTCTGGGTCTCGGCGACCGAGTTCGCCACCCGGCGCGAGGTGAGCACCGCCTCCTGGCTCGGCCTGCCTCACCACCGCCGTGGCTTCGGCACCGAGGCCCGCCTCGGCGCCCTCACCGTGGCCTTCGACCACCTCGGCGCCGCCTACGCCACCTCCGAGGTGTTTCCGGACAACGCCGCCTCCGTGGGGGTCTCCACCAGGCTCGGCTACCAGCCCGACGGGATCTCCCGCGACGTACGCGACGGTGAGGTGCTCGTCTCCCACCGGCTCCGGCTCGACCGGGAGCGATGGGAGCGCAACGACCGCACCGGCGTCGAGGTCAGCGGTTTGGAGCCGTGCCTGACCATGTTCGGGGTCGCCTAGCCCGTTTCAACGCAGGAAGCAGAAGACGAGGACCGCCACGCAGGCGATCAGCGACAGCGTGGCGTTGAGGGCGAGGTTGCGGCCGAAGTCGCGGGCCCGGATGTGGGCCGCGACGGCGAGCACGAAGTAGACCACCAGCGCCGCGCTGGCCAGCGCCCCGACGTACGGCACCCAGAGTCCGGCGACCAGGCCGGTAGCGGCGGCCACCTTGACCCACGGCATCACCGGCCACAGCGCGCGCGGCAGCCCGACATCGGTGAAGCACCGGGCGATGAAGCCGACCGGCTTGGCGCACATCGCTGCGTCACCGAGCTGGATCACCGCGAGCAGCACGACCGGCCACCATGGGTCCGGAAGATCAGCGACGTACGCCGCGACGACCCCGCCGAGGCGGTGTCCTGAGCTTGTCGAAGGGTCGTCCTGCCCCGCCGCGTACACCCCGGTGACGACCAGCGTGGCCAGCGCGAGCACGAGACCACCGACTGCACGCCCCAGGCTCCGGTCCCCCACCCGCAGGTGCGCTCCGATCGCGAGCACGAAGAACACCACGAACCCGGCCGCGGCGACGATGCCGACCGCCGGGACCGCCACCCCGACCAGCAGGCCGATGAAGCCGAGCCCGTACGACACCCCGATCGGGAACCGCAGCCACTCCGTCGGCACCGAGAGCCGCCGCGCCTCGGTCACGGGTATCCGGTGGCCGGTCAGGTTGAGCACCGCCCCGCCGAGCGCGGCGATCGAGGCGATGAGGGTCACGGTGAGATAGGTAGCCGTCATGGTCATCCAGACACCGGCGCCCGCACGACTGTGACGCGGTGGCGGACCTACCTGCTCAGCAGCCGCGCGATCGCACCGAGCCCGGCGAGGCCGGTGTCGCGGACCGCGACCACGGGCCCGTTGTCGACCTGGCCGAGCGCGCCGACCATCCGTGAGGCCATCACCAGGCGCTGGGTGACTGGACGCCGAGTGCGGTCGTAGGCGACCACCGCGCTCTCGATCCGGGCGTGACCGGCGACCTGGGCGGCCAGCACGGCCGCGTCCTCGATCGCCGCGCAGGCACCTTGGCCGAGGTTGGGGGTCGTCGCGTGCGCGGCATCCCCGAGGAGCACGACGCGACCGTGGTCGAACCGTTTCAGCGGCAGCCGCAGGTCACAGATGTCGCCGCGGAGAACGGCGCTCGGCGGCGTCGCCGCCAACAGCTGCGGGATCGGATCGTGCCAGTCGCCGACCAGCGCGGTGACCTCGGCGTGATGGTCTCCGCCGCTCTCCCCCGCCGGCCGGTTGGCAGTCGCGAACCAGTAGGTCCGGCCGTCCACCAGCGGGACATAGCCGGCGCGCACCCCGGCCCCCCAGGTCTCCCCACCCGTGCTCGAGGCCTCCCCCGGCACCGGCTCCGCGGTGACCCCGCGGTAGGCGGTGTAGCCGGCGTAGCGTACGTCTTCGCGTCCGTGCAGCTCGTTCCTGAGCGTGCTGCGGATCCCGTCGGCGGCGACCACCAGGTCGGCCGGGCCGTGGGGGCCGGCCTCGTCGAGATCAGCCAGGCCGGTGACGGTCACCCCGGTGCGTATCTCGACCCCGGCACGCTCTGCCAGCGCACCCACGAGTGCCTCGTGCAGCCTGGCCCGGTGCACCATGACCGGGGTCCGCTCGACGGCGTCGAGGCCCACCTTCGCCAGCCAGCGCCCGTCGGGCCGTCGTAGCCCGGCCTGGATCGCCGGCCGAGTGCCGTCCACAAGGCGATCCGCGACCCCGAGGTCGGTGAGGATCCGCCACGCCTGCGGCCAGATCGAGAGGCCGGCACCGACCTCGCCCAGCTCCGGCGCGCGCTCCAGCACGGTCACCTGCCACCCGACCCGCGACAGCGCGAGCGCCGCAGTGAGCCCGCCGATCCCCGCACCGACCACCAGAGCACGCCGTCCCGCTGAGCTGTTCACACCTCGAAACCTAGCGAACCTGCTGATCTGAGTACTCGCACTCATGTCTCCCGGACCCCGATCCGGCAGTCTGAAGACATGAAGCTCCTCGTACGCCTCGCCGTGATCGTCGGCGGCAGCCTCCTCTACCCGATCGTGCTCAACCTCTTCCCGAGCGAGGACGCCAACATCGGCGCCGGCCTGCTCTACTTCGGGCTCCTGTTCGTCGTATCGGGGCTCTGGGGTCTGTGGGACGGCCGCCACGCGGAGGCCCTCTCGCCCGTGTTCTTGCGCTGGACGGTGGTGGCCATCGTGACCGGTCTCGTATTTCCGATCCGTATCTGGTCGGTGGAGGGCGTCGACTTCGATGTCCTGTGGAGCGACCTGGCGTTCCTCACGCCCTTCGTGGCGGGGCTGGTGCTCGCGCCCGCGGCGGCGGGGATCGCCATCGGCAAAGCCGTCGGCTCATCGGACCGGGAACTTCCGAGGAGTACGCCGCAGCACCCGCCCCTCTAGGCTCTCCCGAAAGCAGCCGACCCAGGAGGAAGCCCAGATGACCACCTTCCGTGAGGCGATCGAGGCCAAGGACATGGACGCCGTGGAGGCGATGCTCGCCGACAACGTCGTGTTCACCAGCCCGGTCGCGTTCAAGCCCTACCCCGGCCGGGCGATCACCGCCTCGATCCTGCGCGCCGTCGTGAAGGTGTTCGAGGACCTCACCTACGTCCGCGAGATCCACGACGGCGCACACCACGCCTACGAGTTCACTGCCAAGGTCGACGGCCTCGAGCTCAACGGCTGCGACTTCCTCACCTATGACGAGGACGGGCGGATCGTCGACTTCAAGGTGATGGTCCGCCCGCTGCGTGCCGCCGAGGCTCTCGCCGCCCGGATGGGCTCGCAGTTCGAGGAGATCAAGGCGGCCGCCTCAGCAGACTGAGGCGTCAGCGGACGAACCCCTCCTGGCGCAGGTAGTCCCAGGCGACCTCGGCCGGGTCACGTCCCTCGACGTCGACCTCCGCGTTGAGCCCGGAGATCACCTCGTTGGTCAGCGCCGCCGACAGCGGCTCGAACAGCTCCGCGATCTGGGGGTGCTTCTCGAGCACCTCTCCTCGTACGACCATGGAGGCGTTGTACTTCGGGAAGAAGCTGCGGTCGTCCTCGAGCGCCGTCAGGTCCAGCGCCTCGATCCGGCCGTCCGTGGTGAAGACCTCGCCGAAGGTGCACCGCCCCCTGGCGGTCGCGTCGTAGATCGCGCCGGTCTGCAGCGTCCGCAGGTTGCTCCTCGGGATCCCCTTGGGGCTTCCCAGCGGCATGCCGTAGGTCTCGAGCATGCCCTTGAGCCCGTCGGGGCGGTTGGTGAACTCCGCCTCGACGCAGAACGTCCGCTCGGCCGGGGGCACCTTGCTCATCTCCGAGAGCTTCGTGATGCCGTACTTCTTCGCGCTCTCCGCGCTGATCGCCATCGTGTAGGTGTCGTTCATCGGCGTCGGCGGCAGCCAGACCAGGTTGTTCTCACGCAGATCGGCGTCACGGGTGGCGATGTACTGCTTGCGCTCGTCCGGGATCGGCTTGGCGTTGTTGAGGTAGGTCAGCCAGGCGGTGCCCGTGTATTCCCAGCTGAGCTCCACCTGTCCGGCCAGCTGCGCCTCGCGGGCGGCCGCGCTGCCAGGGATGTTGGTCAGATCCTTGACCTCGGCGCCGGCCGACTTGAGCAGGATCACCGCCATCTTGCCGAGCAGGATCTGCTCGGTGAAGTTCTTCGAGCCGACCGAGAAGCTGGCGTCAGCGAGCTCGACTCCCTCGATGGGGCCGGCCAGCGTGCCGGACTTCGTGAGACCGCCCGCGGTGCCCAGTCCGATGCTGCACCCGGACAGCGCGATGGAGACGACTGCGGCGGTCATCGCCAGGGTGAGTCGCTTGAGTCTCATCAGATCCCCTTCGGTCGAAGGACGGTCTCGAGCACGCGGCCCACCCACTCGATCAGGAGCGCCAGCAGTGCGATCAGCAGGGCCGCGGAGACCATGACCGGGAACCGGAAGAGGTTGATCCCCGAGGTCAGCGCGCCGCCGAGGCCGCCGGCGCCGATGAAGGTCACCAGCGCCGCGGTGCCCACGACGAGCACCAGCGCGGTGCGGATGCCGGCCATGATCACCGGCAGCGCGAGCGGGAGCTCGACGCGCAGCAGGACCTGGGGTGCGGACATCCCGATGCCCCGGCCCGCCTCGACCAGGGTCGGATCCACGCCCTGCAGCCCAGTGATCGTGTTGCGCAGCACCGGCAGCAGCCCGTAGATCACCAGCCCGAGCACGCCCGTCCAGAAGCCGAAGCCCAGCCAGATCGCCAGCAGCACGATCAGCCCGATCGCGGGCGCCGCCTGGCCGGCGTTGGCGAAGGCGACGACGGCCGGGGCGATCGCCCTGGCCCGGCCGCGGGTCAGCAGGATGCCCAACGGAACCGCGATGACGACCACGATCGCCGAGGAGACCAGGGTGATCGCGATGTGGTCGCGAAGCTGCTCCCAGATCGCGCCCCAGGCCAGCGTGGACTCCTCGATCGAGTCCAGGTCCGCCGTCTGGCGCCAGATCACGTAGCCGACGAAGAGGACGGCGACCATGATCGGCAGCACCATCAGCATCGCGGCGCTCTCCCCGCCGGCAGGCCGCAGCCGGGAGCGGCGTACGGACTTCTCGGGGGCGACGACGGTCGGGTCCAGCGTCGTCATGACCCGACCTGCCCGGTATCGGCCGTTGCTTCCTCGGCTGTCGCTTCCTCGGCGGCCACTTCGCGGGCAACCGCTCTCTCGACCGTACGCATGTGGTCGGTGACGCTCTCGAAGAAGACCACCCCGAGGTACTGGTCGCGGGCGTCGCAGACGATCCCGCCGCCGAAGCTCGAGGCGAGCATGACATCGAGTGCGTCGTTGAGGGTCGAGCGCTCGTCGAGGGTCACCAGCTTCTCGCGGTCCCCGTCCTGGATCGTCTCGTGGCGAGCGAGCTCCCGCAGGAACCGCCAGGCGACCGGTCGCCGCCGGGAGTCGAGGACCACGACGCTGCCGTCGCCGGCGGCTTTGGCCCGGGCGATCGCCTCCGCGCTGGATCCACCGACGGTGGCGGTGGTCGTCTCCTGAAGGTCGATGTCGCTGACCCTGGACAGCGTGAGCTGCTTGAGCGCCGCACCGGAGCCGACGAAGTCGTCGACGAAGTCGTTGGCGGGGGCAGCGAGGATCCTCTCGGGGGTGTCGTACTGGGCGATGTGCCCACCCTCCTGGAGGATCAGCACCCGGTCACCGAGCTTGATCGCCTCGTCGATGTCGTGGGTGACCATGACGATCGTCTTGTGCAGCTCGCGCTGGATGCCGAGCAGCTCGTCCTGGAGCCGCTGCCTGGTGATCGGGTCGACCGCACCGAAGGGCTCGTCCATGAGGATCACGGGCGGATCGGCGGCTAGCCCGCGAGCCACGCCGACCCGCTGCTGCTGGCCGCCGGAGAGCTCACGCGGGTAGCGATCGCGATAGCGGTCGGGCTCGAGGCCGACCAGGTCGAGCAGCTCGTCGACGCGCTCGGCGATCCGCGACTTGCTCCAGCCCAGCAGCCTGGGCACGATCGCGATGTTGGTCGCGACCGTCATGTGCGGAAAGAGCGAGCCGCCCTGGATGACGTAGCCGATGTGGCGGCGCAGCTCGTCGGAGCCGCGGCCCGAGATGTCCTCGCCACCGAGCTTGATGATGCCGGAGGACGGCTTGATCAGCCGGTTGATCATCTTCAGCGAGGTCGTCTTGCCGCATCCGGACGGCCCGACGAACATCACCATCTCGCCGGCCGGGACGGTCAGGCTCAACGAGTCGACAGCAGCCGCCTTCTGTCCGGGATATCGCTTCGTCACCCCGTCCAGCTCGATCTCGATGCCGCTGACGTCGCTGGCCTCATGGGCAGGTGTGGTGGTCATCAGACTCGGATTCCCTTCGGAATGGTCACGCGCCCGACGAGCACGAGCAGCAGGTCGAGGATCAGCGCCAGCACGACGACGCCGAGCGTCCCGACCAGCGCATAGTTGAGGGCGTTCTTGCCACCGATCTGGGCAAGGCCGCTGAAGATGTAACTCCCCAGTCCGGGGCCGAGAACGTACGCCGCGATCGCCGCGATGCCCATCGACATCTGCAGCGACACCCGGATGCCGGCGAGGATCACCGGCCAGGCGAGCGGGAGGCGTACGCGGGCCATGACCGCGGCCTCCCCCATGCCCATGCCGCGGGCCGACTCGAGCAGCACCGGCTCAACCCCCTGGAGGCCGACCACCGCATTACGCAGGATCGGCAGCACGGCGTAGAAGCAGACGCAGATGAAGGCGGTGGTGCTCCCGATGCCCGTGGCCGGCATCAGCAGCCCGACCAGGGCGAAGCCCGGGATGGTCAGACCGATGGCGCTGAGCATGTTGGTGACACCACCCAGCCGCGGGACCTTGGTGACCAGCATCGCGAGAAGAACCGCGATGACGGTGGCCGCGACGACGGCGAGCACCACCAGATAGACGTGTTGAAAACCGTCGTAAAGGATCTGTCTATGTCGTTCCGCGATGAAGTCCCACACGTCCTCGAAACACCTCCACGACCATTTCGTCTCACGTTCGAAAATCCGCAACCACCCAACCACATCTTTACCGTCATTCGACCGGCGGGTCATTGGGAAGCGAACATATCCGCTGGTCAGACGGCAGAAAACCGGCAGCACAGATCGGACTCGAGATAGGAAGAATCGTGCTTTTGCGCACGATATTCAGGGGGTGACGACGGTATCGCCGGAGCCGTGGATCCGGTCAGCGATAGAGCTCCTCGTCGATGCTCGCCAACCGGGACGGATGGACGCGATCCCCGAGTCCGTAGAAGTGCTGGAAGCTCATCACCAACGGCCGCCAACGGTCCGGGTCGATCCGGTTGGGGTGGCCGGCCAGGCGCAGCTCAGGGGCCACCCGCACCGCTGTCACACCGACCTCGACGGCAAGCAGCTTCGGCGCGCCGAGGTGATGCAGCGCCGTGACCGTTCCCTCGAGGTGCACGGGGCACTCCGCGACCGACGTCGGCAGCACCGTGTCGGAGCCGTACGCGGTCAGCCCGGCATGGGCGTACTTGTCGGGCACGTGCACATAGCCGCGCTCGGCCTTCGCCGCCGATATCGCCGCATTGCCCGTGGTCAGTGCGAGCCGGTCGACCTCGGTGACCAGGTCGACGCCGGGAAGGTTGAGGACGATCTCGGGCCGATCCATCACGTTGAGCGCCGTCCGCGACGAAGCGCCGACCCCGAGGACCGCCGTACGTCCCAGCCAGAAGACCGACGACATCGGCATCAGGTTGGTGGTGCCGTCCTCGTTGAGCGTCGAGAGCAGCACCACGGGTGTGCCGAAGTAGAGGATGGCCGGATCGATGTCGACATGCGTACTCATGCCTTGAAACTAGGGCGCCTCACCGGCGACTTCCGGCGGGTATCCGACGGCGCAGTCACGGACGACGGGTGAACCGGATCGACTCCCTCGCGCGATCACCCCTGCCACGCCCTCCAGATCGCGTCGAGCAACGGCCGGACCTCCTCGCGCTGTTCGCCTTCGGAGACCTCGATCTCGTCCCCGGCGCTGCGGAAGGTGACCTCCCGCCCCTGGTCGTCACGGACGGTGACCAGCCTCCCGACACCAGCGAGCGGCTTGATCACCCCCACCATGTCGGAAATCTCGTCGACGGCCACATGCACCGAGAGGTCGTCATCAGCTAGAGCGAACGGCGCGTACGCAGCCAGCCGCGGCGCCGCGGCAACTCGCTCAGCGACCACGTCCGGGGGTCCGGCGATCTGGTATTTCTCACCGGCGGCGGTGCCGGAGATCAAGATCCGGCTGATACCTGCGGCCTCCGGGTCCTGTGCGACCTGCTGGTAGATGGCGAGGATGTCGTCCAGGTCGACGCCATCGATCTGGAGGCCGCGATCATCGCTGCTGACCGACCCCACCGACGAGAGCGCAGCGAGATCGAGGACGAGCTGAGCAGCGGGGACATCCTGGCTCCAAGCGCTGATCTTGCCGCCGCTGACGCTGACCTGTTGACCGGGCGTCTTGCGCGCGAGCTCGTCGGCCGCAACCACGTCCTTGCCGCGCCTCATCTCCAGCACCAGCGCCCCCGGCCTGATCGCATAGCTCACGACGTCGAACCGATTCCGGATCTCGCGGAGGCCGGCGAGCGGCTCCGTCATCGAAACCGCTTCGGGCAACGTGTCGACGTGCTCCCAGTGGTCGGCTGCATCGGTGATGCTCTGATCTTCTCCGTGGGTCACCCGCACACCGGCGCGCTCACAGCCCGGCGTCGCGGCCCGGAGCGCAACGAGGCCGTCATAGACCGTCACCGGATCCGCACTCGCCTCCGCCTCTGCCGCCACGACGCAGGCCTGCGACCCGGCACCGTAGACGATCGTCGCACTGCTCAGATCGGTGCGCTGCCGCACCTCGTCGAGCAACCGCAACCCGCTCGCGTTGCGCTCCTCGGATGGGCTCACCTGGAGATCGACGCCGTCTATCCCGAGAGTGAGCGCGTAGTCGGGACTCTCCCCGGACACGTACGGCTCGAGGATCGCGGCGATCTCAGCGGCCCGCGCCGTGCTGATCCCGTCCTCCAGGACGATGGTTCCGCTGGCGTCGCCCGCAAACGGCAGCACGTTGTTGCCGTCGAGCTCCACCCGCTCGATGCCATCGACACCCTCGAGCCGCTCGCTCAGCTCACCGGCCAGCTGGTCGCCCCGGTTGGCGGCACACGACGACGCCATCAGCGCGATCGCGAGCGCCATGACGACAGTGCGAGTTCTCACAATGCTTCCTTTCGGTCCGAGACGTGGGTCATCGCCGCTCAGCGCTCTGTCTCGGCATTCACCACGGCATCGGCCTGCTGTTCGGTGATGTCCCCGCGTACGACCGTGACCTCACGCGGTCAATGTAGCGACCCGGGCGCTGGAGAGTGGGCTCGGGCGACCCAGGCCGCTCGGACGTGCATCGGCTTTGCCGATGCCCTATGCCAAAAGGATTCGTTTGCCAGAGGAACGGCCGAGTCACGACCATGGTGGGGCGCCTCACACCCATTGGAGAATGACCATGTCTGACCAGCCAGTCGTCGAGAAGCACACCATCGGCTACGTCCCACCCGAGGACCGCCATGGCAAGGTGCGCGACCTGTTCACCCTGTGGTTCGGGACGAACATCGCCCCCTTGCCTGTCGTCACCGGCGCCGCCGGTGTCACCGTCTTCGGACTCGACCTCTTCTGGTGCGTCGTGGCCATCGTCGTCGGCCACCTCGTGGGCGGCGTCTTCATGGCACTGCACTCGGCCCAGGGCCCGCAGATGGGCATCCCGCAGATGATCCAGAGCCGCGGCCAGTTCGGCTCCTACGGCGCGCTGATCGTCGTCGTGATCGCGGCCGTGATGTACCTGGCGTTCTTCGCCTCCAACATCGTTCTCGCCGGTCAGTCCCTGCACGGCATCGCCGAGCCGATCCCGGTCGGGGCGGGCATCGTCATCGGTGCGCTCGGATCCGGCCTGATCGCGGTGATCGGCTACAAGGTGATCCACTCGCTCAACAAGGTCGCCACCTGGGTCCTCGGCATCGCCATCGTTCTCGGCACCGTCGCCATCTTCGTCTCCGGCCTGCCCGCGGGCTTCTGGACGCAGGGCGAGTACAGCACCGCCGGCTTCCTCGCCACCGTGTCGCTCGGTGCGCTGTGGCAGATCGCCTTCGCTCCGTACGTCTCGGACTACTCCCGCTACCTGCCGGCGAGCGTCGGGGTGAAGGCGACCTTCACCGCCACCTACCTCGGCTGCACCCTCGGCTCGATCCTGCCGTTCACCTTCGGCGCCATCGTCGCGCTGGCGATGACTTCGGGTGTGGAGGTCATGACCGGGGTCCGCGACACCACCGGTGCGTTCGGGACCCCGCTGCTGGTCCTCTTCCTGCTGTCGGTGATCAGTCACAACGCGCTCAACCTCTACGGCACCGTGCTCTCGATCATCACCTGTGTCCAGACGTTCGTCGCCAGCTGGATCCCGACCGCCCGCAGCCGCGTGGTGCTGTCGCTGGTGGTGATGGCCGCCTCGACGTACTTCGCCATCGGCGTCTCGGGCAACTTCATCTCGTACTTCGTCGACATCGTGCTCGCGCTGCTCGTGGTGCTGGTCCCGTGGACAGCGATCAACCTGATCGACTTCTACCTGATCCACCGCGGCAACTACGACCTCGACTCGATCTTCGCGGCCGACGGCGGCATCTACGGCCGGTTCAACGGCCAGGCGATCCTCGCCTACGCGATCGGCATCCTCGTCCAGATCCCGTTCATGGCGACCCCGCTCTACACCGGGCCGGTCGCGGAAAGCCTGGGCGGCGCCGACCTGAGCTGGATCCTGGGCCTGGTCGTCACGGCGCCGGTCTACTACCTGCTGGCGCGCGGCCGCAAGCTCGCTCCGAGCGAGATGGCCCTCACCTCGCACGCCTGAGACACAGCGCTCCAGCCACCAGCACTTCCCCGGCGGGAAGGTCGCCTCAGCGGCCTTCCCGCCGTCGCGCTGCGCGACCCGAGGAGCGGACGAAAGCCTGGGCGCGGGCGGTGAGGCGCACGCCCTTCATCGAGGCCAGCACGACCTCGAGCGGCTCGATGGGGTCGCTGATCTCGAGGGTCACGATCTGCGCACCGTCGTACGTCGTGTCGCTGGCCGGGCGCTGGTTGAGGACCGACCATCCCTGACCGTTGGCGACCATGGCCCGGACGGTCTCGAAGCCGGCGCTGCGGTGGCGGATCTCGGGACGGAAGCCGGCCGACTCGACCAGGCGCTCGAAGTACTGGCCGCTGTGCGGCAGGTCGAGGAGCACCATCGGCTCCTTCTCGAGCTCGGCGAGAGCGACCTTCTTGCGGCGGGCCAGCCGATGACCCTTGCCGACGAGGACGTACGGCGCGGCGAGCCCGACCTGGACGTGGTCGATGTCGTCGTCGAGGTCGTAGCCGTACATGAGCGCCAGCTCGCAGCGACCCGAGCGCAGCGCCTGCTTGAGCGCCGCGTGCTCGTCCTCGACAACGGAGATGTGGATGCCGGGATGGTCCTGCTCGCAGGCGGCCAGCAGCCGCGGCAGCTCGAAGGGGCCCAGCGTGGCGAAGCAGCCGATGGTGAGATCGCCGACGAGCGCCTGACCGGCCGAACGCGCGACCTCGACCAGCTCGTTCGTGTGCACGAGATAGCTGCGCAGCTCGCGGTAGAACTCCTCGCCGGCCGACGTCAGCGTCAGGCCGCGGGCGTGGTGGCGCAGCAGCAGCTGGACGCCCAGCTCCTTCTCCAACTGCGCCACCGCCGTGGAGACGGCCGACTGCGAGACCACGAGCTGCCGCGACGCGGCGGTCATGCTGCCCAGCTCCGCGGCTGCGGCGAAGTAGCGCAGCTGGGTCAGGGTGAAGGACGGCTCGGCCATGCGAGCCATCTTGCCCGAACCATCGGATCTCGCGATCGACTACTCCCGTGTCGCCACGTTGGTGCCGGGCACGTCGAGGTTCGCCAGCGTCTCGGGCCGCAGCAGAGCGTCGAGCACGACCGGGTCGAGCACGCCGGTGGCCAAGGCCAGGTCCCTGACCGCTCCCTCGCCACTGAGCGCGGCCTTGGCGATCTCCGCGGACCTCGCGTAGCCGAGCAGCGGGGTCAGCGCGGTGGCGAGGCCGGCGTTGGTGGCGGCTGCGGTCGCGAGCGCCGCGGCGTCGACGGTGATCCCGTCCACGCACATCTCGCGCAGCGAGTCGAACGCGGACGCGGTCCAGCTGAAGCCTTGGAGCAGGCCGTGGCCCATGACCGGCTCGAACGCGTTGAGTTGGAGCTGGCCGGCCTCGGCCGCCATGGTGACGGTCAGGTCGTTGCCGATCACCCAGAAGGCGACCTGGTTGACCATCTCCGGGATGACCGGGTTGACCTTGCCGGGCATGATGCTCGACCCGGCCTGGCGGGCCGGCAGCTGCAGCTCGCCGAGACCGGCCTGCGGGCCGGAGCTGAGCAGCCGGAGGTCGTTGCAGATCTTGGAGGCCTTGACGACGATCCGCTTCAGCACGCTGGAGACCTGCACGAAGGCGCCGGTGTCGCTGGTCGCCTCGACGAGGTCACCGGCGCCGACGACCGGCAGACCGGTGATCTCGGCGAGGTGCTGGACGGCGAGTCGCCGGTAGTCGGGGTGGGCGGTGATCCCCGTGCCGATCGCAGTGGCCCCGAGGTTGATCTCGCACAGCAGCATGCGTGAGTCGGCCAGCCGCGCCAGCTCCTCGCGCAGCGTGGTGGCGAAGGCACCGAGCTCTTGGCCGACCGTCATCGGGACGGCGTCCTGGAGCTGCGTACGGCCGATCTTGGGGACGGCGCGGAACTCGGCCGCCTTGCGGGCGAACGAGTCGGCGAGGGCGTCGGTCGCCTCGGCCAGGCGGTCGATCGCCCCGACGAGGGCGAGCCGGACCGCGGTCGGGTAGACGTCGTTGGTCGACTGGCAGCGGTTCACGTGGTCCAGGGGGTGGATCTCGTCGTAGCTGCCGAAAGGCAGGCCCAGGGCCTCCAGGGCACGGTTGGCGACGACCTCGTTGGCGTTCATGTTGGTCGAGGTGCCGGCGCCGCCCTGGATCACGTCGACCACGAACTGGTCGTCGAGACCACCGTCGCGGACCTCCTGCGCGGCGGCTGCGATCGCCTCGTACCGGCGGTCGTCGAGCAGGCCGAGATCGTGGTTGGCGCGGGCCGCGGCGAGCTTGACCGCCCCGAGCGCGGCGACGAGCGAGCGGTGGGTTCCGACCGTGGTGCCGCTGACGGGGAAGTTCCGCAGCGCGCGGGCGGTGTGCACGCCCCAGTACGCCGTCGCGGGCACTTCGAACGCGCCGAGCGAATCGTGCTCGGTGCGGGTGGGCGGGGCGTCGAGGGTGGTCATCGTGCCGTCGCCTCCTCGGCCACGTCGAGTGCGGTCCACGCCAGCGCGGTCGCGGCGTCGAGGATCGCCTTCTCGGCGTCCCCGCCGACGCAGTGCGCGGCGAACTCGGGCTGGTGGTTGAGGGCGGTCCCGGAGTTGATGCCGACGTAGGGGTGGATCGCCGGGAGGACCTGCGACACGTTGCCCATGTCGGTGGAGGCTCGGTTCATCCGGCGAGCAGGAGTCCCCGGGTCGAAGACCCGGCCGATCTCCTCGGCATTGCGCCGGTACGCCGCCAGTGCGGGCTCGAAGGTGCGGAACTCGGCGTACGGCTTGCTTTCCGGCTCGACAGCGAGCGTCGCGCCGGTGGCGAGCGCCCCGGCCTCGAAGCAGCGCCAGACCTTCTCCTCCGTCTCGGCGAGCTGGGCGAGGCTCTCGGCGCGTACGTACCAGCGACCCTCGGTCCGCGCGGGGATGGCGTTGGGCGCCTCTCCCCCGTTGGTCATCACGCCGTGCACGCGAACGGTCGGCGGAAGCTGCTGTCGGAGCAGGCCGATCGCGACCTGGGCGATGGTGAAGGCGTCGGCGGCGTTGACGCCCTGCTCGGGATAGGCGGCCGCGTGGGCCGCCTTTCCGCGGTACTCGACGTGCGAGTGGGACACCGCGAACGGCTCGGCCTCGGCGACGTCGACCGGCGCCGGGTGGGCCATCATCGCCAGGTCCAGGCCGGCGAAGGCGCCGCGCTCGAGCAGCTCGATCTTGCCGCCGCCGCCCTCCTCGGCGGGGGTGCCGTAGACCTCGATCGTCAGGCCGGCGGCATCGGCCAGCGGGGCGAGCGCACGGGCGGCACCGACGGTGATCGCGGAGATCAGGTTGTGGCCGCAGGCGTGCCCGAGGCCGGGGAGGGCGTCGTACTCGGCGCACAGGCCGAGGCGGAACGGTCCGTTGCCGAACGTCGCCAGGAACGCGGTCTCCAGGCCGAGGTAGGCCGGAGTCACGCTGAACCCGGCCTCCTCGAGCGACTCCGCGACCCAGCGCGAGGAGCTGTGCTCCTCCCACGCGGTCTCGGGGTGGGCATGCAGCTGCTCGGAGAGCCGGACGAGGCGCTCGGCATCGCTGCCGACCGTGGACGCGGCGTGCTGCTTCGAGGTGGTCATCGGCTCACTCGTCCCCGGGGACGCCGTAGGACGGCGCGGTGGTGGGGTCGAGGCCGCGGGTCACGTAGTCGTCGCGCTGCGGCAGCCAGACCTTCAGCAGGTCGCGGAGGTCCTCGACCGGGTGGTCGCTCCAGTCGACCCGGAGGTCGGTGACTCGCCAGGCGACGTCGCGCACCACGGACAGTCCCGCGGAGTGCAGCGGTCCGGCCTCGCCGCCGGCGGCCAGCCCGGCTTCGAGAGCGGCGAGCAGCCGCTCCTCGAGGTCTCCGGTCGCGGCCCGGAACCCTGCGGCCACGGCGTCGACGACCTCGGTGCCGGCCAGCAGGTTGCCGGCGGCGACGACCTGCTGGGCGACCACGTGATGGTGGACCCCAAGCGACCCGGACCCGCTGTACGCCTCGCCCCGCCCGTCGAGAGACAGCACGGTCAGCTGGCGGTGCTCGATGTGCTCGCGGCCCTGGGTGACCGCGGCCATCGCGGCCCGGGCGTCGAGCCCTGAGGCGAGCGCGTCGAGCAGCTCGGTGCCCAGCCGCGGGTCGGTGATGTTCTGCGAGGAGGCGCCGCCGACACCGGGGCGCAGGTGGATGCAGCGCGCCGCGACGGCCGGGCTCGAGGAGGTCACGGCGATGCCGACGGCACCCTTGCCGTCGGTCGCGAGGACAGAGAAGGTCACTGCTGCTCCCCCGGGATCACGGCGATCGCGTCGACCTCGACCAGCCACTCCGGGCGGGCCAGGGCGGAGATGATCAGACCGGTGGAGATCGGGTGCACGCCCTTCGTCCAGCGGCCGATCGTCCGGTAGACCGTCTCGCGGTAGCGCGGGTCGACGATGTAGATGGTGAGCTTGACCAGGTGCTCCATCTGAGCGCCGGCCTCCTCGAGCAGCATCTTGATGTTGGCCATCGCCTGCTCGGTCTGCGCCTCGACGTCGCCGATGCCGACCGATTCGCTGGTGTCCAGGTCCTGCCCGATCTGGCCGCGCACGTAGACGGTGTTGCCCGCGACGACGGCCTGGCACAGGTCGTTGTCGAGGTTCTGCTCGGGATAGGTGACGCTGGTGTTGAACGGGCGGATCCGGGTGTGTCCGCCGACGACGATGCTCTTGTTGGTCTCCACGAAGACCAGTCCACCTCGTCGCGGAGCATGTGTCCAACAGATGTTTCCAAGGACTATCGTCAATGAATCAGATGCAATGTCCGTCAGCGAGCACTGCATCGATCGATCCGATGGATAAGGCCAACAACATCTGTTGGACACGAGCAACGAGGCGGCCCAGGATTTCCAGTATGTCCAACGAACAGATCGAGGTCCTCGTCGTAGGCGCCGGCCAGGCCGGCGTGGCGATGAGCGAGCACCTGAGCGACAACGGCGTACCCCACCTCGTGCTGGAGCGTGACCGGATCGCCGAGCGCTGGCGCACGATGCGCTGGGACTCGCTCGTCGCGAACGGCCCGGCCTGGCACGACCGATTCCCTGGCCTGGAGTTCCAGGACGTCGACGCGGACGCGTTCGCGACCAAGGACCAGGTCGCAGCGTACTTCGAGGCGTACGCCGAGAAGATCGCCGCCCCGATCCGGACCGGTGTCGAGGTCACCTCGGTGACCCGCAATCAGGGCCGGCCGGGCTTCCGGGTCGAGACCTCCGACGGCGTGATCGACGCGCGGTTCGTCGTCGCCGCGACCGGCCCGTTCCAGCGGCCGGTCTACCCGCCGATCGTCCCCGACGGCGCCGTCGCGGTGCAGATGCACTCGAGCGACTACCGCAACCCCGACCAGCTTCCCGACGGCAACGTCCTCGTCGTCGGCGCCGGCTCCTCCGGTGTCCAGATCGCCGACGAGCTGCAGCGCGCCGGCCGTCAGGTCCACCTCTCCGTCGGCCCGCACGACCGTCCCCCGCGCAGCTACCGCGGCCGCGACTTCTGCTGGTGGCTCGGCGTCCTCGGTCTGTGGGACCTCGAGACCCCGGCCGCCGGCGCGGAGCACGTCACGATCGCCGTCAGCGGCGCCCGCGGCGGCCACACCGTCGACTTCCGCGCCCTCGAGGCGAGCGGGATCCAGCTCGTCGGTATGACCGACACCTACGACGCCGGCACGCTCACCTTCCGTGAGGATCTGGCCGAGAACATCGCCCAGGGCGACGCCAACTACCTCGCACTCCTCGACGCCGCCGACGAGTACGCCGCCCGCAACGGCATCGACCTGCCCGAAGAGCCGTCGGCCCGCAACCTCGGCCCCACCCCGCAGGCCGCGACCACCCCGCTGCTCTCCCTCGACCTGGCCGAGGCCGGCATCACCACGGTGATCTGGGCGACGGGCTTCGCAACCGACTACAGCTGGCTGCAGGTCGATGCGCTCGACGAGAACGGCCGCCCGGCCCACCGCCGCGGCGTCTCCACCGAGCCCGGTGTCTACTTCGTCGGCCTCCCCTGGCTCTCCCGCCGTGGCTCGTCCTTCATCTGGGGCGTGTGGCACGACGCCAAGCACGTCGCCGGCCACATCGCGACCCAGCGCAGCTACGCGGCGTACGACCGTCAGGCGCGCGGCTGATCATCGGCGCTAGTGGTGGTGCCTGAGTTCCAGCGTGGGTGGGGCCGATACCGGGCTTGGGTTGGGAGATTTAGAGGCTTGGGCGTCTGGGTGAGGTGCCATTTGGCTGTCTTGCGGGCTTCCAGCAGCGGTCTGGCTTGGGTTTGGGATATCTGTCCCTGATTGGGTTCATTGGTTTGCGTTGTGTGATAGGCTCGGCACAGGCGTAAACGTGAAGGCCGACCACCTCAAAAGAGGCGTGCCTCATCCATCCGAGACACAACGGGTGTGGGGTAATCCAGGGGAACCAGGGGCGTGAACGCTGAGCTGCGAGGGTAAGTAATAGCCCGTACTGCCGGGCCTCCGAGACCAGCGAACCAACCGGGATTCTGCACAGGCAGAAACCCTTGAGTTCGTACGTCGGGAGGTGACCGTGATGACCACGCTGCAACAACCGCAACACCCTGTGCTTTCGGCCGTGGTCGCGGTCACCGCCTCCCTTGGCGAGATCTCTGAGGCGAACCCGTCGTTCATGGCCACCGATCAGAAGGCCGCCACCCTGCTCGAGATCGCCCGCGCCAAAGCCCAGCTGGCCGAGCTCGAGCTCCGCGTGCTCGCGACCGCGGATGACGTCGCGGCCGAGAGCGCCGCCCGCGATGTCGCGGCCTGGCTGCATCACCACACCCGCCAACGCCCCGAGACCCTGCGCACCGACCTCCGGCTCGCTGAGGCACTGGACCGGACCTACCACCAGGTCGCGGCGGCGATGCGCGCCGGTGCCTGCAACGCTGCCCAGGCTCAGGAGATCGTCAACGCCCTCGACGACCTCCCCGCCGGCCTCGACCCAGAGATCCGGGTCAAGGCCGAAGAGACCCTGGTCGCCTATGCGCGTCAGTTCGACCCCACCCGGCTCCGCCGCCTCGGACGCCGGATCCTCGATGTCATCGCCCCCGAGATCGCCGAGGCCGAGGAAGCCAAACGGCTCGCGGCCGAGGAAGCCCACGCCCGCAAGAAGACCCGCCTGGCGATGCGGCGCCTCGGGGACGGCACCACCCGGATCTCCGCGGTCATCCCGGATGCGGCTGCGGACCGGCTGGCCACCAACCTCGAGGCCTTCGCCTCACCCCGACGCGACGACGGCACCCGCACCGAGACCGGCGACTACCTGCCCTATGACCGGCGGCTGGGCCGGGCGTTCTGCCAGATGCTGGAGACCCTCGACCCGACCCGCCTTCCGATCCACGGCGGCGATGCCACCACGGTGATCGTGACCATCGATATCGACCAGCTCCGCAAGGAAGCCGGCATAGCCCAGGTCGTGGGCGGCTCCCCGATCACCGCGGCCGAGGCCCGGCGGCTGGCCTGCACCGCCAACATCATCCCCGCCGTTCTCGGCGGCGCCTCGGAGGTCCTGGACTTCGGCCGCAAGGAACGCCTCTTCACCGCCGCCCAACGCCGAGCATTGTTGCTCCGCTCGGCGACCTGTGAGGCCGAAGGCTGCGACATCCCCGGCACCTGGGCCGAAGCCCACCACTGGATCGCCTGGGCCCAAGGCGGCCTGACAGACATCGACAACGCGTCACTGCTCTGTGCCCATCACCACCACCGCGCCCACGACGCGGCATATCTCCACGAACGCCTACCCAACGGCGATGTTCGCTTCACCAGGCGCAGATAAGCCGAATCACCGAGCAGAATCATTGCGACCCGTCGGCTTCGAACCATCCAGATCAGCGATGAGCGGAGCGTTGCAAGTCTCAACGTCGGTGGCGGAGCGTAATCTCCGCCTAGTGGCAGTGAACAGGAGTCCAGGCCCCCGCGTCGTGATGATGTGCGGGCCAGGTGGTGCAGGAAAGACCACATATGCCAAGCGCTTGGAGCGCGAGAGCTGGACGCGTTTGTCGTTCGAGGTGGAGTTCTGGGATCGCGGAATCACGACGATGCCGTCCGCCGAAGTGGTCGCCGAGGTGGCAGCAGACCTGAAGGCGCGCTTGCTGCACCATGTCGCGGCGGGGAACGATGTCGTGCTCGACTTCGGATTCTGGTTCCGGCGACAACGCGATGAGTTCCGCGCACTGCTCGCACCCGAAGGCATCGTGCCGGAGACTGTCTACATCGCGACGAGTCTTGAGACCATCCTGGGCCGGGTCGGTGACCGACACGGCAGGCAGGCGGACGATTGGCCGCTCACCGAGCAGACGGCGACTGAATACTTCGCGAGGTTCGAGCCGCCGACGCCCGAGGAGGGACCGCTCAAGGTGGTCCGCTAGGCACTACGAGCAGTCCCCTGGGGACGGCACCTGGTTGAAGGCTCGGACCCACGAGGAAGCCCGAGCCTTCAACGTTTCCACACCCACCCAACCGCGCCGCCCGGCCTCAGGCCAGCTGGGTCACCTCGCGCCGGAACGGCACCTCGTCGTTGGAGGGCAGGACGGCGTCGAACTCCTCGGCCGCGCGCCGGCCGGACCACACCGCGGCCGCGATGGTGCCGGGCCCCCAGGAGTCGCCGATGCCGCGTACGGAGGCGATCTCGCCGGCGTCGCGACGGGCGACGAGGTCGACGTAGAGCTCCTCGCGCGGGAGGCGGGCGGTCACCATGACGACGGCGTCGCAGTCGAGATCGCGCTCGAGGCCCGCGTAGACGTCCTTGATCCGGACGCCGCCGACCCCGACGGAGACGACCGCGTGGTCGGTCACCCGGGCGATGTCGCTCTCGATCAGGCGCCGCTGGATCCGGTTGACCTCGAAGGTGTTGTTGGTCCAGGACGACACCTGCGAACCGGTGGTGACGATCGAGACGTCGTAGCCCGACTGCTCGAGCAGCTCGGCGACGACACCACCCAGGTAGTAATGGTCGTCGTCGTAGACGACGACCTTCTTGCCCTCGGGCAGACGGCCGGCGAAGAGGTCGTCCGGGCCGAGCACCTGCATGCCCTCGGCGATCGGCATCGCGGTGGTGTGGAAGCGCGCGACACCGTCGGTGCGCCAGGTGGCGCCGGTCGCGGTGATGACGTGCTCGAAGCCGAACTCGACGATGTCCTCGCCGGTCATCGGGCTCTCCCGGTAGATCTCGACGTTGGCGAGCTCGGCGAGGGCGGCCTCGCGGTACTCCTTGACCCGGCCCCACGCGGACAGACCCGGCAGCTTCGACTCCGCGGTGACCCGGCCCCCGAGGTCGCGGCCGGCCTCGGCCAGCACGACGTCGTAGCCGCGTACGCCGAGCGCGCGAGCGGCCTCCAGACCGGAGGGACCGGCGCCGACGACCAGGATGCGGGAGTCGCTCTCCTTCGTGCGGATCCGCTCCGGGTGCCAGCCGCGGCGCCACTCCTCCCCCATGCTCGGGTTCTGGGTGCAGCGGATCGGCGACATGGTGAGGTCGCCGGAGACGCAGATGTTGCAGCCGATGCACTCCCGGATCAGGTTGAGCCGACCGTCGCGGATCTTGTTCGGCAGGAACGGGTCCGCGATGGACGGCCGCGCGGCGCCGATCAGGTCGAGGATGCCGGCCTTGACCTGGCGCACCATCGCGTCCGGCGAGGTGAACCGGCCGACGCCGACGACGGGCTTGGAGGTGAGCTTCTTCAGCCCGGCGACGAACTCCTCCTGGCGGCCCTCGGGGGCGAACCGCGAGGTGACCGAGTCGCCCTCCCAGCTGCCCATCGCGAAGTCCCACAGGTCCGGCAGCTCACCGAGATCGCGCAGCACGCCCTCGATGTCCTCGCGCGTGATGCCGCCGTCGATCTCCTCCTCGACCGTGATCCGGCAGGCGACCGCGGCCCGGCCGGCGACCTCGTCGACGGTGTCCTCGAGGAGCTCGCGCAGCAGCCGCATCCGGTTCTCGAGCGAGCCACCGTACGCGTCGGTGCGGTTGTTGTAGCGCCGCGAGAGGAAGTGGTGCGGGGTGCCGTAGCCGTGGGCGCCGTAGACGTAGACGACGTCGTAGCCGGCCTCGAGCGAGCGGCGTACGGCATTGCGGTGCCAGCGCCGCAGGTCCTCGATGTCCTGCAGCGACATGGCGCGGGCCTGGACCGGCGCGATCGTGTCGGGGGCCACCGGAAGGTGGGCGGGGCCCAGCGGGGTCTCGCGGCTGATCTGGTTCGGGGCGTTCATGCCGTTGTGGGCGAGCTCGATGCCGGCCAGGCCGCCGCCCTCGTGGATCGCGTCGGCGATCCGCCTGAGCGCGGGCAGGTCCTGGTCGTCCCAGATCCGCAGCTCGATGAACGGCGCGATGTCGGAGGTCGGGTGGATCTCCACCTGCTCGGTGCACACCACCGACCAGCCGCCCTCGGCCTTGATCTTGCGCATCGCCGCCTGGGCGCTGGGGTCGCGGTAGCCCATGCCGTTGCAGTGGGGCACCTGGTAGAAGCGGTTCTTCGTGGTGAACGGCCCGATCTGGACGGGCTCGAACAGGATGTCGTACGGCGCGGGGGTCTGGTCGGTCATCGGGTGGGCTCCTCGGTGGGAACGGACGGGACGGGTGCGCCGACCTCGGCGCGGACGCGGGCACCACGGGCGTACCCGATGCCGCAAAGCAGGAGCAGGCAGCCGAGGGTGCCGAGCGTGAAGGCCTCGAAGGTCAGGCGGCTCACGCCCCAGATCTCCTCGAACGGGTACGCCACTCCGAACAGCCGCTCGAGGGTGCCGGGGAAGACCGCGACCCACGAGCCGAGCAGGACCCAGGCGAAGGCCGACCAGCCGAGCACCGCGAAGCCGCGGTCGGAGACGGGCACGCGGAACGGGCGCGGGCGGTCGGGATAGCGGGTACGCAGCCGGATCGCGGCGGGGATGACCAGCAGGTAGCTGAGCAGGAAGGTCGAGATCGAGATGGTGAGCACGACGCCGAAGATCGACGCACCGGACCCGGTCACCTGCATCGCGACGATCATGAACACCGTCGAGACGACGCCGGAGAGCATGTTGACCCGCACCGGCGTACCGAGACCCTCGTGGAAACGGCCGAAGAACCCACCGAAGAAGGAGCCGTCGGCAGCGGTCATCGCCTGCATCCGGTCGGAGATGATCATCCACGCGGCACCCTGGCTCATCAGGATGTAGACGAAGACGACGGCGGTGAGCGTGAGCAGCGGCTCGGCCGCGGGACCGTAGACCGAGTAGACGGTGCCGACGGCGTCGAGGAGCCCACCGATGCCGGTGATGTTCTCGCTGGGGACGACGAGCAGGATCGCGAAGATGGGCACCAGGTAGCAGACCGCAGCGGTCAGGCAGGAACGGAAGATCGAGACCGGTACGTCGCGAGCGGGGTTCTCCATCTCGCCGGCGGCGCTGTTGGAGGACTCGAAGCCGAGGTAGGCGAAGAGCAGGATCGGCACCGACCCGAACAGGCCGAGCAGGGTCGGGCTGAAGTCGCTGCCGCTGAGCTCGACCACGCCGTTCTGCGCGGCGTAGATGATCGTCGTCAGCACGAAGAAGGCGAGCAGGCTGACCTTGAGGATCGCGCCACTGGTCGGGAGCCACTTGCCCTTGCTGAGGCTGGCGATCGCCGCGACGACCGTGATCCAGATGAACACGATCTTGAACACGTAGTCACCGGCCGAGCCGTGCTCGAGCGGCGTGATGTAGACGCTCACGGTCTCCGCGGCGAGGAAGGCCATCGAGCCACCGACCCACACCGGCTGGGTGATCCAGGTGAGGATCGCCGCCACCGCGGCGGCCGGGCGTCCGAAGGCGTCCCGGACCCAGGTGTAGGCCCCGCCCTCCTCGCTGAACGCGGCGCCGGTCTCGGCGAAGATCAGTCCGTACGGCACGAGGAAGAAAATCGCGAGCACGAGCGCCCAGGTGAACGCCTCGGCGCCGTAGACCGAGACCTGCCCGAGGGTTTCGAGGCCGACGACGGCCGCGATGAGCAGGAAGATGATGTCGAAGCGTCGCAGCGTCTTGCGAAGATGCGTCTGTTGCTCGGCCGCGAGCGCGGTCGGCTGGTTGATCTGCGTCATGGTGGGTCCCTGGCTGGTCGGACGGGTCAGTGGTTGATCCAGACGGTCTTGAGACCGACGTACTTGTCGAGCGCGTGCAGCGAGAGATCACGCCCGAAACCGGAGCCCTTGAACCCGCCGAACGGGGTCCAGGCGCTGAAGGCGTCGACACCGTTCACGGTCACCGTGCCGGCGTGGATCCGTTCGGTGAGCCGGTGCGCGCGGCTCAGGTTGCTGGTCGCGACCGAGGCGGCCAGTCCGTACGGCGTGTCGTTGGCGAGCGCGACGGCCTCGTCCTCGGTGTCGAAGGCGGTGATCGCAAGGACCGGCCCGAAGACCTCTTCCCGGGCGAGGGTGGAGGCCGGGTCGACGTCGTCGAAGACGGTCGGCTGGACGTAGCAGTCGCTGCCGTCGCGGGTGATCCGCTCACCGCCGGTGACCAGGCGGGCGCCTGAGGTCTTCGCCTCGTCGACGAAAGCCATGATCCGGTCGGTCTGCTCGGGCGAGACGATCGCGCCCATTCCGGCGGCCGGGTCGAGCGGGTCTCCGGGAGCGTACGCCGCCGCCTCCTTGGCGACGAGGTCGACGAACTCCTCGTGGACCTCGCGCTGGACGAGGACGCGCGAGTGGGCGGAGCAGACCGCGCCCTGGTTGAACCAGATGCCGAGGGCTGTCTGCTTCGCGGTGGTGGCGAGGTCCTCGGCGTCGGCGAAGACGAGGTGCGGGCTCTTCCCGCCGCACTCGAGCCAGACCTGCTTGAGGTTCGACTGGCCGGCGTACTGCAGGAAGTACGCGCCGACCTCGGTCGAGCCGGTGAAGGCGAGCACGTCGACGTCGGGGTGGAGCCCGAGAGCACGACCGGTGGTCTCTCCCAGGCCGGGGACGACGTTGAGGACACCGTCGGGGATCCCGGCCTCGGCCGCGAGCTCGGCGATCCGCAGTGCCGAGGAGGGCGACTGCTCGGCGGGCTTGAGGACGACGCTGTTGCCCGCGGCCATCGCGGGAGCGACCTTCCAGGCGAGCATGTCGACCGGGTAGTTCCACGGCACGACCGCGCCGACGACGCCGAGCGGGACGCGGCGGATCAGGCCGAGAGTGCCTGGCGGGGTCGGGGCGACCTCGTCGTTGATCTTGTCGATCGCCTCGGCGTAGTAGCGAAACAGGTTCGCCGAGAACGGCAGGTCGAGGTCGTAGGCGTCCACGACCCGCTTGCCCATGTCGAGCGAGTCCAGCACCGCCAGCTCGGCGGCATGGTCGGCGAGGAGGTCGGCGAAGCGGAGCATCCGCTCGCGGCGGAAGGCCACCCCCGCCCGCGACCAGCCGCCGTCGTCGTACGCGGCCCGTGCCGCCCGCACGGCGGCGTCGACACCGGCCTCGCCCGCGTCGGCGACCTCTGCGAGCAAGGCGCCGGACGCGGGGTTGCAGTTCTCGAAGGAGCCCTCCGCGATGTCGATGGAACGACCGCCGACGAACGGACGCGTCCGGAGGCGGGCCTCGGCGGCGGTATCGAGCCAGTCCTGGTGAGTACGCACAAGCAATTCCTTTCTTTGCGCTTGACCGCAAATATGAGCCTCGCCACACCGGTTGTCAATCGTCCGCCCATGGATTTCACACAGGCGTTACGGTTGAGCATGGCTCGACGCAAGGACCAGGCCGCTCGGCGCGAACATCTGACCGCGGCAACGCTGACCGTGATCGCCACCCACGGCTTGGCCGGCGCCACGATGAAGAACATCGCCGCCGAGGCCGGCATCTCACCGCGCCTGATCGCCTACTACTACCCCGAGCTCGACGGCCTCATCGAGGCCGCCCACCAGGCCGCGACCGACCGCTACTACTGGTCCCGGCAGCGGGCGATCGAGGGCGACCTGTCCCCCACCGCGAAGCTCGGACGCCTGATGTACTCGGGCCTTCCCCGAGGTGAGGACCTCTTACTGAGCCAGGTCCTCGATGAGATCTCGGTCAACGCGAGCCGCAGCCCGATGCACGCGACGCTGATGACACTGCTCTTCGACCGCGAGGTCTCGCTCTACACCGCAGTGCTCGAGGTCGGCCGCGCGACAGACGTCTTCACGCTCACCGACTCGGCCGAGGCGATCGCCCGCAACTTCGTGGCCCTCGAGGACGCCTTCGGCCTCCACCTGCTCGCCCACAACTCGTCCCTGACCCTGGATCGGGCCGAGCAGCAGCTGGCCAGCTACGCCCACTCCGCACTCGGCGTCCGGGTCACCCCGATCGACCCTTCCCTGCCGAAGGACGCAAAGAACTCCGGCGTACGACCCTGACCTCAGGCCCGCCTGCGGGTCAACGCCTCGACGCCCCAGCAGGCGAGGCAGCCGAGCAGCGTGATGACCACGGTCGGGACGGCCGCCACCAGGTCGTACACGAAGATCTCACCGGCGATCGCCTCGTAGAGACGCCACGACCACTTCAGCCAGGCGATCGTCAGCACGACCGGCACGATCAGACCGATCAGCCACAGGAAGCCTCTGCGCCGAGCAACGCCCCACGCGGCCACCAGGCACACCGTGATGAACACGACGAGGAAGCGGACCACCCACAGCAACCATTCGCCGTGCGGCAGCTCGAACGAGCCCCGCGCCTGGAGGAAGGCGGCGACCAGCCAGTAGCAGGCGTAGAGCCAACCCGGGACCAGCAGGAGCGGTGCGGTGAGCTTGCGTACGAGGCTCCGCCCGCGCCAGACCAGCACCGCCGCGTACGTCAGGTAGACCAGCGTGAACAGCACGCCCTCGACCGCGAACTCCCCGGGGTAGCCGATCTCCCAGCGGATCTGGCTCAGGACCACCAGACGCGCGATCTCGGCCGCGATGACGATGACCGCCGCCACGACGGACAGTCCGACTCGATCCGGTCTCTCGGCGGCTGCGGTCATGCCCCGCAGTATCGCCGATCGTCGGGGTGCGCGCCTGAGGAACAGCCGTGTCGGCCGCCTCGAATCCGATGGCTCAGTCCTCGGCCCGGGCTCCGATGACGACCGGACGACCCGCGACGTACCCGGCGCAGACCTGGACGACCGCGAGGCCCAGCAGGAGTGAGATCGGGACCGACCACGAGCCGGTGGACTCGTGCAGCAGCCCGACGACGAACGCGCCGCCGGCTGCGAACAGGTAGCCGATGCTCTGCGCCATCGAGGAGAGCGCGGTGGTGCCGGCGGTGGTCGCGGTGCGGATGCTGAACAGGGTCAGGGTGACCGGGAAGACCGCACCGCCCACGCCGAGCAGCACCGCCCAGAGCCAGGCGCCTGCGACGGGAGCGAGTAGCAGGCCCGCGAATCCGACCGCCAGCAGCCCGGTCAGGACGGCGATCAGGTGGCCCTGCGACGAGGCGCGGATCGCAAGCGTGGGCGCCAGGAAGTACACCGGTACGCCGACCAGGATGCTCACCGCGAGCAGCAGCCCTGCCGTCGCGTGCCCGAAGCCGGCGTCGGCATAGATGCTCGGCAGCCAGCTCATCACGACGTACGCGAACAGGGACTGGGTGCCGAAGAGGAGCGTCACGGCCCACGCCACCGGCTCCCGCCACAACGAGACCCGGGCCCGGCCACCGCTGCGTACCTCGCGTTCGCGGAGATAGGGCAGCCACGCGACCAGGGCCACGACGGCGAGCAGAGCCCAGACGCCGAGGCCGACCCGCCAGCTTCCGGCCGCGTTCGCGATCGGCACGGTGACGCCGGCAGCGGACGCCGCGCCGAGCGACATCACCGCGCTGTAGGCGCCGGTGACCGTTCCGACGCGGTTCGGGAAGCCTTCCTTGACCACGGCCGGGAGCAGCACGTTGGCGAGGGCGATGCCGGCACACGCGACGAACGTGCCGACGAGCAGGAGCCAGGGGTCACCGACCACCCGGACCAGCAGCCCGGCCACCAGCAGACCGAGCGCGACCCCGATGCCGCGATGAACGCCGAGCCGGCGGGCGAGCGTCATGCCGGTCGCGCCGACGACTGCGAAGCACAGCACGGGCAGCGAGGTCAGGAAGGACTTGGTGCCGGCCGAGAGCCCGTCGAGGCTGTCGAGCAGGGCACCGAGGGACGTGATGCCGCCACGCAGGTTCGCTGCCACCAGCAGGACCGCGACAAACAGCCACACCGTCGACCGTACGGCTGTTTTCGACGACGAGGACTCGGGGCGGGACTGGATTCGGGAGGTCACACCCCCTAGGATGCCAGACATCGGATGATTGGATGAAAGGACGGCGCCGTGCCGCTCTCCGCCACCACTTCTCGCTCCCTCGTCGACCAGGCGATCGACGGGATGCGTGACCTGCTCGCCGACGGCGAGTGGACCGTCGGCACCCGCATCCCGGCCGAGCCGGAGCTGGCCGCGGCGCTCGGCGTCAGCCGGAACACGGTGCGCGAGGCCGTACGGGCCCTGGCCCACACCGGCGTGCTCGAGGTGAGACGCGGGGACGGGACGTACGTCGCCGCCGCCAACGAGGTGGCGGCGATGATGCGGCGCCGGGTCGGTCGGGTCGATCCGCAGCATGTCCTCGAGGTCCGCCAGGCGATCGAGACCCAGGCCGCGGCACTGGCCGCCGAGCGGCGCTCCGAGGACGACATGCGAGCGCTGACGGAGCTCATGGAACGGCGCGCGGCCGCCACCGCAGCCAAGGACGCCGACGCCTTCGCCGACGCCGACGCGGAGTTCCACCTCGGTGTGGTCACCGCGACCCACAACCCGCTCCTCATCGAGCTCTATGCGGGCTTCGAGGGCAACTTGCGCACGATGATCCACCTCGGCGACGAGACGACCGACCTCGCCGACGCGCATGTCGCCGTCTTCGACGCCATCCGCACTCAGGACCCTGGCGCCGCCGTGGCCGCCGTGACCGGCCTGCTCCACACGCTCGGGCGCTGACGCAGACGGGTGGGAGCCCGGAATCCCGAGCCCCCACCCCGTCGCCACCTAGTTCGCGGTGGCGCGCCAGCGCTGAGACTCGGCGGCGGTGCCGGTCTGCTGCACGACCAGCCCGTCGGCACGGGCCGCCAGACTGAGGCCGCTGTGCTTGGCTGAGATCTTCAGCGCTACGCCGTCGGTCGCGATCACCCACCGCTGGTTGGGCGTGCCGGTGCAGGTGTACTCCACGACCGGGTCACCGCTGGTGGTGGAGCTGTAGGCGACGTCGGCGCACAGACCGGTGCCGGCATTCTTCAGCTGGTAGCTGCCGTCGTCCTCGTTTCTGGTGACCACCCACTTCTGGGCTGCCGCCGCCCCGGCGGCAGCCGTGGTCAGCTGACCCTCGCTCGTCTCGCTGGCGGCGGCCAGCGCGAGCCCTGATCCGGCGTTGCCGAGCGAGTACTGGCCGTCGGCCAGGGCCGGAGGAACGATCTCCTCCTCGCCGACCGTCATCGCGAACACGTGCACCGCGGCGTTGGCGGGAAGCGTGACCGCCGCGATCTCCTTTGCCGGGTCGGTGCGCAATGTCTTGGTGAACAGGCGATAGGAGACGCTCGGATAGGCGGGCCCGCTCGGGGTGTTCTTCCCGAGCGTGGTGACGGCGACCTTGGCGCCATAGCTGTCGGTGGCCGCGCAGCACCAGTTCGGGAAGCCGAGCGTCCCGGCGTCGGAGGTGCCGTCGGTGTAGTGCACCGTCGCCTTCCCCGCCGCGGACAGGCTGGTGCCGGTCCCCAGGAACGCCAGCGCGTTGCCCTGTCCGCTGACCCGGATGGTCTCGCCGCCGGAGGCCACGTTGTCCTCGGTGCCCGGCGCCGAGTCCGGCCAGGTCAAGTCGAAGCCGTTCGTGCTCACGGTCGCACCTGGCGTGACGCCCTTCTCGGCGAGCTTGCCGGCCAGGAAGCTGCTGCCTCCCCCGTCGATGTCGCCGGGTCCGGGATCCTCGGCCTTGGTGACGCCGACGTTGTTGAACGCCGAGGCCAGGTCCGGATGGGCGACCGTGGTGGTCGCCGAGTCCGTCACCGCGTACGTCCGGCTGTGGGTCTCATAGGTCGCGCTCACCTCGAGCTTCACCCGTCCCGGTTCGGCGTCCGCCGGCGGTGTGACGCTGAAGGTCGCGGTGCGGGAAGCGCCAGGCGCGAGGCCGCCGGAGACACCAGGACCTGGACGTACGTCCCAGCCCTCGGGTGCAGACGCGTTGATCGAGCCGAGCTGCACCCGTGAGTCGGTCTCGTTCGTGAAGGTGGCGCTGACCTCCGCGGGCTCACCGGCGACCGCGATCGCGGGAGCGGCGGCATCGAGGCTCACGTTGCGGTCACCCGGGTGGCCACCACCGACCGCCGAGGACCCGTTGAGCGCGACCACGGCAGCCGAAGATGTGGAGAGCTTCCCCGTCTTCACCTGGGTGACACCCGTCGCGGAGTCGTGGAACCATCCGGTCGCCGCGTCCTCCAGCGCCTTCTTCGAACCCCGCCGTGGCAGCTCGGTGCCGTCCAGCACCACGCTTCCCGGCGCGGCGTCGGCGTGCACGCTGAGCCCGTACTCGCGCGAGGCGGGCTTGCCGGCGTAGGAGCCGTCCACCTCGCCCAGCCGCACCACGACCCGGCCGCGGCCCTGCTCGGGTGCGTCGACCTCGAACTCCTGGGTGGCGGACTCGCCCGAGGCGTGCGCCTGGCTGCGCCCGTCGTCCTCGTAGTTCACGAACGACGAGGATCCCTGGGGGTAGATGTCCAGGTCGAGACGGCCCGACTTCTTGCCCTGCTGCCAGTCGAGCGTGCCCTCGGGGAACTGCGGCACGACGGCGCCGGCGCGTACGAAGAGCGGCAGCGTGTCCAGCGGAGCCTTGTAGCCGTCGATCGTCTTCGGTCCCTGGTGGACCCGGCCGCTCCAGTAGTCGACCCAGGTGCCTTCGGGGAGGTAGATCCCGTCGCGGGTGGTGGAGTCCTCGTAGACCGGGGCGACCAGGAAGTCGTCGCCGGCGAGGAACTCGTACTTGACGTCGTCGCCCCAGGTCTTCGGGTCCTCGGGGTAGTTGAGGTAGAGCGGCTTGACCGCTCCGACGCCGTTGCGGTTGGCCCGCATCGTGTGCGTGTAGAAGTAGGGCAGCAGGCGCTCGTGCAGGCTCAGGTACTTCCGGTTGATCGAGGTGTACGGCTCGCCGTAGCGCCACGGCTGCTTGTCGGAGGCGGCCCACCCGCTCATCAGGTAGGTCATCGGCAGGAACATCTTCCACTGCATGTCGCGGACGTACGTCTCGGCGCTGCCGCCGAAGATGCCGTCGACGTCGCCGGTGGCGAGGTGCTGGCCGGACATGGTGGAGCCGGCGTACGTCGGGATCTGCCAGCGGATGTAGTCCCAGCTCCCGGACTGGTCGCCGCTCCACACCGCGGCACAGCGCTGGGTGCCGGCCCAGCCCTCGACGGTGAGGACGGTCGAGCGGTCGGCGCTGTTGGTCTCGATGCCGTCGCGGGCCTGCTCGCAGGCGTCGAGCGCGAAGCGGTAGCCGGGGCCGACCCAGGCGACGTCGGTCTTGCGGACGCGTACGCCGGCCTTGACCTCGCTCTCCTGCTCGGTCAGGTCGTCCTCGGTCCACAGGCCCAGCTCGGCGCCGTGGTCCTTCAGCATGTCACCGGTCTCGGCCAGGTCCTCGTAGCCGCAGCCGTAGCCGTCGTTGACCAGCATCCAGCCCAGCGGCATGTCGTGCTCGGCGTAGCCCTCGGCGATCGCGGTCGAGTCGCGCAGGGTCTCGCGCTCGCCACGGTTGGCGTTGTGGAGGTAGCAGTCGGCGTCGCCGACCTCCAGGGCGTACATCGGCACCGCGACCGGCCGCCCGGTCAGCTCCGTGTAGGAGTCGATGACGCGCTCGGCGTCACCGACGAAGTAGTAGGCATCGAAGCGCTGCTCGTCGTGGGTGGTCGTGGTCGGCGCCCCGAAGTCGTAGCTGCCGGCGGCGAAGGTGTTGCGCAGCACCCCGTAGCCGCGGGAGGAGACGTAGAACGGCACCGCGTTCGGGTTGCCACCGTCGTTCCAGTTGAAGTCGCGCGAGATCTTGATGGTCTCGCCGCGGTGGCTGAACCGGCCGTTCTGCATGCCGCCGCCGAAGAACTGCTCCTCGGCTCCGCGTTCCAGGTGCTGAGCGGTGCTCTTGCCGTCCCAGGTCAGCGGCGAGGCCTCCGCCATCAGCACCTTTCCCTCCGGATCGGTGAGGCGCAGCGTGATCGGTTGCTTGGTGACGGTGAGCACAGCCTTGGCCGTGCTGATGACGTACGCCGCGCCGGTCTCCTTCACCTCCGTCTGCCCGCCGGGGTAGTCGCGCTTGACGACGATGTCGGCGTCCGGAGCGCCGGGCTCCGCGGGGTCGTCGTTGGCGGGGTCGGTGAACTCGCCGTTCGGGGCCAGGCGTACGCGCACCATGTCGGCGTCCTCGAAGGTCACGCGCAGCGCGGCCTCGCCGGACTCGAAGGTGTAGCTGTCGCCGTCGCGCTCGAAGCCGGTCACGTCGCCGAGCTCGCTCGTCGCCTCGGCCTTGGTCTCGGCCCTCTCGGCCGCCACCGAGCTCACCGGGCTGAGCGCGACCAGTGCGGCGGCCAGCGCGACCCCCGAGACCAGTAATCGCCGGAATGATTGATTGAACATGATCGCATCACGCCCTAATGAGTCAGAACCAATCGAAACTGGAGGTGACTGTAACGCAGGTCACACTGCGCGGTCCACCCTCGATCCGCCGATCAACGCGAGCAGACACGCGGCCTCACCGTGCTCGATCGTCCAGGTCAGGCATCGAAGCCGACTAGAACATGTTTCAATTCCTCGATGGGTCCACTACCTTCGAGCGGTGAGCAAGCGGGTCATCATCGCGGGGCTCGGCGACACGGGTGTCCTGACAGCGGTACGCCTCTCGAAGCACGCCGACGTCGTCGGGATCTCCACCAAGCCAGGACTGGTCAGCGGCCAGGAGCTCGGCGCTCGACTCAGCAGGCCGGCCGAGTGGGAGCGCGACTACCGGATCTCGTTCGACCGGTTCCGCGGACTCGATCGGGCCGATGTCATTCACGGCACTCTCGTCGGTCTCGACCTTGCGCACAGGGCGACGTCGCGGCCACCGACGAGCTGAGATCCTCCGCAAGGAACCGCGCCGACCGACTCCTCGCTCGCAACATCAAGGCAGCTCTCGAGGGGAGGCCGCTCGACAGCTACCAGCCACCACGTCGCCGGTGGGGCTCGGTGATCGGCGTTCAGCGAGACGGGCTCCAGGTCTTCGCGCCCAACGGACGCCCCTTCCGCTTCCCTGCGTGGACGATCAACACCGTCCTGCAGCCTTGGATCGTGCGTCGGTGCATCTACAAGGGAGTACGCCGCGGCCGTGGCTGAGTCACACAGCGCGGTCCACCCTCGGTCCACCGATCAACGTGAGCAGGCGCGCGGCCTCGCCGGCCACCGCATCGCGGCCGGCGCCGAGGTACTTGCGCGGGTCGACGCGGGACTCGTCCGTCAGCGCCGCGCGCACGGCACGGGTGAACGTCGCGTTGAGGTGGGTCGCGATGTTGACCTTGGTCATCCCGGCATGGATGGCCGCGACGATGCCCTCGTCGGGCACCCCGGAGGAGCCGTGGAGCACGAGCGGCACCTCGACGGCATCGGCGAGCCGAGCGATGAGCTCATTGTCGAGGGCGGCTGTCCGCGTCGTCATCGCGTGCGAGGAGCCGACCGCGACGGCGAGTGCATCGACACCGGTGGCCTCGACATACGCGCTCGCCTCCCCCGGCTGGGTACGAACCCCCGGCGCGTGCACGCCGTCCTTGCCGCCCACCTCGCCGAGCTCGGACTCGACGGAGGCGCCCCGCTCATGACACCAGGCCGCGACCTGGGCCGTGGCCGCCACGTTCGAGTCGTAGTCGAGCTTCGAGGCGTCGAACATCACCGAGGGACAGCCCAGCTCGACCGCCTCCTCGACGAGCTCGACCCTGGTCGCATGGTCCAGATGTACGCAGACCGGCACCGTGGCTCGCTCCGCGATCGCGATGCTCGCGCGCAGCAGCGGCGCCAAGCCGCCTCGGTAGTCGACGGTGTTCTCGGAGATCTGGAGCACCACCGGACGGCCGGCCTGCTCGGCCCCGGCGACAATCGCCTCGGCCAGCTCGAGCTGGATCACGTTCATCGCACCCAGCCCGCGGCCGGTTCCGCGGGCGTCGCCGAGCAGCAGCGACATCGGTACCAGGGGCATGTCAGTCTTCCTCATGGTCGATTCGTCTGACCCTGACCTCCGCCAAGAACGTCTTGTACGCGTCGGGGTCGATCTCGCCGGCCACCGGCATGACCACCGCGGCGGCGCCGAGCGCGGCCGCGTCGGCCAGGATCTCCGGCCACGGCGTGCCGTTGGCGAGTCCGCGGGCGAGCCCGGCGGCAGATGCGTCGCCGGCGCCGGTCGGGTTCCCGCTGACTCCGGCCGGCGGACGCACCTCCCAGGCCATGCCGCCGACGTTGGCGATGAGGCCGCGGTGGCCGCGGGTCAGCACGACCGGACCACCATGGCGCGCGGCGAGCTCTGCGACCGCGACGGCGGGGTCGCCGAGGGGCCGGCCCAACAGGCGCGCGGCCTCGTCCTCGTTGGGAGTCAGCACGGCGCCGGTGCCGACCGCGGCGGCAAGTGCGGCGTCGTCGAGATCGAGGAGCACCGGCACACCGGCGGCGGCCGCGAGCTGCGCGATCCGCGCCGGGAGGTCGATGGGCACTCCGGGCGCCAGGCTGCCGGAGACGATGATGGCGGCCGCGTCCGCGATCTGCTCGGCGAGGAGGTCGAGCAGTCGGAGATCGGCGCCGACGGCGGCCTGTCGGCCCGGCTCCCACAGCGAGGTCGTCGAGTCAGCGACGACGACCAGTGTGCGGCGTACCTCCTCCAGCTCGGGCAGGAAGGTCGCCGGCAGCTCCCGGGCGAGGGCTTCGCCGAAGTCGTGGTCGGCGAGGCCGACCGCATGGATCGGCTCACCCAGCTGGTGGAGCACGCGGGCGACGTTGACGCCCTTTCCGCCGAGCCGGCTGGTGACCTCGGCGACCCGGTGGACCTCGCCGACGGTCAGCCCGGGCAGCCGGTAGGTCACGTCGATGGCCGGGTTGAGCGTGACGGTGATGATCATGCGCCCGTCCCCGTTGACGCCAGGGCCAGGCGGGCGGCGCCGACGAGGCCGGCTCGGGCACCGAGGGAGGAGAGACGTACGGGCGGGACCGCCGTCACGCCGGCGCGCTCGCGCATCCGGTCCCGCAGCGGTTCGAGCAGGCGTCCCCTGGCCTCGGCGACGCCACCACCCAGGATGATCTGGCCGGGCGCGAGCAGTGCCCCCACCGCGAGGAAGCCGTCGGCGAGGGCGGTGATCGCCTCGGACCAGACCTGGGCGGCGACCGGATCGTGGTCGGTCCTGGCGACCAGCTCGGCGACGCCGGTGATCCTCGGGTCGCCGCCCCAGGCCGCATACCTCTCCAGCATGCGACGGGCGCCCGCGCGCGACTCGACGCAGCCGCGCAGCCCGCAGCTGCACGCCGACCCGGCCGGGTCCACCACCAGGTGGCCGAGCTCACCGGCCTGACCGGAGGCGCCGACGATCGGTTTGCCCTCGACGTACGTCATGCCAGCAACACCCGTCCCGAGCACCGCGACGAACGCGGAGGACGGTGAGCCGGCGTCGACCCAGATCGCACCAGCGGCGGCGGCCGTGTCGTGCGACACCGAGACCGGAAGGCGGAGCCGCTCGGCGAGCGGGGCTGCCACCGGGGTGTCGACGAGACCGAGGTTGACGGCCTTGAGGGAGGTCCCGGACTCGGTGTCGACCAGTCCGGGAAAGGCGACCCCGACCCCGGTGACCCGCGTCCGGGCCGCGACGCTCAGGTGGGCGAGCAGCTCCTCGCCCAGCTGCGCGATGTCGTCGAGCACAGCGGGGCCGGTGCGGGTGGCCACACGCGACTCCGCCAACGACACGTCACCGGCGCCGACCACGGCACCGCGCACCGAGGTGCCGCCGACGTCGAACGCGAGGGCGAGCGCCCGGTCTGCGGCTAGCTCTGGCGGGTGAGGTGCCTGGCTCATCGGCGTCACGCCGGTCGTGCGGCAGGCGGGTTCAGGATGATCGAGCGCGTGAGGTTGCGCGGGGCGTCGGGGTCGAGGCCGGCTCGACCGGCACGCGCTACGCAGAGCAGGTGCACACGCACCAGCTCGGCCAGCGGGTCGATCTCGTGGTGCACCAGGTCGGCCCCGGTGACCTCGACATCCTCGGCGAAGCCGGGCACCAGGTCGCCGAAGGCCCACACGACCCGGCCCGGGGCGCTGATCGAGAGCGGTCCGTGACGGTATTCCATCATCGGGTAGGACTCGGTCCACAGCTGCGCGGACTCCCGGAGCTTGAGCGCTGCCTCCTGCGCGACGCCGTTGGTCCAGCCTCGGCCGACGAAGGTGATCTGCTCGGCGGTCAGCGCCGGACCGAACGCGCTCTCGTCGGCCTCGACGAGCTGCTGGGCCTGCTCGGCGGCCTGGCTCAGGTCCTGGCCGAGGTGCCAGCGCAGCATGGCCAGCGTGGTGGTGGCGAAGCGGGTCTGGACCACCGACCTCTCGTCCACCTCGGGTGTGAGGATCGGCTCCGCCAGCTCGAGCGCCGGTGTCCCGGGCGAGGAGGAGATCACCGTCGCCGGGATCCGGCCGCGGACACCGGCGAGCAGGTCGACGACCTCGGTCGTGGTCCCGGATCGGGTGATCGCCAGCAGCCGGTCGTAGCCACGGTCGAGCCGGGCCTCGGTCGGCGTCCACGCGTCGGTGATGCCGTCACCCTGCCCCTCGCGGAGGGCGGCGTAGGCCTGGGCCATGTAGAGGGAGGTCCCGCAGCCGATGACCGCGACCTTCTCCCCCGGCTGCGGCAGCGCCTGGGCGTGACGCTCGGCGGTGCTCCGGGCGGCCATCCAGTTGGCGGGCTGCGTCGCTATCTCGGCCGCGAGATGCGTCGTCGGTGCGGATGCGGTCATGGCGGTTCACCCTTCGATGTGTTGCCGGCTGAGCCCGAATCATCCAACTCATTGAGCGTTTATGTCAATTACTCGTCACAAGTGATCATTATTGATCACTTGTGACTACGATCTCCGCCCCCACCTCGGCGAGCGCCTTGGTGAGCGGCTCGGGCACCGGACGGTCGGTGACAAGCATGGTGACGCTGGAGAGGTCGCTGATGCGCGCGAAGGTGGGGTGCTCGAGCTTCGTACTGTCGGCCACGACGATGGTCCGCTGCGCGGCCGCGATGAAGTCTGAACTGATCTTGGCCTCGGCCGGGTGGATCGTGGTGAGTCCGGCGCGAGTGCTGATGCCGTCGACGCCGAGGATCGCGGTGTCGATGTTGATCTTCGAAAGCACCCCGTCGCTCAGCGGGCCGACCAGCTCGTAGGACTGGGTCCGGGCGGCTCCACCGGTCACCACGATGTTGAGGTTGGGCCGGATCGAGAGCTCGTAGGCGATGTTGAGCGCGTTGGTGACCACGGTGATGCTGCCATCCTCGGCGAGATCCGGGCGGCGCCCGATCGAGCGCGCCACCTCGCTGGTCGTCGTCCCGCCGTTGAGCGCCACGGTCTCGCCAGGCACGAGCAGGTCGGCCACCACGGTCGCGATCGCGAGCTTGGCGTCGGCCTGCCGGCTGATCTTGTACTGCAACGGCAGCTCGTACGCCGAGCCGAGCGCGGTGGCGCCACCATGCGTCCGCGTGACCAACCGCTGCTCGGCGAGGTGGCCGATGTCGCGGCGCGCGGTCGCGGCCGAGATGCCGAGCGCGCTCTCCACCTCGGCGATCGAGACATGCCCGCGCTCGCTGATCAGCTCGAGCAGTTGGTTGAGTCGCTGTTGTCTCATGGGCCTCTTTCTGGGTCCCGGACAGCCTACGCAGATCCGGCGCCGCGGGACGCGGACAAGGCTTCCCGACATGCATATTCTTGCTCGCATTGCCTGGGTAATGGGCAGAACCTGTCACGCGGGCACCTACCCTGTCCGTGTGACTGCAGCGAAGACACCTGGCCCGGCCCCCGCCCTGACCTGGCAGGACGGCGAGTTCCTGAAGCTTGGCGTGCCTCACCGGATCCTGTCCGGGTCCGTCCACTACTTCCGCATCCACCCAGACCTCTGGGAGGACCGGCTGCGGCGGGTCGCCGCCACCGGGTTCAACACCGTCGACACCTACGTCGCCTGGAACTTCCACGAGCCGGGCGAGGGCTCCCCGGACTTCACCGGTCCCCGCGACCTGGCCCGCTTCATCACCATCGCCGGCGACCTCGGGCTCGATGTGATCGTGCGTCCCGGGCCGTACATCTGTGCCGAGTGGACCAACGGCGGGCTGCCGTCGTGGCTGACCGCACGCACCCGGGCGCCGCGCAGCAGCGAGCCGGTCTACCAGGACGCGGTCGCACGCTGGTTCGACGTCCTGCTCCCCCAGCTCGTCTCGCTCCAGGCCGGCCATGGCGGGCCTGTCGTGGCCGTGCAGGTGGAGAACGAGTACGGCTCCTATGGCGACGACGCCGCTCACCTCACCTGGCTCCGCCAGGCGCTCCTCGACCGTGGCGTCACCGAGCTGCTGTACACCGCCGACGGCCCGACCGAGGTCATGCTCGACGCCGGCATGGTCGACGGCACCCTCGCCTCGGCGACCTTCGGGAGCCGCGCCGAGGAGGCCCACGCGATGCTGCGATCACGACGGCCCGGCGAGCCGTTCCTGTGCGCCGAGTTCTGGAACGGCTGGTTCGACCACTGGGGCGAGAACCACCATGTCCGCTCCCCCGAGAGCGCTGCCGCGACGCTGCGCGAGATCGTCGATCTCGGCGGCTCGGTCAGTGTCTACATGGCCCACGGCGGCACCAACTTCGGGCTCTGGGCGGGCGCCAACCACGACGGCCGCCACATCCAGCCCACCGTCACCAGCTACGACTCCGACGCCCCGATCGGCGAGGACGGCCGGGGCTCGGAGAAGTTCCGGCTCTACCGCGACATCCTGGCGCCCGCGACGGGGCGGACGGTCGACGAGCTTCCGGCGCTGCCGGCGACCGGTGCGCGTCAAGCGTTCTCCTCGGCGCCGCTCGCGCGCGACGCCGACCTCCTCTCGCTGGTGACCCGCGGGCCGGCGACGCGCGCGGCGATGCCGCTGAGCTTCGAGGAGCTCGGCGTCGACACCGGCCTGGTGACGTACCGCTCCTCGGTCACGCTGCCCAGCCACGACGTCCACCTGACCGTGCGCGGGCTGCACGACCGGGCGTACGTCTTCCTCGACGGGCGCGCGATCGGCACGCTCGACCGCGATGACGCCGAGCCCGCGGTGCTCACGCTTCCCGGCCTCGCTGCCGTCGCCGAGCTGACTCTGGTCGTGGAGGCGCTCGGTCGCGTCAACTACGGCCCGCTGCTCGGCGAGCACAAGGGGATCCTCGGCGGCGTCCAGGTCGACCGGCGTCTCGTCCACAGCTGGGACCACCACCTCGCGCCCCTCGACCGCTGGGCCCCTCACGACCTCGACGGCGTCCCCCTCGCCGACATCGAGGTCGACGCGCCCGCCGACGGCTGGCTCGCCGTCCCCGGCGACGGCGACCGGTTCGTCTGGCTCAACGGCACCCTGCTCGGCCGCTTGTGGAGCCGTGGCCCCCAGCGACGCCTGTACGCCCCCGCTCCCCTCTGGCGTCCCGGCACCAACGAGGTCGCCGTCCTCGACCTCACTCACCCGGCGACGCACGTCGAGGTCCACCCCGACCCGGACTTCGGACCTAGCGAGGAGTACGTCGAGTCACTGCCGACCGGCGTGGACGAGTCGGGCGACGGCCCAGCGCTCGGCTGACGCGATGGGCGCTGATCAGCGCCAATCGGCGCCGGTCAGTGCCGGCCTCGCCCTGGGGAGGGTTATCCGAGCCAGTTTCGGATGACCCTCCCCAGGTTCAACTGCATGAGGCCTGCCAGGTCGCGCAACCGCTCGACGCAGGTCCGACAACGCTCAATCCGAAGCGACTTCCCCGCCGAGGTTTGCAGCAAGCTCCTCGGCGATCTCGAGGATCTCCGAGCGCTCGTCTTTCGGGAACGGGTGCAGCGGCGTCGTCGGCATCCAGTCGTCCCCCACCGGAAGCAGCCGCGCCGCAACATAGTCACCGCGCCGAAGTCCGCTCTCGTCCCATCGCCCATTGCGCGGGAAGACCGACGCGTAGGTCCTCCCCGTGCCGAGCTCCACGAGCGAGCCGGTCTGCCCGTCGGAGTCCGTGACCTCGAAGAACCTCATCCCCGACTGGCTCTCGACCCACTCGGCAAGCAGATCGCGGGCCTGGTCGGGAAGGTTTCGCTGGAACTTCAGATACCGCTGAGCCAAGGACACCTTCGGTTTCTCCGCCTGGAACAGCATCGAGTCCACCGCCAGCCAGAATGCGTCTTCCTCCAGGTCGCCGGAGAGACCGGCCCCGAACACCTCCCCGACCGGGCCCATACACGCCTCGACCTCCTCCTCGAGTCGGCCGGCGAACCCCGGCGTCTCCGCATACGAGGTCAGGTGGTTGCCGTACAACGTCCGCGCGTGCTCACGCCGCGTATCCCGCAGACGTGCCCGGGCTCGCGCCAACTCGTCGGAAGTCGTCTCGTTTCCCTTCACGGAACTCATCCTCTCGCGGACCCAGCGGGTCCAGAGCTCGGCACCTGGCCTCAGCTTGAACACCTCGGCCCAGATCGCTTGACCACCGTGGGCCAACCCTTTACGTTGCGCGATGGGCACGTCGGATGCCTACGACTACATACTCGGGGGCTCAGATGCGTGGGTTGGCTTTCAGGATCAGCGGCACGCTTGCCGCACTTGCTCTGACGATCAGCGCGTGCGGCTCTCCCGGTTCCGGCGCCTCCAGCGACGGCGGGTCTTCCGCGTCGAAGCCGGCCGCGCCGCGGGAGTACCCGGAGTACGAGGAGGTCGCTGATCTCGCTGCCATGAAGGTGGTCAAGCAGCAGTACGTCTTCGGCGACACGCTCTATCTCGACGACTCGCTCCTGCTGATTCAGGCCAGGACACATCCCGAGGTCAACTACCTCAGCGTGGTCACCGGCATCGATCCGGCCACCGGAAAGGTCAAGTGGGAGATCGACGAGGAGGACCTCCGTTCCTCGAACGTGTCGGGCGTGTTCATGAACCGCGGGCGCCTGCTTGTCTCAGACGGAATGGCGTTCGTGCCTCTCGGTTCCTCGGTCGGCACCGAGAGCTACTTCGGCTTCGTGGCGCTCGACAGCGAGACCGGCGAAGCAAAGTGGTCCGTGCGACACCCGGTCTGGAACCCGAACGGGACCGGCCCCGGCGGGCGAACCGCCCAGACCAACGTGGACATCCTGGGCGCAGTGGGCGGCATGGTCGTCTACTCGGCACACAGCTATTGGTCCGACGGCGATCTGTCCTCGCTCAACGACCCGAACGTCAGGATCAAACCGAACATCCTTCACCGTGCTGAGACCGTGGCGGTGGACGCCAAGACAGGCAAGGTGCGCTGGAAGAAGAACGCCTTCCTCGGCAGGTACGCCACTCGGAGTCACGTGGTCGGGACGATCCCGGCCAAGCAGGAGGCACGCCGCAACGAGCCTCTGGCGGCCGTCGAGGCGGAGACCGGCGATGACGCGTGGAAGACGACGTGGAAGTCGAACGTCGCCGACCTGTCGAAGGACTGGCTGCTCGTTCGCCAGTCGGAGTCTCCAGACGTCGGCCCTCACGACGGCGTCTACGAGGCAGCCACCGGCCGTCGGGTCGCGAAGCTGGATGCCGACAACCCACCTTTCCTGGCAGGGGGCTGGGTGAACGAGATACCGGAAGCCAAGAGCCATGGCGTCGCCTGGATCGCCACGGAGCAGGACAAGGACGGTCCGCAGACGCTGTACGTCGCCAAGGACGGGGAGCCAAAGCCGCGCAAAGTCGCCTTCCATCCCAACGAAAGGCTCGAGATCGACCACCCCATGGTGACGAAGGACGACTACGCGATGGTCCAGACGTCGAGGATCGATCCCATCGGACAGCAGTTCGCAGACCTGGAGAACGGCGAGCTCGGTTTCCCGGTCGATGCCACTGAGGACGATCGCGAGCCGATCGCCTACTCCGACAACTACCTCATCACCGGCGGCGACCAAGTCGAGGGGACCATCCTCTACAGGCGTGTGCCCTGACTCGACAGCAGCCCAACTGACTCGCGCAGCGCCGGGCTGGCGGATGCCCTCCTCGTCAAGGCCATCACCCGGTTAGCCTCGTACCTGTGAACCCACTCAGCCCCGACACACCTGACATCAAGCCCAGGTCGCGCGCCGTCACCGATGGTCTGGAGGCCACCGCTTCCCGAGGCATGTTGCGAGCCGTCGGTCTTGGAGACGACGACTTCGCAAAGCCGCAGATCGGCGTCGCGTCGTCGTGGAACGAGATCACCCCCTGCAACCTGTCCCTCGACCGGCTCGCGAAAGCGGTGAAGAACGGCGTTCACGCGGCCGGTGGCTTTCCGCTGGAGTTCGGCACCATCTCCGTCTCCGACGGAATCTCGATGGGCCACGAGGGCATGCACTTCTCGCTGGTGTCGCGTGAGATCATCGCCGACTCGGTCGAGACCGTCATGAGCGCCGAGCGGCTCGACGGCTCCGTACTGCTCGCGGGCTGTGACAAGTCGTTGCCCGGCATGCTGATGGCGGCTGCTCGGCTCGATCTCGCCTCGGCCTTCCTCTACGCCGGCTCGACCATGCCCGGGCAGGTCGACGGCCGCGACGTCACGATCATCGACGCATTCGAAGCGGTCGGGGCCTGCATCGCGGGAAAGATGAGCCGTGCGGATGTCACCCGCATCGAGAAGGCGGTCTGTCCTGGCGAGGGCGCCTGCGGGGGCATGTACACCGCCAACACGATGGCTGCCGTCGCCGAGGCGATCGGCATGTCGCTGCCCGGCTCGGCCGCGCCCCCGGCTGTCGACCGGCGACGCGACGGCTTCGCCCACCGCTCGGGCGAGGCGGTGGTCGGGATGCTGCGCAAGGGCATCACCGCGCGCCAGATCATGACCAAGGATGCCTTCGAGAACGCCATCGCCGTCGTGATGGCCCTCGGCGGTTCCACCAACGCCGTGCTGCACCTGTTGGCCATCGCCAACGAGGCCGAGGTCGATCTGACTCTTGACGACTTCACCCGGATCGGAGAGAAGGTCCCCCACCTCGCCGACCTCAAGCCTTACGGCAAGTACGTCATGAACGACGTCGACAAGATCGGCGGGATCCCGGTCGTGATGAAGGCGCTCCTGGACGCCGGGCTGCTCCACGGCGACTGCCTCACGGTGACCGGGAAGACCATGGCGGAGAACCTCGAGGACCTGAGCCCGCCCGCGCTCGACGACGAGGTGATCCACTCCTTCGAGCGGCCGATCCACCGCACCGGTGGCCTCACCATCCTGAAGGGCTCGCTCGCCCCCGAGGGTGCTGTCGTCAAGACAGCCGGCTTCGACGACACCGTCTTCCGCGGCACGGCCCGAGTCTTCGACGGCGAGCGGGCCGCGATGGACGCCCTCGAAGCGGGTCTCATCGTCGCCCGCGACGTCGTAGTCATTCGGAACGAGGGCCCGAAGGGCGGCCCGGGCATGCGGGAGATGCTTGCCATCACGGGAGCCATCAAGGGCGCCGGTCTCGGCAAGGATGTCCTGCTGATCACCGACGGCCGGTTCTCAGGAGGCACCACGGGCCTCTGCGTCGGCCACATCGCCCCGGAGGCCGTCGACGCCGGCCCGATCGCCTTCGTCCGCGACGGCGACCCCATCGTCCTCGACGTCGTCAACCGCACCCTCGAGGTCGAGGTGGAGCCCGAGGAGCTGGAGCAGAGGAAGGTCGGCTGGGAGCCGCTTCCCACGAAGTATCCTCGCGGCGTGCTCGGCAAGTACCGGCGTACGGTGCAGTCAGCCGCGGTGGGTGCCGTCACGAGCTAGTTGGCTGCCCGGGCCGGCGGAGCCATCAGGAAATCAACTCCGGCGGCCTGGTCGTGGATAACGGCTGGTTTACGGCTAGGGCGTGAGCCGGAAGATCGGCCAGCCGATCTCGGTGCGCCAGAGCCCGGGGTCGTCGGTGTCGCGCGGCCCGGCAACGTACGTCTCGTGCACGGGGCCGTCGACCGCGAGGGCGTGGTCGACAACCCACTCGCCGAGGCGGCCGTAGCGGACGCCGATGTCGTCGTGGGGTCCGTGGTGGACGGTCACCGCGAGCTCGACCGCAGGCAGCTCGAGGACCTCGATTCCGCGAAATGGGCGCAGATCGCGAAAGGGACGGAAGACGCACACCGTGCCGACGCCCTCCGTGAACAGCTCGTTGTCGTAGCGGCCGCCGGGCGGCCCGCCACGCTGTTCCGCGGGCACGGCCGCATCGAGCCTGCGCATGGCGTCGTCGTACCAGCCGGTGACGGTGTCCAGATCGACCTCGGCGGTGATCGCGGCGACCTTTCGCGTTGGGACCGAGCGGAGCTCGACCTCCAACTCCTCGACCCCGGGACGCAGCAGCTGACGCAGCGAGGTCACGGCCGCGCGAGTGCGGTCGAGGCTGACCTCGAGCCGCTCGAGGTGGCCCGCGATCATCTCGGCCCGTTGCCCCGGGTCGTCCGTGGCCAGCACGGCCTTGACCTCGGCCAGAGGTACGTCGAGCTCGCGAAGCCGATGAATCACCTGGGCGGAGGGGATCTGGCCGGCCCCGTAGTAGCGGTAGCCGGTGAACGGGTCGACGCTGGCGGGGACGAGCAGACCGGCGTCGTGATAGCGCCGCAGCGTACGCACGCTCAGCTGCGTCAGCGCCGCGAACTCCCCGATCGTCAGTCCCGCCCGCATACCCATACGCTCAACCCTCCCCTGGCGGGAGGGTCAACCCCGTTGACCCTCTCCCTGCGAGAGACCCAACCATGGCCGACATGACCGAACAGCACTCCGCCACGCCCATCGACCCTGCCGACCTCCCTCAGGTGATCATCACCTTCCTGGCCGCCCAGCAGGCCCACGACGCCGAGACCGCGATCTCGCTCTTCCTGCCTGATGCCGTCGTCACCGACGAGGGCCACGACTTCCATGGCGACGACAAGATCCGCGACTGGATCGCGAAGGCGGCCAGCGATTTCACCTACACGACCGAGCTGACCGGCGCCTTCCGACTCGACGCCACGCACTACGACGTGATCCACCACCTGGAGGGTGACTTCCCGGGCGGCGTCGTCGATCTTCACTTCCGGTTCGCCATGCGCGACGACCTCATCCAGACCCTGACGATCGAGCCCTGAACCGCCGATCGCTCAGCCCCGTCCGCTACGACGGATCCATCACCACGAATCGGAGCTGGTTGGAGAACAGCTGCGTGGCGGTGAGTCCGAACATCGCTCGGAAGGTGTCGCTGAAGTGGCTCGGTGAGGCGAACCCCGCGTCGCTGGCGGCCGTCGAGAGATCTGCGCCCTGGCTGACGGCCGCTGCCGCGTGCCGCATCCTCGCCCACAGGCGGTAGCGGCGGAAGCTCGTCCCCGAGTGGGCCGAGAACAGGTGCAGGAACCGCGACTGGGACAGGTTGACCGTGGCGGCCATCTCCGCCGCGCTTCCCCGCTCACCGGGTTGGTCGCGAAGGAGCTTCATGGCACCGCGGATCCGCTCGTCGGTCGGATTCGTCTCACCGGACTCCAGGAGACGTCGTCGCAGCATCTCCGGATTCATGATCGGTCCCATCAAGCCCGCGATCAGCGCCGCCTCGTCGCGATGGTCGTACGCGATCGTGCTCGTCGTGTCAGTCATCTGCCCGAGCAGGTGGGCCGTCCCAGACGCGCCGGGGTCGACGTAGAAGAACAGCATCGTCTGTTCCTCCCCCGCGACGATCTGATGAGATGTACGCGCAGGGATCAGCGCGCTTCGCGCCCGCCGTGGCTCCTCCGGACCTGACCGCAGCAGGAAGGGAGCGTCCAGGCCCAGCGCGAAGCAGGTCACCGACCCGGAATGAGTGCCCAGCCGCAGCGACGGTCCCCGATAGGCCGCATGTCCCGACCAGAGCCACACCGTCGGCCGCGCGTCGTCGCAGCACGAATCCGGAAGCGGCTCGGTCGCCATGCGCGTCATGATCCCACGGTGAACACCGTGGCCAGCCTGACCATCGCCGTCATCGGCCTCTTCTTCCTCGCGATGGGGACGTACGCCCTGGTCACCCCGGGCGCACTCGCCGCCCCGTTCCACCTGTCGGCGAAGACGCCCGAGTCCCGCTCCGAGATCCGCGCGGTCTACGGCGGGTTCGGCATCGCCATGGCCGCCGTGCTCGGCGCCGCCGCTCTCGACATCGGCGACATCCGGACCGGTGCCGTGACCACCATCGGCCTCGCCCTGATCGGGATGGCAGGCGGCCGACTCATCTCGCGCCTGTTCGACACGGCTGTACGCTTCTACCCCATCTGGTTCTACTTCTGGATCGAGCTTGCGGCCGGGACAGCCCTGATTCTTTGCGCCTGACCTCGGCGGATTCGGCTATGCTCCTCCCCGTGGGATCTCGGCCTACCATCGACGCGTCTGTACGACCGCCCCGTCCTCGCGTCTCTGAGGCAAACACAGGGCGACGTGTCGACTGGCACAACGATCCCTCGGCACCCGAGGTGAACAGCCTCAGGCCCAGCGCCGGCGCGTTCGTGCTCGACGACCCGGGCAGGATCCTGCTGATCCGCCGCAACGACACCGGCAACTGGACGATGCCGGGCGGCGCGATGGAGCCCGGTGAGTCGCTGACGGCATGCGCGGTCCGCGAGACCTTCGAGGAGACCGGCATCACCATCGAGGTGACCGGCCTGGTCGGCATCTGGACCGACCCGCGCCATCGCATCGAAGACACCACCAACGGCGAGGTACGCCAGGAGTGCTCCATCATCTACGCCGGCCGCTACCTCGCCGGCGAGCCCACTCCATCAGCGGAGAACACCCACGCCGAATGGCTATATCCCGAGGTCATTCCCAGCCTTCAGATGGACCGCAGCCAACGCAGCAGGATCGACTGGGCCCTCAACCGCAACTTCCCGCACCTCGATCCCAACCCCTGATCGCGGCCTGCCCGCCCGTTCCCGTCATCGGCCCGCTGCGACGTACGTCGGCAGGAGCTCGTCGGCCACGACTGCAGCGCGAGCGATCCTCTCCTCCGACGCGCCGCAGATCCGAAGACAGGTCGCCGCGATGGCCCGCGCATGAGCACCGGTGACATCGTCGCAGCGGGAGCGGATCCGGATCACCACCTCGACCACCTGGATCAGCAGCCCACCCAGCTGGTCCACGCCCACCGTGGCGGCCACGGGGTTGCTCGCAATGCCAGCACCCAGCCGACCGTACGCAGCAGCCAGCTCCCGAAACGCGGGCTGGAACTCCTCGAAGACCTCGCTGCTCCTGACGTCCGGCATCCGATAGAGCCTGCCGATGTTGTGCGGCACCGTCGCGAGAGTGTCCACGTCGATCAGCGCGAGCAGATATAGCGCCGCCTCCGGGACGTCGATCGGACACTCCCGCTCGATCTCCTCGACCTTCTCGAGACTGGGCCGCACCGAGAGCTCGAGGAGCTCAGCGAGGATGCCGGACTTGCCTTCGAAGTGGTAGTAGAGCGACGCCTGCCGGATACCGACCTTCTCCGCGATATCCCGCGTCGAGGTCGCCGCGAACCCACGGTTGACGAAGAGCTCGGCCGCCGCCTGGAGGATCTCGTCGCGTGGAACGAGCGCGCCTGGCACGCGTCGGATCACGCGAGGCCGACCTGGCCGGGTTGCGGCGGCAAGCGCGTACTGGCTCATCGCGATCCTCTCGTCCGGAGTGCTGTCCCACTCACGATGGCTGCGGCCGATTGCGGACGGGAGAGATCAGCCCGGGAGCATCGCCGTTGATCCCAGTGGTCCCCCGCTCCGCGGTCATCGTTGTTAGGTTTGTGCGAGTCGTCCTGTCGCCTCGGCGCGCGCGACGAGACACCGAACGCACCGGGAGGCCGGATGGCTGAGCAGTGGCACGAGAGGTTGGTTCGTCTTCAGGCCGCCAAGGGCTGGAGCAACCGGGAGACCGCGATGCACTACATCGCCCTGTCGCCCTTCCACGAGGAGACTCAGCTCGACTCCGTGCTCGCGATGTTCAAGCGCTACCGCCGTGGCGAGATCACCAACCCCTCGCCCGAGACCCAACAGGCGATCGCCGCGATGTTCGACCTGCCGGTCGCCGACTTCTTCGCCCAGCGCCCACTCGCGAACCAGAACGTCCCGGACCGGCTCAGCCCGACCGAGTTCACCGACCTGGTCGCCGCCCTGCGCATGCCGAAGGTGGGCGAAGCCCACCTCGCACAGGCAGAGGCCGAGGTCGAGCGCCTCTGCACCGCCTACTCAGCCCAGGACGCCCGCTCACTGACCATCGAGGTCGACGACTGGTTGAAGGAGCTCGCCGCTCTCGTACATGAAGGGCGTGTGTCGCTGGCCGGCCACGAGCGGGTCATCCACCTCACCGGCTGGTTGTCGCTTCTCCGGGCCTGCCTCATGTGGGACCAGGGTGACGAGCAGGCCACCCACCAGGCACGCGTCGCAGCCGAGGGGTTCGCCGCGGATCTGGGCGACAACGTGATGGCCGCCTGGACCTAGGAGATCCGCGCGTGGATGGCGCTGACCCAAGGCGACATGCCCAATGTGATCGCCGCCGCCGACGCCGGCATCCGCTGTGCTCCCAACGCATCGGTCGCCGCGCAGCTCCATGCTCAGAAGGCCAAGGCGTACGCCCGCATGAAGGACGGCCACAAGACCGAGGTCGCGCTCGATCGAGTCCGCGAGGTCTTGGACAGCAACGACCTGCCCACCAACGTACGCAACCATTTCAGCGTCGACCCGACCAAAGCCTCCTTCTACGCGATGGACGCCTACCGCACCCTGCACGGCCGCGAACGCATGGCCGATGCCATGGCCGACACGGTCATCGCCACCAGCACCCGTCCGGACGGCACCGTCATCAGCCCGATGCGTCTGGCGGAGGCCCAGCTGACCAAGGCCGTCCTAGCCGCCCGCGACGGCAGCCCGGTGACAGCACTCGACCTCGCCGAAGCGGCACTCAACCACGAACGCCGGTCCCAGCCCAGCCTGCTGCTCGTCGCCAGCGAGGTCGCCCACGAGCTCGAGTACCGCTCCCCCGCCGACGGCGCCGAGTTCCGCGCCCACCTCCGCGCGCTCGGCACATCCGACAACCCGCGCACCTGATCAGGCCGTACGCAGCAGCCTGAACTCGTGCCGCCGCAGCACCTTCAGCACGAGCTTGGCCGGATAGCCGAACGCCTCCCGCCCCGCTTCGGACGAATAGGGCTCGATCGCGGAGACCTGGTGCCATTGCCCGTCGACCAGCAGCTCGCAGCCGCCAGCGGCAACGATGTTGCGGTACCAGTTCACGTCCTCGCCGTAGGTCAGCTCCGCGATGAACCCCTCCGGCACCCGCGCGACGATGATCGGCGTCTCGTACGTCTTCCCTGACTTTCGCCCGACGTGACGCACGAGCGAGAACGGGCCGCGACCCGAGCGAGCCGCCCGCGTCGTCACCCGGTTGAGCGTGTTCTTGAGCAACCACAGCCACTTGCGACGCATCTCAGTCCCCTAGGAGTCTCAGGTTCACCATCGGCAGTACCTCGACCTCGTGACCGACCGCCGTCTCGATCGCACCGCGCAGTCGCTGCCAGGCCTTCGGGTGCGCCTCCTGATACCGACCCAGCGCAGCGACAGCCTCCTCCTCCGAGAGGAACCTCGCCTGCGCCGCGACGCTCGTACGCTTCCCGATGCTGACGCGACATGCAGGCTCGGCCAGGAGGTTCCGATACCACTGCGCCGCGGTGCCGAAGCCGCTCACCACCACGATCTCGTCCACGCTCGGCCGCTCGACGACCTCGAGGCAGACATATCGCGGGACCCCTGATCGGCGTCCGATGTGTTCGAGCATCAACATCCGGGATCCGAGGAGCCACCCGGCCCGGTGCCGATAGAGCCAGATCGGCGCACGTACTACGGCCCGAGTCCGCAGCAACCGAGATACGACAGAGTCGATCGTGGACGTCACCTAACCGACCTTACTCACCGGCTTTCGGCTCCGAGGACAGACAGTGGGGTCGCGACTGGAGTCCTTCTCCAGTCGCGGCCCCACTCTGGTGGACCACCGGTCGGTAGGGTGTCCGGAGCTACGCTGGGCACCCTTTGGAGTCAGTCGTCAGTACAGGTCCGCAGGGGTGACCGCTGTGTCCCAGGCAGGGTTCGGAGGTTCTCCGGGCCAGTTGAACGACGTACTGTCCGTCTTGCTCGTGGTGGATGCAGCGGAGGCGAGTCTCGTCAACGTGGTGTAGTCCGCAGCTCCGGACTTGTCCTCAGTTACCGCGAGGAGAACATGGTCGCCGATCTGAGCGTGCGGAGCACCTTCCCATTGATAGTCGACCTTCTCGGCAAGTTCCTTCTTCGTGAGCTTGCGGCCGAGCTTTGACTCGAAGTCGTCACGCACCTGCTCGACATTCACGATGCCGCCGTATTCCCGCGCAGTCACCGTAGTCGCGCTCGACTCTTTGGAACTTTCTACGGCGATCGTCAGGATCGTTTCTACCGCGTTACCAGGTTGCGAAACGGTCGTCCGGCTCGCCTCGACCGTGCCGACGACCACGTTGGATACGTGTGGATCCTGTACGAACTCAGCGAAGGTCGGCAGCGAGAACTGTCTGATCAGGGAGCCCTCTGTCTGCACCTGATACCTGGCCTTCACCTCCTGTGTGTCCTGCGAAGGTGCAATCTGGGCAGGCGTGTTTGCGGGAGGGTCCGCTGCATCTGTCGATGAGCACGCCGCCAGCCCAAGGGTGGCAGCGGCGGCAGTGAACGCGATGAGGAGCCGCATATCAGGACCTCCGTCCGTAGAGTGCGATGATGCCATTTCGGTCGTCCTGCGTAGGTGCGTTGACGCTCGTGCCAGAGATGCCTGTGTACATCAGTGTGCCGCTGTTCGACGTATGAGCAAGACCCATCGCATGCCCCTGCTCATGGGCGATGATTCCCTTCCGGTGGGATATCGCCCCGCAGCTGTCCGTGTTATGGAACGCCGGGTCGATCGTGACCTTCGCCCACCACCAGTTCGTGTCGCGCGGGTCCACCGCGCGAGTGTCGACGTACATCTGGGTCGCCGCGCAATAGACGCCCGATTCGGTGGACCGCCGGTAGAAGTCAAGACGGCTCGAGCTCTTGGTGGACGTTCGTGTGTACCAGGCCCATGTGTCCTGGGTCGCATTCCAGAGTCCGACACCGTCGGTGATGGCGGCCGTGTGGCTGTTTGCGGCCGAGGTGTCCAGCCAGTAGTGCTGGTTGTTGATCCCGTAGGTGAGCTTATGGCCGCCGAAGGTCGCGTAGGCGTGCGCCGTGGGGGCGAGCACGCCGACCATCGCCATCGCAAGCAGCCCCGCCAGGACCGCGGTGATCGGCCTCAATCTGAGACTTCCCATAGTTCCTCCTTGTCGTCGCTTCCGACTCCCGAGGAACAAGCACCCACTGTGCTCAAGCCAAGCGCGCACGCAAAGGTCCCGTTCGCGACCACGCTCGTCAAGGGCATTGTGAGACCTGTGCCGATCAGCGGACCCGCTCAGTCGTTCCAGTCCTATCGACGCGTGGCGGACTAGGCTCCATGCATGGAGACGCTCCAAGACGTGGCTCGGATAATCGGTGAACTGCCCGAGGTCACCGAGGGCGAGCGTTACGGGCATCCGACCTGGTCCGTACGCGGCAAGGGCTTCGCCTGGCTACGCCCGTTCAGCAAGGCTGACCTCAAGCGCTTCGGCGACCAGACCCCACCCGTCCCGCCGATCATCGCGGTCAACACGGCCGGCCTGCACGAGAAGGAAGGCGTGCTCGCCGCCGGCATCGACGGCGTCTTCACCATCGAGCACTTCAACAACTACCCGGCCGTACTCATCGAGCTCAACGTCATCGCTCCAGGCGACCTCCGCGATCTGCTGGTCGACGCCTGGCTAGCCGCCGCCCCGGCTGAGCTGGTCGAGGCCTTCGACGGCTGAAGCACCGAGTCGAACGACGATCGACTGTACTCAAAGTCGCTGTTTGCCGATCCAGCGGTTCTCTGCGTCAGTGCCTAGTTGTCGCCGATCACTTCTGATCTCATCGCCTTCAGCAGAGCCGATTGCGAATCGTCGAGCTCCACCAACCTCCCGGCGAGTTCAGCGTCCAGCGAGTCTCGGCCGTTGGCCAACTCCGCGAGCGGCTTCGGGTCAGGGGAATCGATCCCTGAGAAGAGCTCAAGGGTTTCACGTTGGGCGCGAAGACGGCCCGCGGTCGTGTGCACGCGTCCGGCGGCCGAAAGGAAGCTGTGATGAAGGTGTTTCACGCGATCGGATACATATAGTTCCCATTGCTCGGGCCTGGGCTGCGGCCAGTTCTCGTAGTCGACTTCTTCGGCGCCTCCGTGCCGACCTTGCTCCGCCTGCAGTCGAGAAGCCAGGGACGCAGCTCGAACCCACTGCAGGGTGGCCTCGTACGTCCCGCGCCTGGCTTCGTGCGCCGCTTGGAACTTGAGCTCCTGCAACTTCCGGCCGTACGACCACCGAGCTCCTAGCCAAGCGGTGACCAGCCCCACGAGAAGCCCCAGCAACGACGTCAGCAGTACTTCAGGGAGGTTCATCGATTCGCTCCTATTGTGACCGCCGCGCATCAGTCAGGTGGCTCATAGCACTCTCAAGCGCCGGAGCTGGATGTGCACTCCGAGCAGCTCGTTCGCGCCGCCAACGGCCGCCTTCACGGTACGTCTATCGTGGCGAGACCCGGAGAGCCGCGTGCCCGATCCCCCAAGTTGGGGGCCGCCACGGCACCACGACCGCCGCGCCTCCCCGGCCGGCGGCTGAGGCATGGGCCCGGCCCCTGCGTCATTGCGCGCCTGCGGGTCCTCGCTAGTCCGGTTGGTGCTCCTCGAGCCAGGTCACTCTTCGGCGAGCTGACGCGCGCGAAAGCCAAGCGTCCTGCACGACCTCGGCGAGTTCGTCATAGCTGATCTCCCCGAGCCGCCTGGCTCGGACCAGAACCGACAGGTGGCCGTCGAAATGCGGAGTGGTGAAGAACGGCGAGGACTCGTCCTGCACCATCGCCAGCTTGTCACCCTCGCTAGGCACCCAGAAGACGATGACGTCGTCGTAACGCTGGCCGGTGTCCGGGTCGAACGCGTCAGGACGCGGATTCCGGAAGAAGACGAACGACTTTCCACCCACCTGATAGATAGGCCTGTTCTGGGTGCCCGCGCAGACGCGAACGTGGGGCATGCCAAGGGCAAGCTCGTGCACGTCCTCCACCCGCGCCGACCGGCCGTCCGTTCTCCTCACACAGCCAGGTTAGGTGTCACGTCGACGCCCGGGAGGCCTCCGGGTGCGTCAATGCGCCCAGAATGGGGCAGGTACGTTGGCGTCTCGTTCGTAATAGACGGCCTGGTTTCGTATCGTTCAGTTCCACCACGTAGGTCCTGACACTCCCGCACCTACGCGAGGCGTGGCGGCCCGGCACCCGTGATCGTCGTGCACATCGCCACCGCGGGCGTATGGAGAGCCTCAACTGAACGCTAGGGCCGAGAGGGGATGGCCTACGGGCAGGCCACTCATCGACGTCGAACCGGGTCAAGACCGGTTGAACTCCCAATAGGTGCTCGGCCTATTAGTCACGATCACCTTGGCATTGACGTGACTACCGGTGAGGGCAAACTCCAATCGCTTGGTGTCACCCTCGGTGATTCGCCTGACGTTGAGTTTGGCCTCGGCAACCTCGTCCACGACAAGGCGTATCAGACGGTTAACGCCGGTCTCGGCGCGAGACGCGCCCGGGTACTCGATGGTCATGTGTGCTCCCTCGGATGGGGAGAGGAGTCGTAATTCATGATGGTGCGAGCTCCTCCGCAACGGTCGTCGCACGGCGGGACTGCCGGGCGCGGCCTGAGTTCCACAGATTGGTCCAACTCGAATTAGGAGGAGCTCAAGCAGCACGCACGCTACCAGCATTGACCTGAGGCGTGAAGAACCTTCCGTCTGGCGGGGCCGACCCAACCGTGCTCCGCGTTTTGTGGCCCTATTGCGCCGGTAGAGCCAGGCGCCCGTGCCCGGTGGCGGGCCAGGCCGCTGCAGCAGGAACGACGCATCGCGCTCCCACCGGGAACCTGTCCGACAGTGAGGCCGTTGCGCTCGGTGCGTTGGGCATCGATGGGCTCCTTCGGCTGGTCCTGACCCACCAGCACACAGAGGATCGGCCCGGTTCAGTGGTCGCGCGCCACGACACGGTCTTGCCACGCGGCTGATTTCGTGTTAGGAGCCAGGGCTAGGTGTTGAATGCGCACATGGACGAACCACGTACGCCCCGACTCGTCAGCGTCGGTTACGAGGGTCGTGATGCTCAGGAGCTCACCGAGTACCTCAAGGGTGCGCGAGTTGACGTGCTGATCGATGTACGCCTCAACCCCATATCCCGCAAGCCAGGGCTGTCGAAAACTCGGCTGGCTCAGAATCTTCGCAGCAACGGCATCCAGTACATCCATTATCGGGAGCTCGGAAACCCGAAGGACAACCGCGAGGGCTTCCGGTCGGGTGATCTGTCCGCGCATGAGCGATTCAGAGAAATCCTTCGCGAGGACGACGCTGAGCGCGCGCTCGGGCATGTATCAGAGTTGCTCGACTGCGAAGTTGTGGCGTTGCTCTGCTTCGAACAAGATCACGCGTCTTGCCATAGAGGGCTAGTTGCGGAGGCCCTCGCTGAAAAGGTACCCGCTCTGGCTATCGACCGAGTCTAGAGCGGCGGAGACCAAAGGCCGCAGACCGAGAAGGACTCGCGGCGCTGATGTTGGTTTCCTACGTAGAAGTGAACGTCCTTCTTGCTTGCGTCGGTGATTTCGAGCCACTTCTGCTTGATCATGTCGATCGTCTTCGCGCCGTACTTGCGCGGCCACGTGTACCCGGCGGCACCAAGCTCCCAGTCAATCAGTTCCTGATTGTGTCCCTTGCACGAACTCTCCTCGCATTTGTACGAGAACTTGATACGAAAGGGCGCAGGCTGCAACTCGACGAGTCCATCTTGGTTGAAGAGGCTCGGTTCGGTCGCCGCATGAACCTTTGCGAGCTGCTTCGCGGTCCAAGGCGTGCCTTCTTCAACCTTCATGCTGCGGATGTTCGGACGGATCAGACCGAATGACGGGATGGCTTGGTCCATCGTCCCCTCCCGGTTCTTGTGCATGAGCTCGCAGGTCGTCGTGGCCCCGACGAGAGGGGCGATCAGTTCGGCTCGACGGGACCACTTCCGCTTCGTGTCGACCTTCTCCAGCAGCCTGAATGAATCGACATCTGGTTCGAACGATTCCGGGCGTGGGTCCCGCGAACCTCTGCTGCGAACCGCCACTTCAACGACTTGATACTTCGAGAACTGCTGCGTCCCCTCCAGCATTCGGAAGGGAACCGGATACAAGCGAATGAAGGAAGGCGGACGATCGTCAAACAGCCGCACTCCAGCGATGCAAACAGTCTCACCATGGCGGGCTGACGGCGCGGGGTACGTCTTGACGGTAATCAAGACGCGTGCCAACTCGTGACCCGGCTTCAATAAACTCATCCTGGTCCTGAAGGTAGTGCGGTCAGGCTTCTCATCATGCCCTGTTTAAGACGCTGCCGGTAAGAAAACGCGCAACGACTCCTTAGCCAAGCGCGAACCGCACCCATCGCGTCCGCGTTACAAGCGTCATGCCGCCGCGTCTGATCGCCCAGTAGGACGCTACTCCTCGCAGCGGAGGGTGCGTACCCGGCGGGCGAAGGCTCGCCCTTGCAACAGGTTCACCATGCGGAGTAGCGCCCACGATATGCGCCTCCCGGATCCTTGCGGAGTCCGGTGCCGGCGTCCCAGATCGGACCGGACCGGACACTCCTTGTCGTCGCCGACGACGGACGGCGTAACCGTGACGTTTCGCAGGCACGGTCAGAGAACGGTGACGCTGTATCGGCGCTTGGGGATGCGCGGGTAGCCCCGGGTGATGCGGTTATCCCCATGCAGGATCTTTAGGAGCCGGTCATGGACGTCGGTGACGTCAAGGTCGAACGAGTCCTCGGAGTCCGTGATGCGGTTGTACGGCTGCCCCAAGTGCAGGAAGGTTTCGATGACGTGGTCGGCCGACGCGGTTGGAGAGGCCCGGTCCAAGAGACGCAGCATCAGGGTCACGTCGCACCCGTCGCGGCCGTCACCGACCCGGGCAATGCGCCTCACTACAGCGGGGTCGAGCGGTTCCCGGTGCTGGTCTGCATAGATGGCGACGGCCTGCAGTTCTGCCCAGTCGTCCTCGGGCACGTACTCGTTCACGTTCGCGAGGACCATGCTCGCGACCTTCTCCGAAGTGTCGTCGTCGGTGAGTGCGTCGGCGACCATGTCGTTGAGGAGGGCGGCACTGTGGAATGACTTCACCCCGCCAGAGACCTTGATGGCAGGGCCCAAGGCTACCCAGCCTCCGGCCCGCAGGTGCATGAACGTGTCCTCCTCGTCACTGACCAAGCCGGCGTCGAGCAGACGCGCGAACAGATCGCTCTCCTCGGCGTTGATGCCCGTCGCAGGTAGTGGAGTCACCGGTTCCAGGGAGATGACGAGAGCGACGCGCACCTGCGTTGGCAGCGCACTCGTGTTGAGAATGGCGAGCGCTGCTGCCTGGCGGTCGTATTCGCCGCCGTCGGGGTTGGTAGTGTCCCCGTCTTTATCCACATGGACAGTTCCGGCGTCCTCGAGCAGCCACGCGAGATGGGCGTCGATCGAGCCGACCTTGCTGCGGTACGCCTCGATGTTGGCCAGGGACGAGCGGAACCGCTTAGCTTCGGCGAGTGCCTTCCAGGTGACCAGCGGCGCATTGCGCACGTTGCGTAGCCGGGCCGTCGACGATGTGCGGGCGAGGAGGTCAGCAAAGACACCACTGCCGAGTCCTTCCTGCTCCTCGGATATCTGCTCGTCCGTCAACGTCCCCACTTTGTCGGTGAGCACCTTGGCGAGGGTTCGCGGCGCGGTCACCGCGGCGGTGGTCTGCTCGTCGTGGTCGACCGCAGCGAGGTAGCCGGACAGATTCGCCAGGGCGTACGCGTAGACCGTCTCATTCCCGGCGGCGCCGGTGAGCGTCTCGAGGGGCACCGGGTCTGAGGCTTGCAACCCCAGGGCGATGCGAAGGTTGTCGGCCGTCAGGACATATCGGTTCCCCTCAACGACGAGCGTGCGGATATCGTCGCTCAAGGGCGCGAGATCGGGAAGGACGACGTTGCCGCGGCGCAACATCACATTGAGGCGCTCGGGCAGCCTCTCGGAGAGACCCTGCCTAGCTTCGTCGGCGAACGAGTGATTCGCGTCCTGGGCTTCAGACTCACTGGTGAAGACGGACATGCTGCTGTAATTCGCAGTGACGAAAAGGCAGACGTCCTCACCGAGGTCGTAGGTCGCGTTCGGGTCGAACGCCGCCAGGGCTGCGTTGACCAGCGTTACTCGCGCGTCAGCAGGCACGTCGTCGTGCGAGGTCAGGTAGGTGAAAACCTCTCGCCAGTCACACCGTGTAAGAAGCGCAGCGAGTTTCTCGCGCTGCGCCTTCTTCGAGGTGAAGTAGGCCGCGAGGAAGCTGCGTGCATTCTCCGCTGGCCAGGTGGCTATGAGGTGCCGCGCGACCGTGCCGGCTCCGGCATTGCCAGTCTCGATGAGGTGGTTGACCAAGTCGATGTTGAACGCAGCAACCGCGGTTAACAGGTCTTCACCGGCTTCCTCGGCCTCGAGGAGAAGGTTCGCGGCTGCGCCTTCGCGCTCGCCCTCCTTCGGCCGGCTTAAGTCGTAGTCGATGTTCATGACGTTCGGCTGGACATGCTGGATCATGAAGTTCGCGACGTCGACGCCGGTAAAGTTGCCGTAGAACTGGGCGGCGTACAGCGAATAGTTGCGGTCGATGTAGCCGCGTCGGACGAGGTCGCGGGCGAGCTCGGACTTCAACGTCGCTTCCAAGAGGTCGCTGAACGTGTGTGGGCTCCCGGCGCTCTTCAAGCGAGTGAGCTTCTTCGACGCGGCTTCGCCGTTTCGCAGCGTCAGCGTGAAATTGGTCGTGACGAGGTCGGCAAAGTCGGCGCGCCGCAGTACCTCAATGTCAGCTTCCTTGGTCGCGACCTCGGTGTCGATGGCATCCTGGTCGAATGCGGCCCACCGGTCAGCGTCAAGGGCTTCGGGGAGGAACATCTCCAGCCCAGCCTCGTCAAAGGTGTGTCCGACCGTGGTAGACCCACCGGACGCCTGGTGCGCCAGCACTATGCCAAGCGAGCGGGCCTTAGCGACAGCGGCCCAGAAGTCGTAGTGGTTGACCTTGTCGGCGTCGAACTCCCGGGTGCCGACGCTCAACCGGTAGAGCGTCCACCGGTTGTATTGCGAAGACTGCGCGGCCCTCACGTTCGAGGCGAACAAGGCGAGACGCTGCCCGAGCTGTTTGGCGCGTGGCTCGCGCTCGCGGAACCTGTCCGGCCTGGCCAGCAAGTCGCGGATGCGCTTCTCGTGGGCGCTGATTGTGTCGCGCGTGAGGCGCTGGGCGAAATCGTAGACCTTGTCCAGGTCGCTGTCGCGGCGCGTAATGCTCTCGAAGTCCTCCAGGTGGAAGTTCTTGTAGACGACCAGCGCGAACAGGTGCGTGGCACCAAGCCCGGGAGCAGGCGTGGTGGGCGCAGCCGGCTCCAGGAGGCGCTCAGCGAAAACTAGGTACTCGTTGCATATGTTGCGCATCAGCCGCATGTCGGTGCAGTGCTGCGCGACAGTGTTGACCAGCCGCGGGTCGACGCCGGTGATGTCGCGTTCGTCGAGGAGCCTGACCAGCAGGTCGCGCGCGTTCCGATGCGAGATGAACGGCACCAGCGGGATGACGATGTCGAAGAACTTAGTCCGGTTCGCGCGTAGGGTCTCCGCCGCAGCTTCATCGAGCTCCGGGTCAGGCGTCGGTGGCGGGTCCTCATCCTGGTTCTGAGTTGTGGGTGCCGGATCGGCAGAGGCACGCTTGGACGTGCCCTTGGCAGGCGTGGCGTCGATTTGGCTGAAGACGCTGTCACGCACCGCGTAGATGAACCGAAGCGGCTCGCCTAGTCCCAGCACACGTCCGGCCCAGGGGTACGGGAGCCGCATCTCGAGGAGGCCGGGCCACTCCTTGTTTATCCACCCGAGCACGTGCGCGATCCCACGCCCGAGGAGGTGCCCATTCCGCTTCCTGCGCCGTTCGGGGGTGTCGTTAAGCAATACGTTCAGCTCGCGCAACGCCTCGAAGATGTTCGGATCCTCGAACCGGTCGAGGTCCTCGAAGATGACAATGTCCTTCGACTCCTGCGCGAAGTAGTGCACGATCTCGTCGATGTACTTGTCGAAGAACGACTGCGGCTTCTCCGAGAGCGTGACGGCGGCACCGCCTGCGGACACGTCCTTCACGTCGTAGCGGCCATAAGTCCACAGACGGACTACGGCCCCCAGGGCAGTCACCAACCCAACGGCACCGATCCAGGTAGCCGCCCGTAGCCAAGTCGCCTCCTGCGCTGTGGGCCAGTTCAGGTGCGGAAGCACACCGAATACGTACGCCAAGCCCACGAGAGGAAGGACAACCGTCGCGGATTGCATGAACGCCTTGCGCCGACTCAGAACCGCGATCTTGTTGAACCGTGAGTTCTTCCCGACCTTTTCCGAAGCGCCGTATAGTAACTGCTTGACGATCTCCTTCTGGATGCGATTCGTCGTGCTCTCGCCCTCCTCGCCCGGCGCAAGGGTCGAGATGGCGAGCCGCAGAACCGCCCGCTTGTTCTTGTCCTCAAACTGGTTCAACACACTCGACTTGCCCGCACCGTAACGGCCCGTCAGCGCGATGTTCAGGTTGTTCGGGTCCTTAACCGCCTGTTCCAGACGCTTCAGGTAGGTGCCGTGGTGCGTCTCCTCATACTTGGGGGTCAGTGACTGCAGCGGCTTGTCGGCCGACCTCTTCGCGGCAGGCGCGCCGGCACCGGCCCCAGAGGCAGCAGCAGTGGGCTTGTTCGCAGGCGTGTCTGGCGTCGTGCCCGGGGCCGACTGGGTGTCCGTCCCAGGCTCAGCGGCCGGCATCTGCGCCCCAGAGTTCTTCGATGTATCATTCGAGCCAACTTGCTGGCCCTGCCTAGGATGTTGCCTAGCTCCTTGCCCAGCGTCCTGCGGTGCGTGTGCCACCGTATTCCCTTCGTGCGCGTCTCGTCGTCATCAAGACCTTGTGCTCAACTCGCTGCGCCCGGCCCTCATGGCTCGACCGCCCCGCACCTCTGACAGTCGCGGAGGAACACCTGAGTTTCTGCTCGGACCGTTACAGTAGCCTCGCGCGCCCAAGCAAGGACCCTTTTCTTGCAGTTGGTGTGCGGGTTAGCTCACTGCACCAATGTCGAGGTTCCACCTCGAGCGGTGCGATCGCGCGGCTACCTTGAGCCACGTCCAGTAGGCACGGGCAACAACTCGCGACCATGCCGCTTAGCGTTCCGGTCCTCTGCGTTCTGGAGGCCTACCGTTCAGGCAACGACAACACGCCTGGTTGCGAGTCTTCTTCGTTGAACTCCCCCACGGTGTCGCGGGTCGTTGGCAGACTCTCAGGCGTGGAGAAGGAAGTGACTGCAACCCAGCAGACCGGTGCCCTGGGAGAGGGGCAGGTCAGCGTCGCGTTGATGAAGGTCGGTTGGGCCCCTGCCGTGAAGATTGAGCAGGACATCGGCGACGACCTCCTGTCGTTCGCGCGCGTCACAGTGCCGAAAGTCGACGAGGACGAAGCTGGCTCGTCCACGGGCACCGACCTGTTCGACATCAGCATGCCGGTCATCCTGCAAGTCAAGTCCAGCCCTACGGAGTACTTGAGGACAAAGAGCCGGCACAGAAGTCGCGCCGGATGGTGGTACTGGGAAGACACCAAGGGGCACCTCGACCATTGGACCGGGTTTGGTCTGCCGTACTTACTCGTCTATCAAGACACCGCAAATGGCATCTCCTACTGGGCACACGTCACGCCGCAGAACATCGATAAGACGCCGAACGGCCGAAAGGTGTTCGTCCCAGCCGACCAGACAATCACGCCAGAGTGCCTCGACCAGCTCACCCAGGCCATCTTGACCCAACGACGCAACCTCCTAACAAACATCCAGCCCGGACGCCTGAAGGCTTTACCACCCGGACAACGTCTCCGTTACGCTCTCGTCGTTCCGCGACTCGCGGCACCGCACCTGAATCGGCTCTCGAATGCGATCGAATCCGAAGAGGCTGTTGCAATGATCCTCCGAGGACGGCTCGCCGATATCTACCACATCGCCGACTCGAGTGGTTGTCCGCCAGTGAAATCGTGGCGAAGCCACAAAGAGTGGGGCTGGCGGTTCGCCGGCGCGTTCTTGACTGCGCTGGATTCCGGAGATACGACCGCTCTGATGCGCTTGGCTGGAAAAGCGCCGTCCAAGCCGGAGCGGGACGCTTGCCGGGCCGTTGCAGGGGCCGTCGCGTACGCCAATGGCCGAACGACCGCCGCTTTGAACGCGCTCAGTGTCCAACCCGACGCGCGGCCCGTCGACCGGGGCTGGGTTCTCATGCTTCGAGCTCACGTGCTGTACGAGAAGGGCGACAAGCATGGCGCCCACAAGGCTGCCCAGAACGCGGTCCGATGCTTCAAGGTCTCAGGTGATCTGACGGCAGACGCATTGCGCGTTGGTTGCCTCTCAGTTGTCTACGCCTCTGCGGACGCAGCCCCGCTGGACTTCCAAGACGGGTTGGCTGCCCAAGACAACCTCGGCACCCTGTGGCGAGCACAGGCGGTCAGTGATGCACTCGCCCGCGACCTCGACGACCGATTCCGTGGGTGGGCAGGTGACAAGTCCATCCGCTTCGTATCCGTCAGGGCATTCGACTTACTTACACTCGCAGGTTGGAACGCAGCCTTCTCCGGCGCTTGGGGCACCTGGCGCGACCTTCTTTCGCAAGCGTCACGTGTCTGCCTCGCCAGTTCGCCCGGCTCAGATGACGTACGTGCAGCGCTAGATGCCCTAGTGCGCACAGGCAACAAGTCTCAGGTCAAGCTCGCAGCTCAACGCGTATGGCTCAACGGACCGCTCGATGGCCTCCACGCCTGCGCGAAGACGTTGGCGGCTGGGAGTTGGCCTTTGCGATCTGAAGGGGCGACCTTCGAACTCCTAGCCGAGGCCGGCGACCTTCTTACTGCCGAAGAAGCCGACGGCGTTATCGGGCGCATCATCAAACTCCTGCGAACCGATGGCACCGTCCGCCGCCTCGGAAACGGTTTCTCTGACCGTCTCGCTGAGGTCGACTCCACGCTTGGCCGACTTCTGTATGCCGCAAGCGACACTTCCCACATCATGTGCGCTGAACTCGTGGGTGACCTTTTCGACGACGACACTGGTCGGGCCGACGCCATGGTCCGAGTCGCGCGCAGCATCAACTTGTCCGTCGTACCCGTCGAAACACTCGACCTGTTGATCGAAGTCGCCCTCAAGCGTGGCGACCACTACTGCGTTGACCTGCTTATGGAAGTGGGCGAGGTACATCCGCCAGCCATCGCGAAACTTCGCGAGCTGCACGAATCCGGAAACGCGATGGCTGCACGAGCGCTGCTAGTAACGGGAGAAGTGACCCCGGAGACCTGGAGGGCACTCGGCAAGCAGAAGCTCGCCATCGTCCGCAAGATGATCGAGGATGCCACCCCGAAGTACCCGAACGGCTCCGTCGCCTTCGGAATGGGTGGATACGACCACCTTGACGACCTAACCCGCGCCGCCTTTCACACCGGCGACAACAGGTTGTGGAAGGGCGTCACCGACGCCCTTGCGGCAGGGGTACTCTCAGGAGACCAGATCGCATCGGCCGTGGAGTTCATCGCCAAGCATCAGAACCAGCTACCGCCTCACATACAAACGCGTCTGCGCAAGATTGCGCCCACCCTCAAACCTGCAAAGACCTTCGACAGCGAAGCAGGAAGGTTCACCTCCGCGCGGTTCGCGCTGCTGTCCGCCACCGGGCACCTTGACAGCGACACCACGATCGTCGGCCTCCTCGGACTGCGCGCGACAGATCCGCGCGGGTTCGCCCGGGTACTCCAAGATGTTCCGTCGGTGCACCAGGAAGGGTTCCTCATCGCCGCGCTCGTCGACCCCGAAGCCGAAACGCGCGCTCAAGCGGCGTATTCACTCATACGGGTCTCGAAGGGACGCCCCGCCGTTGCCACGCGAGCTGCCACAGCTCTCCTCGCCGCACTAACTATGAACGACGGGGCACGAATGCCGCTCGCAACCGCCGTCGCGCTAACCGACCTAGACCTCGAACAGTTCGACGACGTACGCACTTTCGTGGCCGCTCACCCTTCCGCCGTGGTTCGCTCGCGCACCCCGTAGGACGCCGCGCACATCTGCCGACCCGCGTCATACCGCCGCCAGCGGCGCTGATCCCACCTCGTTAGCGTTGATCTGTTCGAGCGCCTCGCCGTGTTGGCGGCGAGCATGGCCTGGCCTCGCTTGGGTCGTCGCGTGAGGTGCCGCATGTCCACCACATCAAAACTGCTGCCATTCCAGCCACTGTCGATGACGCCCGCCGAACTGGCCGCGGTCTCGTTCCTGGCCCGCTACTCCGGCCATACCCACGAGCTGTACTCCTACCAGCTGCGCCGCTGGTTCACGTGGTGCCAAACCAACGGGCTGGACCCACTGACCGGGATCCAACGCGCCCACGTCGAGCTCTACATCCGCAACCTGGACGAGGCCGGTCTCATGGCGTCCTCGATCAACACAATGATGCACGGTCTCCGGGGCTACTTCCGCTTCGCCCACATCGACGGACTGATCCCGGCCGACCCCGCCGTCTACGCACGCCTGCCCAAAGTGCACGCAGACGAATCCCGAACCCAAGGCCTCGACCGGCTCGAGCTGATCCGCTTCCTTCAGATCGCCCAGACCATCACCGTCCACCACGGCGCCCTGGCCTACCTGTTGGGCATCAACGCACTACGCGCCTCCGAGGCAGCAGCCGTCCGGATCGAGGACTACGCCGAAACACTGCGCGGCCACCGCATGCTCCACCTGGTCGGCAAGGGCGACAAGCCCGCGACCATGCCGATCACCGTCCCCGTCCTCCGCGTTCTGGAGGCCTGCCGCGGCGAACGGACCACTGGACGACTCATCTTGCGACCGATGTCGGGCAAGCCGATCTACCGACGCGACGCGTACCGGATGGTCACGCGGGTCGCAAAGGCTGCCGGAATCCCTCGGCACATCAGCCCGCACTCGTTACGCCACGCAGAGATCACCAACGCCCTCGACGCAGGTGTCCCGCTCCGTGACGCCCAGATCCTGGCCCGGCACGCAGACCCCAGAACCACCGAACACTACGACCGCGCCCGCGGGAACCTCGACCGCCACGGAGTCCACTTCCTCACCGCCTACGTCGCCGGCGTCTGACCGCTCAGCAGTGGGATCACGTCAACTTCGCCCAGAATGACCCGGGCAGGCCGCAGGGGCCGTCGCGCCACCATCGGCGACTACTCGTCTGTATCCCCGATGAGCGGACGCAGGAGTCCAGCCTCGTCTACGCAGCCGAGCAGGTCGGTGTGCGGCACGTCGTCAGAGCCATACCCATAACGACGGATGAGGAGGTCACGTACCTGCTCTTCCCCCGGTTCTTCCTGCCACGGCCGAAGACTCAGGCCACGGGCCGTGGCCATCGGCGTCATGACCTTATTGACCCAGAACGCGTCGTCGTCGAACCACTCGAGCGGGACAGCCTGCGCCGCATCGGACTCCAGCTCACGAAGGAGCGCCAGACCCTGCGCAGGCGTCACGTCCTGCGGCAAAATGCCGTCGCGGTCCATCCGGTAGCTGAGCGCAATGTTCGCCAGGATGGTCACGATCTGCCAGTCCAGCCACCCGTGGGCGCGAAGCTGCTCGACGGCCGCTCGCTTATCGGGGTCAGCGAGGAGGGCGGGGAGGGTGAACCGGAGGCTCTCCTGGGCGACGCGGTAGCGCTCCCGGATGGCTTCTTGCTCCTTGTCCCGGTCGTACCCGGGGCCGGGGGCCGTCGATGCCCGGAGCGGCTCGGCCGGAACCGGCTGGTACCCATCAGTGGCCAGCGGGCGGGTTGCTGAGGCCAACGTCGTGAAGTGGTCGTCGTCGAAGAAGTCGGTGGCCTCTTCATACGGGCGCCCGACCGCGATCTTGTTGATCAGGCCAGCCTTTAACAGCGGTTCAACGAGGGCTTGAAGCTCGTCGTGTGGCCGCAGGTGGACGGAATGGAGGAGCTGGAGACAGATGGACATTAAGGCGGGCACCCGAGTGTCGAGGTCTGAGAAGTCCATCGAGACCGTTGCTTCTGCAGTGATGTGGGAGCTGCTGTCGTCGATCTCAACGTTATAACCGTCGCGCCCGATCTTGTCGGTCACCGTGACGCTGACTCGGACGCTGGTGCTGACCAAGGCGGGGTCGTGCACGGTGATGTCGGCGAGCAGTACCTGAAGCGTGGCGCAGAGAGCTTCGGCACGGATGACTGTCGTGCGATTGTTGTCGAACTCGAACGTCCAGCGCACTCCGAGCGCCGAGAAGTCGATGATGCGGCGCGGGCCGACGTCACCGAGGAGTGGGCCGGCGTGCTGCTCACCGGCCCGGGCGCAGAACTCTTCCTCGGTCATCTTGAACCCGGCGCCGCCTGCTTCCTCGATGACCTCCACGAGGTCGTCGTACCAGTCAGTGGTGGTGCCGTGCGCCTGCTTGATCAAGGGCACCAGGTCGGGCCAGTACGTCCGGACTCCGGCGAGTTCCAGGATGGAGTTCTGATTGTGGTGGCTCAGGTCTGGGTGTTTTTCGAAGTCGAACGGGTCGGGCAGAAACTGGGCCCGCGCAAGGAGCGCTACCTCAGTCAAACCGGCCGCATCGACCCATGTACCTGCCGCCTGAACGTACCCGGCCGCCTCCAGCAACGCCTTCGCCACCTGGGGCTTCGTGTCATCATCGCCTGCGGACATCGCGAGCGCCGCCGCGGTGCAGGCGTACATCTTCGCCGCGTAGGTCAACCGGAGCTCGGAGTAGATCTTCGCGATGAACCGCATCGTCAACACCGACCCGTACAACGTGTCGCCGCTGAACCACCTCACCTTCGCGTCGTGCAACTCCCGGAGAGCCTGCAGAGGCTTGTCTGCGTTCACGAACGCGCTCGCCCGGTCACGGGATCTCTCCGCAGCCGCCGAGTCACCTGTCACCTCCGCTACCGCCGCATCCAGGCCGTCACGAACCTTCAAGTACTCCGGGTTCGAGGCCGCCAACGGCGCCAACATGTCGAACACCCGAGCCAGCCCGCTTACCGAGTACGCCCGCGCCTGCGGCAACAGGTCAACCAGCTGCGACAGGTACGACATTGCGTCGCCAAGGCCATCAAAGTCCGTCTCGTCCAGCAGCGAGACGTCGACGTCGTCCTCGGTCAACTGCACCCCGACGTTCCCCGCAACATCCCGAGCATCGGGCTTGCCGCGGGTCCCCTCCGCGACCGCCCAGTCCGGGATGAGGTGGGAGTACGCGAGGACACCGGTCAACGTCGCTGCCCGCACCGGGTGCGTCTCGGCATCGGTGTCGTCCAGGAGAGCCGCAGCGTGCTCGCGAACCTTCCTCAACGCCGCACTGATCTCGGACGCCTCAGCCCTCGCGACTCCTTGAGACCACATCACGCCCCAGTACGAGACCAAGGTGACCGTGTCGTCGAGGATGCGCGGCTGGTCACACGAACATGCGTAGACCACCGCGCGTCGGACAAGGTCCTCGATACCGGCCGCGGTCCCAAGGCCCCGGAACGTGGCCACCGACATCTCGTAGCAGGCGCGGAACACCAACTCGGTGTCCTCGCCGTCCTCGGAGTCGGCCAGGAATGCCCCCATGAAGTTGATCCACTCCGGAAGGTCCGCGTTCGTGTCCTCATCCCAGGTCGCGTGCCGCAACCCCTGGGTCACGCCACCTTGGACCCCTGGGGTCAGCGCAGCCGGCCCGTGGTTCTTCCGAAGCCCGTCGAGCAGGTCGGCGTACCACTCCGGCGCGGGCTCGCTCTCCGGCGGCGGAACGAGGTGCGACGGAAGCTCCAAGTAGTGCTGGGCGACCCAGATCAGATCATCTTGAGCGAGGAACTTGGCGATGTCCGAGGCGCAGAAGATATCCAAGGACACCTTGTGGGTCTTTCGCGCGGTCTTCTGCACCTCGTGGGTGATCCCCTCGGAGACTGCGTGCGCACTGAAGTACGCGATGTGCCCGACCGGGGCGGCGTCATCAGCGCAGATGCCGGCCACGTCGTCGAGAACCTTTTGCTTCAGCTTCGTCTCCTGCAGCGTGCAGGCCACCACCCACGGCGCCGTCGATGCGGCCGCTGCGAACCCAGCCGAGTGCGGCAGTTCGTCGGGCAGGCGGGTCTTGAACGTCTCCGCGTCACGCTGCTGGTCACCCTTCGAACTCACCGGGCCCGTGGCTATCAAAATGTTTGAGCTGACTCGCTTCTGCGCCACCAGGGTCGCGATCTCCTCGAAACGGTGGTGCTCGTTGCGCTCGGTCATCTCGAGAAGGCGGAACCGGATGGCGGCCTCAGCTTGGGGTCGAATCTCGCTCACGAGACCGATCCTTCCTTACGTCCATGCGGGAACGGACCATTTCTCCGTAGACCTCCTCGCGAAGTCGGCGCGTCCACCTTTCCAACGAAACGACCTCTTCATCAGGTGAGGTCGCGATGTGCCACCGCGCAGACGACGGACCTGCTCTCGGCCCCGGGGTCATCCCCCGAGTTCCAGGACGCGCGCTCCCACACTAGGCCGTGCTGTTGGCTGCCCTCGCCACGCGCTGGATCGCAACCCGGCGTCAGGTCACGAAATGGGCATGAACATCCTTTCAGTTCAGAGCGCCCGCGCCCCACGGCGCAAGTCTTCCTGACGCAGCGTCCCTGGGGCGGCACAATGCGAGGATCGACCATGCGTCTTACCGCCGCATGTGAGACGCCTACCTCTGCTGGGTCATGCGCATCCAACGATCGGGCGGCGCCTTGTGAGCCCGCATCGCCGCCTCCTCCAAGACCTCCCAGCGATCCAAGACATGCCGTTCAAACTCACGCGGAAGGCGCACACCGTGGTCTTGGACGTAGTGCGCAAGCCCCTGCGGCCACAGATACGAACCGTCGGTCAGTTCGGCGTTTCCGTTGTCCGAACGATCGCAGATCCGACAGGGCGAGAACCCCATCATGTGCAGCACGGGCAGACCACCTCGAAGGTACGCGACCACGAGTTTCCGCTCCTCGTCATCCCAGGTCTCATCAAGGTGCCCCCGCGGATCTGGCAGCGTGGGTTCGTACTCGCTGCGCCAAAACCCGACACGGATGAGACTCGTCATATCAACATCCTGACGCAACAGTCGCGACGACGTGTTGCTACAACGTGCCCACTCGGTCCCGCCGAGCGCGGCTTCGGAACTGCGTCACACCGGCGCATGCGGGGCTCACGCATTGATCCACCACCACGTCGACGACGTCCCGTGGTGGGTGACCTGACCCGCCGCCTGCAGCGTGTCCGTCTGCTGGCCCAGTGGTGCGAGACTGCGCCTGTGGCGATTGCAGTTGAGCTTGAGGACCGCTGGATCGTCGGGCTTCGTGATGCGACGGTCGAGTCCACCCGCAGTGAAGAGTTCCGGCTAGTCGTCGCGTTTGCGGGAGGGGCCGAGCTCACGATCGAAGGCGCAACGACACTCGGGCCGACGGCTCGCGCCACTGAACGACTGGATCTGTGGGCTAATCCGTCCGCGACGACCGACTCGTTCAGTGGGTTGGTTGGTCGCAAGGTGTTGTCAGCTGTCGCATTCAAGACCGTACATCTGCGCATAGTGTTCAGTCCTGGATTAGTCCTGCGGGTTCCGGCAGACAATCACCACGAGCCCTGGCAAATCGTGTTCCCCTCCGGGCAGCTCTTAGTGTCACAGCCAGGCGGCGGACTCTCCACCTGGTCTGGGAGCTAGCGCTAGCTTCTGCCTAGCGTGGGCGCCGCAAACCGCCGCCTGTCGGCGAGCTGGATCTACACACGAAGGAGACCCCGATAGCGTCTGGGTGTGGCCAGTCCTCGCCGATCCAGTGCTCGTCGCCGCGGCGGGCGTCCGCGCCGGAGCGGAACGCGACAACCGAAGCGGCCGTTGCCGGCCGTCGGCCCGGGCGAGCGGCTGTGGGTGCTCGACGTCCCTTACGGCACCCAGGTCGAGGGCGCGACGTGGCACCCGGGAGTCAAGACCCACCTGTACGTCGGGCACGCTGTGCCGGCGCACCTCGCGCCCTACGCCCCTGGTCCGTACACGCTCGGTCGGTTCATCGAGAGCACCCTCAATCCCGACCTTCCGACGCAGAGCCTCGAGGCGACCGACGCGCTCGAGCCGCGGCGGATCCAGTACGAGGCTGCTGACGCCATCGCAGCGCGCGCTGCGGCGGGCGGGCGGCAGTTCCTGCTGGCCGATGAGCCCGGCGTGGGCAAGACGATCTCCGCGGTTCTCGGGGCGACAGCGGTGGGCGACCTCCGCGGTGCGCGACGGGTGCTGGTCGTCGCCGACCGTCCCGCCGCGATCACGATCGGCCATTGGTGCCGCACTATCGCGGCGCTGGGCGACGGCGGTCTCGAATGGGTCGTGATCACATGGGACCGCCTGGAGAAGGTCAAGGATCACGCGTGGGAGGTGATCATCGCTGACGAGGCCCACGCGCTGCGACGTACGACGACGAAGCGGTGGAAGCTCTGGGCGCGGATCTCGGGCCACGGGCGGCCGCACGACAAGGCACCCTTCGTCATCGCGACGACCGCGACGCCCGGACACACGCCGCTCGACCTGCCATATCTCGCCCCGGCCTATGCGCAGGTCCTCGGCGAGCCGATGCAGGAGTGGACCTCGGCGACCCAGCCCGGCGCCACGTTCGCCACCGCGCTCGAGCGCAACGGCGTCGGGGTCGAGCGCGGACGTTACGGCGCAACGTGGACCGCGGACCCGGCGCGGCGCGCCGCCGACCTCAAGCTGGTACGCGGCTGGCTCGAGGACGAGCGGCCGCCCGCGATGCTGCACCGCGCGGCGCCGTGGGGGCCGGTGCCGATCTCCGGCATGCCGGTGGCACTCACGCCGTCGGAGCGGACGACGTACGAGGCCGAATGGGGAGAGTTCTGCCGCGAGATGGACATCGCCCGGCGTGGCCGCAATGTCGCGAAAGGGCGGGCAGCGCTGCTGCGCTTCCGGCAGAAGGCCGGCCTGATCCGCGTCGACTCCACGGTCGCCTGGATCGTCCAGCAGGTCGAGGCCGAGCGACAGGTGGCGTGCTCGGTCGAGTTCGTCGCGACCGCCGCCGACCCGATCGCCGACCGGCTGCGCGACTCAGGCCTCGAAGTCGCCACGATCTACGGCCGCGACCGGTTCGACGCAGAGGCCGAGCGGCTCCGGTTCCAGACCGGGCAGGCGAAGGTCTGCGTCTTCACCACGGTCGCCTCGATCAGCCTGCACGCCGGCGAGACCCTCGCCGACGGTCGCCGGGCTAGCAGCGAGCCGCGGGTCGGCGTCTTCCACCAGGCCCGCTTCTCGGGTATCGCAGGACGGCAGGTGACCGGCCGCACCCACCGCGACCACCAGCTCTCGCCGTGGCACATCGCGTACGCCGAGGGCACCGTCGAGGAGCAGGTCGGCAGGGTGATGGTCGAGCGGATCGCTGCGGCCTCTGCCACGGTGGGAAGCGACACCACCGGCCTCACTGCCCTCGCCCAGCTCCTCGGCGCCGACTGGCTTCCCTCCGCCACCCTGACCGAGGACGGGGCCTGACCTCTCGGCTCATACGAGGCGCACCGGCACCGTGGAGAAGCCCATGCAGAGGTGCGCGGCCCTCCGCCGCGAATATCGGGTATCCCTCGTCCCGAACATGGCCTGTGGCCAGACCGCACGTCCTACGGTCATGCGCCATGAACACAACCGTCATTGTGGCTGCGATGGGCTTCCTCGCCACTCTCCTTGGAGGTTGGCTAGGCGCTTTTCTTGCAAAATCGAAACACCCGCAATCTACAACTGCTGGACGCCAGGGTACGGGTGTATGGCGAGTGTGCCGCGAACCTGTACGAGTACGAGCGCGTCACCTACAGCCGTGTAAAGGCTCGGCTCGACGGGCTACCAGACGGAGATCGGGAGTTGCTTCGGCAGGAGGCCTACCGCAACAGCTCATCGACTCGCGCGGCCATCGGCCAACTGCGTGTTCTCAGCGCGGGCGGGGAGGTCCCAAACGGATTCGAAACCCTTCGTCGAACGATTGGGGACGACCTCAACAATGCATTGAGTCATCACGATCTCAGGAGGAGGCACGACGAGGTATATGCAGCCCTGGATCTTGTCTTGGAGAAAGCGCGCGTCGAACTCGAACGCTAGGCCGTGACGGGGACGCCCTCGATGCACCAGCCAGCGCCGCTCCCCTCCGCCGTGCGCCAGGGTGCCACCTATGGCGCAGGCTGTACGGCCGGGATCCGCGTGCCTCGACACGACGCTGCGGACCACGCGTACCGATCTCGCGACTGGGGAGCAATCAGTCATCTACAGCGCCCGCTCCCGTAAGACCGATCCTCGCCACCTCTTCGATCTCAACCGGCTGATCGCCACGAACGCGGTGGATCTTGACCACGATCTCGGTGGGTGAGGTCTCGAACTCGAGGAAGTGCTTGAAGAACGGGGGCTCGTCGAGCGAGTAGATCTCGGAGACGAACTTCTGGATCGGCCCGAACGGCGGGTTCAGGCCGGGGAAGGCGATCTGCGCTCGGCGTCTGGTCCGCCGGCCGACGCCCTCGACCACTGCGGGTTGGGCACCCATCCGGTCATGTTCGGCCTCGATGATGGACGTCGCAGCCGCCTCGCTGATGAAGTCGTAGTGCGTCGGGACACCCTGGCGGTAGCGGGGGCTCACCCACGCCTTGGGGTCCGCGATCAGCGAGTGGGCGCCGAGGAACACCAGGTGGGCGAGGAGGGCGGCGGCGCCGACCGCCACCGCAGTAAAGAGGGCTGCGCCGACCGCCACGGCCGGCCACCATGTGCTGAGCTCGTTCGCGAGCCGGCCGGGCCACCCGAAGCCCGGCACGTCGAGCAGGCCAGGGACCGCGGCCCCCAGCAGGAGCACGCCGAGGGCAAGGACGGCGACGACCACCAGCGGCATGTACAGGAGCTCGTGCTCCCGTCGTACCCAGTCGAGGACCAGCAGGCCGATCGCTGTCACCACGACCAGCGTTGGCAGAGCGAAGGCGGCCCGCATCCACTCTGAGTCGACGGCGTCGGCGGCCCACCACCAGAGCGCCAGCGTTGCGGGCGCCGCGAGGAACACGAAGGGCTGGACCAGCCAGCGCCGCCAGCGGAGCCACGCCCGCCCCCGGCGTTGGGGGTCGTTGCGCAAGTGGCGGGTGAGAAGGTCCGGTGCCAGCGGCGCCACGAGCAGCAGCGCGGCGATCGCCGCCAACAGCAAGAGTCCGAGCAGGCCGCTGAAGAACAGCAGGGTCAAGCCCTCGCCGCTTATCACTCGCAGCATCTCCCCCGACACGACGGCCGCCTGCGCGAGCACTGCCCACACCACCGACCACTTCAGCCAGCGTTCGGCACGGTCGCCACTCAGGTCGTCGACGATCCGCTTCCGCCACCCGACGATCGCTACGACGGCGTAGATGCCGACCGCGACGACCAGCCACCAGGGCACCACCGTACGTCCGTCGCCCGAGCCTCCCCCGTCCAAGGCCAAGGGCACCAGAGCCAGGGCCGCGAGAGCCGCCAGCACGCACCCGAAGGCGACGTGATGCCATCCGGGGACCCGCTCGACCGGGCCCCACCATCTCGACCATCGGGTGCACCAGGCGTTGAGGCAGATCCACAGGGTGCTCGACCCGAACAGCACCAGCAGCGCTCCGGCCGCATCAGGCAGGTAGTGGTGCAGGAACAGCATCGCCAGCACCCCCACGACCAGCGCTTCGAGACGCAGCAGCAGGCGGCGTCCGAGGAGACTGCGTCCCGTACGTTGCGGCAACAGGTGCAGCAGCACCAGCACCACCATCGCGGCGATGGCCACTCCCCCGGGGCCGACTCTCACCGGCTCGCCCCAAGGCTGAACCTGAAGGCTCCACCCCGAGCTGGCGAGCCACCAACCCAAGGCCACGCCCCCGCCGAACATCACGACGCTCAGCAGCAGCCGCCAGATGCCGGGGACGAGCTGCTGAGCGAAGTACGACAGGGACTCGGCCGACCGCGGGAAGACCCTGCTCGGCCGAAACCGAGAGTGGGTTCGCGCGTCCGAGCTGGCCATCCGGATGGGATGAGTGGCGTGGGTGTACGCGCCCCCGCCGCCACTGACGATGTGCCACAGGCCGTCGGGCGAGCTGTCCGGGCTCCGCGGGTCGTACAGCTGGAAGTTGTGCGTGTCACCGCCCACCGTCGCGACGTAGCGGTGCTTGGGCTCGGTCACGATGTCGTGGACGGTCTTGCCGGGTCGTCCGGACACCTCCCCCTTCCGGAGCTCACCGTTGTCGAGCATCGGCTTGCCGGTCATGAGGATCTTCGGCTTCTCGCCGTCCAGCGAGCTCAGCCAGTCGTACTGCGGGCCGTCGACGGTCCCGTCGATGCCGGTGTCGATGCACACCAGCTCCACGTGCTCGGTCTCGATGACGAAGTACGGCGCCGGCTGCAGCGGGGCTTCCGGGGCCGGGCCGCCGTCTGCGGCCGACTCCCCACGCCGCGCCGGCGCGGACCTGCCGGCCGGTTCGCTGGGTGTGCGCCACATGGCGCGGCCGAAGCGGTCCCGGATCAGCTGCCGTAGCCCCAGCTTCTCGTCGAACGTCGGCACCAGGAGATCGCTGGGCCAGGCCGGCGGCTCGTCCGCCGGGTAGAGGAACTGGTGGGCGAAGCCGTGGAGGCCGTCGTACCAGTCGTGATTGCCCGCGATCGCGTAGACCGGGACGTTCTCCGGAAGCGCGAACTCGTCCCGTACGTCCTTGGGCGCCTCGAGGTCCTGCACGCGGTTCGACCGGTACGGCTTGTAGAAGCCGTCCACGTAGTCGTTGACGTTGCCGGACGGGTAGATCACGTCGCTCAGGACGAGCACGAAGCCGGCTTGCTCTTGGCCCGAGCGCTCCCCCGCGGCTCGAGCCAAGGCGGGCGCGACCACGTACTGCGACGGGTCCTGCTCGCCGGTGTCGCCGATGACCAGGAACCTCGAGACCCCGGAGGCGGGGACCTTCAGGGGCTCGTCCTTCGTCCAGTGCGCACGCAGGTTCTCGACGAGCCCATGCGTGCCGCGTCCCAAGATGTCGTTGGCCGATTCGATGAGGGTGCGCGCGGTGGTCCAGGAGAGGCTGTTCCACTTGGTCGGGTCGTGCCGCAGGTAGTCCTTCGTGAGGCGCCAGTCGTCGCTCCCGGTCTCGGAGTCATCACCCTGAGCCACTGACATCCCCTCTGCAGGACGGATTCGTTCGGCTTGGACCCACGCGGACCTCATGCAACAGGTCTAGACAGATCCCCACGCGGCGCTACCGTAGCGTGGGCCGGCTCCTCAAGATGAGGTACCCGCACCGCGGCCCTACTCCTTCACACGCTTGGTCTCGTACGCCCACATCGCGACCTCGACGCGGTTGCGGGCGCCGAGCTTGTTCATCAGCGCGGCGACATGGCTCTTCACCGTGCTCAGGGTGATGTTCAGCTCCTCGGCGATCTCTGCATTGGTGCGGCCACGCGCGACGGTCAGGAGGACTTCCTCCTCGCGCTCGGTGAGCGGCTCGATCGGCTGGGCCGGCGGGGTGGCTCGCTCGAGGCCAACCAGCGTGGTGAGGAGGCGGCGGGTGATGTTGGGCGAGATGAGCGCGTCGCCGTTCGCTGCTGCGTGGATCGCCTGGACCAGCAGCTCGGGACCGGCGTCCTTGAGCAGGAAGCCACGGGCGCCGGCCTTGAGGGCGCCGTGGATGTACTCGTCGAGGTCGAAGGTCGTGATGACGACGATGGCGAGGGGGTCCTCGACGCCGGGGCCGGCGAGCCGGCGGGTCGCTTCGACGCCGTCGATGCCGGGCATCCGGATGTCGAAGAGGCAGACGTCGGGACGCAGCTCGCGGGCCACGGCCACCGCCTCGTGACCGTCCGTCGCCTCACCGACGACCTCGATCCCGGGCTGCGCGTTGAGGATCATCGTCAGGCCGGTGCGGACCAGGAGCTGGTCGTCCGCGACCACCACCCGGATGGTCATCGGGACACCTCACGCGGCAGGGTCGCCTCGACGGTCCAGCCACCGGCCGGGTCCGGCCCGGCCTGGCACACGCCGCCGAGGAGTTTGGCCCGCTCGGCCATCCCGAGCAGGCCGTAGCCCACGTTGGTCGAGAGGCGGGCGACTTCTCCGTCGTCGTGCACACGCACCTCCACGACGCCGGCCTCGCCCCGGACCTCGACGCTGACCCTCGTGGGGTAGAGGGCGTGCCGGATCGCGTTCGTGACCGACTCCTGACAGATTCGGTACACCGACACCTCGACCGGCTGCGGCAGGTCGGCGAGATCGCCCACGCACCGCACCTCCACCAGAGGGCTCATCCGGGTCAGCTCGTCCAGATCGCCGATGCCCCGCTGCGGCGCGTAGTCAACGGCGTCGGCCTCGCGGAGCACTCGGACCATCGTGCGCATCTCGGACAACGTACGTGACGCCTCGGCCTCGATCACCGCCAGCGCCTCGACCGCCAGCGCCGGGTCGGTGGCCGCCACCGCTCGCCCTGCCTGGGCCTGGATCGCGATGGCGGAGACGTGGTGGGCGACGGTGTCGTGCAGCTCGCGAGCGAGCTCGCCGCGCTCGAGCGTACGGACCTGCTGGACCTCGCGCTGGCGCGCAACCGCGCGGTAGCGCAGCGCGGCCCCGAGGGCGAACGACGCGACCACCACGGTGGCGCCACCGATCACGTCTCCGAGGGTCTGGCTGGTCGCGAGTCCCAGACTCACCGGTACGGCCACGATCGCCGTACCGACCAGAGCCTCCCGTCCCGATGCCCAGCGGTACAGGGCGTACGGCAGCAACAGGACGCAGGCCATGGTGTAGAGCCCCGCATCACGCACGCCGTCGACGATCATCGGGATGTGCAGCACCATCGCGCCGCCGAAGCCGACCGCGGTCGCCAAAAGTGGAAGAGTACGCCGCCAGAGCAGGACCGGGATCACCAGGAGCGCGACCACGGTGCCCAACGGGCGCCACGGTACGTCGGGGCGGAAGATCGCCTCGCCCGCGGCCGAGGCCAGCAGGGCACCGACCAGGGCCCAGTCCCACCACATCCGCGCCGGCGGGTCCGGGGCACGGGGCTCGGCGAGAACTGAGCGGACGAAGGCGGTCACCATCTCTCGACCCTAGCGATCCGACAGCCTCGTCGTACGGGGCACAAGCACGAGCCTCTCCTCGTCCTTTCGGCCGAGGAGCCCACTGCTCCTTGGCCCGATGTGGATCGTTCCTCGCCGGGCCACGGTAGGGACATGTCCAATCTCCTCTACCGGCTCGGCCGGTCCGCCGCGACCCGACCCTGGATCGCCATCGGCGCCTGGGTCGTTCTCGCGCTCGTCGTCATCGCCTCCTCCGCTGCCTTCGGGCGCGATCTCGAGGAGAGCTTCGAGGCTCCCGGCCTCGACTCCTACCAAGCCGCGGAGCTGCTCTCCGAGGCCCAAGCCGACGAGGGCGGCGTCACCGCCCACGTCGTATTCGAAGCGCCGGACGCCACGACGCAGGTGGCGCCCGTCGAGGCTGCCCTCGCCGAGCTCCCGCGGGTGCTGGGTACGACAACCAGCGTCTCGCCGAACGGCGACATCGCGCTCGTGCGGGTGCAGTACCCGGCGGTCGAACAGCTCGCTGCCGCCGACCTGGACAACCTCAAGGAGGCCGCCGCCGACCTGCGTGCGGAGTCGTCGCTGACCCTGGAGACCGGGGGCGATCTCTTCTTCGCGTTCGAGGAGGCACCGACCGGGCTCGGAGAGGTCGCGGGGATCGTCGTCGCGATGATCGTCCTGCTGATCGCCTTCGGCTCCTTCGTCGCGATGGGGCTGCCGATCGGGATGGCGCTGTTCGGTCTGGTCATCGGCATCACCTCGATGAAGCTGGTGACGTACCTGATCGACATCCCGGCGTGGGCGCCGGAGCTCGCGGCCATGGTCGGGCTCGGCGTCGGCATCGACTACGCGCTCTTCCTGGTCACCCGGCACCGCGAGAACCTGGCTCAGGGGATGCCGGTCCCAGAAGCGGTCGGCCGGGCCCTGGCCACCGCGGGACAGGCGGTGATCTTCGCCGGCGGCACGGTCGTCGTGGCGATCCTCGGTTTGCTCGTCGCGGGGATCCCGTTCGTGACCGGCGGCGGGGTCGCCATCTCCGCGATGGTGCTCGTGATGGTGCTCGCCTCGGTCACCTTGCTTCCGGCGCTTCTCGGACTGGCGGGGCAGCGGATCAACGGACGCCGGCGGCGGGGCGTCGTCGGGGCGTCCCGGCCCAACACTCGACCCAGCACCGGCTGGTACCGGTGGGGTGCTCACGTGACCCGGAACGCGACGGCGTACCTCGTCGGCGGAGCGGTCCTCATGATCGCCCTGGCCGCACCCGTCTTCGCGCTCAACCTGGGTTTCCCGGACGACGGCACCAAGCCCGAGTCCAGAACCGAACGACGGGCGTACGACCTCATCGCCGACGGCTTCGGCCCCGGCGCCAACGGGCCGCTGGTGATCGCCGTCGACATCTCGCAGGACAGGTCCGCCGCGGCGCCGCTCGCCGAGGCGGTGGCGGCCGACCCGGGCATCACCTCGGTCAGCGAACCGGCCATCGACGCCGGTGCAGGCGTCGCGACCCTGGTGGCCCAGCCGACCACGTCGCCCCAGGACGTCGCCACCCAGGAGACCGTCACGAGGCTGCGTAGCGAGGTCTTCCCGGCGATCCTCGACGGCACCGCCTCGACAGCGCACGTCGGCGGTCAGACCGCCACCTTCGCCGACCTCGGTGACCGGGTGCAGGAGCGGATGCCGCGCTTCGTCGCGGCGGTGCTGGTGCTGTCGTTCCTCCTGCTCACGGTGTTGTTCCGGTCGGTGCTGGTGCCGCTGAAGGCGGTCGTGCTGAACCTGCTGAGCGTCGGCGCGGCGTACGGCGTGCTCGTCATGGTCTTCCAGTGGGGCTGGGCGGCCAACCTGATCGGCGTGGAGTCGACGGTGCCGATCGTGTCGTTCATCCCGCTGTTCATGTTCGCGATCCTGTTCGGGCTCTCCATGGACTACGAGGTGTTCCTGCTGTCGCGAGTGCGCGAGGAGTACCGCCGCCACGGCGACAACACCCGTGCGGTCATCGGCGGGATCGCCGGCACCGGGCGCACCATCACCGCAGCCGCACTGATCATGGTGGCCGTCTTCTCGGGCTTCGTCCTCGGCAGTGACCCGGTGGTGAAGATGATGGGAGTGGGCCTGGCCACGGCGATCTTCCTCGACGCGACCGTCGTACGCCTGGTGCTCGTCCCCGCGACCATGAAGCTCCTCGGCGACGCGAACTGGTGGCTGCCGGGGTGGCTGGACCGGCTGCTGCCGGAGCTGGACGCTGAGCCGGCGGAGGAGCCGGTGGGAGTCGCGGCGGGGTCGCCGCCGCTGGCCTCCTAGGGCCGATGGTGCCCGGGTGGGGACAGGTGCGTGGATCTAACCTCTGACCATGGCGCCGCGACTTGGGGCGCCGAGCTCGCCTCAGTGAGAGGTGAGGACGGATCTCCATCGTCGACCCGACGGCCGGATTCGAGGACGACCCGAACGTCACCAACAGGAAATTGCCCCATGAACCCGACGCGTCCTTGCAGTCTGGAGAGTCCGTTCAGCGTTTGCGTTTGACAATCAGCGCTATCAACTCGCGACTACAGCCCAGTGCAGCCGCCAGTGCTCCGTAGCTCCAACGCTGGGGATCTTCAGCGCGTAACTGGAGGATCATGCGGTCGCGCCCGGCGCGGCACTGCGCAGCGACCCGGTCTGCCTCCGCTGCCTTCGCATGCAGTTCCTTGGCGCGAGCGGCTCGAGGGTCTGAGGTCCCTCGTGCGGCTTCGCGCCTCGGGGCGGCACCGGTATTGGTGCCGCCCTGGGCGCGGCTCCGGACTTCGCCCAACGGGTCAGAGGCCACGCGCGAACTCGGTGATCAGCGAGGGCACGGCCGCGTCGAACCCGACCACGTCGAGCATGCCGGGGTCGGCGGGATCGGCGATGCTGAAGTCTGTGGCGGTCATGCCAACCACAATGAGCTTCGCGTTGATCCCGGATCGACGGCGGTACTCGGCCAGAGCCTGGTGAGGATGAATGTTGCCTGCCCACGTCTCGTTGTCGGTGTAGATCACGAACGTGTCAACCTCGAGACCCTTCTCGGTCGCGTGCACCATGGGAAGCGCGCAGTCGGTTCCCGACATCGGCATGGCGTCGACAACCTTCAGTGCGTCGTCCAGGCGCTGGCGCGGGGAGATCGCAAGTGGCTGCAGGGCCGTGTCGTGCCAGTCCTGACCGTTGCGGGCGGTGAAGCCGACCGCGGTCGCCAACGGCTCCGTGGCCAGTTGCACGAGAGTCAGTGCCGCTGACGCCTCGCGGGCGGTGATCGGCATTCCGGAGATGGGCACGCCCATCGAGCCGGACACGTCGACCGCCAGCATGGTGCGGGTGCCGGACGGCTCGACTGCGCCGAACGCCGTGTAGAACGCCGCGTCGAGGGCATCGGTCACCTTCCGCGACGGCGCCCACTCGCCGGCACCGCGAGCCGACCGCCCGGCGGCGTACGTCCGCTGCGCGACCAGGACGTTGACCGGGTGGATCCGAGCTGCGCGCAGGCGGTCCGCGTCGGTGAGCTGGGACGCGACCTCGTCCGTTCGGCCTCCGAGGTCAGGCAGGAGGCCTAGCCGGGTGAGCCGCGGCAACTGCCGCATCAGTGCGGTTTGGGGCACGCCCACGTCGAGCAGCGCGTCCCATACCTCCACCTCTCGTAGCGCCGGGTCGGGAAACATCTCCCACGAGAGTCGGTGCTCTCGCACGAGCGCAGACCAGGTCTTCGGGTCAGTCGCCTCCTGCGCGCGCATGAAGCCCTCGATGAGCGCTGGCGTGTGGTCGCCAACCGCGCCGCGGACGATCCAGTCGAAAACGTCCTGAAGTTCAGGCACCGCGGTCTCAGGGTGCGCCAAGCGCAGGAGGTCACGGTGCGTCCAGCCTTCGCGCTGGCGGTACTTGACCACCTGATAGGCCAGGTCGCCGGCCTCCCGCGAGGTGTACCACGAGCCGACTGCACGTCGCAGACCACGGCCCCACCCGCGAAACTGCTCGACGTAGGCCGCGAACAGGAACAGATGCGTGCCCGTGCGTGCGACCTTGGGCAGTGCAGCCAGCGCGAGCGCAGAAGACTCCGGGTACGACGCTGCCAGGGCCAGCGCGAACAGCGTCGCGTTCTGCTTCGGGGCAGCGCCATTCCGCGACACCTCGACGATGGTCGAGACCAGGGTCTCCGGATCTTCCTGCGCCATCCGGGTGACGATCTCGGCGTTGTCGCGAGCAAGATCGCGCGGAGCGGCGTAGTAGGTGCCGCCGTCGACCCCGAGCACGAGGAAGCGACGCAGCCGCGTCGCGTCATCGAGGGTGAACGCGTAGCCGCCGGCCGAGTTGCGGCGCTGGCGGGCATCGGCTCGCTCGGACTGTGGCCTGCGGCGGATGCCGAGGCTGCGCAGGACGTCCATCATCAATCTCCTTCAATAGCGACAAGGCGGTGGCGGGCGTGTTGTGCGCACCGGACAGGCCCGGCGTAGCCGGGTGACCCTCCTCCGAGGGTCTCCTTGAAAGGGAGAGGTAACCGATCCGCTCCGGCCCGCCACCGCCGTTGTCAGCTGTGGGTAGAGCGGGCATGTGAATGCCGTCCGGAAGAGACGACTCGCGCCGCCGGCGGAACTCAAAGAGGACTCGAACCCCAACCGCCATGTGCCAGATAACCGAAATGCTCCGGCCCGCTCTTTGTAAAGGTTCGGGTGGGCATGGTTGTGACCACCGGAGTCATGTGCTCTGCCAAATTGAGCTACCTCGCCAAGGCGAGGACGGGACTCGAACCCGCACACCAGGATCCGTTAACCGACGATCTTCGGCCCACCCGAACCATCACTGTTCTCTTGTCTCCAAGGAGTGTAGGGGTCTACACACCGTGCGCGCCACCGCATTTTCGACGGGTATGACAGTGGACAGCAGGCGAGGTCCCTCGCCGAACCGAGGACCTTCACCCGAAGGACGTTGCTCTACCAATGAGCCAACGATGCGAGGTGGTTGCGGGTCCGCGAGTCGACCGCGAACCGACGGGCCGTCTCGTCCGCCGAGGCACTTCGGGCACACTGCAGGAGTGTCCGACCCACTGCGCAAGCTCCTCGCGGCGCCGCCCGACCTCCCCGTCACCGCGGGTCTGGCGGCCCTCGAGGAGGCACTCCGCACCAGCGGGGTCGCGGTGGTGCAGGCGCCACCGGGCACGGGCAAGACGACCCTGGTCCCGCCCGCGGTCGCAGGAGTCGTCGCGGGTCGGGTCGTCGTCACGCAGCCCAGCCGCATCGCGGCCCGCGCTGCCGCCCGGCGGCTGGCTCACCTGCTGGGCGAACCGGTTGGCGAGACGGTCGGCTACTCCGTCCGCGGGGACCGGCGCACCAGTCGACGGACCCGGGTCGAGATCGTCACGACCGGCCTGCTGCTCCGGCGGATCCAGCACGATCCCGAGCTGCCCGGCGTCGGGGCGGTCGTGCTCGACGAGGTGCACGAGCGCCACCTCGACGCCGACCTGACCCTGGCGCTGCTCATCGACGTCCGCGCCAACCTGCGCGAGGACCTGGCTCTGGTGGCGATGTCGGCCACCGTCGAGGCCGAACGGACGGCCGCCCTGCTCGGCGGAGGAGGCGCTCCGGTGATCCGCGTCCCGGGTGCCCTGCACCCGGTGCAGGCGGTCTGGTGCCCGCTGCCTGCGGGAGTACGCCGCACCGACGACCGGGGCATCACTCCGGCGTTCCACGACCATGTCGCAGCGACCGTGAGGCGTGCGCTGGTGGAGCACGAGGGGGACGTCCTGGTCTTCGTGCCGGGTGTCGCGGAGGTCAACGCGACCGTACGACGCCTCGCTGGCCTCGACGCCGACGTGCACGCCCTGCACGGACGCCTGTCCGGGGCCGAGCAGGACCGCGCGCTCAGCGAGGGCCCACGCCGACGGGTGATCGTCTCGACTGCGGTCGCCGAGTCGTCGCTGACCGTGCCCGGGGTGCGGGTGGTGGTGGATGCCGGGTTCTCGCGCGAGCCGCGCACCGACCACCGTCGCGGGCTGGCTTCCCTGGTCACCGTCGCCGTGAGTCGGGCAGCCGCCGAGCAGCGGGCGGGTCGTGCCGGACGGCTGGGCCCGGGCGCCGTGCTGCGCTGTTGGTCCGAGGCGGAGCACGCGCACCTGGCTACCCACCCCGAACCCGAGATCGCCACCGCCGACCTGACGGCCTTCGCCCTGGAGGTGGCGTGCTGGGGCAGTCACGACGTGCACGACCTGGGGCTGCTCGACCAGCCTCCGGCGCACGCACTGTCGGCGGCCAAGGAGGTGCTGGTGGACCTCGGTGCGATGACCGAGGACGGGCGAGCCACCCCACGGGGACGGGTGATCGCCGGCGTACCGGTCGACCCCAGGCTGGCGCGTGCCCTCATCGACGGGGCTGACCTCGTCGGTGCCCGTCGGGCCGCCGAGGTGGTCGCGATGCTGAGCGAGGACGTGCGCGCACCTGGCGGGGACCTGGTGGCCGCGCTCCGGTCGCTGCGCGGCGACAAGCGGGCGGGCTCGTGGCGCACCCAGGTCACCCGGCTGGAGAAGATCGCGGGGCAGGGCCACGGCCAGGCACTCACCGACGACGTGGCAGTCGGGCTGGTGGTGGCCCTGGCGCACCCCGACCGGATCGCGCGCAAGCGCTCCGGGTCCTCGAGCTATCTGATGGCGTCCGGGACTGGCGCGGCGCTCGATCCGCGTGACCCAGGGCCCCTGGCCGGACTGGAGTGGCTCGCGGTCGGCGACGCGGAGCGGCGGCCCGGGCAGCGCGAGGCCCGGATCCGGGCCGCGGCGCCGCTCACCGAGGACCTCGCACTGGAGGCGGCACCGTCCCTGTGGACCGAGGTGGACGAGGTCACCTGGAAGGCAGGGCGGGTCGTGGCTCGCCGGCGGACGCTGCTGGGCGCGATCGAGCTCAGCTCGGTCCCGCTCAGCGATCCGCCCGCGCAGGCCGTGACCGACGCGATCCGAGATGCGGTGGCGAGCGAGGGGATAGCTCTCCTCACCTGGTCGGAGGCGGCCACGGCGCTGCGCGCCCGCCTCGACTTCCTGCACCGTGCACTCGGTGACCCGTGGCCCGACGTGAGCGACGCGGCACTCACACAGAAGCTCGACTCGTGGATAGGGCCGCAGCTGGCGCGGGTCCGCTCGGCCCAGGACCTGCGTCGCATAGACGTGGCGGCCGCGCTCCGGGCGATGCTGCCGTGGCCGCAGGCGGGCCGGCTCGACGACCTGGCGCCGGAGCGGGTGGAGGTCCCCAGCGGGTCGATCGTGCGAATCGACTACTCCGCCGACCAACCGGTGCTCGCCGTACGACTGCAGGAGGTCTTCGGCTGGACCGCAGCCCCCGTCCTCGCCGACGGTCGGGTCCCACTCCTGCTGCACCTGCTCTCACCCGCGCGACGCCCCGCCGCCGTGACGGCCGACCTGGAGTCCTTCTGGGACAACGGCTACCCGGGCGTACGGGCCGACCTGCGCGGGCGCTATCCCAAGCACGCCTGGCCCGACGATCCTCGCAGCGCACCAGCCACCGCACGCACCAACAAGCCACGCCCCCGACGCTGAGTGCCGGAGGGGTTGGCAGACCTCCGATGCAGAGCTGGCTTCGTACGCAACACCCCCAGATTGGCGTATGGCAACACGCCTGGGCCGGGCTGATGATGAAAGTGCTAGCCCTAGCGACATCTCGGCCTTCCTGGCCATTCGTCTGGTTGAGCGGACCCCCAGCCGCAGTTCGGTGACGTGGCGGGGCGGGTCGGAGCCATCGAGAACGGAAGGAACAGAGTCATGAAGATCTTCATCGGAAGCTGCGCCATCGCGGCGGGACTCGTGCTGGCAGGAGCCGGAGCGGCGAGTGCTGGAGAGGTGAACGGCAACGGCAAGGACATCCCCGCGCCGGACCGCGCCTCGTCGGAATGCGTCTACTCAGGGCAGGACACCGCAGACGCCATCGAGGGCAACCCGCCGGGCTTCGACGACGACGCCCTGGCCACGCGCGGCAACCAGAGCCCAGGCGGCACCGACCGCTATCACGGGGTGCAGAGCTACGGCATGTTCGCCAAAGCCGGACTCAAGGACTTCGTGCCGTCTCCCGGTATGGCCTGTAACGGCCGCTGACGGCCGCAAGGAGGCGGGCTCAGCCTTCGGGTCGCGCCCAACGGCCCCGGGTCTGGCTGATGTGTGCCCTCATCAGTCGTTCGACCGCTTCTGGATCGTTCGCCTCGATCGCGTCCAGAATGAGGTCGTGCTCGCGGGCGGACTCCTCGAGCTCGCTCCCGTCCAAGGAGGCCAGGCCGTAGAGACGGGTGTGCGCCCGAAGGTCGGCGATCAGGGCACTGACGCGCGCGTTCCCCACGTAGCCCAGGAGCTGGAGATGGAAGGCGTGGTCGGCGTCGGTGTAGGCCACCAGGTCGCCGGCGAGAGCACCGTCCACGATCGCGCGGGCCAGGTCCCGCAGCTTCGGCATGTCCTCGGCCGGGATCTCCGCGGTGACCTTGGCCGCCAGCACGGGTTCGATCAGCATCCGCAGCTCGGTGATGTCGTCCAGGTCCGCTTCGTCCACGGTGGTGATGCGGTAGCCCTTGTTGGGCACCGTCGTCACCAGGTTCTCTCTCACCAGATCGAGCATCGCCTCACGCACCGGGGTCGCGGAGACACCGAACTTGGCGCCGAGCGCCGGAGCGGAGTACACCTCCCCGGGTTCGAGCTCGCCCGACACGATCGCCGCGCGGAGCGCGCGCGAGACTCGTTCGCGCAGGCTGACCTTCTCGAGCTGCTGCAGATTCGTGATGTGCACCGACACTGTCATCTCCTGACTCCGGACAGTGCGATCCTATGCGTCATTGTCATGTGACGTGGCACCGTCGCTCTCGGTCGACGTGGTGGCGAGCCTCTCCAGCGACACCGGCGCTGCGAACGTACGCTTGGCGAGCGGCGCGAGATCCGACACGGTCAGCGCCTCGCCGACCGGTTTCGCCAGCTTCGCCGCGGCGAAGCCACAGACCCGGCCCTGGCACCATCCCATCCCCGGGCGAGCCAGCAGCTTGACCGTGCGGGCGTCCGTGGCGCCGAGCTCCTCAGTGGCGGCGCAGATCTCACCGAGCGTCGTCTCCTCGCATCGGCAGACGGTCGTGTCCGGCTGCAGCCAGTCCTGCCATCCGGTGGGCACCGGGTGGGCGCGATGCATCGTGGCCGCGAACCGGCGTCCACGGGCGATCTGCCGTTGCAGGTATCGCACCCGCGGCTCGGAGACCGGACGTCCGGCATCGCGGCTCGCCGCCAGGGCCGCGAGCTCTCCTTCGGCGACCGCGAGCAGCGCCCCGCCGACCCCGGTCGCCTCGCCTGCGACGTACGCGCCGGGGACATCGGTCCGCTGCCAGTCGTCGACGTCGGCGACCAGCGACTCATCGACATCGACCCGAGTGGTCGCCCCCACGGCGGTGATCAGCTCCAGGGACGGGGTGAAGCCCCATCCGAAGGCGACCAGGTCGACGTCGAGATCCGCGAGGCTGACATCGGTCCGTAGCCGACCGTTGCGATCCAGCCGACCGAGGCCGACCGAACCGACCTCGGTCTCGCCGTGGATCGCGGTGACCACCGTACGCATCCGGTATGGGATCCGGTGCCGCGCGAGCAGCGCGGCGTACTCGACCGCCTCGAGCGCCTTCGACGGCACCGCCGCGGCGCCGAGCGGGCGCCGCGCCCAGCCGGAGAGCGAGCCGGCTTCGCAGACCGCGACGACCTCGGCACCCGCCTCAGCCAGACCGGCGGCCACCGGCAGCAGAAACGGCCCGGTGCCGGCGACGATCGCACGCCGCCCGGCCACGCTCCGGTGTGCCTTCAACAGCGCTTGCACGCCACCGGCGGCCATCACCCCCGGCAGGTCCCAGCCCGGGACCGGCAGCTGCCGGTCGTAGCCGCCTGGGCACAGCACCAACGCGGCCGCGTGAATCTCCGGTAGCCGGGTCTCGCCCTGGGTAGCGGACAGGTGCAGCAAGAACTCCTCGGCGAGGGTGTCGACGAACCACACCTGATGCCCGGAGACGAGCTCGACGCGGCCGGCTGTCCCCGAATCGGACTCGAGTCCGCGCAGCCTGGTGCGCAGGTCGGTGAAGCGGGACCACAGGTGCTGGCCGCGGCCCTCGTCCGGACGCGGGTGGTGCTCGTCGGGGTGGCGCCAGAACTGACCCCCGGGCTGCGTGCCGGCGTCGACCAGCGCAACCCTCAGGCCGTGCTCGGCGGCGGTGACCGCGGCACTCAGCCCGGCGGGCCCCGCCCCTATCACCGCGAGATCGAACCTAGCCACGCGTGCTCACCTCCCGCAGTCCGCCGCTCTCGAGGCGCATGCCGTCGCGGACGGGCACGAGGCAGGCGCGCTGGTTCGGGCGTCCGTCGACGGTCAGCAGACAGTCGAAGCAGACGCCGATGCCGCAGAACAGGCCGCGCGGTCGGTCACCCCGCCGGGTGCTGCGCCAGGATCGGATCCCGGCGTCGGTGAGCGCGGCGCCGACGCTCTGGCCGGCAGCTGCGGTGATGGCGGCACCGTCGAAGGTGAGCTTCACCTGGTCGGTCATGACACCTCCTGGAGGCTGAACCGTTCGGGGCGGAACGGTGTGATGTCGATCGTCGGTGTCGCCCCGGTCATCGCCTCGACCAAGAGCTTGGCGCTTCCCACCGAGAGCCCGATGCCCGCGCCCTCGTGTCCCGCGACGTGGGCCAGGCCGGGTGCGCGCGGGTCCGTGCCGATCACTGGGAGATGATCGGGGCAGTATGGCCGGAAGCCGAGATAGGTACGCATCAGAGCGACCGGGGCCAGGCTCGGGTAGAGGGCCAGCGCCTTGCGGGCGATCTCCCGCAGCGCCGGCAGCGAGACGGTCCGGTCGAAGCCGACGCGCTCACGTGAGGATCCGATCAGCACGGTCCCAGCCCGCGTGCCCTCGATGACGGTGGAGGTCTGCAGCCCTTCGTCGGAGCTCTGGGTGCTGGCGACGTACTCACCGGCGTACACCTTGTGGAACACGGTCGGCGGCAGCGGCTCGGTCACCAGGATGAAGCCACGCCGTGGCAGGACAGGCACGTCGACACCGGCCAGCGCGGCCATCTCCCCCGCCCACGTGCCGGCGGCGTTGACGACATGTCCCGCGGAGATGTCACCACGGTCGGTGCGAACTCCGGTGACTCGATCACCGTCGCGGAGGAACCCGGTGACGGTGGTGCCGGTGCGTACGCACGCGCCGTGCTCGCGGGCCAGCCGGAGCAGGTGGGCGGCCATCAGCATCGGCTGGACCTGGCAGTCCTGGGGGTAGAACGCGGCGCCGGCCAGCTCCGGGGTCAGATGTGGCTCGTAGCCGTGGATCTCGTCGGCCGCGACCTCGTGCACGTCGATCCCGGCCGCGCGCTGACGCTCGGTCAGCTCCGTCAGCCCACCCAGGCCGCCGGGGGGTGGCGGCGACCACCAGTCCGCCCTTCTCCTCGAACTCCCACAGCCCGCCGAACTCGCCGAGCTCGCCTCGCCACAGCTGGTGCGAGAGCAGTGCGAGGTCGAGCTCGGGACCGGCCTCCTTGTCGGAGACCAGCAGGTTTCCCTCGCAGGCGCTGGTGGTGCCGCTGACGATCGACCCGCGCTCGACGACCTCGACCGTGAGGCCGGCACGCGTCGCGAACCACGCGGTCGCGGCTCCGAGGGCGCCGGCGCCGATGACTACGACGTCTGGATGCGTACCGGGCATCGTCAGAGCTCGAATCCGGCCGGGAACGGGTCGTCGGGATCGAGCATGTACTGCGCCGTCCCGGTGACCCAGGCCCGGCCGGTGATCGTCGGGACGACTGCCTCGATGCCGCCGACCTGGGTCGTCTCGACCAGTCGTCCGGTGAAGGTGGTGCCGATGAAGGACTCGTTGACGAAGTCGGTGTCGAGCGCGAGCTCACCGCGCGCGTGCAGCTGCGCCATCCGAGCGCTGGTGCCGGTCCCGCACGGCGACCGGTCGAACCACCCGGGGTGGATCGCCATCGCATGGCGCGAGTGCTGCGCCGTCGATCCGGGGGCTTTCAGGTAGACGTGGTGACAGCCTGAGATGTCGGGCCGCTCCGGGTGCTGCGGGCGGTTCTGCTCGCTGATCGCGTCCATGATCGCCAGGCCGGCCTCGAGCAGCTGGCCCTTGGCTGCACGCTCGAAGGGAAGGCCGAGCTTCTCCAGGTCGACGACGGCGTAGAAGTTGCCTCCGAACGCCATGTCGTAGCCGACGCTTCCGTACGCCGGGACGTCGACGCTCTGGTCCAGACCCAGCACGAACGACGGGACGTTCCTGATCGTCACCGACCGGGCATGCCCGTCCTCCACCGCGACGTCGGCCACCACCAGGCCGGCCGGAGTGTCGAGCCGGATCCTCGTGACCGGTTCGACGACCGGCACCATCCCGGTCTCCACCAGGACCGTCGCGGTCCCGATGGTGCCGTGACCGCACATCGGAAGCAGCCCGCTCACCTCGATGAAGAGCACCCCGAAGTCGGCGTCGGGTCGGGTCGGTGGTTGCAGGATGCTGCCGCTCATCGATGCATGACCGCGGGGCTCGCACATCAAGAACGTACGCAGCTCGTCGTTGTTCTCGATGAACCACTCCCGCCGCTCGGCCATCGTGGCCCCGGGGAAGACCCCGACCCCGCCGGTGATGACGCGGGTCGGCATTCCCTCGGTGTGGGAGTCGACGGCGTGGATGACGCGGGTGGTTCTCATGCGGACCCTCCTGGGATGAGCAGGCCGTTGATGCGTCGGGCGATCGGGTGATGCGGAGTGTCACGGAGCTCGTCGGGCAGCAGCGCGTCAGGGAAACCCTGCCAGGCAACCGGGCGGACGAAGCGGCTCAGGGCCGCGGTCCCGACCGAGGTGGTGCCCGGGGCGGTGGTTGCCGGGTAGGGACCCCCGTGCTGCTGGGCATGGGTCACCGAGACGCCGGTCGGCCACTCGTTCCACAGCACTCGGCCCGCCTTGCGGGCGAGGGTCGCGACCAGCTCAGGGACGATCGCATCGTCGGTCTCGCCTGCGACCGTCGCGGTGAGCTGGCCGTCGAGGGCACGGGCGACCTCGATCAGCTGCTTCTCGTCCTCGTACGTCACCACGACGGCCGTCGGACCGAAGCATTCCGTCAAGATGCCGTCGACGTCCTCGAGGAGGGCATCGGCCGTGGTCGCCAGCAGGCTCGGCGCGGGCGGATCGGCCGGCTCCCGGTCGCCGCCGACGAGCGCGGTCACACCCGGGTGCTGGAGGAGCTCGTCGAGAACGTGACGATGACCGGCGACGATACGGTCGTTGAGAAGCGGCGCCGCCGCCGGGAGCGCCGCGGCGCTCAGCCGCTCGACCAGGCCGGAGCCGACCGGGGCGAGGAGCACACCGGGCTTGGTGCAGAACTGTCCGGCACCGAGCGTGAACGATGCGAGGAACCCGTCGGCGATCTCCTGGGCTCGCCGCTTCGCCGCTTGCTCGGTGACGAAGACCGGGTTCACGCTGCCGAGCTCGCCGTAGAACGGGATCGGCTCGGATCGCGCCTGGGCCAGGTCGAACAGCGTACGTCCGGCGGGGATCGAGCCGGTGAAGGCACCGGCCTTGATCTCCGGGTGGGTCAGGATCGCCCGCGCGTCCGAGGGCTCTTCCACGAGGGCGAACAGTCCGTCCGGAGCGCCTGCCTCACGCAGCGCGCCGGTGACGACCTCCGCGGTCGCGATCGACAGCTCCGGGTGCCCGCCGTGAGCCTTGAGGATCACCGGACATCCGGCCGCGAGGGCCGAGGCGGTGTCGCCGCCGGCGACGCTGAACGCGAACGGGAAGTTCGAAGCGGCGAACACGATGACCGGCCCCAGCGGCACCGCCGTACGCCGCAGGTCCGGGCGGGGTGCGCCCATCGGCCAGTCGGCGTCCGCGTGGTCGATCCGGACGTCGAGGTGCTCCCCAGCGGCAGCGGATCCGGCGAGCAGCCGGAGCTGGAACGTGGTCCGCGTCAGCTCACCTCGCAACCGCGTCTCGGGCAGGTGCGTCTCGGCAAGCGCGATCGGCACCAGTCTGTCGGCGGCCGCGTCGAGCGCGTCGGCGACCATGCCCAGGACGGTGGCGCGGTCCGCCGGAGCCGTCTGCGCCCAGATCTCGCCGGCACGGACTGCGTCCGCGACAATTCGTTCACGGGCGACGTCGGTCAGTTCCATGGCTCTCGGTTCTCCTCTGAGGTCGGTGGTGTGGGTCTGCCGTTCTGACCGAGCTCGGTCAGAACGGCAGACCCACGGAGATCAGTTGAAGCCCTTGCTGATCACGGCTTTGGTGTCCGCGGTGACGCGCTCGACGGTCTCCGGGGCGAGCGGGAGCCGCGGCGGCCGGCACGGGCCTCCGCGACGACCGGCGATGTCCATCGACAGCTTGATCGCCTGCACGAACTCCGTCTTGGAGTCCCAACGCAGCAACGGGTGCAGGTCGCGGTACATCGGAAGAGCCTTCTCGATGTCCTCGGCCCGTCCGGACGTCGCCAGGTCGTAGAGCTCCTTGCAGGCCCGCGGGAAGGCGTTCGTGTAACCGGCGATCCATCCGACAGCACCGGCCAGACCGAGCTCGAGGAGCACATCGTCGGACCCGATCAGCAGGTCCAGCTCAGGCGCCAGCTCGCGGATCTCGTAGGCCCGGCGTACATCTCCGGTGAACTCCTTCACCGCGACGATCAGGCCCTCACCGTGGAGCTCGGCCAGCACGTCGGGAGTGAGGTCGACCTTGGTGTCGTAGGGGTTGTTGTAGGCCACGACGGGCAGTCCGACCGCAGCCGCGGCACGGTAGTGCTCGATCACCGTCTGGCGATCCGCGCGGTACGCGTTCGGCGGGAGCAGCAGCACCGACTGCGCCCCGGCCGAGGCGGCCTGCTCGATCCAGCGGCAGGTCTCCTGAGAGCCGTACGCCGCCACGCCGGGCATCACACCGAACCCCTCCGGCGAGGCCTCGACCGCGATCTCGACGACTCGGGCACGCTCCTCGTCGGTGAGGTTGTGGTACTCGCCGAGCGACCCGTTCGGGGCGACGCCGTCCATCCCGTTCTCGGCGAGCCAACGAACGTGGTCCGCGAATCCGTCGAAGTCGACGGCCAGGTCGTCGGTCAGGGGCAGAGCGGTGGCGACAGTGATGCCGCGCCAGGGCTTGTGGGTCATGAGTTCTCCTCGTTCCGATGTCTCTCAGATACTATGTGACATTGCACTGTCACACAAGGGGTGAAATTCGGGTTCGATCAGTGCCCCCGCGCCTCGCTCGCAGCGTCCGTCTGCGTCGCCTCGGCCTGGCGAGCGACCCAGTAGTCAGCATGACGGATACCCAGCCGCACCGGGTCGAAGGTCGGGTCGACACCAGCGCGCCGCTGTTCGTCGTAGTCACGCAGCGCGACCAGGGCAGGCTTGAGCAGGAACAGCAGGCAGACCAGGTTGACCCAGGCGAGGCTTGCGTAACCGACGTCGCCGATCGCCCAGATCAGGTCGGCCGCCTGGACCGAGCCGAAGAACGTCATCCCCAGCAGCACGAGCTTGAGCACCATCGTGGCCGCACGGTTCGTGCCCCGCAGCAGGTACGTCAGGCTGGTGTCGCAGATGTAGTAGAAGGCGACGAGCGTCGTGAACGCGAACAGCGCGAGCGCGATCGCCACGACCGGTCCCCCGACGCCCACCCCGACCGTGTCCAGGGCGGTCTGCGTGTAGGCCGGACCGGCCTCGACGCCGTCGAGATTGCTCACCACCGTCTTGCCGTCCGCGGTGGCGACGTTGTAGCTGCCGGTCACGATGATCATGAACCCGGTCGCCATGCACACCATCAGAGTGTCGACGTAGATCGAGAAGCACTGCACGAGCCCCTGCTTGGCCGGGTGGGACACATCGGCGGCTGCCGATCCGTACGTCCCCTCCCCCACGCCGGCGACGTTCGAGAACATCGCTCGCCGAACACCCCAGGCGATCGCCGCCCCGACCATCCCGCCGAACACCGAGTCGAACCCGAGCGCGCTGGAGACCACGAGGCTCAGCGCCTCCGGCAGCTCGGTGATGTTCACGGCCAGCACCACGACAGCAGCGATGATGTATGCGACCGCCATGAACGGCACGACCTTGTCGGCGAACCCGACGATGCGCTTGCGCTCACCGAGGACGATGAAACCCAGCGCAGCCACGATGGCGATCCCGGTGATCCAGGTCGGTACGCCGAACGCACCCTCGAAGCTCGACGCGATGTTGTTCGACTGGATGCCGGGCGCGAGCACGGCGTACAGGCTCACCGCCGTGACGGCCGCGATCACGCCCAGCCAGCGCAGCCCGAGCCCCTTCTCGAGGTAGTACGGGATCCCGCCGCGGAACTGGCCGTCGACGCGCTCCTTGTAGATCTGGGCGAGCGTGGACTCCACGAAGGCAGTCGCACCACCGAGAAAGGCCATCACCCCCATCCAGAACAGGGCTCCCGGCCCGCCCGCATAGATCGCGGTCGCGACGCCTGCGATGTTGCCGACGCCGATGCGGCTCGACAACGTCAGCGCGAGCGCCTGGAAGGACGAGATCCCCTCATCGGACGAGCTGCCCCTTCGAAGCTGCCGAATCATGTCCGGCAGCCGCCGCACCTGCAGCACGCGGGTTCGGACGGTCAGGACGAGCCCCAACCCCAGGGACAGCACGATCAAGGGGTTCCACAACCACTCGTTGATCTTCAGCAACAGATCCACGGCTACCTCATTCAGTCTCGACATGGAGTGACGGCAATCACACAGCGATCGGTAACACTACGGTGTGACATTGCACTAGCACAACCTTTTGACTGGACGCGATCTCGCGTACCGCTCCCCCGCTGTCGGTTGCGGACCGGCCCGATCGCGGGTCGCTGGCACCTCACTCAGATCGGTGTCGGCGGCGTCTGCCTCCTCCTCTCCGTCGTCATCGCCGTGCTCTTGTTCAAGCGCTCCGCGCAGGTCACACGCGAAGAAGGTGCAGAGGCATAGGCGTACCGTGGGCTGATGGGTGAGTACCGTGAGTTCGCGCCGCCGACCGGGCTGATTTCCGTTGTGGCGTGCTTGTGGGAGAACGACGGGATTCGCGAGCAGGTACAGCGGGTCGTTCCTGACGGGTGTGTCGATCTGGTGTGGCTGAACGATGAGCTCCTCATTGTCGGCGCCGACACCGGCCCGGTGCTGTTCGCCCCGACGGGTGGGGGCGAACGGGTCAGCGGGATCCGACTGCGGCCGGGTGCCGCAGGCGCCGTGCTCGGTATCCCGGCGTCGGAAGTGCGCGATGCGCGCGTGCCAGCAGCAGCCGTGTGGCCGGAGTTCGCGGTATCACTGGGCGGAGCGCTTGCGCTCGCGGATCCAGCCGATCGTCTCGACGTGCTGGCCCGCGCCGTGCTGCAGCGGAAGGGCGAACGCGACTGTCTCGTCGCTGCCGCAGCAATTCGGCTCGCAGCTCCATCCGCGCGGATCGGGACTGTCGCCGCTGACCTCGGAGTGAGCGAGCGGCACCTGCACCGACGCACGGTCGCCGCGATCGGATACAACCCGAAGACGCTCCAGCGGGTCACCCGGATGCGACGGCTGATCGCGATGTCCGAGCATTCGAGTCGGCTGCCGCTCGCTCAGCGCGCCGCCGCCGCGGGCTACGCGAGCCAGGCACATATGTCCGACGACGTGCGCCGACTCACCGGACTCACTCCTGTCCGATTCCTGGAAGACGCCTCGCTCACTGCCGCCTAGCGTGGACGACATGTCCATCGATCTCCACGCCGCCCGACAGTTCCTCTACAACGACGCCCGCCTGTTGGAACGGCACCTCGCCTCGACGCTGCTCGACAACGCTCCTGCTGAACCGGTCCTGACCGCGCTGCGCGCCTATCGCACCGACGACGGCGGCTGGGGTCACGCCCTCGAACCCGACCTCCGGGGCCCCAACAGCCAGGTTTCGGCCGCCATGTCCGCCCTAGGCGTGCTCGCACAGATCGACGGATCGGGCAATCCGTTGATCATGGAGACTGCCGACTGGCTGCAATCGGTCACCCTCCCAGACGGCAGTGTGCCGCACGTGCTGCCCACTGCATCCGCCTACCCCCGCGCCCCATGGATGGAGCCGAACGACGCGGGCTTTCTCACCTACAGCACCGCCGCGCACCTGTGGAGCCTCGGCGCCGACCACCCGTGGCTCAGGTCCGCCACCGGATGGTGCTGGAAGCAGATCGAGACCAAGGAGCTCGCCGGGTACGAGGCCGTCTTCGCCCTGCGCTTCATCGACGCCGTACCAGAGCCGGCGCGCGCGGCACGCGCGGTCGAACGGTTCCGGCCCAGCCTGCGTCCTGACGGCAGCATCCCCATCCCAGGCGGAGTCGACGGCGAACGCGTCACGCCCCTGCAGTTGTCGCCGCGACCGGGAGCACCGAGCCGAGCCCTGTTCCCCGACGACCTCATCGAAGCGGGCCTGGATAAGCTGGAGAACGAGCAGCTTGATGACGGCGGCTGGGACTTCGACTTCCTGCACTGGTCGCCCGGACAGATCGTGGAATGGCGCGGCATCGTCACCCTCGCCGCCCTTGACACCCTACGGACCCACGGCCGCGTCGCCGGAGATGTCCCGCGCCACTGATGCGTATGGGGCGAGGTGGGGCACCGCTCAGCCGCCCTGCACCGTGCCCCGGGAGCATGCGATGACTGCCCCGAGGTCGACACCGTACGTCGGCCCGGCACCCCGCTCGTACGCCTCCAGCCGACCCGCCGCCCGCTCGATCAGGCGCGCCGCACCGACGGCGTTGCCCCGCTCGTGGTGGGTCAGACCCACGCACAGCTGAGCCAAGCCCTGCCACAGCTCACGCTCTTCCTCCGGGCACGACTTCCACCGCACCTCGAGGGCCTCATGGGCCGCGAAGGGCCGCCCGTCGTCGAGCAGCCTGCGGGCGTACGCCAGAGTCTCGGCCGGCGGAAGCGGCTCCTCCGAGATCGGCTCGACGCCGACCTCGCCGTACGGCAGCGGCCGCCCGAGCGCGTCGCGCGGTCGAGCCTGCTGCGCACGCCCTTGATCGTTCCGATCGCGATCGCTCACCATGTCAGCCTCCTCGGCTCCCACCATACGGACCCGCTGAGATAACCGATTGCGCGGGACGGCTGGGCCGGTGACGCTCAGCCCATGGAGTTCTTCTGCTACCACCGCGACCGCCCAGGGTCGACGCCGCTGCGCACCCAGATGGTCGAAGAGCATTGGACCTACATGGACCAGTACGCCGCGACGATGATCGCCCGCGGCCCGACGTTCACCAGCGACGAGACGTTGACCGGGAGCGTACACATCCTCGACCTCCCCGACGCGACCGCAGCTCGCACCTTCGCCTTCGAGGAGCCCGGCTACCAGGCCGGCGCCTATCGCGACGTGCTGCTGCGGCGGTGGCACAACACGCTCGGTCGCACGATGTGGGACTTCGACGACCGCCGGCCAGATGCCGACCGATACCTCGTTCTCGGCCTCTCAGAACCTGCGGCGGAGCCGATCGACCTGCCGCGCGGCGACGACCTGATCGCGTGCGGGCCGCTCCTGTCAGACGACGGATCCATGATCCTCGGCGCGGCGGTGCTGCTGCAGGCAGCCTCCGCCGACGCAGCCCAGCAGGTCCTCTCCCCCGACCGCTTCGCGTCGATCGAGGTCCACCAGTGGGACTTCGGCGGGCGGTCCGACTGAGACACCCACAAATGCACGAAGGGCCCCGACTGCAGAAGCAGTCGGAGCCCTTCGAGTTAAATCAGGAGACGCGGACGTTCTCAGCCTGCGGGCCCTTGGGGCCGGCGGTGACGTCGAACTCGACCTTCTGGTTCTCGTCGAGCGACTTGTAACCGTTGGTCTGGATAGCGGAGAAGTGAACGAACACGTCCTCGCCGCCACCGTCCTGCGCGATGAAGCCGAAGCCCTTGTCAGCGTTGAACCACTTGACAGTACCCTGAGCCATGATCTTGTTCCTTTGTTCGGTGCTGGGACACTGTGCCCCGAGCTGCTGAAGACATCCACACCTGAGCTGATGTCCAGCGAACCGAAAACCAGAAGTAAAAGATACAAGCCGCGACTTGGTGTGCGGCCAGGACGGCATTCGTGCCCGTCCCTTCAACAAGACCAACTGTAGCGCATCTGCCCCAGGTTCGTGGTTTCGACGTTCTTCGGCGCGGCGGATCAGGCCCGCGCCGCCTCCCCGCTCGTTCCTTCGGCACCGGCATCGAGCAACCGGATCGTCTCGTCGAACTCGGCCTCGATGGCCGGGTTCTCCTTGTAGGTCAGCAAGCTGACCACCACCGCGACGATCGAGTTGAGGATGAAGCCCGGCACGATCTCGTACATCTGCGAGCTGAGCGCGTCGATGTTGCCCCACACGACGACCGTCACCGCACCGACCACCAGACCGGCCAGGGCGCCGGCCGCGGTGAGCTTCCGCCACCACAGCGCCAGCAGGATGATCGGGCCGAAGGAGGCGCCGAAGCCCGCCCAGGCGTAGGCGACCAGATCGAGTACGGTCCCGCTCTTCGGCCAGGCCAGCACGGCCGCCACGATCGCGACCCCCAGCACAGCGAGCCGGCCGAACATGACCAGCTGGCGGTCGGAGGCATCGCTCTTGAAGACCGCCTTGTAGAGGTCCTCCACCAGAGCCGAGGAGGTCACCAGGAGCTGCGAGGAGATCGTGCTCATGATCGCCGCGAGCACGGCGGCGAGCATGATGCCGGCGACGAGCGGGTGGAAGAGGATCTGCCCCAGGGCGATGAAGACCGCCTCCGGGTCCGTCAGCGTCGCGTCGGGGTTCTGCTGGTAGTAGGCGATGCCCACCAGGGCGGTGCCGACCGCGCCGAAGAGGCTCAGCAGCATCCAGCCGATGCCGATCCGCCGCGCAGCAGCGGCCTCTCCTGCCGTACGCAGGGCCATGAACCGGACGATGATGTGCGGCTGGCCGAAGTAGCCCAGCCCCCACGCCAGGGCCGAGACGACACCGAGGAAGGTCGCCCCTTCGACCATGCTCAGCCGCGCCGGGTCGACGGCACGGATGCTGTCCAGGGTCTCGGACGGCCCGCCGGTCACGAAGACACCGACGACAGGGACAAGGATCAGGGCGAGCAGCATGATCGCGCCCTGTACGAAGTCGGTGTAGGAGACCGCGAGGAAGCCACCGAAGAGCGTGTACGCCACCACGACCGCCGCGACCACCAGCATGCCGGTGTGGAAGTCGGTGTTGAAGGAGCTCTCGAAGAAGACGCCGCCGGCGACCATTCCCGAGGAGACGTAGAAGGTGAAGAACACCAGGATCACCGCCCCGGAGGCGATCCGCAGCAGGCGCGAGGAGTCCTTGAGCCGGCTCTCCAAGAAGCTGGGCACGGTGATCGAGTCGCCCGAGACCTCCGTGTACGTCCGCAGCCGCGGCGCCACGATCTTCCAGTTGAGCCAGGCGCCGACGGTCAGGCCGACAGCGATCCAGCCCTCCATCAGCCCGGTCGCGTAGATCGCGCCGGGAAGGCCCATGAGCAGCCACCCGGACATGTCCGAGGCACCCGCACTCAGCGCACTCACCATCGGGCCGAGGTCACGGCCACCCAGCATGTAGTCGTCGAGGTTCGAGGTGCGCCGGTACGCCCAGGCGCCGATGCCGAGCATGGCGACCAGGTAGGCCACCAGCGCGAGCATTTGGTAAGTCAGGTCTGACATCAAGACTCCTTGATCGGGAAATGCCGCAGAAACCTATCCCGTCAGCCGCGTTTGGCTGTGATCGGCGTCGCAAGACACCGGTAAGGCACGCCTGAGGTCGCTTGCCACCGACCCGCCGGCCCGCTGAGACCGTGGCAGGGTGGTCGCCATGGCGACCATCCATGGCATCGAGGCGACCGCTGCCCAGCTGTCTGCACTCGCACTGACCGGCTATGGCCACTTCACCTCGATGCACGTCGAAGAAGGCGCCGTACGTGGCCTCGACCTGCACATCGAACGCCTGATCGGCAACGCCCGAGTCGTCTTCGATGCCGATCTCGACCGCGACGCGTTGGTGGCCGACATCCGCGCGGCGATCGCCGGATCATCCGTGTCCTACACGCTGCGCGTCACCGTGTTCGACCCGGCGATCAACCTCGGGAACCTCGGGACGGTCACCGCGCGCCCCGTTCCCCTGATCACCACCCGCCCCAGCGGCGCCGGGCCGCTTCAGCCGCTGCGCGTGCGGACGGTCGCCTTCCAGCGCGACACCCCGGAGATCAAGCACGTCGGCCTCTTCAGTCCGCTCCACCTACGCTTCGCCGCGAGGAGAGCGGGCTTCGACGACGTCCTCTTCACCGACCCCACCAGCACCAACGTCTCCGAGGGAAGCACCTGGAACATCGGCTTCGTCACTGCCGACGGAACCGTGCTCTGGCCCGACGCCCCGGTCCTTCCCGGGGTGACCATGACGCTCCTCCAGGCCGCCGGCGGGCACGTCCTGCGGTCCGTCGCGGCCACTCAGATCGGCGAGATGCGAGCGGCGTTCGCGACCAACGCGAGCATCGGCGTGCGCCCGATCAGCATGATCGACGACCACGGCTTCGATCCGGACGACCCGGTGATCTCGGAGCTGCAGCGGATCTACGCAGCCATCCCGGCGCACGGGGTCTGACGCACGGTGACAGATATCTGACAGACGACGCTTGGATATTGGCCGCCATGAAGAGTCGAATTGCTCGTTATCTCCTGACCGCGCTCCTCGCAGCTCTTGCCATGTTGGGCCTCAGTGTCGCGGCCGCCCCCTCGGCGTCGGCGATGTTCATCGAACCCGGCTGCGCCCAGGCGCCCGACGGCAACGCGTACATGCAGATCTACGTCGTCGACGACCCGTCGGCTCCCATCAAGATGGGGCGCTGGACGAATCAGCACCGTTGGTACGACTACGGCTCCTACAACCTCGCCAACGAGTACGGCGAGCGCCGAGTCGTGAACTGCCAGTGGGGCGGCGCCCGAGTTCAGCTCTGCTATGGGTACGGCGGCACGAACTGCGCCATCACCATCCCGGCAGGTCACGTGTGGGAAGGGTCGATCACCCCGATCAACTCGGTGAGGCTTCTCCGCTAGGCGTCATGCGACGATGGGCCAGCGCTGCTCGGACGCTGCTATCCGGTAGACGAACTGGCCGAATGCCGCCTAGCGGTCTTGGTGCTCGACGACGCGAAGCGCGCCGGAGGGGCAGCGCCCGATCACCTCTCGCAGGGTCTGTGCGGTGCTCTCGGAATCGGCCCGCGCGGGGTCGATCCACGGCCGCGCAGTCGTGTCGAACACGGTGGGCATCCCCCGCACACACTCGGCCGCATGCCGACACACGTCGCCGTCGAAGGAGACATCGATCAACGGTCCCGTATAGGTCTTGCGCGCCATGATCAGTCCTTTGCCGTGGAAGGCGGGATCCGCCTCACGAGCTCGACGTACTCGCGGTGGCGGCCGATCCAGTCCTTGATGAAGGGGCACAGCGGCATCACCTTGCGCTGGCTGGAATCGCGTACGTCGTCGAGCGCGAACCTCGCGATCGCCGAGCCGACACCCTTGCCCTCGAGGGCGGGGTCGACCTCGGTGTGCGTGAAAACGATCAGGTCATTGGCGAGGATGTACTCAGCGAATCCCACCACGGATCCATCCACACGCGCTTCGTAGCGCAGGCGCTCTGGCGCATTCGCGACCTCGATCTCGATGTCTGTCATCTTCTTGTCCTCGCTCGGGGTCTGGGAATGTCCAGGCACACAATCACCATTAGATGCTTGCACAAACAATCATATCGACGACTCGCACCAAAGCAAGAGGCGCGCCGCGACCTCGAAACGGAGCGAGCGCTCGCGTCGGCCGAGGGCCGAAGATCAGCGAGCGCGCCGGCGTACCGGTGGCCCGACCTCGGCCTGGGCGATCGCCGCGAGAGCGTCCGTCAACGCCACCAGATCGACACCCTGAAGATGGTCCATCACATGGCGGCGGACGCTGTCGAGGTGCGTCGACCACGCCTTCTTCAGGCACTTCAGGCCGGCAGGGGTCAAGCAGGCGAGCTGACCGCGGCGGTCCGCCGACGAACGAACCCGCTCGACCAGACCCGCCCGTTCCAACCGCTCCACGACCCGGGTCAACCCGCTCACCGAGATGACCACATAGTTGGCCAGCTCGCTCATACGCAACGAGCGCTCTGGAGCCTCGGAGAGGTTCATCAGCACCGCGTAATCCGTGAGCGTCAGCCCCTCAGACTGCACGAGGTCGGAGTCGAGCACTCGCGGGATCACGAGGACTGCGCGCGCCAGAGCGCGCCAAGCCGCTTCCTCTTCCGGCGAGAACGGGGCGACCTCCCCCGCTGCTTCGCGCCGAGCATCCATACCAGGAGGCTAGCGCGTAGTTGCTTGACGTAACAATGATCCGGTACGCGGCGACTGATCCTGTCAGTCGCGATGCCGGTAGCGCAGCCAGACGAGACCGTCGCCGATGGACTCGACGTGCTCGAGCGTGAACATCGCGGTCGCGTCGCTCGCGCCGTACCACAGGGGCGCCGACCCCGAGCCCACGACGACCGGGTGCACGAGAAGGCTGATTTCATCGACCAGGCCCTGCGCCAGGAGTGCGCCGGACAGCCCACCGCCACTGTCGATCCTGACCGTCTCCGCCCCCTGCTCGGCAAGCCGTTCGAGCGTACGCCGCAGATCGACACGCTCTCCGGGCTGATCGGCTTCGATGCGAATCGCGTCGCGCCAGTGACCGGCGTTGCGAAGGGCCTCCCATGCCGTGACCCGCCCGCGACTGTCCACGACCGCCAGGAGCGGCCCGTCCGGGTCCGGGCCTGGCCCACGCGGGCCGGCGGCCAGGGCCTGCTCCTGGGCCAGGATCGTGTCGGCGCCGACGAGCGTCACGTCCTCGTGCCACGTACCGATGAGCCCGTAGAAGACGCCCATGTCGGGCGCGAATTCGGTGGTCGCGCCGTCGAGCGAGACCGCAACGTGCGAGATCACCCGCGGGCGCGACCTGCTCGACATCATGGTTCGATGCTACGACCGAGAACGAACACATTCGACTGTGATGTTGCCTCGGCGGCATCGCACGAGATCGAATCGGTATTCGACGCCACCCTGAGGACGAACCTACGGTGATCAGCACCGTCATGTGACTTGGATCACTCCCTGACAGTCACGACGGCTGGGACAGGAGCCTCAGATGAAGAACGTCATCCGTCGATCGATCGGCCCGGCGATCGCGATCATGTGTGGGTTGGCACTGGTTCCACCTGCGGCGGCAGCCCAGGTACGCGGCGCCATGACCGCGCCCGCGAGCGTCTCGGCCGACGAGGCACAGCCGGGAGTTTCGCACCCCGATGCCCCTGGCATCCGTCTCGCAACAGGCAGCGGCGTCACGAAGCTCCCCCGCCCCCGCGGTCCATTCCTGGACATCACCGACTTCGGCGCGTCCGAGACCGCGACCGCCCTGGCGAACCAGGCCGCGATCAACGACGCGATCGACGCGGCCGCGGCCGATGGCGGCGGAACGGTGGTGATCCCGTCCGGCGAGTTCAAGACCTACACCGTCCGGCTCAAGAGCGATGTGGGGCTCCATCTCGCCGCACCCGACTCCGTCCTCCGCGCCGCGATCGCCGGCACCGGGCCGGGACAGGAGGGTGGCTTCTACGACGCGCCCGAGGTCAATCTCTTCGTCGGACTGCAGGATCACGGCCACAGCCACTGGGCCAACAGCCTCATCTACGGCGAGAACGTCGAGAACGTGATGATCTCCGGCCCCGGGCTCATCGACGGGAGCAGGATCGAGAACGGCGTCACGCGCAACGTACTCACCGGCGGGGACCCGCGAGAGGTCTCGGTCCGCACCGACTCCGGGACCCCCGGCGACGGCAACAAGGCGATCGCCCTCAAGAACGCCGACGACATCGTCTTCCGCGACTTCCGGCTGAAGAACGGCGGCCACTTCGGCATCATCGGGACGGGCGTGATCGGCTGGACGATGGACGGCATCCTGGTCGACACGAACCGCGACGCGGTCGACATCGACGCGTCCCAGGACGTGACGGTGCGGAACTCCATCTTCAACTCACTCACCGACGACGCGATCGTGCTGAAGGCCTCTTTCGGTCTCGGCCGCTTCCTTCCGCTGCAGAACGTGCTGATCGAGAACTCCACGGTGAGCGGGTACGACGCTGGCTCCGTGCTCGACGGCACCTACTCTGCCCGCAAGCTCGTCGCGACCGACCAGGACGGCCCGACGGCACGCATCAAGCTCGGGACCGAGGGAACTACCGGCTTCAACACGGTGACCGTCCGCGACGTGACCTTCGACCGCTCCCGCGGATTCGCCGTCGAGACGGTCGACGGCGCAGACACCCATGACATCGTCTTCACCGACGTCCGGATGCGCAACGTCAGCAGCTCCCCCATCTTCATGCGCATCGGAGACCGTGGCCGATCACCGGTGACCGGCATCAGCACCGACGAGTCCACCAACGCTGCGAACAACGTGCGCCTCGACGACACCGGTTGGGTGCTTCCCAACCTGCCGGAGAAGTACGGTCACCATCCCGCGACCCGCTACGTCCCCTCGTACGCCAAGTCGAACCGCGTGGAGGTCGATGGCGGAAGCGCCTTCTCGATCGTCGACCCGAACCAGCCGACGCGACTGAACCCGAACTCGATCGCCCCTCAGGACCCGCTGTACGCCAACGCCGTCGGACCTGGGTTCGCGACGTTGCGGGACGTCCTCATCAGCGACGTCGTCATCGAGGATGTCGACCCCCGCTACCCCGTGCTTCTCGCCGGCCTGGTGGACCACCCGATCGAGAACGTCACCATCCACGACGTCTCCATCGAATACCGCGGTGGCCTGACGATGGACCATGCGGTCGAGCAACGCCAGCTGAACCAGTCATGGGCCTACACAGGCCATCAAGCCGCACCCGCAAGGCAGACTCTGCCCTGGCTCGCCAACACGTTCTTCGCCAAGAACGAGGCCCTGCTCCCCCGCGTCGGCTGGGACCAGAAGGCCGGCGGCGGAGCCGGAGGCTGGGTCCCCGACCCCTACAACGTCCCGGAGATGCCCCGTGAGTATCCCGAGCCGAGCAACTTCGGGATCCTGCCGGCGTACGGAATCTATGCCCGGCACGTCACGGGCCTGAAGGTCTCTGACGTCTCGCTGCGCACCACGACCGGAGACAGCCGACCCGCCGTCGTGCTCGATGACGTGAGCGACTCGGTGTTCGTGGACTTCAAGGCGACCACGAAGCAAGGGGTCCCGACGTTCGTCAAGGTCACGAACACCAAGAAGCGCGAAGCGGTGCGCGAGTACGTCAAGGACCAGCCCTACCGCACCACCAGCGTCAACAACGTCACGCTCCCCGACCGTGCCTCGGTGCGAAACGTCACCGTGGACCGCCCGGCGCCTGGGACTCCTCCCGACTCCTTCTACCAGGCGCCGACCGCGCCGAGCGCCGAGCACCCGTATGCCTACGACGTCCCCAACTCGGCCTACCCGCAGCCCCTGACCGTCTACCGGCCGACCTTCGACCCGATCCCCGACCGGACCATCGGCAAGCAGGAGCCCGTGCGGTTCACGGTCGTCGCCCTGACGCCCGCCACCGGCGTGACCCTCGAGTACGCCGCGGAAGGACTCCCCCGCGGAGCCACCTTCGACCCCGAGTCACGACAGTTCTCCTGGACCCCTCAGAAGGGACAGGCCGGGCGCCACACTGTGACGTTCGTCGTCGACGACGGTGTCATCCCCGTGCGGGAGGAAGTCGTGCTCGCGGTGAAGTGAAGTCGCGGATGACTCGGGTTTCAAGCGCCCCATAACCGACGAACGGGGCACGCGATGCGACCGCCCAGAACCCGTCGCCGGAAGACGAGGGGTCGCGTCGCTGCTCCCGCGGTCACGTCGTCACGAGATCGATCACGTAGACGTACTCATCATCGCCGTTCACGCCGGCCCGCGTGAAGCCCACACGCTCGAGGGTTCGCTGTGAGGCGAGATTGTCCTCGTCCGTGTGGGCGACGATGCGGGACAGCCCGTGTTGGCGGGCCAGAGCCACGAGCGCGTGGGCCACCTCTGCTGCGTAACGTCTCCCTCGCGCGGATGGAACGAGCCCGTATCCGATCTCGACGGAGCCGTTGTTTGGCCTGCCCTTGAAACCGATGCCGCCGATCGTCATCCGGTCAACAGTGCGCGTGATCCTGTAGTAGCGGAACGGACCTTGATCATCATGTGTGCCCGAGGCCTCGAGGAATGCGGCCAGAGCGAAGAGATCCCCACCCAAGGGGTAGCTCTCCGCCCAAAGATCTTCGCGGCCGGGTCGGCGCGCGATGATGCGTTCAGCTTCGGCGGTGTCGACCGGATGCAGCGTCAGCCGATCGGTCTGCAACTCGGTCACGGCGGGTGATGAGGTGACGTCTGCGCACGGTCGGGGTCGGCACATTCCCGGGTCAGTCGGCATTTCGGCGAGCCTCCTGGGTGTCGCGCAGTAGCCCCCACGTGTCAGCGACGGGACCAACGTGGCCGAGCTTGTCCGGGTTCATCACGGCGCGGATCGTCTGGACCTGTCCGTCGAAGATCTCCAGTGTCAGGGTGTTCACGACTCGGCCCTCCTGGTCGCGGAGAACCGCGCCGGGGTGACCGTTGATCTGTTGCAGCTCCACGATTCCGCCGATCCGCAGGAATGGCGGCGCAAGCGTGGCGAGGAGTCGAGACACCTTCTCGGCGCCGAGAATCCCACTACCCCATCGGGGCGCGTTGCCGCCGCTGTCTCCGATCATGGCGACATCGGCGGCGAGGAGGTCGCGCAGCCCATCGACATTCCCCTCGCTGAAGGCGTCGAAGAACTGTTCGGCGAGCTGGTCGCGCGCCTCACGGTCGGCATCGAATCGAGGGCGCCCGGCGTCCATGTGTCGGCGAGCCCGTGCCGCCAGCTGGCGGCACGCCGCGTCAGAGCGTCCTACGGTCTCGGCGATCTCGTTGTAGTCGAAGTCGAACACCTCCCGCAGGACGAAAACGGCACGTTCCAGGGGACTGAGTCGCTCCATCAGCACGAGGGCCGCCATCGACATGGAGTCGGCGAGCTCAGCCGAACGTTCTGGATCCTGGTACGGGTCGCCGAGCAGCGGCTCGGGGAACCACGGCCCGGGATAGGTTTCCCGCCGCTTCCTTGCCGAGTGGAGGACGTTGATCGAGACCCTGGTGACGATTGCCGACACGAACGCCTTGACCGATGTCGGGGAGGTCGGTGAAGCATCCCACCGGAGCCACGTCTCCTGTACGGCGTCCTCGGCCTCGCTCACGCTGCTCAGGATTCGGTACGCGATCGAGAAGAGCAGGGGACGCAGCTCTTCGAACTGGGCGGCCTTCTCGCTCCGTGTCATTGCAGCTCCTCTTTGAAGCCCTCTCGCCATGACGGGTAGCTCAGCTCCCAGCCGAGCTCTCGCTTGGCCTTGGCGTTCGTGAAGCCACGCCCCTCGGTCATCAGCGTCACCGCGAAGTCGCCGGCAAGCACCCGGGCAAGCCAGACGGGGACCCGCATGGGCGGTTTCGCGCCCGCACAGGCCGCGAGGTGGGGTAGCCACTCGCTGACCGGAGCCGGCTCATCGTCGACGATGTTGAACACCCCCTGTGCCTTCTGCTCCAGGGCGAGGACCGTCGCGTTGGCGGCGTCGTCGAGGTGCACCCAGGACGTGTGACCGGCACCGCCACCGACGATCGGAAACTGTCGCTTGCGTACGACCGCGACGGTGTCGTCGATGGCACCTGGCCCGTAGAGCCAGCCGTACCGCAGGGCAGCGCCGTCGACCTCGGCGATCGCGTCTTCGAGGTGACGGATCGCGTTCGCTCCTGGACGCATCCGCCCCTCCCCCGGGTCCAGCGGGTCCTCCTCTGTCTTGACCCAACCGCCGGTGCGCTCGCCGTTCCAGCTGGCGTAGCTCTGCGCCACGATGTGGGAGACACCGGTTGCCTGAGCTGCGGCGATCAGATGGTCGGTGCCTTCGCTTCGGAGGCGGTTGGTGGTGGCGAACCATCGGTCAGGATGCTTCATGTCGGGCTTCGGGGAGATGGAGGTCATCTGGTGCGCGATCGCGTCCGGCTGTGCAGCTGCAACCGCCTCACCTACCGAGGCTGCGTCGAGTCCGTCCATCAACACGCCTTCGGCACCCATCTGGTCGAGCATGGGCAGCTTGGCCTCGCTTGTCGTCGTTGCGGTCACCCGGTGGCCACGGCGCACCAGTTGGGGCACGAGTCGCCGGCCCAGCACGCCGGTCGCGCCGGCTACGAACACATGCACGTGTCTCTCCTCCTCATGTCGTCGGGCCACGCGGTCAGGTGTCGCCGCATCACCAGGGCACCGGGCCTTCCTCGGCGAAGAATCCGGCGGTCGGTCCGTCGGCACCGAGGGTGGCGAGGCGCACCAGAATCGCGGCGCCCTGCGTGACGGTGAGGAAACCGCTGTGGTTGTTGCTGTCCGTGGCGACGTAGCCCGGCGCGACGGCGTTGACGAGGATGTCGTCCTTGCGCAGCTCGTTGGCGTACTGCACTGTCAGGGCGGTCAACGCAGTCTTCGAGGGTGAGTACGCCGCTGATGGAACCAGTCCCGCGAGAGGCCCGTCGGGGTCGCTGTTGAGCGTCAGCGATGCCGCGTGGCTGGCGACGTTGACGATACGTGGTGCTGGCGATCGACGCAGGAGGGGGAGCATCGCGTTGGTCATGGTGATGACTCCGAAGACGTTCGTCTCGAACACCGCCCTGACCATGTCCACGTCGACAACGCTGGGGATCTGGTTCTGTGCGTCATCTGGTGCGACCTGACCCGATCCGGTGATGCCGGCATTGTTGATCAGTACGTCGAGGTGGCCGTAACGTTCTTCGACCAGCTGGGCGGCGCCACGAACGGTGATGGGATCAGTGACGTCCACGGTGATCGCATGCGCGTCGCAGCCGACGGCTCGGAGCGCCGCCGCAGCCTCTTCGCCGCGTGCCGCGTCTCTGGAGCCGATCAAGACCGTCATGCCAAGCGCGCCGAGCTGCTCAGCTGCGCCGCGCCCGATGCCCTTGTTCGCTCCCGTCACCAAAGCGACGGGTCGGTGGGTGGTGGTCTGCTGGTTCAAGGCAGGTCCTTGCTGGTGGGAGGGTGAGCTCGGCTGTCAGAGCCCGTCTTCGAACCTGAGACAAGGCAGCACGGCAACCTGTGACATGCGACGGCAAACGTGCGTGGGCGCCGGGTCACCAGTGAGCGATGAGCGGTTCTCCCGGTTCCCCACGGCGCCAGGCCTCGGCGAGCCGAGCGAGGCGGTTGGGCGCTGCGATACCGCGCACAGTGGTGATCCTGCCGTTGTTGATGTCGAACCCGACTGCGCCGACCACCTGCTCTCCCGTGACGAAGAGGATCGCAGCACCACCGTTGACGAGCGCGTAGTAGACGGTGGGCGTACCGCCGGCCAGTCGCCGTTTCGCAGGCGTGGGCTTGAAGCCTGCTCGCGCGACAGCAGCGATGCGCTGCGGGGTGTCGTACTGCAACAACGTCTCGGTCAGCCCGGCGCCGTCGGAGATCGCGGTCGCGTCGTCGGTGAGCAGCCTCACCAACCGTTCGGTGCTGCCGGACGAGGCAGCGGCGAGGAATTCCTCGACGATCCTGCGGGCGGATGCCCGGTCGACTTCACCGCCGCGACTACGCGCGGTGGTGAGACGGCGCCGGGCACGGTGGAGATGCTGCTGGCTCGCGGATTCGGCGATGTCAAGGATCTCGGCGATCTCGCGGTGACTGTAGGAGAACGCTTCGCGCAGGATGTAGACGGCACGTTCGTGGGGCGACAGGCGCTCCATGAGGGTCAGCACCGCCAGGGAAACCGATTCGCGCTGCTCGAAAGTCCCTGCCGGACCGAGCATGGGGTCACCGTCGAGGAGCGGCTCGGGCAGCCAGTCGCCGGCGGTGCGCTCACGACGGACTTGTGCCGAGCGAAGCTGGTCGAGGCACAGGTTGGTGACGACTTTGGTCAGCCATGCTTCCGGCACCTGGATCTGCTGCCTGTCAGCAGCCTGCCAGCGCAGGAAGGCATCCTGCACGATGTCTTCGGCGCCGGCTGCGGATCCCAGCAGCCGGTACGCCAACGAGGCCAGCCGGTTTCGGCTGGCCTCGAACCGATCCGTGTCGAAGCGATCAGCGGCGCTACTCGTCACCTTCGTCACTCTAGACGGCTGCGCGATCGTCGCCTCGGCTGGACGCATTCGCTGCGGGGGTCAGGCGTCGCCGGCGCTTGGGCATGCCGAAGGTTGGGTGCGACACCGCCCACAGTGAGATCGTGACGATGCCCGCCTTGATCCGCGCGGCCCTGCGACCGCCCATGTATTTCGGCTTGGGATGTCCTGTGGCGTCGACCGTCTGGAGAATCCCATCCTTCCGTCCCAGGCTGATGTGGTTGCCCGGGTAGACGAGCTTGGTGTGTGCGATCTTGCGGCCGGTCAGACGACCCACGATCGCGTCCAAGGCCTGCCCACCGGTGTAGCCGGCCGAAGCGCACGACATCGGCAAGGGCAGGCCGTTGTCGCCGATGGCGTAGACGCTGTCACCTGCCGCGTAGACGTCCGGGTGCGAGACCGAGCGCATGGTGCGATCCACGACGATCTGACCGGTCGCGGCCACCTGCACTCCGCTTGCGGCAGCGATCGGGTTCACGGAGAAGCCGCCGGTCCACACGGTCGCGTCGGACGCGATGACCGTGCCGTCGGTGGCGATGACTCGTGTCGCCTCGACGGCTTCGATGGTGGTGTGCTCCACGATGGTGATGCCCAGCCGCTCGCAGGTCCGGCGTAGGTGGCGGCGGCCGCCAGGTGAGAGCCGCGCACCCAGCTCTCCGCGGGCTACCAACGTCACCGAGAGGTTCGGCCGGGATTCGGCGAACTCGGCGGCGGACTCGATGCCGGTCCACCCATCGCCGACTACCACCACCCTTCCGCCCTCACCAAGCTCGTCCAGGCGCTCGCGGAGGTACAGCGCAGCCGGACGACTGGTGACGTGGAAGGCGTGCTCGGCAATTCCCGGGACGCCATTGTCGGCGACGGCGCTGCCCATCGCGTAGAGAAGGGTGTCGTACCCGATCTCGCCGCCACCGTCGGCGTCGGCCACGGTGACGATCCGGCGTTCGGGGTCGAGGGCGGTGACTCGGGCCACGCGTAGCCGTATCCCGGTACCCGCGAACACGTCGGCGAGTGCTGGACTGTCGATCTCCTGACCAGCCGCAAGCTGGTGCATGCGCAGCCGCTGGACGAAGTCTTCCTCAGCGTTGATGACGGTGACCTCCGTGTCTGCCGGGGACAGTCGGCGCACCAGGTTCCCGGCCGTGAAGGCTCCGGCATAGCCGGCGCCCAGGACCACGATGCGGTGCTTCATGCGTTCTTCATGTCGGTTCCGTTGCTCCATGCCACTTGAGCGGAATGAAGCGCTGATTGATGACACACATGAAGTGTGAGGTGGATCACATGTGGACTCGATGGTCGTCAGCGGAAGCGCTTCACGGCTAGCTCAGTACGGCTGACGCGACGTTGGGCCCAGCGCTTCTGGTCACGATCGCCACCGCTTTGCTCACCGCCTGCGGAACCAGTGATGCGCCGGCGAGCCGGTCCAGCGCCACATCCGACGGACCGACCACGGCGGCGTCGAGAAGACCGGCCCTGGCGGTTAGGCGGCCTTGACCACGACTGCGCCCTTCAACATGATCACGTCGCTACCCTCGAGCGTCACTGTGAAGTCAACCGTCAACGAGTCCTTGTCGACGGAACGGACACGTCCCTCGCACCGCAGATACGAGCCGAGCGGGGTGGGCGAGGTGAAGCGCGAACTCATCGACTGGACCGCATGAAGCGGGCACCATGACGTCACCCATCTACCGACGAACGCCATCGACAACATGCCCTGCGCAATGACCTCGGGGTATCCAGCCTGTTGGGCCGCCGTATCGCTCAGGTGCAGCGGATTGTTGTCCCCAGAGGCTGCGGCATAATCGGCCAGCATCGATCGGGTGACAGGCCCGAAGACGGCCGACGGCACGGAGGTCATGTCAATCATGAGCTATCCCCTCTGTCCCCACCAACCAGGTGCACTCCGACGTGGCAACGACTTCGCCCTCCCGGAGGAACAGGTTCGATGTGAGTATGTACCCCAAGGTCTTGCTCTTGGCCCCCGCGCCAGTGATGCTCCGCTGAACTCGAACGCGGTCACCCGCGTAGATCGCCGAGCGAAAGTAGAACACCTGCTCCCCATGGAGGACCGTCGCGGCGTCGAGGCCCAGCTCGCGTATGAAGCGAAGAGTGTCTCGATGGTCGATCTCCAAGGTGATCAAGAACGTCGGCGGAACCGGAACATCCTTCATCCCCGTCGCTCGAGCACGTTCGGCGTCGTGGTAGATCGGGTTCGTCTCGCCGATAGCGGAGGCGAATCTGCCGATGGCATCCCTCGTGATGTGGCGGTCGAAGGCTTCGAGCTCTCGACCGATGAACGTTGTGAGTTCAGCTTCCATGTCAAAGGATCGTTCCGAGGTAAGCAGCGCGCACGTCTTGCGAGCTACGCAACTCGCCGGCAGCTCCACTGACCGTGATGCGACCCTGTTCAAGCACGTGGCCGTCCTGCGCCAAACTCAACGCGTCGTCAGCCATCTGCTCGATGAGCAGCACGCCGGCACCTGTCTCTGCTGCGATCAGCTGGATCAGCCGGAACACCTCCTGGGTGAGCTTCGGGCTGAGCCCGAGCGACGGCTCATCGAGTAGTAGATACTTGGGCGCTGACGCCACGGCTCGGGTCAGAGCGACCATCTGCTGCTCTCCGCCGGAGAGCTGGCCGGCACGCTGACTCCATCGCTCTCTCAACACTGGGAAAGCATCAAGAAGTGTCTCTACTTGCCGCATCGACGCCTTACGGCGGCCCCGAGCAGCGAAGGCGCCCAGACGGACGTTCTCGGCGACAGTCAGCCCGCCGAAGAGTCTCCGGCCTTCAGGAACCATGATGATCCCTGCACGCGCTCGCTGCGCCGCCGACAGCTTCTGGACTGATCTGTCTTCAAGAGTGATACTCCCGGACCGAGTGGCGAGAAGACCGCAGATGGTTCGCGCCAACGTCGACTTCCCCGCACCGTTCGATCCGACCACAGCCGAGATTCGGCCGGGTTCCAACTTCAGGCCGATCGATGCGACCACCGTCGCTCTCCCATAGCCGGAGCTGACGTCGTCGACGACAAGACTCATAGTTGCCCTCCTTCGGTAGCTACGTGATCGTGGGAATGGCGGTGCTCGCCGAGGTAGACGTCCATGACGGTGCTATCGGAGAGGACCTCGGATGGCGTTCCACGGGCGATGACGGCTCCTTGCGCCATACAGGTGACTTCGTCGGTGACGGCGGAGATCAGATCCATGTGGTGCTCCACCAGGATCATGCTCAGACCGTTGGAGCGTAGTTCCGTAAGCAGACGGCCGAGTTCGACGACTTCCGTGGAGTTGAGGCCCGCGGCCGGCTCGTCCAAGATGAGAACCTTTGGCTCGCTGGCGAGCGCCCGCGCGATCTCGAGCGCCCGCGCTTTTCCGTACGCCAAGCTGCCGGCTGACACTTGCGCCTCCTCGAGGAGGCCTACACGTCGCAAGAGCGCAAGTGCCATCTGCTCCAGCTCCGCCTCCCGGCGATACTGCGAGCGCAGCTTCAGCGCGGCGGTCCACCAGGAGAGCTGCCCGGTGTCGGCGAAGCCAGCTTTGACGTTCTCGAGAGCCGTGGCCCCGCTGAACAGCTGCGGCGTCTGGAACGTTCGCGCGAGCCCTTGGCGGATCACTTGGTCCGGGCGCCTGCCGGATATGTCCACCCCACCGAGCCGCACCACGCCGTCGTCCGGGCGGTACGCCCCGCTGATGAGGTTGGCCAATGACGACTTACCGGCTCCGTTCGGCCCGATTACGCCATGGATGCTTCCTTCCTGCAGCCGCAGGTCGACATGGTCGACGGCCAGCAGTCCACCGAACCGCTTCGTCACACCGATCACGTCAAGCGCAGCGGTCGCCTGAGCACGCGCGGATGTGCCGGTCGCCAAGCCTGCGATCGAAGAGGCATCGAGCGACCCAGGTGGAACACCGTGAGAATCACGCTGCGTGCGCTTTGCCACGAAGTCCGACGCGGTTCCGATGATTCCGCGGGGAAGGACGAAGAGCGCGATGACAAGGATGAGCCCGATGATCCCAGGGGTGGACAGGTACCACTGTTCGCTGAGGTAGTCGCGCTGCAGCCTGGTGATCCCCTCAAGCGCCTCCGAACGCTCTAGCCAGACGACGATCACGGCTCCGACAGCCGGCCCCATGACGGTTCCGCTGCCCCCGAGGATGACAGCAAGCAATATCGTGATGGAGAAGAACACGTCGAACGACTCCGGCTGCAGATGCGCGAACAACAGTGCATAGAAGATGCCACCCAGGCCCCCGAGCGCACTTGAGATGGCGAACGCCGCCACCTTCCGCCGGAACACGTGAACGCCGAGGTGCGAAGCGAGCATGTCGCTCTCGCCGACGGCCCTCAGGGAGCGGCCCCATGCCGAGCGGCTCAAGTTTCGGTACAGCACCAGCGCCACCACCGTCAGCAGAAGCACCAACACGAGCACAGACGCGAACTGGCCACCGTACAGCGGCGGTACGAAGGTGAACCCGAGAACGGTCGCATCTGACAAAAGCCCGGTCTCGTGCTGCAGCACGTTCGGATAACCCGATGCCGCGCCGAGCACAGGCCACTCCACGAGGACCTTGTGGACGAGCACGGCCAGCACCAGCGTCACCATCGTGAACTGAGGACCCCGCAGGCGCGCAGCTCCAAGCGCGAGGAATACCCCGAGGAGTGCGCACACGAGCAGGCAGATGGGAATCGCTATGAGAACCGGCAGACCTCCCTTGAGCGAGAGGTAACCAAAAACGTAGGCGCCCATGGCGTACATCGCGCCCTGTCCGAGTGAGATGAGGCCGGCGAAGCCTGACACGAGGTTGAGGCCGACGGCCGCAACGGTTGTACCGGCGATCAGACCGATGAGTTGCATGTGAGCAATCGCCGTCCCGTCGCCATCGAGGCCCGGCGCTATCGCGACGAAGCAGATCAGGACGAGAAGCGCGAGGAACAGCGCGTCTCGACGCTGCGGCGAGATGCGTGACCAGCGCTCCCGGATACTGGTCACCGTTATAGAGAATTGCGTCATCGTGTTCCTCCATGCCCGGCGGCTGGCCGAATCGTGTGTGTGTTGACAGGCCATAGCGAGGCGTCAGAGTTTGACGGCTACTCGCCGCTCCAGCAGCCCTTCAGGGCGGAACATCAGGACAGCTAGGACAACCAGGAGACCGGACACCTCGCCCCACATGACGCCGATGGACTCTCCGACTGCCGTCGTGACCAGGCCGTAGATCCCTCCGCCGACCAAAGGACCCCATAGCGTTTTGAGGCCGCCGATGATGCCCGCGGCGAACGCGCCGACAAGCAGTGGTTCGCCTAACTGCGGGGAGACGCCCACCTCTGCCGCCCAGAGAACACCGGCGAGAGCCGCCACGGACATCCCGAGGCCGTAGGCGATCATCCCGATGCGCCCAGGCGACACCCCCATGAGCGAGGCCGCTTCAGCGTCCTGCGACACGGCTCGCATGCGGACGCCCAACCCGCTCGATCGAGTCAGCACGACCAAGACGACCGTGACCAGGACCGCTGTCAATGCAATGAGACCCTGTTGCGCGAGGATTCGGGCCCCGAAGAGCTCGACGAACCCATCCGTCTCGCCCAAGGCGAGCGGCTGGCGCATCACACCCTCCCCGTTGGTGGTCAGGTTGATGATGATGAACGAAATGCCCACTGTCGAGAGGATCCACCGTGAGTCGTTGTGCCCGCCAGTGGTGAATGGCAGAACGATCAGCCGATATGTGAGTGCACCCAGCAGGCCGACGACGACTACGACGATCACGATCTTCGCTGCAGCTGGGAGCCAGCCCCATTGGCTGACTCCCAGCGCAAGGAACGCTGCCACGACCATGAACTCGCCCAGCGCGAAGTTCAGCGTGTTGGTGGTCAGAAAGGTCAGGACGAAGCCCTGTGCGACGAGCGCAAAAAGGCCGCCTGCAGCCAGTCCGGCGACAACGATCTCCATGTGATCTCAGCCCCTCAACAACCGCGTTCGATGCACTGAGCGACCGTGCCGTCCGTCACGATGTCGCCCTTGGCCGAGTCATCGAATCCCAACACGTGCCACTTGGTGATGTCGTCGTCGTAGAACTCTCCGTCGCGGGGCGCAAAGGGCGTCTGATACTTCAGTCCCTCGACTTCGACGCTCGGGACTGCTTCAATCGCGTCGCGCACTGCTTCGCGATCAGAGCCACCTACCTTGAGGCCTTGTCCATAGGCGTCCAGTGCCGAGTACACATTGAAGACAACCGTGGGCAGCTGGGGTTCTTCGCCATAGGCTGCTCGGTAGTCGTCGAGCATCTTCTGAAAGGCGGGGCTGTTCAGGTCTTCTCGCTCAACGAACTTCAGGCCTTCCCACTCGTCAGGCTCGGACAGCTCCCGATAGTTCGCAAGAACGTTGCTCGTCGTCGTCTTGCGCACCGGGTCGAACCCGACGACCTTCATGTCTCGCGTGACGGTGGCGATATCTGACCCCGAGGTGAAGTTGAAGAACATCGAGTTGACGCCGGCGTCTTGCAATCTCTTGGCCCCAGCAGTGAAGTCGGTGGCGCCGGACTGCATCGACTCGCCGACCACCTCGACACCATGCTTCTTTCCGAGCTCTTCGTACTGCTCCACCGCCGCCTGCCCGAACGCGTCAGCCGCGTATGCGATGCCGACCACCGGGTCCTTCCCGTCGATCTTCGAGAACACCACCTGGCTGTTGACGTCGTTCAGTACTGCGCCTGACCACTGCGTCCTGAACGCGTAGTTCTTCTCGCCGGCCGTCGGGACGAGTGCGGGGTTTCCCGCCGACACCAGGAAGTAGGGCCGCTTGGATCGAGCGATGACATCAGCAATCTGCAGCGCCGGTGCGGATGTCGGAGGACCGAAGACCGCATCGACATCGTCCTCGTTCAGCAGCTTCTGCACAGCGCTCGACGCGCCTTCGGGTGATCCCGCGTCGTCCTCGTAGATGAAGTTGAGCTCGAGGCCGTACCGCTTCTCGATGACAGGTGTGGCCAACTCGATCCCGCGCTTGGTGTCCTCATAGAACTGCGGGGCGGGCCCGGTCCGTGGACCGATCACGCCGATCGTCGCATCACCACTGCCTGAAGCCGATGTCGGCTCCGCGCCACAAGCACTGGCGAAGAGCAAGGCCGCCAGGACCGGCGCCATCCATCGTGGGTGCATCAGAACTCCTTCCGACGGGCGGCGCATCGTGCGCCATGCCTCCGTATTCCGTGACGTCAGTCACATCACGGTGACGAAATACTATAATCATGATTCATGCTTGTCAATATCCTCGTGTTGCCTGATGCTCATCGCTGGCGGTGGCGCCTCCCTGTCTCCCTCCGTGGATTGCGCGAGCTGCCCGCGGTGGGCGACGCTCGCCAACGAAACCTGGAGTAGCCCAAGGCTGGTTTGTGGCCGGCACGGTCCCCGATGTGACCGAAAACCAGGCGGGTGATGCATCGGGGAAGAAGAGCGGACCGAATACGAGTGCGCCCACCTTCCCGAATATGAAGAGGTCGTACCACTCGCTCGAGCTACCGATCAGTCCAGCAGCCATCAACTTGCGCAGTCATCACTGACCGGTCGCGGTACCTGCCGTGTTCGACGTACGGCGCGTGAGTATCGTCGTCTCATTCATCCGGTGGGTGTCCGGGCAGCCTAGGCGTGACAGGTCTTCGTCCGCCGTCGCGAGAACAGAGGCTGACGGCGATCCGGCACCTGGGCATCGCTCATGCCCAGGTGCCGGAGACTCTCGGCGCCGGTTCAGGTGCCGGATCAGCTTCCGTCAGTGACGTGGCCCTGGTCGGGCGGCGTCATGTTCGCGTACTCCTCGATCCGGTCGATGAGACCGTCCTTGAAACCGAAGTACATCGCCACTGGCAGCTCGATGCCGGACCCGCCGGGCATGCTGATGTGCAGCACGTGCTGCTGGAGCACCTCGTCGGGCTTTTGGAACTGCCGGACGATGTCGTACCGCAGCGCGGCGCCGCCGCCCGTCATCTGCTTGAGCTGCTCGAGGTTCTCCTCGATCGTCTGCTCGCCCTTGCCATCGTTGTGCCAGACGCTGGCTGTGTCCGCGCACATCGCTCGCATGCTTGCGAAGTCGAACTTCTCCAGGTGCCGCAGGTACTGGACCGCTTTCTCTGTCAGCTCGGGTTCCATGGTTCCGTCCTGTCCTTTCTTGTCGGGTTCTGTCACCGTGCTCCTGTTCCTCTCGTCGAGGACGGGCGCACGTTCTCCGGCGTCGACGACGACCGGAAGATGGTTCGCTTCAAGCGGGATCGGGCAGGGAAACGCCGTGGAGAACACGTGGTGGGGCAGGATCACCTGGTTGAAGTCGACCCGGAGATTGCTGCCCTCGTCCGGAGGGAGGATCAACCATCGTCCGATCTCGGGGGTGTCGGTGCCGCTGCTGGGATCGGTGAAGACCGCCAGCCGCAGGCCGGGGACCGACTCCAGCACCACCAGGGTGTGCTCCTGGCCGCCGAGCTCGACGACCAGGTCGCCCGGGGCGGAGACCGTCTCCTTGCTCCGCGGGCTGGTCAGTCGCCCTACTTCGACGGTACGGCCGGGCACCGCCCGGTACTCGGCGTCGACGACCCAGCTCGGATCGTAGGGATAGCTCGCGATCTCGCGAAGCCCAGTGAGAACCGGGGCAGCAGGGTCCCAGACGACCATGCCGTACGTTCCACCCCGCCCCTGGACGAAACACACCCGCCCGTCAGCAAGCTCCACCTGGCTGCCGGACTCCACTTCCACCACACCGGTCACCGGCCGCCCGCCGATCGACACGCCGTCCGCAGCGGTGACGGTGAGCGTCAAGACCCCCGATGCACTCACCTCCCATCGACCGGGCAGGCCCGGCACCCCCGGTTCGGGATGCGAGACCATGGCCAGCTGGACGGTGCCTGCCTTGCCGCCCGGGCCGGCGACCTCTTCCCAACGGCTCTTCCGCCAGGTCGCGTACTCCACCGGCACGCTGGGGTGACCAGAGTCCTCAGTAGACATAGATCCTCCTGTTCCTGTTGACGCCCGATACGAGCGCCCTTCAGGTGCCACATTGCGACGGCGGCACAGATCCTGGCAAACATTGTTGCTGATCTGGCAAACCGACTGGCATGAACAACGAGAATGCGGGGGACCTTGACGCCGGGCCCCGCCAAGGCCCCCGCCTATTTGGGAGTTCTCACATCATTTCTCTGAGTCGACTCCGAAAAGAGATAGATGCTTCGTCGCCCGCGTGACGCGGTTTCGTGGCCCCGCGACGATGAGTGCGGCGATGTCAAGGTCGGCTTCGTGCGTCTCGGCCAGAGTCGTCAGATAGGCCTCATAGGTGCGGGCGTGACGGGCGGTCTCTGTGAGCGAAAGTGCGACCAGGCGTTCGTCGGTGTTTGCCGCACGGAACAGCCGGGCGAGTTCCTTCCCGCCGGCCGCCAGCACCGGTACGGGCGTGGTGACGATGCCGCCGTAGCTGGTTCCGGAAGCATCAGCGCCATCCGCTCCCAAGGGGAGATCGAGCAGAGACCCGACGCTCGCCCCCAGCACCGTGCCCGCATTGACGGCCTGCCCTACTGGCAGGTCGTCGCGGACTACGAGTACGACGCGTTGGACAGGCGGGACGTCAGGGCTGCTCATGCCACTTCCTTCTGTCGACGCGCGGCGATGTTGCGGGCGGTGGCCTGCGGGGTGATCGCCAAGTCGCGTGACTCTGCAAGGATCTCCGCCGTGGTGGCGCCGATCGCGGCGATGCGACCGGCGGTTTCCCGCTCGTCGAGGCCCATCTCCTCCCGGCAGACCGCGTGAATGATGCCGCCCGCACTCGCGACGACATCAGGCACCCATGTGGTGCCGTTGTCATGCAAGATCGAGGCGACACCTTCGTCTGTGAGCTGGTTGTTGGCGGGACCGACGATCAGCCGAGCTCGACATGCGCGAGCGCTCTCAGGAGACAACAAGCCACCGATCGCGGCTGGAACGAGGATGTCGAGGTCCTCTTCGAGAAGGTCGCCCTGTGCCCAGGCCACGCCGGCGGCTTCGACATCGCGGCGCCGCTGCTGATTCGCCTCGGCCACGGTCACGACGCATCCGCGTGACGCCAGCGACTCGGCGATCAGGCTGCCGACGCTGCCATAGCCGATGATCCCGGCCCGAAGCCCTGCCAGTGAGCTCGTCGAGAAGACGTGCTCGGCCCCGGCGACCAGGGCGGCGATCACTCCCTGCGCCGTCGCGTCACTCGAGTTGCCGCTGCCGCCGCTGGCTTCGGGGCGGCAGAACGAGAGCCCTCCGGTCATCTGGTGGATGATGTCCATGTCCTCTGGAGTCGAGCCGATGTCCGGACCGGTGATGTAGGTCCCGCCGAGTCCGGTGATGACGTCAGCGAGGTCCTCCAGGACTAGGTGACGTACGTCAGCGTCGTGGAGCGTCCCCGGATCCATCACGACGGCCTTCCCACCACCGTGCGGGAGCCCCGCCAGCAAGCACTTCTCGGTCATCGCAGCAGCCAAGCGCGTCGCGTCGGCGATCCCATCGCGCCAGTCGGAGTAGGACTTGATCCGGCATCCACCGATCGCAGGCCCCGCCTGCGTTGAATGAACGGCGACGGAGATGGCGACACCAGAACGAGGGCCGCGCTCGACGCGCAGCACTTCATGATCGAAACGTGTGAGTTGAAGATCTGATCGGCTCATAGGTAGGAGTCTGGACGGTTCATCGCAGCTATGAGGTCCTCATCGGCTATACGATCGGAAAATGAGCGAAACTCCGAACCTGGATCGAACCGATCGCCGGATACTGGAAGCTCTCCAGCGAGACGCCAGGCTCCCGATGCGCGAACTGGCCTCGATCGCAGGTGCTGCGCCCTCAACATGTTCCGAGCGGGTACGTCGGCTCGAGTCCCGAGGCGTGATCACGGGCTTTCACACGGCGGTAGACCTCGGGGCCCTCGGCCGGTCCGTCGAGGCGATGGTGTTCACCCAGGTGCGACCACTGAGCCGTGACCTCATCGACCAGTTCCACAGTGACGCTCTGGCGATGCCGGAAGTGATGGCGGTCTTTGTGCTCGCCGGGGGTGATGACTTCCTCCTGCATGTCGGGGTCCGTGACGTCGCCGCGTTGCACTCCTTCCTGGTTGACAATCTCAGCAGCCGCCGTGAAGTCGTTCAGTTTCGTAGCTCCATCGTCTATGGCCACGGGCGCAAGGAAGCTCTCGAAGACCTCACTGAGAGCAGCAGATGACGCGCCGGTGGCCCTGAACAGCAGCGATGTTCTGGATCGAGGCCATCTGCCGGACGTACGAGCTGGAACTGCGAAGTGCTATGTCAGCTCGAGGTCGGCGGCCTCGTCCAACGTCGGGTCTTGCTTGGTTTCCGTCAGGCTCGTACTGCGCGTTTCAGGCCCGAAGGCGAGCGCTACCAAGGTCAGAGCGGTGAGCAGGGACATGTACGCCACAACGGCCCACCAGTGGCCAGCCCACGCTAGGACAGCAGTGGCAACCAAGGGGAGGAATCCACCGGCGAGCACGGAGCCGATCTCCCGTGCGAATGCGAAGCCCGACAGCCGTGTCTTGGTGCTGAACAGCTCTGCGAAGTAGGCCGCCTGAGGGGCCAGCATGGCGGGGTACAGGATGCCGAGGCCTACCACCATGGCGAACATGACCAGCAACGTGTTACCGGTATCGAGGATGAAGAAGAACGGCACCAGCCATACAAGAGACAAAGCCGCGCCCAGAGCATAGACGGGACGGCGCCCCACACGGTCTGAAACGATCGCGAAGACCGGGATCGCCACGAGTTGGACCGCGGATGCGACAACGACCGCAAGCAGGGTGGTCTGGCGTGACAATCCGACCTCGTTGATGGCGTACGCGACTGCGAAGACCGGGAACAGGTAGGCGAAGCCGTTCTCGGCGAATCGGGCGCCGACCACGACCAGGAAGCTGCGCGGGTTCTCCCGGAGCACCGCGAACACCGGCGTCCTGGCCGGCTGGGCAGCGCCTTGTCGCTCCAGCTCTCGTGCGTTCTCGAACGCGGGGGTCTCATGGATGTGTCGACGGATGAAGTAGCCGACGAAGAGCAGGGCAAAGCCGAGGAGGAACGGAACCCTCCAGCCCCAGGCGCGGAATTGGTCATCGGGAAGAAGAACCACGAGCTGGAAGATGCCGGTCGACAGCAAAGTCGCGAGCGCGAACCCCATCGGCGCCCAGGCGCCAGCGGCCCCGCGCCGGGACTGGTTGCCATGCTCGACCGACATCACCACGGCACCCGCATATTCACCTCCCGCCCCGAATCCCTGAAGGAGCCGTAGGACGATGAGGAGCACGGGCGCCCAGACGCCGATACTGGCGTAGGTGGGAAGCAGCCCGATCAGGGTGGTGGCCACACCCATGAGGATGATCGTGAGGAGCAGCATGGCGCGCCTGCCGACCCGATCTCCCAGGTTTCCGAGCACCAGTCCGCCCAACGGCCTGGCGAGGAATCCGATCGCGTAGGTGGCGAATGCGGCCAGAGTGCCCGCCGCAGCGCTCACGCTGGGGAAGAACAGTTCGTTCAGGATCAGCGCGGCCGCGGTCCCGTAGATCAGAAAGTCGTACCACTCCAGGGTGGTGCCGACGAGCGCCGCGATCCCCGCTTTACGAGCCTGTGCCCGCTGCGCGTCGCTGAAGGTGGAATCAGAACTCATCATCTTCTCCTGTTTGATGGGGCGAACTCATCCGCGACTGGTGGGACGGCGCAGCACTGCACCGGTCTGGACGGGGCCGACAAGAGCGGCGTACTGACCCAGCCAACCCACCTCGTCCTTGCTGTCTGATGCGCGAACCGGCGCCCCGTCTCTTACCGGGTCGACATCCAGGTATCGGGCATCGAGGTCGATTCGGATCTGGTCGCCATCGCCGACACCGGCCAGCGGACCGCCGTCTGCGGCCTCCGGCATCACCTGCCCGACCACCAGACCGTGGTTGAGACCCGAGAGCTCACCGTCGGTGACTACGGCGACCTGTCCGCCGAGTCCGGCGCCGTTGAGGGCTGCGACGAAGCTGGCCGCGAACACGGTGCCGGGCCCTCCGCGGGGGCCCATGCCCCGCAGCACGATCACCTGCCCGGGCTTGACCTCACCGCGGCCGAGAGCGTCGATCGCGGCGTCTTCACCCGCAAACACGCAGGCGGGGCCGGTGAACTGGCGGCGGGCGTCCCCCACGCCCGCGACCTTGACGATGGCACCATCGGGGGCCAGCGACCCGCGCAAGATCAGCAACCCTGGCTCGGGCCTGATGGGGTCGGCGAGCTCGTGAAGCACCTGTCCGTCGGCCGGCTGTGCGTCGGCCGCGAGCTCGGCGACGGTTCGCCCGGACACGGTGAGGGCCTCACCGTGCAGCCGAGGTAGCAGGGTGCGGAGGACGGTCTGGACGCCGCCGATCCGGTCCAGATCCCAGACCTGGTCGGTGCCGTTGGGGCGAATGGCCGCCAGCTGCACCGCGTCGCGACCCTGGCTCTCGAAGGCACCGACGACGTCGATATCGAGATCAGCCTCGGCGGCAACCGCCGCGAGGTGACGGATGCAGTTGACCGATCCTCCCAGCGCGAGGGCGACCTCGATCGCATTCTCGACCGCCTCCCGAGTGAGCACCCTGCGCGCGGTGAGCTGCTCGGCGACCATCTCGACGATCCGCTCGCCGGCCGCGACGGCCCGCTCCAGCATCGACGGGGAGTTGGCGCGGGTCGGCGCAGACCCGGGCATGGTCATACCCAGCGCCTCGGCGAGGCAGTGCATCGTGTTGGCGGTGGCCAGCCCAGCACAGACTCCGGGGCCCTGGATCGCGCTGTCGGCCAGGGCACCGAGCTCGTCGACGCTCATCTCTCCGGCTGCGACCGGGCCTACCGATTCGTAGACCGTGTCGATGTCCACCGAGCAACCCGAGAAGGTGCCACCGCGCTGGTAGCCGCCGACCACGACCACAGCAGGCAGGTCGAGCCGGGCCGCGGCCATCAGATGGGCGGGCGTGGTCTTGTCGCATGAGGAGAGCAGCACCATGCCGTCGAGCACCGCGCCCTCCACCGCGGCCTCGATGTCGTTGACGATCAGGTCGCGGGTCGGCATCAGGTAGCGGGCCTTGCGCCCGGCGCTGGTAACGAAGTCGCTGGGTGCGGTGGTGCGGATCTCCAGCGGAAGTCCGCCGGCGCGGTGAACCGCCTCGGCCACCGTTTCGGCGACGTCGTCGAGGTGTGCGAAGCAGACCGAGAGCCGGGATGACGTGTTGACGATCGCGATCTTGGGACGAACCTGTTCCTCCGGCGTCAGCCCCATCGCCGTCCATTGGGCTCGCCGGACCGCCCAGCGGGTGGTCCCTGGCTCGAAGTTGCTCCGCAGCTCGGTCATAGTGCACTTCCGTTCTTGGTCATGGCCGCACGGACGTCGGCTCCGGGGATGTCTCGGTATGGCATCTCGCTGGTCAGGGACAGCACTGAAGCGACGGCGGCCGCGTGCCCGTACTCGAAGCACTGAGCAGTCACCCGAGCCGAGGCCAGCGCCTCGTGCTCGGCGCTCAGGCACCGTCCGGCAACGATCAAGTTCTCCCCGGTCGCAGGGACCAAGGTCAGATACGGCACCTCGTAAACGTCGTCGAGCAGCCACTCGAGCTTGGGCCGGCTGCCGCTGTGCAGCTCGATCGGCCACGGCGAGCGGGCGATGCCGTCGGAGAACTTGCGGGCTTCGACCACATCGGTGTTACGCAGTGTCTTGGCTCCTACGATGGTCCGAGTCTGCCGAATCCCCGCCTCTACCCCGGTGTCAACCACGTGGCTGGCCTCGCAGCCGGGGACGTGCTGCTGGAGGAACCGGGCGTACTCGCGGACCTGGCGGCGACCGACGATCTCAGCCTCGGTGAAGTCGGCCGGATCGATCACGTTCAGCACGCGTCCGTCCCGCCCCGACAACCGAGTGGCATTGACCATCAGCTCGCCGGGACGAGTGGTACGAAAGATCCAGATCTTGTCGCGGGGCAGGTCCAACCCCTCGTCCCGTGCCGCGCGGATGGCCTCGGTGACCGCGGGAGGACAGATGGTGTCCTGGCCGTAGAAGTCCCAGAACCGGTCGGTGTCGACGTTTCCGATCCGGAAGAACATCGTGGGGTTCTGGATCATGCCGTCGTTGCCGAACAGATAGTCGTGGCCAGCACGGGCAGCCACAGCCCCGTCACCCGAGGCGTCGATCGTGCGGGAGGCGCGGATCGTCGCGCGACCGGCGCTGGACTCGACCACCACCCCGGCGTGGGACTTGCCGTCGAGAAGGACCCCGACGACGGTCGTGTGCAGGAGCAGCTGAACGCCCGCGGCCTCCAGCATCTGGTCGGCGACCTCGCGCCATACCAGCGGATCGTGAGCGACGGTCCAGGTCTTTCCGTACCGCTGCGGCCCGCTCAGCCCGCCGCGCTCATCCAGGCTGCGGCAGAACCTGTCGGCGAAGCCGAACACGACCTGACTCGGCCCTTCAGAGGCGTCCGATGCCAGATACAGCCCGCACACGGTTCCGGACATGCCGGCCACAGCCGCGCCGCCGCAGAAGCCGTACTTCTCCACCAGCACCACCCGAAGCCCGGCCTCGGCCGCGACCGTGGCGGCGGCCACCCCAGCGGCGCCGCCACCGACGACGAGCACGTCGACCTCGGCCAGCACCGGAAGATCCCAATCCTGCGAATGACTGGACGCTAGTTCCCAAGAAGGAACCGATATATTGGTCATGTATCCGTTGTAGACTGGCTTGAGGTAAAGTGTCAACCGTCACAACGGCACAATGAGACTCCGACGACGAAGTCGGAGCGAGAATCCTCGGGGAGGAGCGTCCATGACGGAGCAAGAGAGGCCCAACAAGGCCGATCAGGCGTACAACCAGCTCGAGGAGATGATCACCTTCCAGGAGTTGTCACCGGGCGCGATGCTGTCGGAGTCCCGTCTCATGCAGGTCACCAACCTCGGGCGGACCCCGGTCCGGGAGGCGCTCCAACGGCTCGCGCGGGAGGGCATGGTCGAGATTCACCCGAGCAGGGGCGTGTTCGTGTCGCCGATCACCGTGGAGGCACAGTTCAAGCTGCTCGAGCTTCGTCGCCCCGTCGAGGAACTCGCGGTGCGCCTGGCCGCGCAGCGCGCAGACTCCGATCAGCGCGCCGAGATGTACGACCTGGCCGACAGGTTCGTTCAGTTCGAGGGTGCCGACCTCAAAGCGTTTGGAGATTACCTCAAACGAGCCCACCGGGTCACTGTGCGTGCCGCGGGCAACGAGTACCTGCTGATGGCCATGGCCCCACTCCAAGGGCTATCCCGACGCTTCTGGTTCGGGCAGCTTCGCGACTCAGCGGCCGAACTGAGCCTCGCCGCGGAGCTTCACGACAACGTACTCCGCCCGATCGGCGACGCGGATCCCGACAGAGCATCGAAGGCGTCCTTGGCCTTGAACGACTACCTCGTCGAGTTCACCTACGCGACACTCAAGCGCCCGCGTTCGCATTTCCGGGATGACCGGAGCGCGTGAACCTCGCTGATCGCAGCAGAAAGGCCGAGCACGACGCGATGGGAAGGGCGGCAGCAGGCCCCCGTCCGTCAGGCGCGCTTCATTCCTGGCGTCCGGCGGCCGTGAGCGTGTCATCGATGAGGTCGCGCAGCTGGGAGCGGGCAGTGATACCCAGCTTGGGGAAGCTGCGATAGAGGTGCGAGCTGACCGTGCGTGGGGAGAGGAAGAGCTTCTCGCCGATCTCGCGGTTGGTCAGTCCGCGGGCGGCGAGCCTGATGATGTGCTGCTGTTGCGGGGAGAGTTCGGCGAGTGTGTCGGGGGTCGAGACCGTGACGTCGAGGCCGGCGGCGCGCGATTCGGCTAGGGTCCGCTCGATCCACGGGCGGGCACCCAGGCGCCGAAATATCTCCAGGGACTCGGCGAGCGGGGCTCGGGCCTCGGCGATGCGGCGACGGCGCCGCAGCCATTCGGCGAGGTCGAGCAGCGTCTGGGCGCGTTCGAAGGGCCAGTGCTCCAGCATCGGTTCCGCCAGCGCCGCACGGTAGTGCTGCCCGGCGTCCTCGGGATCTGCCAGCAGGCCACGGGCCCGGCCGATCAGTGCACGCAAACGGGGCGAGGCGTTGTCGGCGAGCGCGTGAACGGACCGCTCGACGATCGCGGCGGCCTCCTCGCGCCGCCCGCTGCGCACAGCGGCCGCAGCCAGATCCGCGAGGGCCGGATAGGAGGCGTGATAGTGCATGGGCGCGCCATCCGATGCGAAGACCATGCGGAGCTGTTCGTACGCCGCTTCGTACGCGCCGTCCGCGACTGCCGCGGCGCCGAGCGCACGACGAGCATAGACAGACACAGAGCGGCTCTCCAGCGGATCGATGAGGGCCAGCGCGTCCTCGGCCCGGGCGCGGGCTGCCGCTGCGTCCCCTTGGTGGGCCAGCACGGTGGCATCCACCGCGGCCGCACACGCCACCGCGTGGTCCAGGCCGACCGACGACGCGACCGCGCTGCTGCGGGCACAGGCCTCTCTGGCTCGCCCCCACCTTCCTTGTTCCACATAGCTCCAAGCGGCCGCGCCGCCCAAGCCCTCCGGCAGCGGACCGCGCGACCCCCAGCGGTCGAAGGCCTCGTCGAACGCACGGACGGCCAGCGGGGTCTCGTCGAGCAGCCACGCCATGATCGCGAGAGAGGTGAGCCGCTCGGGACGGCGTTCTGCCTCGGCGGCCACCTGCGGGAGCAGCGAGAGGAGCGCTGTCCTGTTGTCGAAGGGGTCTGTCACGGCCCGCACCCAGGTGCGCAACCAGGCGTTAGACGCGTCCTCGGGAAGGCTCCGCAGAAGGTCCCGGATGCGGTGCCGCTGAAGCTCGTCTCCGGTGTAGAAGCCGACCACCGCGGCGTCGGCCAGCAGGTCCAGCGCGGTGGCAGGCTGCGTGCGAGCCATCTGCTCGGTGGCGTCGGTCAGTCGGGTGGAGACCACGGAATGGCGCACGGTCAGCACCGCCAGCCGTCCGACCTGCACGGCAGCGCGGGCCAGGAGCGACGGGTCATCAGTACGCGCGCGTGCCGCGGCGGCCAGCTCCTCCACCCAGCCGAGGTCGCCGGTGAGCGCGGCCGCCGTGGCGGCCTCGACCAGCAGCCGGGCACCGTCCTCGGCCCGCGGTGCGAGTTCGGCGGCGCGCTCCAGGGCCTTGGCCGCGGCCGCGTGACCGCCACGACGGCGGGCCCGGTCGGCGGTCTGCTCGAGCTCCTCCGACACGGCCGCGTCCGGGCGCGTGGCCGCGGCGGCCAGGTGCCAAGCACGCCGATCCGGTTCGTCCCGTAGCACGTCGGCGAGCACGAGGTGGACCTCGCGCCGGGCGCCGGAGGACGCGGCGTGATACACCGCGGACCGGACCAGTGGGTGACGGAACCGGAGCTCCCGGCCGGTCCGTCGGACCAGCCCGGCTTGCTCGGCGGGCAACCACGCCTCGTCCTCGGCGTCCGGCACCACGGCCAGGACCGCGATCTCGGAGTCGATGGTGTCCATGGCAGCCAGGAGCAGCAGGGCCCGCCTGGTGGAGGTCGGCAGGTCGTCGAGGCGGGTAGCGAAGATCCGCTCCAGTTGATCGGTGAGCGGGAGCGGACCTACGGACGGCGGCCCTGGGTCGTGTGCGGTCACCGACCTCGCCATCTCGGTCAGTGCCAACGGGTTGCCGCCGGCCTGATCGAGGATCTGCGTCCTGGTCCGGCCGGTGGGGCTCGTCGGCTGCAGATCCAGCAGCTGGGCGGCCGCAGCGTGATCGAGCGGGCTCAGGGTGAGGGTCGGCACGTGGCGGTCGAATCCGGCGAGGTGCTTGCCGGCGCGGGCCGCGATCAGCACCGTGATCGGCTCCCCTGCCAGACGTCTGGCCGCGAAGGACAGGCTGTCGATGGAAGCACGGTCGCACCACTGCGCGTCGTCAAGCACCACGAGCACGGGACGCCGCTCGCCGAGTGCGGAGAGCAGGCTCAAGACGGCGATCCCGATCAGCATGAGGTCGGGTTCGCCTGTCTCCGGCCCCGTCCCGAAGGCGTGGTGCAGTGCCGCGCGTTGCCTCTCCGGCAGTCCGTCCACCTGGGCCAGTACCGGCCGCAGCAGCTGATGCAGTGCGGAGAACGCAAGGCTTGACTCCGACTCGCTACCCTTCGCGCGCAGGACGCAGACGTCGCTTGCTGCGGCCCGGCGCACGGCGTACTCCAGCAGGGTGCTCTTGCCCGTGCCCACGTCACCGATCAGCACCAGAACCGGGTCCGCTGCCGAGTCCACCGCATGAACCAGGCGTGCCAGCTCCGCGTCGCGGCCGACGATCAGCTCCCCCGGGTCCGGCTCGACTCCCGCGACCGCGCCCGGGTCACCGGTGTGCGCGTTCATGGAGTCTCCAGAGATTGTCGGTCCTCGATCGGAGCCGCGGTGCCTTGTTCCACCCAAGACTACAAGCGACCGGCCTGGCGCCGGGAGGCGTGTGCAAGTGCAGTCACGTGACGGATACCGCGGGCCCACGGGCGTACATACGGTTCGAGAAAAGCCTCCGATCTCCCAAGGATGTCTCATGGAACAGATCAACCTCGGCGACGTCACCATCACTCGGGTCTGGGAATACTACGGACCCGTCGAGATGACGCCGGACACCTTCTTCCCGGAGAGCCCCGGGGAAGTCTGGGACGACGGCGCCTCCTGGCTGACACCGCACTTTCTGGATCCCGAGACCAACATCGTGAACAGCGCGATCCAGACGTGGCTGCTGCGCAGCGAGGGCAAGACCATCCTCGTCGACACCGGGGTGGGCAATCACAAGGAGCGCCCGTACGCACCTGTCTGGAGTCATCTCGAGACCGACTTCCTGGTCAATCTCGCCCGGGCCGGCGTCGCGCCGGAGGACGTGGACATCGTGGTCAACACGCATCTCCACGTCGATCACGTCGGCTGGAACACGTACTTGGACGGGCGGCACTGGGTTCCCACCTTTCCCAACGCCACCTATCTGATGCCAAAGGACGACTTCGACTTCTGGAATCCCGAGAACGGTCACAAGCCGATGCTCGGCCGCGGTAACCAGAACGTCTTCGAGGACAGCGTGGCCCCGGTGCACGAGGCCGGCCAGACCCAGCTGTGGGAGAACAGCCACCAGATCAGCGCCGACCTGCGCCTGGACGCGGCCCCCGGACACACCCCCGGCTCCTCCGTGCTCACCCTCGCCTCCGGATCGGACCGCGCTGTGTTCGTGGGCGACATGCTGCACAGCCCGGTGCAGATCCTGGAACCGGACACCAACAGCTGCTTCTGCGAGGACCCCGCCGGCGCCCGCGCCACCCGCCGCAAGGTTCTGGGGTGGGCGGCCGACAACAACGCACTCGTGATCCCAGCGCACCTGGGCGGTCACGGCGCCGTCGAAGTGGTACGCGACGGAAGCAAGTTCGCCACCAAGGGCTGGGCCCCCTTCGCCCCCTACGCCGAACAGGCTGAGGCCCACCGAAAGGCATCACTGTGAACCACCACCCCGACTCCGATTCCGTCGTGACCACCGCCCAGGGAGCCGTCCGCGGACGGCGCCAGGACCGCACCACCGCCTTCCTGAACATCCCCTACGCAGCCCCTCCTCTGGGTGCCGGTCGATTCGCGCCGCCGCAGCCGCACGAGTCCTGGGACGGTCTACGGGACGCCACCGAGCCCGGACCCAACGCACCGCAGTCCGAGCGCAAGCTCGGAACCGTGGACATGTCCCCCTACTTCGGCGCCGGTTGGAGCCGTGGCGAGGACTACCTCACCGTCAACGTCTGGACGCCCGCACCCGGGGACGGCGATCTGCCCGTCATGGTGTTCGTCCACGGCGGCGGATTCGTCGCCGGATCGACGCGGTCCGCGTTGTACGACGGCTCCGCCTTCGCCCGCGACGGGGTCGTCCTCGTCACCCTCAACTACCGGCTCGGCATCGCCGGGTTCCTCGACCTCCCCGGGGCGCCCGCCAACCGCGGCCTGCTCGACGTCGTCGCCGCACTGCGGTGGGTCCGAGAGAACATCGCCGCCTTCGGCGGCGACCCCCACAATGTCACCCTCTTCGGCCAGTCGGCCGGGGCAACGATCGTCGGCGGCGTCCTCGCAACCGCCCAGGCCACGGGCCTCTTCAACCGGGCGATCGTCCAGAGCGGCAGCGGCCTGGGCGCGTTCACGACCGAACAGGCCGCCCGCGTCACCGCGGCCGCGGCCGAGGCCCTGGGCGTCGAGCCACACGTCGATGCCTTCGCGGACATCTCCGACGAGCGTCTGGTCGATGCCGCCTCCCGGCTCGCAGGCATCGACCTGCAGACCGAGACAGAGCACGACCCGCTGATCGGTCTGAGCCCCTTCAGTCTGGTTCTCGACACGCAGCCCGCCGAATCCGTGGCCGCCGGCCTCAGCGCTGATGTCGACCTCCTCATCGGCACCAACACCGAGGAGGGGAACCTCTACCTGGTTCCCGTTGGCAATTACTCCACCTCGACCGCAGCAGACGTCGAGAGCGCTGCGAGCCGCGCGCACCCGGATCCGGCGCGGCTCGTCGAGACGTACCGGAAGGCACGCCCCGAGGCGTCCTTCGGCGGGTTGCGGTCCGCCATCATGGGTGACGCGCTGTTCGGCGCGGGCAGCTGGGCCCTCGCCGGCGCACACGCCGCCCACCCCGAGTCCGCCACCTTCAGCTACGAGTTCACCTGGCGGTCGCTGGCCCTGGACGGGGAGCTCGGCGCCACGCACGCGGTGGAGCTCCCCTTCGTCTTCGATCTCGCCCAGCTCCCCCAGCTGCGGGGCGCCAACGCTCTGCTCGGCCCCGACAAGCCCCCCGCGGAGCTCGCCGCGCGCATGCACGACGCCTGGATCCGCTTCGCCAGGACCGGCGACCCCGGCTGGAACACGTACGACACCGAGCGCCGGGCGACGATGCGCATCGGCACCGAATGGACCCAGGTCGGCGACCCACGCAGCCAGGAACGAGAGGCATGGATCTGACCCCTAGTCGCTCGTCGTGGGGCCAGCTGTCGCGCCTCACCGGTGGGTCGCGAGCGTCAGGAAGAATCCATCGGAGTCCGCCATGACCGGTGGCGGGCCGGCTCAGCGTGGCGGCAAGAAGAGCGCCCGCTCGATGAACGCTCGGTAGCCCTTGAGCACCGTCGCTCGAGATGATTCACCAGCTCGGCCCATGCTCGAGAGATACACCTTCGCGTAGTAGCTGCGGGCGGCAAGGAGCGCTATGGCGATGCCTTCGAGCTCGTCAGGCTCATAGCCCTGGATCTCGCCTCGTTCAACCGCTCGCTTGAGGGTTCTTACGTACCCGGCGACAACTCGGTCGAAGTAGGCCGCATTCGCAGCTGGCGCCTGAACATTCGCTTCATCGACGACGCGAGCGAACCAAGGGTGATCTGCGACAAAGTCAAGGAACGCCTGCATCCGCTGCATCTCACGCTCGAGCCCGACAGCGTCGACCTCGACGTGCTTCTGGATAAACTCCAACATCCGTTCGGCGTACGTCGGCAGGACGACGTCGAACAGGTCTTGGCGAGTCTCGAAGTAACGGTAGAACGTGCCTTGGGAGATGCCGACCTCTTCAACAATCCGCGCTATCGAAGCTTCTGCGTAGCCGCGATCACCGATGATCCGAGCAGCGCTCTCGATGATGCGCTGGCGCATCTTCGAGATTCTTTCCGGGTTTCTCTTGTACGGCCCACGAGCCACGTCAGGGTCCTCTCATCTGGAGCAGCAGCAATGCGAACCATTCACGGATTCACTCACCGAGCCGCACGACAACCTTGCCAGTAATCGCACGACGATCAAGCAGGTCAAGTCCGCTGACGGCCTCGCACAGTGGTATCACGGAGGTGACGCTTGGCCTCAACGTTCCCTCCACACACCACTCGAAGAGCTGACCAAGGAGCGTTCTCAGGTGCTCCGGATGGTCCTTCAGGTGCTCGCCGAGGGCAGAACCCACGATCTCGGCGCGCTTGACCAAGACGACGTTGCTCGGCACGGACCCCACTCCCCCTGCAAAACCAACCAGGACGAACCGGCCGCCCGTCCGCATCGCTCGAGCAGCTGGATCAGCGAGGCTGCCGCTCACGGGATCGACGACGACATCTGCGCCATCGGCGCCCACCACGTCTGCGAACAAGCGGCGAAGCTCGTGTCGATCGGCAGACTGGGCTCCCTCACCGTAGACAAGACCCCGCACGGCACCTTCCGCCATCGCAATCTCGACCTTTTCGGCGGTGGAGCAGGCGGCCACGACCTCCGCTCCCATTCGTGTCGCGATCTGCACGCTCGCCAGGCCGATTCCAGCGCTCGCCCCTAGTACGAGAACGCGCTCACCGTGAGCCAGACGGGCTCGGTCCTCGAGCGCGTGAAGGGCACTCGCATACGCGATCGGCAGGACGGACGCTTCCTCGTAAGAGACTCCGTCGGGTATGAGGATCGCGTCCGACGACCGCAGCAACACCTCCTCGCGCAGTCCGCCAGAGCCGAGTATCGCGACGACTCGGTCACCGACGGCGAGATCATGGACGCCGGCGCCCAACTCCTCGACGACGCCGGCGATCTCGCCTCCTGGCGAGTACGGGCGAGCGACCTTGTCTTGATAGCGGTCGCGCATCATGAGAAGGTCTGTCGCGTTCAGCCCCGCCGCGCGAACCGAGACACGTATCTCGCCCTTACCAACCGTGGGGGGTCCGATGTCGACCCACTCCAACGTCTCTGGGCCACCCGGTACGACCGACATCAAGGCACGCACGCTCAGCGCCCCTTCTCCGCCGCGACCAGATCCTGGGGCTCAGCTGGCCAGTCAGCAGGTCGGGGCCACAACCCACTCTCAGACATCGCGATCGCCTCGTCGCGATCGAGCACATCGGCCGACGCATGTGTGCCGACCTTCGCGCGTTGCCGGTCGAGCTCGATACGTCCGATCTGATTCCGATGCACTTCGTCTGGACCGTCCAGCAGTCTCATCGCCCGCGCGTTGGCATACATCGGACTCAGGAGGAAGTCGTTGGTCGTACCTGCTCCGCCGAATGCCTGAATCGCCCAGTCGACAACCTGTTGCGCCACCGCAGGCGCCGCAACCTTGATCATCGCGATCTCCTGCCTCGCGGCGGAGTTGCCAACGGTGTCCATCATCCAGGACGCCTTCATGGTCAACAACCGGGCCTGCTCGATACGAATCCTGGCCTCGGCGATCCTCTCCAGGGTCACGGACTGCGTCGAGACGGCGCGCCCGAATGTCGTTCTTCCCTCAACTCGGCGGCACATGCGTTCGAGGACTCGTTCACTGAGGCCGATCAACCGCATGCAGTGGTGCATGCGGCCCGGCCCAAGGCGGCCCTGTGCGATCTCGAACCCGCGCCCTTCGCCCAGCAACATGTTCGCGACTGGAACGCGGACGTCATCGAACCAGACCTCACACGCCCGATCGAGATACGAGCCCAGCACCGGCAGAGTCCGAGCGACGTGAACGCCCGCCGCATCGCGCGGTACGAGCACCATGCTCTGCTGCCGGTGGCGATCGGCATCGGGATCCGTTCTCCCCATCAAGATGATGACGTCGCAATGCGGATGGGTTGCGCCGCTTGTGAACCACTTGCGCCCATTGATCACGTACTCATCACCGTCGCGAACGATGGAGCAAGAGATCGCGGTCGCGTCCGAGGAGGGCACATCGGGCTCGGTCATGGCGAAGGCTGAGCGGGTCGTTCCCTCCAACAGCGGCGACAGCCACCGCGCCTTCTGCTCGGGTGTCCCGTACTGGTGCAGCACCTCCATGTTGCCGGAGTCCGGAGCCGAGCAGTTGAACACCTCGGCCCCGAACAGCACCCGCCCCATCACCTCCGCCAGCGGGGCGTACTCCATGTTCGTCAACCCGTCGGTCTCAGGGCCCGCCGGCAGGAAAAGGTTCCACAGTCCAGCCTTCTTGGCCTTGCTGCGCAGCTCGATGATCGTCGGGTATACCGACCAGGGCCCCAACCGCTCGATCTCTTGGTGCACTGTGCGCTCAGCAGGATAGACGTGCTCGTCCATGAACTCGTTCAGGTGCCGCTGGAGCTCTCGACTGCGAGCGGTCTGCCGTAGATCGACGTCTGAATCAACCGAACGATCTGGCGACGTCTCGGGGGTAGTCAACGGGGTCTCCTCAGCTCGGGGTCTTGGATCCACACTACCCCAAATCCTATACTCATGAGTCATTCCTTCATGTTTTAAACGAACAGGAGCCCGCCAATGGTGTCGCCACCCCTACCCCTCACCGGTGTCCGAGTACTTGACTTCTCGAGCCTCGTGCCGGGGCCACTAGCGAGCCTGATCCTCGCCGACGCCGGCGCGGACGTGGTGAAGGTCGAGCGTCCAGGGACAGGGGATGACATGCGCTCTCTTGCTCCAGCCGATTTCGCGAATCTGAACCGTGGCAAGCGCAGCATCGTGGTCGACCTGAAGGACCCGACAGCAACGGCTGTACTCGAGCCGATGATCGCTGAGGCGGACGTGCTCATCGAGCAGTTCCGACCCGGCGTGATGGAGCGCTTGGGGCTCGGTTACGAGCGGGCCCGATCGTTGAACAAGCGCCTCGTGTACTGCTCGATCACCGGGTACGGCCAGAGCGGGCCATTGGCGACGAAAGCCGGGCATGATCTCAACTACCTCGTCGACGCAGGTCTGCTGGCATCGGCGCGACGTGCGGATTCGGACGGGGCCCCGCACCTGCCGCCGACGTTCATCGCGGACATCGGCGGGGGCACGTACCCAGCGCTCGTGAACATCCTTCTCGCGCTTCGTGCTGTGGAGTCGACCGGGTGTGGAGCACACCTGGATATCGCGATGACCGAGAACCTGTTTCTGTGGCACTGGTGGATCCGAGCTCAGGTAGACCTTTCCGGTAGCTCAGGCCAGCCGGGGACGGTGCATCCGGCAGGGGGTTCGCCACGCTACGCGCTCTACGCCGCGGCAGACGGAGCCGTGGTTGCCGTCGCTGCCCTCGAGGACCGCTTCTGGCTGCGGCTCTGCGACATCCTGTCTGTCCCGGCACAGCTCCGGCTGGAGAGTGCCGACGCAGGGCTGGTCCGGGCTCACCTCGCTGACCTCTTCTCGCAGCACATCGGTGAGCATTGGCGATCCCTGCTCCACGACGTCGATACGTGCGTGTCGGTCATGACGACTCCTGAAGAAGCGTTCTCCCACCCCCACTGGGCGGTCCGCAGGACTTTCGAGGAAACCGCGAGCGCTGCCGGCCGGAGGTTCGCGGCGATACCCAGTCCTGTCCACCGCACGTTCAGACGAACCGACGAGCGATTGGCACCTGATCTCGGAGGGTCCGAGCCACGATTCATCCGCGGAGACGATGGCGGGGAGAACCCGGCCGGGGACGGTGGCTCACGATGAGCTCCGAGCCGACCGCGGGGCGAATCCGCCTGTCGTTCGAGGGCAACATTGCTGTCTTGACCATTGACCGACAGAGCGCCCGAAATGCGCTGTCGCTCGATATGTGGCGGTCGATCCCGGAGCTGATTGCTCGGGTCGAGTCACACCCTGACGTTGTTGCGGTCGTCATTCGCGGTGCTGGAGATACTGCGTTCGCTGCCGGCGCGGACATCTCCGATCTGCGTGCCAGTCTTTGCGATCCGCGTGCCGGCCGTGAGCACCTGGATGCGATCGGCTCCGCAGAGCGAAGCATCGCAAACTGTCGGCGCGTGACCATTGCGCGCATCAGCGGCTACTGCATCGGCGGTGGGCTGGAGATCGCGATGGCTTGCGATCTCCGCTTCGCCTCCACGTCGTCGACCCTGGCGACGCCGCCCACGAGCCTGGGCGTCGCCTACAGCCTCAACTCGACCCGCCGTCTGATCGAGCTCGTCGGGGTCAGCGCGGCCCGAGACCTGTTGTTCACGGCCCGCCGGATCGACGGTCCCACCGCACTTCGGCTCGGCCTCGTCGACTCGGCGGTGCCGGCAGCCGAGCTCGACCAAGCGATCGAGGACTACTGTGGACGGCTGGCGCACCAGTCGCAGTACGCGATCCGGTTGACGAAGCTGGTCATCGCCCAGGCACTCGATCGCCCCGTCGAGACGGCCGCACTCGAGCAGCTGCGCGTCGATTCCTTCTCGGGCGCCGACCTCCAGGAAGGCGTCGAAGCGTTCGAGGACAGGCGTCCGCCGACATTCACGAGTCGATGGCTCGAGTGACAGTGACGGCATGTCCCCGCGTCGCGGGGACATGCCGTCGGATCAGCCGCGCGCGGTCACGCGGGGCATCGCTCTGCTAGACGCCGTCCGATCTCGACCAGGCGGGGCATGGCAGCGATCATGTCGCCCGCGTGGGCTGATGCCGCGGTGCCTTGCTGCACTCTCGCTCGAATGCCGTGCATGATCGCGTAGAGCCGAAAGGTGTTGAAGACGAGGTAGACGTCGAGACCCGTCGTGTCGACGCGTCCGGCCCGCTCGCGGTAGCTGGTCTCGTACTCGGTCTCAGAGGGGATCCCGAGATCGATGAGCTCCTCGGCCGAAAGGTCTCCCAAGCCGCCCGCGATGGTACGCGGAAGGTGGTACATCAGGGCGTTGTACGCGAAGTCGGCGAGCGGGTCACCCAAGGTGGCGAGCTCCCAGTCGAGGATGGCGATCACACGGGGTTCGGTGGGATGGAAGATGAGGTTGTCACACTTGATGTCGCCATGCGTCACCGAGACGCCCGCGTCAACTGGCACCCTCTCTCGGATCCAGTCCCGCAGCCAGTCGACATCCGAGTCGCGATCTCCGTCGCCCCGGGCCGAGTCGTACTGCCGTGACCATCGCTCCAGCTGACGTCGCACGTAGCCATCTCTGCGTCCGAAGTCACCCAGCCCGACTGCATCGGGATCCACCGCATGCAACGCGGCCACGACTCGATTCATGTCATCAAACATCTTCGTGCGGTCGCCAGCGGGTACGCCGGGCATTCTGCTGTCCCAGAAAATCCGTCCGCTCACAAGCTCCATCAGGTAAAACGGAGTGCCGATGACAGAGCCGTCGCCGCACTCGGCGATCACCTTCGGGACGGGGATCCCCACGGTGTGCAACGCCGACATGACGCGGGCTTCCCGATCGACAGCGTGGGCACCAGGCACCAACTGGCCGGGAGGCTTACGGCGAAGGACGTAGTCAGCGCCGGGAGTGGTCAGCCGATATGTGGGGTTCGACTGACCACCGCGGAACTGAGCCACCCGCAAGGGGCCCTCGAACCCCGCCACCGTCGAACGAAGCCAATGAGCCAGCCGCGCTTCGTCGAACCGATGCTGCTCACGTACACCCGTGACTCCGGAGTTGATCCTCTGACGATCTGCGGCAGATCCTTTTGCACCGGCTTCAAGAGCGTTCATCGGCCGCCACCCAGATCCATCGCGTGCTGAGCCCGCTCACACCGCGACCTGACACGGGGGAATCGCCAGCCCGGGCGTCTCGACGCGCGCCTTGAACACTCCCGCTCCGCGGTCGGTGTCGAGACCCTCGGAGCCTGAGACGATATACAGGTCGCGCATGTCGTCACCACCAAAGGTGAGGCTCGTGACCATCGGAACGTCGATCTGAATCGAAGCCGTGCGATAGCCCGACGCGTCGAAACAACCGACCAGACCGGTGTGGGGAAGCGCCACCAAGACGTTGCCGGCGACGTCCACGGCCAGGCCATCGGGATGGCCGTCGTCGCTCGTCTGCACAAACGGCCGCTTGGGGCCGAGACTGCCATCGTCTCTGACGTCATAGACGAAAACTGTCGATCGCAGCGTGTCTGCGTGGTAAAGAAGTGAGCCGTCCGGCGAGAACCCCAGCCCATTGGTCAGGAGAACGTCATCGGCCACCACTCTCGCCGAACCATCGAGGTCGATACAGAAGAGCTGGCCCGGCTTGTCGACATCGCGTGACTCGGAAGCGACAAAGGCGAGCGAGCCGACATAGAGGCGGCCGTGGGCGTCGACCGTCAGGTCGTTGTAGCCGACGATCCCGTTGGTCGGATCGTTCTCCTTCAGCACGTGGGTCGCCGTGTCATCGCTTCCGACCAAGCCTTTGACCGCCACATTCCGGCCGCTGATCACCAGTCCCCCGTCGCTGTGGATCGCCATACCGCCGATGCCCCGACGGTGCTCGATTACCGTCTCCATCACTCCGGAGCCCCTGATGAGACTGACACCTCCGGCCGTGGCATCAGCGACCAGCAGTCCCTCCTGAGTCCAGACGGGGCCCTCGAGGAGGCCATGCCCAGTCGAGACTCGCTCTGCACGATACGTAGTCATTCCGTCCCTTTCGACGTTCGGATCAAAGTTCATGACGAGGCGGCCTGCTCACGCAGGACACGCTTCAAGGTCTTCCCCGTGGGACCTCGGGGAAGATCGTGAACACTCGCGATCCATACCGGGACCTTGTAGGGGGCTAGTCTGGACGCGCAGAATCTCCTCAGCGCATCGTCGTCCACCGACACTCCGCTTCGAGGGACGACGAATGCCACCGGAAGCTCTCCGAACCGCTCATCGGCGACTCCGACAACAGCAGCTTCGGCAACCGATTCGTGCTCGGTGAGAACCGACTCCACCTCAGCGGGATAGATGTTTGCGCCGCCACGGATGATCGTGTCGCTGATCCGCCCGGAGATGTAGAAGTTTTCGGCTTCGTCGCGGTAACCGAGGTCGCCGGAGTGGACCCAGCCATCGATGATGGTCTTCGCCGTGGCCTCGGGCCTGTTGTAGTACTCGATCATGTTGCTCGGACTCCGGAAGACGATCTCGCCCACCTCGCCGGCACCCAGCTCTTCTCCATCAGCGCCAAGAACGCGAAGCTCGCTGTCCCCGATCGCTGGGCCTATCGAGTCGAGGACGGGTGTTGCCCCCGGGGGAAATCCGGTCAACGGAGTGCCCTCGGTCATTCCCCAGGCGTTGTGAGGAGTCTTGCCCGTCAAAGCGCGCATCCGCTCCACCAGGCTCCACGGCAAGCTCGCCGCCGAGGAGACACAGGCGCGCAGACTTTCCATCGAACCGGCAGTCTCGGTCGGATGCGACTCGAGCCATTCACAGACCATCACGTACATCGTCGGAACCCACATGATGACCGTGACGTCGTAGAGGTCGATGGCACCGACCGCCTCGGCCGGGTGGAACCTCTCCTCAAGCACCACGGTGGCGCCGATGGCGATGTGCCCCATCGCGGCGATGGTGGAGTGCATGATGAAGGCAAGCGATCCATTGATCAAGATGGTGTCGTCAGCCGTGGATCCGACCCATGTCGTCGTCCGACTGAGAGTCGCGGCAACGCCGACGTGCGGCAGCACCGCACCCTTCGGGTGCCCCGTCGTTCCCGAGGTGTAATGGATGAGCGCGGGGTGCCTGTCGGGTACGTCGACCACCTGCGGCCATCTGCCGGCCTCGTCTACGCCCCACGCCTGCACGTCAGGATCGACGAGGACGTTGATCGGGGCCGTCAGGTCAGGAGAGATCCGGGCCGCGTTCTTGTCGTCGACGATGACCAACGTGGGTGCGCAGTCGGCCAGGATGTAAGCCACCTCCGATGCCGACAGGGCAGGGTTGAGCGGGACCAGCGTCGCACCGCGCGCCAGGGTGGCGCAGTAGGTCGCCAGCCACTCCGGACGGTTCGAGGAGAGCAGCGCCACACGATCGCCCAGGCCCACCGCGGCCGCGTCCAACGATGCGGCCGCCTCCGAAACGAGGGTCCTGAAGGCGTTCGTCGTGACACCGTGGTCGCGAAAGTAGATGATCGGCCGTTCGCCAGAACTCCGCTCGAGGTCTGCCAAGAATTCGACAACGTTCATGTCCACCACGTCCTATCCGTGCATCGTGAGGCCGCCAGACACACTGATGACCTGGCCTGTTATGAAGGATGCCTCGTCCGACGCGAGGAAGACGGCGATTCCCGCAACGTCCTCCGGCTCACCCATGCGCCGCATCGGCACCGCCTTCGTCATCCGTTCGAGGATGTGCTTCGCGGCCGCATCATCACCTTCAAGGGCTTCCGCCATCATGTTGGTTCGGGTGGGCCCCGGCGCCACGACGTTCAGGGTGATCCCATGCCTGGCAACTTCTCGGGCGATCGACTTCGTCAGCGCGATCGTGCCCGCTTTGCACGCCGAGTAGACCGCCTGCCCCGACGATCCGACGCGGCCGGCGTCCGACGAGATCGTGACGATGCGTCCGTGACGGCGGGAGACCATCCTGGTGAGCACGGCGTGTGTCACATTGATCATGCCTTTGAGATTGATGTCGATGATGAGGTCGCGGTGCGCCTCGTCGTTGTCGAGGAACGGCCGAAGCGAGTCCCATCCGGCGTTGTTGATCAGGATGTCGATCGGCCCTAGGGCCGCCTCGACCTTCGCTGTCCCGCTGGTCACCGCAGCGTTGTCGCTGATGTCAGCCACCACGACCGTGGTCGCCACGCCGAAGGCGTCCAGTTCGCTCGCGACGATCCGCGCCGGCGCCTCATCGCGATCCATGATGGCGACCGACGCGCCCGAGGCGGCGAGTCGTCTGGCGATCGCCGCACCGATCCCGTTCCCACCGCCAGTCACGAGGGCAACCTGGCCACTCATTGGTTGATTCATGCCAGGTCCCGTTGAATGAGCATCTTCAGGACTTCGCTGGTCCCCTCATAGATCTGCAGGATCCGCTGGTCGCGATAGAGCTTCTCCACCAGTCCGCCTCCCGCGAAGCCCGCGCCGCCGAAGATCTGAACCGCCGCGCTGCAGACGGATTCCGCCATCTCAGAGGCGAACAGCTTTGCCATGGCCGACTCACGCATCGACTGCGCGCCAGACTCCTTCAGCTCAGCCGCTCTCAGATACATCTGTCGGGCGACTTCGATGCTGGTCGCCATCTCAGCGAGCTTGAATCCGATCGCCTGGTGCTGGAAGATCGGCTGACCGAAGCTGACCCTCTCTTTGGCGTACTCGAGCGCCAGGTCGAAGGCCTTCTGCGCGACGCCCACGCTTTGCGCCGCGACGCCGATCCGGCTCGTGTCCAACCCGTCCAAGATGGTGCGATATCCCATTCCCACTTCGCCCAGCACATGATCGTCGCTGAGCTCGAGGTCGTCGAGGGAGATCTGGCAGATGTCGATGACGCGGTGGCCCATTTTCGGTTCGCGTCTCACCACGTTGTAACCGGGCATGTCTGGCCTGACCAGGAACAGCGTGAGGCCGCGGGCTCCCGCATCCGGATCGGTCGTTGCGAGCAGGATGCCGGCGCCGGATGTGGCGCCGCCCGTGATCCAGTTCTTCTCCCCGTTGATGACCCATCCTCCGTCACGCTTCGTAGCCTTCGTGCGGATCTGAGACAGGTCAGACCCTGCGTGCGCTTCGCTGAGGAGCAACGAGATGTAGTAGTCGCCGGCCACGGCTGGCTTGAGGAATTCCTGCTGTTGCCATGGGGTGCCGAGCTCGGAGAGCTTCGACCCGAACGGGAAGTTCGTCCCGCCGACCTGGTTGGCAATGGCGCAATCGCCCTTGGCGAGCTCCTCGATCATGAGAGCCCACGCGGTCACGCTTGCACCGGCTCCGCCGAACTCCGCATCGACGGCGAGCCCGAAGAACCCTTGGTCGCCGAGCTCTCGCCACACCTGCTCGGGGACCACGCCCTCGTTCTCCCACTGTTGGATGTTCGGCGAGATCTGGCGCTCGACGTAGCTGCGCGTCACTTCCCGTACCGAAAGCTCAAGATCCGTCAGCATTCGCGCCTGCCCCTCGACTAGTCCGTCCGGTGTCACTCAACTCCCAATTTGTATAATGGTGAATCACGATTGTCAAGATCCATGATCGGTTGACACGTCGCGCGGAGCGGTAGAGCCGCTCGATCACGCCCTGAAGGGCCCTGAGCGCAGGGCACGGCACTCAGGGCGCTTCAGGGCTCGGGAAGAGAGGTCGAGTCGCGAAAGGGCGACGAGGGTCTGATCGAAGAGGGCTTGGCTGGAGATTCCCCGGGCCGACGCTTGATCGCGCGTCTCAGGACCGTTCCGTGGACACGTCACTCATCACTGAGATGTCCGCAATCGCATCCTCGAGCCAGGAGATCCAGAACTCCTCCAGCCCGATTCCGGCCTTCAGGATCAGGCCGCGCATCTGCCCGGCCTCGTCCAGATCGTCCTTCTTGAAGTCGCGATCGGCGATCTCGAGGTACTCATCGAGCTGTCTCTGGTGCTCAGCGCGATGCAGGCGCATCTCCGCCAGCATCGACTCACGACCTTGGGCAAGCGCAGCGGCGGCACGCAGCCGGACCAGGAGCGGGTCACGGATCGGCTTGGGACCCTCACTCTGTCCTACCCATGCAAGCAGGTCATCGCGACCGTTGTCCAGGACCTCGTACTCCTTGCGACTGCCGCGCGAAGGCGGCTGAGGAACAGTCCGAACCAGCCCCTCCGACTCGAGCTTCGCGAGCTCACGGTAGACCTGCTGGTGCGTGGCCGACCAGAAGAACCGGATCGACCTGTCGAACCTGCGGGTGAGGTCGAGGCCAGACGACGGCCGCTCCAACAGAGCGGTGAGAATTGCATGGCGCAGCGACATGATGCCCTTTGGCTAGACGTAGAACCAAGTGTCGTACACCCCCACGGAACAGCCGCCGGCAGGTACGACGTGGACCTCACATCGTAGCCGCGAGCAACGTTCCCTGCCGCATAGCTCGCTTGGCGTCGAGCTCAGCTGCGACGTCTGCACCACCGATGAGGTGAGACGTGATCCCGAGCGTGAGGAGCCGGTCGTGCAGGTCACGGTTCGGCTCCTGACCGGCGCAGACGATGACTGTATCGACCGCGAGCGTCTGGGGTCGACCGCCCTCCTGGACGTGGAGACCTTGATCATCGATGCGGAGATAGGTCACGGTCGACATACTCCGGACACCGCGGCGGGCCAGCTCGGCCCGATGGATCCATCCGGTCGTGACACCGAGGCTGGCGCCGACTTTCGACGCCTTTCGCTGCAGGAGGTACACCTCGCGCTCGACCCGAGCTTCCACCACTGCGGCGAGGCCACCAGGCGTTTCGAAGCTGGGGTCGACCCCCCAGACACTGAAGAACTTCCCGCCATCCAAGCTCGCCGGCGACCCTTCCTGAGTGATGAACTCCGCGACGTCGAAGCCGATGCCGCCAGCACCGATGATCGCAACCGAGCGTCCGACTTCGACCTCACCCCGGAGTACGTCGAGATAGGAGACGACCTTGGAGTGGTCAGCACCGGGGATCTCCAGCGCACGTGGCCTGATTCCCGTGGCGAGGACGACATCGTCGTAGGCGGCGTCGCGGAGCTCTTCTTCCGTGATCTTCTCGCCGAGCCGGATGTCGACACCCGCCAGCGGTAGCGCATTGCGGAAGTACCGCAATGTCTCGCTGAACTCTTCCTTGCCAGGGATACGCCGGGCGATGTCGAACTGTCCCCCGATCACCGGCTCGGAGTCGTACAGCACCACATCGTTACCCTTCTGGGCGCTTGCCAGAGCGAACGCCATCCCAGCCGGACCGGCACCGACAACACCGATGCGGCGTCGCCTCGGAGAGATCGACAGGTCGATCAAGGTCTCGTTGCAAGCCCGAGGGTTGACCAGGCAGCTCGTCAGCTGGCCGCTGAGCGTGTGGTCGATGCACGCCTGGTTGCACCCGATGCAGGTATTGATGAGTTCTGGGCGACCGTCCCGAGCCTTCAAGACGAAATCCGGGTCAGCAAGGAACGGCCGCGCCATAGACACCATGTCTGCCGCGCCCGACGAGACGATCTGCTCGGCGACTTCGGGAGCGTTGATCCGGTTGCTGGCGACCACCGGAATGCCGACGTTTCCCATCAGGCGCTCGGTCGCCGTTACGAATGCCGCGCGCGGGACCGAGGACGCAATGGTGGGCACCCGAGACTCGTGCCACCCGATGCCGGTATTGAGAATCGTCACCCCCGCGGCCTCCAACTCCTTGGCGAGCTCCAAGGTTTCCTCGAGAGTGCAACCGCCAGGCACGAGGTCGAGCATCGACATCCGGAACATGACGATGAACTCCTCACCAACCCGTTCGCGGGTCCTGCGCACGATCTCGATCGGAAAACGCATGCGGGACGCGAATTCGCCGCCCCACTCGTCCTCCCGAAGGTTGGTGCTCGCCGCCAGGAAGGTGTTGATCAGGTAACCCTCTGACCCCATGATCTCCACACCGTCGTATCCGGCCCGCTTCGCGAGGACCGCAGCCTGCGCAAAGTCCTCGACGGTCGATTCGACCTCGGCGGTCGTCATCGCTCGCGGGGTGAACTGGTTGATGGGGGCGCGCACGGCACTCGGCGCCACCAGGTCGGCATGCTTGGCATAGCGGCCGAAGTGGAGGATCTGCATGACGATCCGACCGCCCACCTCATGAACGGCGCGGGTGACGAGCAGATGCTCGTTCACATCTTTCTCGGTCGTCATCGTCGCGCCGGTAGCGAACGGCCGGCCAGGATGGTTGGGGGCAATGCCTCCGGTGACCATCAGGCCGACACCCCCGCGAGCGCGCTCGGCGTAGAACGCCGCCATCCGTTCGAATCCGTCTGGGGCCTCCTCCAGCCCTAGGTGCATAGAGCCCATGACAACGCGGTTCGGAAGTGTCACGAAGCCGAGGTCGATGGGAGACATGAGGTGCGGGTAGCGAGTCATTGCACGTTCTCTCTGTGTTGCCCCAACCAACCGCTGGGGCGAGCCGGTTGCTCGATTCTGCACTAAAGTGCATAATCGAGCAACCGAGTGCCGGTGGATCATCTCCCGACCCGGACCGGAGCGAACGTCACGCACGCCGCCGTGCCGCCAAGGTGGAGTGCGGGATGCGCGACGCAGTTCTCGAACCAAGCAGTAGCCCAGTACTTCGAGCATCCGGCTCGTCGACATGCAAATGCAGGGGTGTCAAGAGCGTGATATCTGAGTCTGACCTGTCCGGCGTGGGCCGCATCGAGGTCGCAGTGCAAGAAGGGATTGCTACGGTCCGCCTCGTCGGCCCGGGAGGACGTGCCCTCATGGATGCCCGACTCTTCGAGGAGTTGGGCGAGGTATTCGAGTCCCTCGATCGGGACCATGCAGTCCGCGTCGTCATCTTGACCGGGCCCGGCAAGGACTTCTCACTTGGTCTGGACCTCAAGAGCGCAGGCGATCTCCTGATCAGCCTTGCCGAGGCGGGCGACACCGACGCGCGGCAGGATTTCCTCGAACTGCTCCATGGGTGGCAGGACGCCATCACCGCGGTCGCGTCCTGCCGGAAGCCCACCATCGCATGTATCGCCGGATGGTGCGTCGGTGCCGGCGTCGACCTCGCGGCAGCATGTGACATCCGTATCGCTTCCAGCGATTCGGTCTTCAGCGTGCGCGAGGTGCGAGTGGGTATCGTTGCTGATCTCGGAAGCCTCCAGAGGCTGGCAGGCGTCATCGGCGACGGCCATCTGCGCGAGCTCGCCCTCACGGGCGGCGACATCTCAGCGAGCAGAGCCGCCTCGATCGGCCTCGTGAACCACGTGATGGACGGCGCCGAGAACGCGATGGTCGCCGCGGCCGCAACCGCTGCGCGTATTGCCCAGAATTCGCCGTTGGCGCTCCGCGGGATCAAGGAGATCCTGAATGCAGAAAGAGAGCCCCGCGTCGCGGCGGGCCTCCGTTACACCGCAGCCTGGAATGCCGCCTTCATCTTCAGCGAGGATCTTCGTGAAGCGATGCAGGCGTTCACCGAAGGTCGTGACCCGGTGTTCTCGGGCCGTTAGTCGACGCGGCAGGGTCGACGCTGGCCGGGGCTCGAACCAAGTCTCAGGTCTCCTACCGAGAGATCACACTGGTCGGGTGTCTCCCCATCCCTCCTGATGCTGTGTCGCGGACTCTGCCAAGCTCGTTGCGGACGCCTCTCCGGGCGCTACGACCCATTCAGAGCCTTCGGCGATCACGGGCGACGTGCCGATTCGTCGCGTTGAACTTGTCAGTTTGACGACGAGTCCGTGACGAGGGCTCAGGAGATACACGAGGAAGAAGAAGACTCCCTGCGTGACCACAACGAGTCCCCCGGAGGCGGCGTCGATCCAATAGCTGACGTAGATCCCGACGACCGCGCATGTCGCCGAAATTGCGGGTGCGATGAGAAGCATCCGGCTGAACCGATCGGTGAGGAGGTACGCGGTCGCCCCGGGGATGATGAGCATGGCGACCACGAGGATCACCCCGACGACCTGGAGTGACACCACCGCGGTGAGGGCGAGCATGCCGAGAAGCAGGGCCTGGAGACGTCGCGTGGAGATCCCTAGTGCGTGGCAATGGATCGGGTCAAAGGCGTAGAGCGTGAGGTCCCGCCGTTTCATGAACAGAAGAACCAGCCCGATCGCCGCCAAGCCGCCGATCTGGATCAGGTCTGTTGTCGAGACACCCAGGATGTTTCCGAAGATGATGTGGTTGAGGTCTGTCTGGCTCGGGGTGACCGAAATGAGGACGAGACCGAGCGCGAACAACGTGCTGAAGACGATCCCGATCGCAGCGTCCTCCTTGACGCGACTGGTTGTCGAGATCGCGCCGATGGCAACGACGGCGATGACGCCGAACACGAGCGCGCCGATCGCGAACGGGATTCCGATGACATAAGCGAGCACGACACCGGGCAGGACCGCATGGGAGACGGCATCCCCCATGAGCGACCAGCCAACCAAGACCAGCCAGCACGACAACACGGCACACAAAATTGAGGCGATAACGGTGGTCGCCAAAGCGCGGACCACGAACTCGTACTGGAGCGGCTCAAGAACGAGATCGAGAAAAGTCAGGTCGCCGCTCACATCACACCGTCCAGGTCGCCTAGGTCCTTGCCGGCGCCAAGGTCGCGCGGGTCAAGCCCGAACGTCAGGGCAAGATGATCGGGCTGTACCACTTCATCGACCGGTCCGTGCAGGAGCACATGGCGCTTGAGCAGCACCGCGTCGTCGGCGAGTTGTCGAACCCCGTGTAGGTCGTGGGTCGAGATGAAGACCGTCCGGCCGCTAGCGGCTAGTTCTCGCAGGAGCCGGGTGATGGTGGCTTCGGAGCGCTTGTCGACTCCGGCGAATGGCTCGTCGAGCAGAAGGATGCGAGCATCCTGGGCGATACCTCGCGCCACGAATGCACGCTTCTTCTGGCCGCCGGACAGCTGGCCAATCTGTCGATCGGCTTTGTCGGTCAGCCCTACGCGGGCGAGGGCATCTGCCACAGCGATGTGGTCCGCCCGGCGCGGGCGCCGGGCGGAGCCTTGATGGCCATAGCGCCCCATCATCACTACTTCGCGTACGGAGACGGGAAAGTTCCAGTCCACTGCTTCGTCCTGAGGGACATAGGTGACGAGGCCGCGACGACGTGCGGCGCTCGGAGACGAGCCCCCGACCCTGACTTCACCGGAATCGGGTCGAACGAGGCCCATGATCGCCTTGAACAGGGTCGACTTTCCGGATCCGTTCATCCCGATCAGCGCCGTCACCCGCCCCTCGCCGACCCGTAGGGTCGCATCGTCGAGGGCGCACACTTCTCCGTAACGAACAACCAGGTGATCCACCTCGATCGCCGACATCACTCTGCACCACCAGTCAATGCCGCGACGATTGTGTCAGCATCGTGCCGGATCAGATCGAGGTACGTCGGGACCGGTCCGTCGGACTCGGACAAGGAGTCGACGTACAGCGTCCCGCCAAACGATGCATCCGTCGCGCGGACGACCTGTTGCATGGGTTTGTCCGACACCGTCGACTCGCAGAACACCGCTGGCACCTCGTTGGTCTTGACGAACTCGATCGCAGACGTGATCTGCTGCGGGGTGGCCTGCTGCTCAGCGTTGACCGGCCAGATGTACTTCTCCCTCAGGCCAGAGTCTCGGGCGAGGTACGAGAACGCACCCTCGCAGGAAACCAGCGCTCGTTCGTTGTCAGGCAAAGAGTCCAGCTTGTTGATCATCTTCTGGTGCAACTCCTCAAGCTTTCGCTTGTACGCCTCACCGTTCTCAGCGAACTCCGCGCTGTATGCCGGCTCCAGATCTGAGAAGGCGGCGACCATGTTGTCGACGTAGATCTGCGCGTTGAGCGCACTCATCCACGCGTGTGGATTGGGCTTGCCCGCGTTGGCGTCCTCGGTGATGTCCAAAACTTCAACGCCATCGGAGACCACGACATGCGGAACATCGACCGACTCGACGAACTGCCCGAACCAGGCCTCCAGATTCAGGCCATTGTCCAGGATCAGGTCGGCCTCCGACGCCTTAGCAACATCGCGCGGCGTCGGCTCATAGCCGTGAATCTCCGCACCAACCTTGGTGATCGAATCGACCCGCAGTCGGTCGCCTGCCACGTTCTCTGCGATGTCCTCGAGCACGGTGAAAGTTGTCAGCACCATCGGGCGGTCAGGGCCCGCCCTTCGATCATCGAGTGCTACACACCCAGAACTGAGCGTGACAAGTAGCAAGACGAGGAACACGCAACTGGTGCGTGGCCGTCGGCCAGGGTCCGTAGTGCGCTGCATCGCGAGGCTCCTTCCTGCAGGTGACGCCGAAGATCGCTCGAACACGAGCGAACCGACCCAACCAAGGAGACGTTAGACCTGGCGTCGAATATCGTCAACACTGTGTTGATCAAAGACCACGAGCGGGCAGAGCAGCAGAACAAAAACTTGTCGACACTGTGTTGACTATCACCGACATGTCGGGCAGTCTCAGACCTGTGGCGACGGACACATTCCTCGCCACTTGGCCGCACTGAAGGAGGCGACTGTGAGTACGCAAGCAGAGAACCGCAAGGTGGTAGATGGTTTCTGGGGCGATCTTGAAGGTGGACCGCCGACCGGAGCAGAACTCGAGAAGTGGAAGAGCTGGTTCGCGGATGACGCAGTGTGGGAGATGCCCTTTGCGCCAGAGCCGCTCGCGACGTCAGTCCCTGGCGCTGCGCTCATCGGCCACTTCGTCGACTGGTTCTTCGAGTCTGTGCCCGACCTGGCCATCGACTCGCTGGTCGTCCACGACACGACCGATCCCGAACTGTTCATCCTCGAACTTCACGGCAAGGCGACGGTGAAGCAGAACGGGAACATCTACGCGAACACCTACTGCACGCACATGCGGATTCGAGACGGCAAGGTCATCTTGATGCGCGAATACTTCGACCCGAACGTCGTCGAGCAAGCATTCGGTACAGAACTCATCGCCGAAGGCATGTCCAAGGTAATGGCCGCCGCTGGCCTGGAGGTATCCCAGTGAAGCTTGTTCCAGAATTCTCCTACACCGCAGAGTTGGCTGCGCCGCAAATCGTCGGCCCCGGGCCGTACGGCCTTCGGCAGGTTCTTCCCGTCACAGGTGGAACCGTGACCGGGGATCGCCTCAGCGGCCAGGCGGCGATCGGCGGCGGGGACTGGCTGCTTGCCGGCGACGACGGCTTCGGGCGACTGGACGTGCGTGCGCAGTTCATTACCAATGACGGCGCTGTCATCTACATGAGCTATGAGGGACTGGTAGAGGTCACCGAAGCAGCCGAAGCCGCGCTCACCGGGGGCGAGTCGAGCACCAACTTCGGCGATCACTACTTCGTCACGACGCCTAGGCTCGAGTGCGGTGACCCCAGGTACAGCTGGGTCAACCAGACGATCTTCGTGGGCCAGGGCCGCATCACACCTGGCCCGGTGATCGAATTCCAGGTCTTCCGCGTCGCCCTTCAGTAGCACTGACCGGACACATCAGGTGGGCCGCACATTCGCACGCAAGATGCGATGTGCGGCCCCCTCAATTTCGCAATGTGTGGCGAAACCGCATAATCGACAGACCGTTGACTTTAATCCACTGTGAGTCTAGTCTCACGTTATCCGAGTCAGTCAGCCTCACCCACTCGCCCACACAGCGAGCGAAACGAAAGGGGGCCACCATGGCCACCAAGTCCGATGTCGACCAGATTCAGGTCGACCAGATTCAGCCGTCGACAACCCGCGACGGAGAGAGCTACGTCTCCCACCGCGACGATGTGCACTTCACCATGACCGGCGACTTCATGACCGGCGTGGACTTCTGGACCCACGCCACCGGGGAGACCACCCAGGGCCAGCTGATCGTCATCGAGACGAACTGGGTTCGCGGGACCGAGCCGGTCTGGCACATCCACCACCGCGAGGAGGAGGGCTTCTTCGTGATGAGCGGCGAGATCAAGATCCACACCGAAGAGGGGTCCCACAGCGCCGGCGCCGGACAGTTCGTCTGGGGCCGCAAGGACCAGCGACACACCTACGAGGTCGTGGGCGAGGAGGCCCGAATCCTCGTGATCTTCGTGCCCGGACCCGACAGCAACGGCTTCGAGCCCGGAGGCGGCATCGACAAATACTTCTACGAAGCCCGCAACCGAGAGCTGCGCACCCCCGAGCAACTCACCGCCGAGGTCGAGAACCTCAAGACCAACTACGGACTCGAGATGTTCCCCGAGATCCCCCACCCCCGAGACCTCTAACCCAAGAGCTCAGCAACATTTCACCACCTCGCACCTTGGAGATTTCTGTGACTACAACCGGTATTCAGTTCGAAACAGTTCCACACTGGATCGACGGTGCTCCCGCAGATTCGGCTGCCGCGGAACAGGTCGAGATCGTCGACCCAGCAACGGGCCATGCAGTTCGGACCGTCGGACTGGGAGGCGCTGATCTTGTTGACAAGGCCGTCGCTAGCGCACGAAACGCAGCGGAATCCTGGGCGTCGACTCCGACCCCGGCCCGGGCAACGATTCTCCTCGCATTTCGCAGTCTATTGCTGGAACATAGCGAGGAGATCGCCTCGATAATCACCGCGGAACAAGGAAAGACACTCGCTGACGCGAGGGGCGAAGTGGCTCGTTCCGTCGAAGCGGTCGAGGTTGCGGCGTCTGCGGTCCAGCAGTTGAAGGGCGAGTACGCGGAGCAGGTCGCCAATGGCGTCGATACATATTCCTTTCGCCAACCGCTCGGAGTATGCGCTGGCATCACTCCGTTCAACTTCCCCGTGATGGTCCCGGTGTCAATGTTTGCGGCCGCGATCGCTTGCGGCAATTCATTCGTGCTCAAGCCAAGCGAGAGAGTGCCATCAGCTTCCGTGCGCATGGCTCAGCTCCTTGCTGAGGCGGGCCTCCCAGCGGGTGTCTTCAACGTCGTGCATGGGGGCGTCGATGCAGTGAACGCGCTGATCGACCACCCTGACGTGGCAGCCGTGTCCTTCGTTGGCTCCACTCCCGTCGCGCGTGAGATCTATCGCCGCTCTGCCGAAGCCGGCAAGAAGGTGCAGGCATTGGGCGGAGCGAACAATCACTTGGTCGTGATGCCCGACGCCGACCTGGACGCGGCAGCGGATGCCTTGGTATCGGCGGCATTCGGAGCCGCAGGTCAACGATGCATGGCTGTACCGGTGGCGGTCGTCGTTGGCGACGTTGCCGACCAGGTCGTTGCGAAGACAGCACAACGAGCCGAAGCGTTCACGACCGGCCCGGGCAACGCGGAGGGTTCTGACATGGGCCCACTCATCTCGGAGGCTGCGCTCGAACGGGTCCGCAGCGCACTGGACACAGCAGGAAGCCAAGGTGGAACGGTCGTCGTGGACGGTCGGGCAATTGATTCCCGCGGGGAGGGGCACTTCGTTGGGCCGAGCCTCGTCGACCACGTACAGGTCGACAGCGATCTCTATCAGGACGAGATCTTCGGCCCGGTCCTCAGCGTGGTCCGCGTTGACGATCTTGACGAGGCACTCCGAGTTGTCAACGCCAGTCCATACGGAAATGGTGCGTCGATCTTCACCTCCAGTGGAGCAGCGAGCCGCCACTTCGCGCATCATGTGCAGGCAGGAAGCGTCGGTGTCAACGTGCCGATTCCAGTGCCGATCTCGTGGTTCGGCTTCGGCGGGTGGGGTGATTCGCGCTTCGGCGATGATGGTTTGAATTACGACGCCTACCGCTTCTACACCAGGTCCAAGGTGGTCACCCAGCGCTGGACGGAACCCAGCAGGGGCGTCACGCCGAACTTTGTCGCGGCCGGGAGCCAGTGACAATGCCTGATCAAACAGCTGGCTCCGAGAGCAGCGTCTCGGCCCAGTTCCCACGGCTTGATCATGTAGGAATCATGGTTCGCAACCTGGAGGCGTCCTCGAACGAGTGGCAGAGAAGATTCGGACTTTCCATCTCTTCCACGTTCGAAGCTCCCGCGCTCAATATTCGTGCATCCTTCTTCGCCTTAGCATCGGCCACCATCGAACTTTTCACTATCGATGAACCGACGGCACTGTCGGATGCACTCGGGCACGAATCGGCGAAGATCGATCATATTGCTCTCAGGTTCGACAAGTCTCTAGGCGAGGTCGACCTAAGGGGGTGCACTATTCGCGGACCTGGCCGCCCAGATCGGATCGATGGGCCGTTCCAGATCGCCGGCTCGGATCATGTATGGACCGAACCTCCGGGGATCGACGTTCTTCTACAGCTCATCGCCCCGGGAACCGCCGAACTTCAGGGACATGATCAAAGCAGTTAACTCTCGACGATATCGCAATTCAAGGAAGGAAACACTATGGGACGAATGGACGGAAAGGTTGCCCTGGTCACCGGGGCAGCGCGTGGAATGGGGCGGGCACATGCAGTACGACTCGCCGAGGAGGGCGCCGATATTCTCGCCCTCGACTGTCCCCAAGACACCGGGCTTCCGTACGCGACTGCAACGGCTGAGGATCTCCAGATCACAGTGAAAGAGGTCGAGTCATTCGGCCGACGGATCATCGCGCACGAGGGCGATGTCCGAAAGCAGTCCTCGCTCGACAAGCTTGTCGCTGAAGGCGTGAAAGCGTTTGGCGGTCTGGATGTAGCCGTCGCGAACGCTGGGATCTGGACGGTTCAGCCGTTCGCCGACATTTCCGAGGACGAGTTCTCGGCCGTGCTCGACGTCAACATCACCGGCGTCTGGCGAACGCTGAAGGCTGTCACTCCGGCGATGAAGGAGCGTGGCGGCGGTTCGATCGTGGTGACGTCCTCCGGAAACGGCGTGGAGGGATCACCGCACTACGCGCACTACGTGGCTTCGAAGCACGGCGTCATCGGGGTTGCGAAGAGCGCAGCACTCGAGTTCGGACAGTACGGGATCCGGGTGAACATCCTGCTCCCGGGCCCGACCGACACCCCCGCGCTGGACTGGCAGGGCGGGTACGACCTGTGTTCAGGCAAGGGCCCCGGTCAGGGCGTGAAGGCAGATCTCGAAGGCGCCAAGTACTGGTCGGTCCTGCGTGACGTCGGGCTGCTCCCGCCGCGCGCGATGAGCGAGGCCGTGCTCTGGCTGGCATCCGACGACTCCCGTTGGACGACGGGGCTCGAGATGCTGGTTGATGGCGGCCACATGCTCATGCCCGGGTTGAACATGGCGAAGATGGCCGCCGACCAACAGCAGTAGCGCCTCGCAACAGATAGACGGTGTACGAAGGTGCACTAGCCCTACACAGGTGTACAGCTACATAGATCCGTCGATCGCAGCGAACCAAGCCCCTTGCGGATCCTGGTTCGCTGCGATCGACCTAATTTGCGCTGGCGGTTGACAGCATCAGCACCGTTTCAGAGCTCGAGTTGGATGTCGGCTCGAGGCTCTTCGGGTCGCTGACTCTGGCGTCCCCGACGGGCTCGATGAGATCACCGAGCTCGGCCGCACCCTGACGCAGCGCGCTGCCTGTGCCAGCCATACGCAGATAGTCACCTGGGTAGAATCACCAATCGCAGCGAGCCGGACCCTTACGGAATCCGGCTCGCTGCGATCGAGGCATTTGAGCTGGCGGCAGGAAGCGCAGACCGACCCGACAGCCTCAGCTCCTGGCCGATCCTCCCCGGTATTCAAGACCAAATACGGTTCTGAGCCACACGGTCGTCGTCGTTTCGACGATCTCGTCCACCGGAATAGCATTCGCGCTACGCATGGTCATCAAACCAAGATTTCTCTCGCCCATCCACATCAGCGCCGCCGCCAAAGCACGAGCCGGCGGCCCGTCCAGGGCAACGCCCGCAGAACGGTCACGTTCAATAGCCGCTGCAGCGGCGTCGATGAACCGGCCCAGAATTCGATCCCACTGTGCCTGCAGCGCCGGCTCCGCCGCTGCGGCGTCACCAACCTCCCGAAGCACGTGACCATGCCTCTCCCACACGTCCACGACCTCAGATACGGCATGTTCTATCGCCGCCTCCGGAGAGATCCCTTCCGGTCGATCAAAAATCATTGACGACGCAATGAACACATCGTCAGTTACGCTCGACAAAAGCGCCGAGAGAACCTGCCACTTGGACTCGAAATAGAAGTAGAAAGAAGACCGTGATAAACCAGCGCCCTTCGCGAGGCGATCAATCGAGATCGTCCGCATCGGCTCCTTGCGCAAGGCCTCATAGGCACACTCAAGGATCGCCTGCTCCCGCATGTCGCCCTTGAGATTCCGCCTACCAGCCCGAGGTTCAGCACCACTGAGACCGTTGGAAAACGAAGCCACCATGTCTCTATCGTAGCGCAGATCGAAGGCACACACACATTGGCATTTTGACTTCCCATTCCAATGCCGTCCGACGTCGCGCAACGTCGGACGGCATTGGCACGGCGCGAGTTCGCGCTATTGAGCATCGCTGAGCTGGGTCGCTCGCACCTGCCCGCGCGTCAGTCAACTGCCTTAACCACGACTTTCCCGCGGTATTCTCCTGCGATACTGCGGTTCAACGTGAGTCGAGCGTTCTCCAAACCGTCGACCACCGTGTCCTCGCCACGCAAGGCCCCCACAGACAGATCCTTGGCCAGCTCAGTGATGATCTCTCCGTATCGATCCACATGATCAAAAACAATGAACCCGCGAAGAGTGGCTCGCTGCATCAAAAGCTGGCTAACATTGCGGAGACCCTGCTGCGTGTTGTTGTCTCCACCGTAGGTGTTGTATTCCGAGATCAGGCCGCACAGCGTGATTCGAGCCCCGATGTTCAGGCGATCAAGTACATGGTCCATGATCTCGCCGCCCACGTTCTCGAAATCCACGTCGATACCGTCCGGGGTAGCGAGGTCGAGTTGAGCCTTCCAGTCGTCGTCACGCCGGTCGACGCAGGCATCGAAGCCCAGCTTCTCCACAACGTATCGGCACTTCTCAGCACCTCCGGCAAGCCCGACGACCCGTGCACCTCGTCGCTTCGCGAGCTGGCCAGCGATGGATCCAACGGCTCCTGCTGCGGCCGAGACGAAGAAGGTCTCCCCTGGCTTGGGATCCCCGAACTCCACCCCGAGGTATGCCGAGATCCCGGTGTGGCCCAGTACTCCGACGAAGGCAGGAAGAGGAGCCGGGAGCGGATCGGGAAGAATCGTGAATGGCATGTCCTCGTGCGCGACATCAGCAACACAGTAGTCCTGCCAACCCGTCAGACCGACGACATGCGCACCGACCGGCAGGTCCTCACGCATGCTGGCAACGACCTGCCCCACACCCGCACCCCGCATGACCGCGTTCAGCTCTACCGGAGGAATGTAAGAGCGCATCTCGCTCATCCACACCCGATTTGTGGGGTCCACCGATAGGTAGTGCGTGCGGATCAGAGCCTGCCCCTCCGCAATCTCAGGCACCGGCTCTTCGGTCCACTCCAGATTCTCGGCCGTTACTTCGCCGGTTGGTCGACTGCGCAACCGATAGTGCCGATTGGTAAGCGTACTCATCGCGTCTCCTCAAGAGATTGGAAGTCAAGCGTGACCAGAAGAATAGACGTTCAGTGGATCATCGTCAACAGTATGTCGATTCCAGGCCGTTGACTTCGGCCAAGGCGACTGGCGAGCCACCTCTACCGGAGTAGGCCGGACAACTTCTCCGCGAAAGTGAGGATGGCGCGCTCGCCCGGTTCAAGCACGCCGGCAAGGAGAAAGAAGCTGTGAGGCATCCCTGCGAACTCCTGATGTTCAGATCCGACGCCAAATTTCTCCAGCTTGGCAGAGTACTGCCGAGCATCATCAGCGACAGGGTCGATCTCCGAACTGAGAATGAACGCAGGAGGGGCGTCCGCGAGGCTCGGCCTCATCAACGGCGATGCGGCCGCAGACTGTCGCGTCTCCACATCCGGGAAGTACTGGTCAATACACCATGCCAGGACCTGGCGCGACAACAACGGCGCCTGTTCGTTTCGCACAACGGAGTCATTGGTAAGGGTTACATCGAGCACCGGACAAAGAAGACCTTGCGCCCGCACAGGTGTGCGCTCTTGAACGCGTACTGCTGTCGCCGCTGCGAGCATCGCTCCCGCTGAGTCGCCGGCAACCGCCAACGCGTCTCGTCGTATGTTCAGCTCGCCAGCATGATCCGACACCCAGCGGAACGAGTCCATCGCGTCGGCGTGAGCCCGCGGGAAGACGTTCTCGGGCGCCAGCCTGAAGTCGACAGAGACCAGGCTGAACCCGCCTCGTACGCTCAACTCCCGGCAAAGCACGTCGTGCGATTCAAGGCTGCCCCTGACGAACCCACCGCCGTGAAAGTAGACGACGCCGGGCAGGCTTCCGACAGCCCCCTTGGGACGATAGATACGAGCCCTGACAGATCTTCCCGGCAGGTCGATCACGAAGTCCCTCACGTCGCAGTGAGGGTTCGGAGCTCCAGCCAGGGCGACGAACTTCTCGCCAGCCGCCCGGTAAGACGCGATAGGTACGTCCCAGGGTTGTGCAGGGGGAGCCTTGGACAGGGTCGCAAGCAGGTCAACTACCTGAGGGTCGAGGGTACCCATCACCAGGCCGCGCTATCCGCTGAGCGAGGGTTCACTTCCTGTAACACAGTCGTTCTTCCTGTTCCGTCGTATGTCTCCCGGCGTCATGTCTGGCCTCTGACGCACAGGCTGGGCACGTTCAGACCCCACTCTGCACGGAGCGTCGCTCATCGTCAACAGCATGTCGGTTTGATCGACGCCTCTCAAGACTCGACAGCCTGTTGACGATGTTCAACTGTGAGTCTAGTCTCAAACCTGTACGAGTCAGCCTCACCCACTCGCCCACACAGCGAGCGAAACGAAAGGGGCCACCATGGCCACCAAGTCCGATGTCGACCAGATTCAGGTCGACCAGATTCAGCCGTCGACAACCCGCGACGGAGAGAGCTACGTCTCCCACCGCGACGATGTGCACTTCACCATGACCGGCGACTTCATGACCGGCGTGGACTTCTGGACCCACGCCACCGGGGAGACCACCCAGGGCCAGCTGATCGTCATCGAGACGAACTGGGTTCGCGGGACCGAGCCGGTCTGGCACATCCACCACCGCGAGGAGGAGGGCTTCTTCGTGATGAGCGGCGAGATCAAGATCCACACCGAAGAGGGGTCCCACAGCGCCGGCGCCGGACAGTTCGTCTGGGGCCGCAAGGACCAGCGACACACCTACGAGGTCGTGGGCGAGGAGGCCCGAATCCTCGTGATCTTCGTGCCCGGACCCGACAGCAACGGCTTCGAGCCCGGAGGCGGCATCGACAAATACTTCTACGAAGCCCGCAACCGAGAGCTGCGCACCCCCGAGCAACTCACCGCCGAGGTCGAGAACCTCAAGACCAACTACGGACTCGAGATGTTCCCCGAGATCCCCCACCCCCGAGACCTCTAACCCAAGAGCTCAGCACCAGAGACCTCATCAAACCAAGATCTTTCTCGCCGACCCACATCAGCGCCGCCGCCAAAGCACGAGCCAGCGGCTCGTTCAGGGCACCGCCCGCAGAACGGTCCCGTTCAATAGCGGCGGCGGCGTCGATGAATCGGCCCAGAGTTCGATCCACTGCGCCTGCAGCGTCGGCTCCGCGGCTGCGGCATCACCAACTGTGCGATGCACGTGAACATGCCTCTCCCCCACACATCCGCCGCCTCAGAGACGGCACGCTCTATCGCCACCTTCGGAGAGATCCCTTCCGGGCGATCAAAGATCATCGACGACGCATGGACTACATGCTGGACCCGCCGTCCTCCCAATCCGTCGCGCGGGCACCACAATCCGTTAACTACCCAAGATCGAGAGAGGAATCGTCATGTCTTCGAACCTAGCCAACAACCTGATTGATACCGCACGTGACTTGGGCGATAGGCCAGCGATCAGGTTGCACGGCATCACGCTGGACTATTCCCAACTCAGGCGTGCTGCCGGGGCCGTGGCGGGCGATCTGCAAGCTCGGGGTATCCGGCCCGGTGATCGCATAGGCATCGTGATGCCGAACGTCCCGGGGTTTCCCATTCTTTTTTACGGGGTCCTCATGGCTGGGGCCATCGCTGTCCCGATGAACCCCTTGCTGAAGTCCCGCGAGATCACGTACTACATTCAAGATTCCGGTATGTCACTCGTCTATGGCTCTCATGCAGTAGGGGACGCGGTAGCGAAGGCGGCGAACGATGTTGGAATCCCAGCGCTTCTGGTCGGAGACCAAGGCCCCGCCGCTCTGGAACTACTCGGAGACCCTCTCGAGGAACCTGTTGCGCGGAGCGCGGATGACACTGCTGTGTTGCTCTACACCTCCGGAACCACTGGAAATCCTAAGGGAGCAGAACTCACGCACGCCAATATGGTTACAAATGCTGCTACAACCGTAGACACTCTTATCCAAACATCTCCCGATGACGTCATCCTTGGCTGTTTGCCGCTTTTTCACGTATTCGGGCTGACTTGCGGATTGAACGCCGCAGTGAAATCGGGCGCCCTGCTCACGTTGATTCCTAGATTTGACGCAGAAGTGGCGTTACGCGTCCTCGAGCGCGACAAGGTTACGGTTCTAGAAGGCGTTCCCACCATGTACTCCGCGCTCTTGAACTCTCCGGACGCAGTTTCGGCAGACCTGTCGAAACTGCGCTGTTGCATCGTTGGCGGAGCACCGATGCCGGTCGAAGTGTTGAAGGCCTTCGAGAGCCAGTTCGGCTGCGAAGTATATGAAGGCTATGGCCTATCTGAAACAGCTCCTATTGCCTGCTTCAACCAGCCAGGCAAGCCGCGCAAGCCCGGGACGATCGGAACTCCCGTGCGTGGCTGCCAACTCCGGCTAGTCGACGAGGCTGGAAATCAGTTGAGTGACCTCACCGCTCCTGGAGAAATTCAGATCAAGGGCGAGAACGTCATGAAGGGCTACTGGGGCCGACCAGAGGCGACTGAGGAGTCGATCGTGGACGGCTGGTTCAGCACGGGAGATATAGCGCGGCTGGACATCGACGGATACTACAGTATCGTCGATCGAAAGAAGGACGTGATAATCAGGGGCGGGTACAACGTATATCCACGCGAAGTGGAAGAGGTGCTGTACGAGCATCCGGCCGTTTCCGAGGCTGCGGTGATTGGGATCAAGGATGTATACCTCGGGGAGCAGATCGGAGCAGCGGTGGCACTCAAACGGGGAGCCCGAGCCGAGTCCGACGAACTAGTCGAGTTTGTGCGAGAGCGTCTGGCGGACTACAAGTATCCCCGAAAGATCTGGTTCGTGTCGAGCTTGCCGAAGGGCCCTACAGGCAAGATCCTACGCAGAAACGTCGAGCCCCCGGCCGACCGCTGAGCAGGAAGAGTCTCCCCTGTATCGACCCGGATCACAGCAAGTGGGCCTGTCGATCGACCTGCGGGGCTGAGGTCAAGCGTTGTTTGCTCGAGTCGGTACCGAGGCCCTGGGCTGACGCGCGAAGCGCGGGGTGAGGCACTGCACGGACCGCGATCTCGCGGCACCGAGCCAGAGTCCGGTGCCGTAGGCGAGGTCGTCGAGGCGGCGGCCCAGGAGGGTCGTGGGTCGAATGTCGGTCTCGTGGAGGGCGACGGCGGTGTCGACGACGAGCGCGGCGAGGACCATGCGGCGTGCGGTGCGGCTGAGCAGGCAGGCGACGACGGTGAGCGGCCACCAGTGGCGCAGCAGGAGGGCTGACTCCTGGCGGAGTGACCAGCCGAGTCCGCGGGCGGCGATGCGGATGGCGAGTCCGGTGCGGCCGGGTACGTCCGGGAGTGCTGCGTCGACGGCATGACTCCCCCAGACCAGCGAGGCGAGTGCCGCGGGCGTCGACCACCAGCGGGCGGCGAGGATCGCGGCTGCAGCGGTGGCCATGGCCGGTGAGAGTACGGCCGGGGCGATCGCGTCCCCGTGGCGGCGGCCGAGCTCGGCGCCGCCGGTGCCGTAGACGAGCTTGCGGCCGAGCCAGCCGCGGACGGTGTCGCGGACCTCGTGCAGCGCTTCCAGATCGGGCTGGTAGCGGACGACCTGGCCGGCCTCGACCAGGCGCCAAACCAGGTCGACGTCCTCGCCGACGCGGAGGTCGGCGGCGAAGCCGCCGGCCTCTCTCAGCGTGGCGGTGCGGGCGACGAGGCAGGCCGACGGCAGCCAGCCGACGGCCGCGCCGGGGCGGACCGAGCAGGCCCTCGTGCCGAGGGAGAGGGAGGAGGCGGTCACGTCGTGGCGTTCGAACCAGGAGGGTCGAGCCTTGTCGGTATGTCCCCGGACCAGCGGTCCCGCCAGCGCGACCCGCGGGTCGGCGAGGTGGCCGGCCAGCTGCGCGAGCATCGTCGGGACGGCGGTGACGTCGGAGTCGACGAAGGCGACGTAGGGGGTGGTGACCCGGACGAGGCCGGCGTTGCGGGCGCCGGCGGGTCCGCGGTTCTCGGTCAGTGCGAGGAGGGTGGCGCTGTGGCGGCGTACGACCTCGGCGACTGCGTCCGAGTCGCGGGAGGCGTCGTCGACGACGATGACGCTGAGTCCGTCGAGGGCGGCCAGGCAGCGGTGGAGGTGTTGTGGCCGGTCGTGGGCGGGGACGATGACGGTGAGCTCAGCCGGGTCGACCGGCGTCAGGCCCTCGGGGTCGGCGAGGTTGCCGTCGAGCAGGCGGCGGGCGATGAGGTCGGTGGCGGTGTCGCCGACCCGTACCTGCCGGTTGCGCACGTGGCCGGCGGCGGCCGGTGTGAGGCGCATGGATCGCAACGGGGAGCCGCCGACCAGCGACAGCCCTCCGTCGGGCGTCGGACGGAGACGTACGTCATCGCGCACCCGCACCGTGAACCCATCCGGCAGCGTCATCCGCCGAAGCCTCCGTCGGCGGCGACGACCGAGCCGTTGAGGACCGCCCCGGCACGCGAGCAGGCGTGGACGACGGTGGCGGCGACCTCGTCGGGCGTGAGCGTGCGGCGCAGCAGCTGGTGGGCGGCGAGGTCGTCGGTGCTGACCGCGTAGAGGTCGGCGGTCGCGGCGAGCATCGCGGTGTCGGTGGAGCCCGGTGAGACGGCACAGGCGGCGACCCCGGTCCCAGCGAGGTCGGCGGCCAAGCCCTTCGCCAGCCCGACCACGGCGTGCTTGGCGGCGTTGTAGGCGGCGAGGTGGAACAGCCCTCGCGTGCCCGCTGCGGAGGCTAGTGCGACGAACCTGCAGCCGCTGGGGTCGGGCCCGGCGAGCATCGCGGGAACAGCCGCGACCGCGGTGTTCCAGACCCCGGCGACGTCGATCTGCCATTGCAGGTCGAGCGAGTCGTCTTCCCACAACGGGCGGCCGCCGGCGATCACCGCGGCGGCGGCGACGGCGATGTCGAGCCGTCCCCACCTGTCGGTCGCGGCATCGACCGCGGCGGTGAGCGCCGCCGGATCGCGTACGTCACCGACGACCGGCTCGACCCAGCCGGTCGGGAGCGAGGCTACGAGGGTGTCGAGGTCTGCCTTCGTGGCCTGGGGATAGCCGGCCGGCGAGTCCTCACCCGCACACCAGTCGAGCGCGACGACGCGTACGCCCTCGGCCACCAGACCACGGACGGTAGCGGCGCCGATTCCGCGAGCCGCACCGGTCACCAGCGCCACCCGTCCCACCTCGTCTGCATCCACCGCATCAGGCTTCATCGCGCCACGACACCGATCTGCAGACGGTCGTAGGCAGCGAAGACCATCTCGGCGAGGATTCGTTTGCCGATCTCCGCACTGGCGCCGGTCGGGTCGCCGAGGACTCCGTTGGCCGAGACCGCCTCCACTCCCCCGGCGCACATCTGGGACAGCAGCTCACGCAGCGGCCGGGTGTTGCCCGCTACGGCCTGTCGCAGGCGTACCCGTTCGGGGTCCAGGTGCAGCATCAGCGAGGTCTCGGTGAGCCCGGCGTGCGGGTCGGCGTAGGGCACCTGACAGGGCACCCAGGCGACCTTTCTCCCCTCGGCGCGAAGGACCGTGACGGCGGCCGTGACCGCGTCCAGGTTGCCGCCGTGGCCGTTGACCAGGACGACCCGGGCGGCCCAGGTGGTCAGCGAGCGGCCGAGCTCGACCAGGACCGAGGTCAGCACCGCGGTCCCGATCGAGATGGTCCCCGGAAACGACTGGTGCTCCCCGCTGGCCCCGATCGGCACCGCCGGCGCGACCGAGGCGCCGATGAGCGGGGCGAGCTCGTCGGCGACCGCGGTCGCGATCACGGTGTCGACGTCGAGCGGCAGGTGAGGGCCGTGCTGCTCGGTGGACCCGACCGGCACCAGGACCGTGCCGCCCGGCACGATCTCCGGCGACGGACGGTCGACCAGGCTCACGGCCGGCCCAGTGGTCGGCCCAGGGCGAGTTCGAAGCCGTCGGGGATCACCAGGTCGGCGGGGGTGAGGTCGTGGATGGAGGCCTTGCCCATGCCCAGGACTGCGGAGTCGAGGCCATTGCGGAGGACGTCGAGGACGTTCTCGACACCGGCCTGGCCGTTGGCACCCAGGCCCCACAGGTAGGCACGCCCGATCATCACCGCACGGGCACCCAGGGCGAGTGCCTTGGCGACGTCGGAGCCGCGGCGTACCCCACCGTCGAGGAGCACCTCGATCTGGTCGCCCACCGCGGTCGCGATCGCAGGCAGCACCCGGATCGTGGCCGGGGTGCCATCGAGGTTGTTGCCGCCGTGGTTGGAGACCGAGATCGCATCCACACCCGCATCGACCGCACGCAGCGCGTCATCGACCCGGCACACGCCCTTGAGCATGAACGGCTTGCCTCCGCTCAACTCCTTCCAGGTGCTCACCATCCAGGCCACGTCGTCCCACGACGGCGGCGGCGTGGTCATCCACTCGTAGTAGGCACCGAAGAACGTGGGCGGCTCCCCCAGGCTGCCGTCATCGGCGATCGGTGCCAGGTTGGGAGCGGTCAGGTCCGGGATGCCACCACTGCGGGCGTACGCCGCCATCCACTTCCCGCGGCTCATCACCTGGGGCGCGAACTTGAGCATCGCGTTGATGTCGACCTTCTCCGGGATCTCCGGGCTGCCCCAGTCACGGCCCATGGAGAACGACCAGTCCAGGGTGGCGATCAGCGCCTTCGCCCCGGCCGCGTGGGCCCGGCGCATCCGGCGGATCATCACCTCCCGGTCACCGGTCCAATACATCTGGAAGAACGTCGCCGCGTTGGCCGCCACGACCTCCTCGACCGCCTTGGAAGCGAAGTTGGACAGCCCCATCACCGTGCCCCGGGCCGCCGCCGCCCGCGCGACCGCGACCTCACCGTCGGGATGGACGGCCTGTACGCCGGTGGGCGAGATGATCACCGGGAACCCGATCTCCTGGCCCAGCACCGTGGTCGACAGCTCGCGCTTGTCGTGATGGCCAGCCACATGCGGCGCCAGCCCGAGGTCGGCGAAGGCCTGCTGGTTGTCCGCGATCGTCTGGCCGCGCTCAGACCCGGCCAGCAGAGCCGCATACACCGGCTTCGGCAGCCGCTTGCGGGCACGCTCCTGCGCCACCGCGACGGACTCGAACCACGGGTTCTGCTTCCAGGGGTTCTTCCAGGCCATGTCAGTTTTCTCGCTTCTGTCTTCAGAGGGTCAGTTGGGGGCGAAGCCGGCCAGCGGCGACTCCGCGCAGGCGCTCACCGGTGGCGCCAGCTCGGCGTCGGGTCGGCGTCGGGAGAGGGTCAGCAGCACTGGCGCGTTACGGCTGGGAGCGCTGCGGGAGTGGTCCTGACCAGCCGCCGGAATGGTCCGGGCACCGGCCAGCGCAGACTCGCCATAGCCCTGGACACACTCCGGGTCCGGCCCATCCAGCGGCAGCCCGGTGAAGAACTTCGCCGCCATGCAACCGCCACGGCAGGAGTCGTAGTGGGCGCAGCCCGAGCAGGCACCACCGGTCTGCGGCTCACGCAACTCCCGGAAGAGCGCCGAGGTCTTCCACACCTTGTCGAAGCCGCCGTCGGCGAGCAGGTTGCCGGCCAGGAACTCGTCGTGGATCGCGAACGGGCAGGCATAGACGTCTCCGACCGGGTCGATCAGGCACACCACTCTGCCCGCTCCGCACAGATTCAGCCCCGGCAGAGCACCGCTCCCGTCCTCCGGCCCGAACGCCGCCAGGTGGAAGAAAGAGTCACCGGTCAGCACGTTGTCACCGTTGGCGACCAGCCACTCGTACAGCTCCCGCTGCTGTTCGGGCAACGGGTGCAGCTCATCCCACACATCCGCGCCACGACCCGAGGGACGCAACCGGGTCAACCGCAGCGTCGCACCGAACCGGTCAGCGATCGCCTTGAACTCGTCGAGCTGCCCGATGTTCTCCCGGGTGCAGACCACACTCACCTTCGCATCACCAAACCCCGCCTCGTGCAGGTTGCGCAGCGCAGTGATCGCGGTGTCATACGAACCCGTCCCCCGCACCCGGTCATTGACCTCGGCCGTAGCACCATCGAGGGAGATCTGGACATCCACATAGTCGCTGGCCGCCAGCCACCGCGCCCGCTCCGGAGTGAGCCGGACACCGTTGGTGGAGAACTTCACCCCCACGTCGTGAGCGACGGCGTACTCGACCAGGTGCCAGAAGTCGGGACGTACGGTCGGCTCACCGCCGCCGATGTTCACATAGAACACCTGCATCCGCTGCAGCTCATCGATCACCGCCTCACACTGCTCCGTACTCAGCTCACGCGGGTCACGCCGACCACTGCTCGACAAGCAGTGCGCACACTCCAAGTTGCACGCATACGTCAGTTCCCAAGTCAGACAGATCGGCGCATCCAGGCCGAGCTCGAAGTGCTCCACCAGCTTCATCACAGTCTCCTCACGCCACAGGGCGGATCATGTCGGTCTTGGCGAGGCCGGAGAGCGCAGCAACGTACGCAGCGTGCTGGCCCTCCGGCACCCCTGATGCCTCGAGCGCTCCACGCACATCCGGGTGAGATCCCAGGGCACGCACCACCGCCACCAGCTCGGGACGCTTGAGGAAGGTCAGCTTCCGGTTCCCGAAGTGGTAGGCCAACGCCCCGAAAGGCTCCGGACGCAGCTCCACGGACGGCGACAGGCTCCACGCACTGTCCAGGCTCACAGCGGTCATCAGATCACTCGGTTCGCGGCTCAGTAGACGCCGCACATGCCGTCGATCGAGACCTCCTCGATCAACGACTCCTCGGTCAGGGCCTCGTCCACGACCTGGGTGCTCTCTTCAGGGGTCATGACACTCTCCTTCATCCTCGGCGCCCGAAGACGCGGTTGTGGTGATGCGCAACACATTAATGACACTCAGGGTCAAAAAGATAGGGGAATGCCGGAACGAACTATTCTTTTGCCTAAACCGCTGCTGATAGATTCGGCAGATGCCGACCATGCCCGCCCCCGCGACACGGCGCCGCTCGCTCCGCGGTCGCCCCGCCGCGACCACGCACGCGGAGATCGAGCAGGCGGCCTTCCGGCTCTTCGTGACCAAGGGTTTCGAGGCCACCACCCTCGACGACATCGGCGAGGCGATCGGGGTCGGAAGGCGCACCATCACCCGCTACTACCCCTCCAAGAACGACATCCCCTGGGGACAGTTCGACCGCACCCTCGACGCCTTCCGCGAGATCCTGCGCTCCATGCCCACAGACGTACCGCTGCACGAAGCGGTCCACCGGGGCGTACTCGCGTTCAACGACTTCCCCGCCGATGCGCAGCCCAGCCACCGCGACCGGATGCGCCTGATCCTGACCACCCCGGCACTCCAGGCCCACTCGGTGCTCCGCTACGCCAGCTGGCGCGAGGTCATCGCCGAGTACGTCGCCGAGCGCACCGGTCTCGGCCCAGACGGTCTTCTCCCCCAGACCGTCGGTCAGGTCTCGCTCGCCCTCGCCCTGACCTCGTATCAGGCATGGCTCGCCGACGAGGACGCCTCACTCCCCGACCTGCTCGACGCCACGATGGCCCACCTGCGCTCGTACGTCTCGTGCTGAGACCTGCCGCTACTGCGCCGCGGCGACGGAGGTGCCCTCGGCGATCGCGCGCGCTTCGCCTCGAGCTCGGCTGTCAGCTCTGCGCCACCGATCAGGTGCGGCAGAGTCAATTCGCCGAATCGGTCCACGCCTGAACCTGATGTCCCCGGCCGGGCACGCGGTGGGTCAGCGCTGACCGTCACGGCGCTCTTTGGAGCAAAGTGGTCTCGCTACCGCAGAGCCTACTGCTGCCACTCCTCCCCCGGCACCGTGGATAGTCCCTCACAGAGGCGACTACCGAAAGAACGGTCGCACAGATATCGGCATCTCGTGCCGACTGGGACCCAAGCCCATTCGCCGAAGTCGGCTGGATAGGTCGTCGTCGTAGCACCAAGTCGTGGTCGTCATCGGTCAGGCTTTCGTTCTCGGCTGGGAAGTTTCAGCATTGGAATCCGTTGCCGGGCAGCCTCGGGTGCCGCCCGGCAACGGAGCATGTGGGTCAGGCGAGAGCCTGGGCGTCTCGCATCATGCCGGTCTGCGGGTGGCAGTTGATGTACTCGAACATCTGATCCTTGGCGTCCGAGACCGACACCTCGTGATAGAGGCGGAGCTTCTCCAGACCCGCGACGACGCGGAAGAACGTGACGAAGATCCGCAGGTGCGTCGGGTGCGACTCCGCCCAGCGCTCGAGTTTATCGAGCGCGCGCCAGTGGCCGATGTTGTAGCTCTCGTCGAGCTCGTTGCCGTCGATGTCGATCGAGCGGACGAAGCGGTTGCTGTAGCAGCCCATCTCGGCCCCGTTGTCGCGGAGGAAGTCCATACCGTCCTGAAGGCTTGGCAGGATCTCATCGAAGAACAGGTTGCGCTCCTCCTCACCGGCGGCGCTCCACTCCTGGCCGGAGCGGATCACTGCGATGTTGTCGTGGCCGCGAACGATGACGCGGCCGTCTTTCGACGGGTCGCCGGAGACGACGACCAGGTCCTCGGTCGCCTCCATCCAGTCGACCTGGGAGGCCGGGATCCGATCGCGCATCGATCCCCAATAGCCGTGCTCCTCGATCTCGCCGCTCACGGTGCTGCCGGTGCCACGCTCACCCATGACGCCGCCGATGCCGGGGAAATCCTCGGTGAACGCGTACAGCGTCTCGAACTGGTCAGCACGGGGCGCGATGATCTCGCGGAAGTAGCCGAGGCCCTCGTCGAGACGCTCGTCGGCAGACCACCAGCCGTTGACGTCGTCGGAGCGAAGCCAGCGGCAGTACGCCGCGGGGTCGGTCCAGTATGCGACCGCCATCAGGTTGTGGTGGTCCTGGTTGTCGACGTGGTGGGTGAGGTCGTGGCTCAGGGGGCCGTCCGCCAGGCTGAACGTGCCGATGATGTGCTGGAACGCGGCGAGAGCTTGCGGACGCTTGGACTCGTCTTCGAACTGGACCCCGAAGTAGGCCATGACAGTCTGCTGGATCGCCTTGTCGCCGCGTGCCACGAACATCGGGAAGGGCGGGGTGTAGTCCTCGGACACTCGCCGAGAGAGTGTGCGCGGGCACTTGAGGTGGGTGTCGATCGCGGATTCCATGGTTGTGCCTTTCGGTTCCTGCGGAGTTTCGTTGGTTGGGGGCAGCCTGTGCTCCCGCGGCCCGCTGGCCCGTTACCAGCCGGTCGTGCGCTTGTGGATGTCGGCGCCGGTCAGGATGGGGCCGAGCTCGGCGGGTGCGGGCGCGTGCCCAGGCCCGCCGGCGCGCACCCAGCTCGCGACGGCTTCGGCGCGCTGCAGGGTGTTGACCTGAGTGATCCATGCAGGTCGTGCACCGCGCTGGCGGGCCTCGGTGGCGGGGTTGATGACGACGACGTTGGAGTGCTCGCATGCCCACAGGCAGTCCACCCGGACGACCGAAATGGCTGGCCCTGGTGAGTCTTCGAGGGCGGCTGCGATGGCGTCGTGGTCGACATCAGGGTGCTTGCGTTCGGTGCCGCAGCAGCAACCGCGACACATCCGCACCCGAGGGCTGGTCGTCGTTCCCATGAGATCAGACCGAGGAGAGCGGGCCAGCCGGGGCGCCGGCCCGGTCGTGTGCTGTCGTGTCGGCCTTGCTCTTCCGAGATCCTGTGGCGAGCCAGCCGTAGACCGCTCCCATGACGAGCCACATCGACGCAAGCTGTGCGATCGACCCGAGCCGGAATGACCAGATCAGACCAGCTGGAACATCGGCGGGGATGGCGTCGGGACGGTTCGGAATCCCGAACAGGAGAACCATGACACCGGCAACAGCGACGGCGCTGGCGGCCAGAGTGCGGTTCCGAGTCGAGAGCGAAGTCGCCCGTGAAGCCGCGATGACCATTCCGGTGAAGGCGACAGCGCAGACGATGGTGCCCACGTACGTCAGGGTCCTGAGGTTGACCGTCGCTGGGTCGCCGACCGCAGGAGGATTGGCCGGGATGACGATGGCGGGAGCAAGCGTGAGCGTGAGGAATCCCAGAGCCGCGAGAATCAACGCGGACCCAGGTAGGCCACGACCCGCGATCCGGCGACCGAAGTATCGGTGCACGAGCGCGAAGGCGACGCCGATGAATGTGCCGACGACGACCGCGGTCAGCATGCCGTAGACCACCTGCTCACCACGGGTCACCAGCTCGCTGGACACGTGGGTGTGACCCGGCGCGTGGGTGTGGGAGTGACCCGAGGACTCTGCCGCCTTGCTCGCTGCGTCCTCGATCGCGATCGCAGTCCGGATGGAGGGCTCGACGAGGAAGTACATCACCGCGGCGCCGGCGCAGCCGGCCACGGCGCCCGCGAGGGCGCCGTGGCCGACGGTGCGGCCCAGGGTGGCTGGGGTGCTGGTCATGAGCTCGTCGCTCAGTGGCAGGGAACGCCGAGGGCGTGCCGCGCGTCATGGGTGACCTCGTGCAGCCACATGCCGTTGTCCGCACCGATCACAGCGCCGTTCTCCTGCAGGAGGAACAGCACGCTGAACAGGGCGACTGCGGCAAGGGCGAGCGCCATGGCCGTTGCGGTCAGGTTGCCGCCAAGGGAGGCGGTGTTCTCGGTTGCCATGATGGGTTCCTTTCGGTTGGGAACAGCGGGAGGTAACAGCGGGAGAGATCAGCTGGCGGGGTCTATCGCGATGGGCTCGGTGTGAGCTTCGTGGTGGTTGCGGTTGGGCGGCTCGGCGAGGATCCGCTGGGTCTTCGCGTCAAGATCTGCCTCGGGGAGGGAGCCGTGGACTGCCATCACCGTCTCGAGTGCCGCGACCCAGTGCTCGTAGTAGGACCACGGCTGCTCAGCTGTCGAGCCCGTGGCGTCCTCCCACTTCTGGATCGATGCGATCAGCGCGGCCTGGAACTCGGTCCAGTCGAACCCGAGTGCCTTGTGTGCGGCGACCGCCATGGCGAAGGCCCGGATCTCCCAGGGAAACTCGAAGCCCATCTGGCTCGGGTCGGTGCCCGGCATTCCGCAGACGAGGTCTTGCACCTGTCGTCGAGACTCCCTCAGCACCTCGGCAGGGGTGTAGGGGCCCGGCAAGGTTGCGGCGGTCATGATGCCACCGGCGCGACGGGCCCGACGCCGATCATCGAGTCACGCGTCACCAGCTCGCTGAGCTGCTCCTCGGTCCAGCCGTCGGTGCCGCCCGGACGCTGCGGCAGGACCCAGTAGCGCATCTCGCTGCTGGAGTCCCACACGCGTACCTCGGCGTTGTCGAGGACGGTGAAGCCGAACGCCTCGCTCAGGACCTTGCGCGGCTCGCGGGTGATTGCTGCGCGGTACTGCGGGTCCTTGTACCAGTTCGGCGGGAGGCCGAGGACCGGCCAGGGGTAGCAGGAGCAGAGGGTGCACACGATGACGTTGTGGACGCTCTCGGAGTTCTCCACGACCACCATGTCCTCGCCCTGCAGGCCGCTGATGCCGAGCTCCTTGCAGGCCTCGCTGGCGTCCTCGACGAGCCGGGCCTTGAAGTCCGGGTCGCTCCACGCCTTGGCGACCACCTTGGCACCGAGCTGCGGCCCGACCTCGTGCTCGTAGATCTCGACCATCCGGTCGATGGCCTGGGTGGTCATGACGCCGGATTCGATGAGCATCGACTCCAGCGCCTTGACACGAGCGGCGATCTCCTCCTGGGTACGGATGGTGGCGCTCATGCGACTGCTCCTTCGGTGTTGTCGGTGGCGGAGGTGACGAGTTCGATGTAGGGATCCCAGACATCGAAGTAGACGGAGCCGTTGGGTTCGGCGTGCTCGGCGCCCCACAGCTCCTCGCTGGTGAACCTGAGGGTGTAGACGTGCTCGGGGTTCTCGCCCAGGCCGTTGCCGGCCGTGTCGGGGTAGACCATCGGGCCGTGGTGCATGACCACCTCGCCAACCGCGCCACGGACGTAGCGGGCCCGGCGGGTGTGTCCCTTGGGCGCGGAGCGGTCAACACGGACGATGTCGCCGACCTTGAAGCGGGCGACCTTGTCCGAAGGACGCTTGGCCGGGGCGCCGGCGGGGACGACGGCGTTCACGAACGCCAGCAGCTCCGGGGCATCGGCGTGCTCGGGAAGCGGGGCGTCCGGGTTGGCCAGGTAGTGGGCCGTACGCCGGTCGAGCTCCGCCATGTCGAGCTTGCCGAGCTTCTCCCCGAAGTGCTCGACGGTGTGTACCCAGTGCTCGTAGTAAGGCGACTTCAGGTACACGGCCGGATCGATATGCTCCATGCCGTGGCGGAACTGGTCGACGCCGAAGAAGCCCGCACGGAAGCACATGGCGAACATCGGGAAGACGGCCTTCTCCCACTCGGCCCGGAAGACCGGCTCCTCGTCGGGGACGATGACCGGCCCTACGCCGTCTGTGCCGGCGAGGTCGAATACTCCGTTCATGAGGTGAACTCCTTCTGCAACTTGGTGGGTGCGGTGAGGGTGCCGAGCGTCTGCTCGAACGCGTGGGCGGCTCGCAGAACATCGGCGTCCGCGAACCTCTTGCCGACTACCATGAGCCCCACAGGGAGGCCGTCGGCGAGACCGGCCGGGATGGTGCACGCGGGGTGGCCGGTCACATCGAAGGGAGCCGTGTTCGAGACCATCTCCAGGGCCCGGACGACGATCTCCTCGACCCCGGCGTCGGCTGCAGGGATGAGGCTGGCCGTTATGGGCAACGTGGGCATGACGATGACGTCGTACTCGTCCAGGACCGTGTCGTAGGCACGGCCCAGAACCCCTTCGAGGTTGCGGGCCTTGCCGTAGCTGGCGCCGAACCCGTGTCGAAGGGCGTACGTCCCGCCGAGGGCGACGAGCTTGACCGTCTCCGAGAAAGCGGCCGGATTCTGGCGCCAGCGCTCTCCGTAGAACGCCATCAGGTCCGGGTCGTAGGTGCCCTTCCAATTGAGTCCGTACGCGTTGCCGTCGACCATCTGCCAGGTGGCTCCCTCGACCGAGATCACGTCCCACAGTGCGGCGCCGTGCTTGTGCCACGGCACCGAAACCTCGTCGGCGGAGTGCCCAGCGGCGGTGAGGCGCTCGATCGCGTCCCGGACAACAGCGTTGACGCCTGGGTCGGAGTTCGCCTGCTCGAAGCCCTCGGTCACGACCGCGATCCGAAGACCTGAGTCGAGCTCGTCCAGCGCTGCGACGTAGTCAACCCCGGCCACCTCGACGGGCTGCCTCGGATCCTGACCGTCCGCCCCGGCGATGACCGAAAGCATCCCGGCGGCATCGCGGACTGTGGGAGCGATCGGCCCCAGATGGTCGATGCTCTGCTCGATCGGGAAAGCACCGGTGTAGGGCACAAGCCCCCATGTGGGCTTGTGCCCGACAACGCCGCAGAAGGCAGAGGGAATACGGATGGAGCCACCCTGGTCACCGCCGACCGCAAGATCGACCTGCCCTGCCGCAACCAGGGCAGCGGCACCACTGGAGGAACCTCCGGCGGTCCGATCGGTGTCCCAAGGATTCCGGATCGGACCGGTCTTGGCGGTGTGCGAGGCCCCGGAAAAACACAGGTCCTCACACACCGCCTTGCCCGCGATGGTCGCCCCTGCCTCGAGCAGCCGAGTGACCACGGTCGCATCGACCTTCGGCACGAAACCGCGTACGGTCTCGGACCCATTCATCATCGGGACACCAGCGACGGCGACGTTGTCCTTGATGGCCACACGGCGGCCGGACATGGGGCCCGACTCCCCGGCGCTGAGCTCGGTGGTGACGTACCAGGCCCCCAGCGGGTTCTCCGCGGGCTCAGCCCACTCGCGCTCGAGGGCCCTCGGGGCCACCTCGCGCTCGTAGAGGTCGTCTATGACGGCCCACGAGCCGAGCAGTCCGGAAGCCGCTGCGTGGTAGAAGTCCAGATCCTGCTCCGGGATTCGGAGCCGCAGCTCTTCTGCCAGCAGTTCGACCGCTTCACGAGTTGGCAACTCCATCAGCCACTCCTTGTTCTCGTCCTTGACTTGTTCCAGTCCTTGACCGGGGAAGTCGTCATCGACTCACAGAGCGAGGAAACGGCTGCAGGCCCTGCGCTGTCTACGGGAAAGGGTGATGTGGAACACGTTTGGGTAGCGAGGTGCAACAGATGTGCACCCGGGTGCAACTGGGGCGCGATCCTTGTCCATCGAGTGCTTGACGTCGCCCATCGTTTGGACTGCATCATGGGATATGCCGGATTCGTTCGAGGTGGACACCGCGGCCGTGTCGCAGGCCGAACGGTCGGACTACTGGCGCGCCTGCGTGTGCGATCACTTCGTTCCCCTCGCAGTCGAGCCGGTCGCTGGCCAGTTGCGTGGCCGGGTCGCCGGCTCGATGCTTGCCGAGACCGGGCTGCGACGGATCCGCGCTACTCGGCACCGGTTCGAGCGAAGGAGCAAGGACGTCAGGTCCGGGGACCCCGAGGTCCTGCAGGTCTTGATGGTCGACCTGGGTCAGGCTCGGATGGAGCAGGACGGCCGGACGGCGGCGCTGAGCCCGGGCGACATCACGCTCTACGACAGTTCGCGACCGTTCCGTGTGGAGACGTCTGGGGACTTCCAGTTCACGATCGGCCTGCTGCCCAAGCGGCTGCTGCCGCTGTCCAATGAGCTCCTGGTGACACGGACCGCCCGGGCCCGGTCATCCGCCGACGGCGTCGGCGGGGCGCTCGGCGCACTGATGTCCTCCCTGGCCACCGGGCGGGCGTCGGCCTCTGACCCCACCCAGCAGACTGCTCTCCAGCACGCGCTGGTGAGTATGTACGTCGCGTTCATGTCGGATGGCGAGCTCAGTGGCAGCCCACCGAGCGTGCACCTCGGCCTGGCCAAGACGTTCATCGCGCAGCATCTAGGCGACCCAGCCCTCTCTCCCGCTGACATAGCCAACGCCTGCGGCATCTCGCTCAGCTACCTGCACCGCCTCTTTGCGAGCGACGGCGTGACGGTCGCCGGATACGTGCGTGAGCAGCGCCTCCAACGGGCATATCGGGACCTCACGACATCCCCGCTGGACGAGCGCATCCAGACGGTCTCCAGCCGCTGGGGCATCCCCGAACCCGCACACTTCAGCCGGCTCTTCAAGGGACGTTTCGAGATGACGCCAGGGGAAGCCCGGAACGCGGCGCGAGGAACGCGCATGTCACGTTGAGACCGTCAACCCTTCCATCACCAGATCGGCAAGCGCGGCGTACGCCTCGACTTCGTCCATTCCGGTGCGCTGACGCACTTCGCCGGCTTGGACCGACGCCATGACCGCGGACACCGCCGATCCGACGAAGGCAGCATCTGCCGTGGCCGTAGTCATTATTGATTCGTCAGTCGACCCGCCTGCATGAGCGTTGTCAATCGACGCAACCGGGCTCGGCGCTCAGAACAGTCTGTGCGAGTCTGTTGCCCCCCCCTGACCGAGACCCATCCGCGGAACCACGACCGCGCGTGCGCTGAACGGCGCGATCGGGCACAAGGTGCCGGCCGAATCGCTGCAGAATCGATCGAGATCGCCCAGTACCAGACCAAGCCATTGGGACGCTGACCGCCTCCGGGCCGTCGTCGCCCCACCTTGCCAGGCCCCGCGAACCATCGGGATGCCAGCGGCCTGCGGGCGCCCCGGCTGGCAGGCGGCCTGGCTCGCTAACCGGCCCGAAGGAAGTCGCGCCCCGACTGGCACCGAGAGCCGCCTCGACACAGGCCGGCCATCGGGCACGGGGTGATCGTTCACTGCGCGGCCACAGGACTACCCGATGGTGAGGGCCGACCACAGCACGATCCCTTATGGAGAAGCCCCTATGCCCGAGCACGTGAGACCAAGCCAACTCCCGCGGTGGGCCGACCCCACCGTCCCTCTTGCCTCGCTGGACGCCCAGGGGGCGTCCCGGCGCGGGTTCCTCCGCGGCGCCGGCGCCCTCGGCGCGCTCTCACTCGCCTCCGGCGCAGTTGGCTCTCCAGGATCCGCGGCGGCAGCCGCAGCTGGCGGGGGTGACCCCCGGCTGGCCTGGCTGGTCGGCGACCACCACGTCCACACGCGGTACAGCCACGATGCGAAGTACGACTTCGACCAGCTCGCCCGCAAAGGCGCCGAGTACGGACTCGACTGGATGGCCTTCACCGAGCACAGCAACATCGGGCACGCCGAGAAGGGCGCCGCTGCCGAGCACGAAGAGATCATGGCAGCCCGGCGCCGTCACCCGAGGCAGCTGATCTTCCAAGGCCTGGAGTGGTACATCCCTGCCGCAGAGCACGGCACCGTCCTCGTCGCGCCCGGTCCCAACGAGGTCGACCTGCTTCGCGACTTCGAGCGACGCTGGGACGGCAAGCTCAACCGCTGGGAGGCCAACCTGCCCGAGAACGAGGCACGGGCCGTCGCCGCGCTCCGTTGGCTAGCCGATCAACGGGCTACGTCGCGCGTCGGCGACGTGGTGGTCCTGGCCAACCACCCCTCGCGGCTCGGCATCGACTCACCGCACGAGATCCGCGCGTGGCGCGACGCAGCCGAAGGGATTTGCGTCGGCATGGAAGGCGCCCCCGGTGCCCAAGGTGACGCCGACCCAGCATGGGTAGCACACCGCGGCAGCACCGGCGCGCAACGCGGCGAGTACGTCAACGCTCCCCGCCCCGACTCCTTCCCGGGATACCCGGCCGCCGCGTACCGAACCTTCGGTGGCTTCGACTGGATGACAGCCACCGTGGGCGGTCTCTGGGACGCGATGCTCTCGGAGGGACGGATGTTCTCGATCACGACCAACTCCGACAACCACCGCACCATCTGGGACACTTGGCGCGACGGCGACATGCCGCCAGGCGAAACTTTCGACTCGCTCGGCTGGAAGCCCTCCCCCACCGACACAGGGACACCCCAGCCAGGAAGCGACTTCTGGCCCGGCCAGTTCAGTCGCACGCACGTCGGTGTGACACGGCACGGTTATCTCGAGGTCATGGACGCCTTGCGGCGTGGTCGGGTCTGGGTCGATCACGGGCACCTGGTCGACGGCCTCGAGGTGCGACTGGCTGCTGCTGACGCACCCCCCGCCATGGGCGTGACCCTCGGTGGGCGGCTCCGTGTTTCCCGCGGGGAGCGGCTGGAGCTCCGGATCCGGGTGGCCTCGGCCAATCGCCCCAACCCCCACGGCATCCTCCCCGAGCTCGCACACCTGGACGTGATCCGCGGAGCGGTGACCGGTGCCGCGACCGACCGTGACTCGTGGCGGGCACCTGCTACGCGGGTCGTGCAGCAGATCGACACCAGCGGGCGCCGCGGGACCTATGTGCTGCGGATCCCCCTCGGCCGGGCCGACGGACAGTCCTACGTTCGGCTCCGCGGAAGCGACGGCCGTCGCAACGGCGTAGGGTTCCTGGGTAGCGACATCGATCCCGCGGGCCCGATGACCCACGTCGACAACGACGGTGATCCCTGGGCCGACACCTGGCTCTACACGAACCCGATCTTCATCGACGTGCACTGAACGTGCGTCGCCCGTCGTCACACGTCGTGAATACGAATGGCGGCAGGGACACCCGTGTAGGCACAAACATTGCTGCGCCTGGATCCATAAGCGGCGTCGAACCTCCGGCGAAGACGTCCACCACTGCTCGACCTTCCGGTCCCGGTATGCCGCTCCCATCCGCTGTGCCGCGGCGTCAAGCCAGCTGATTTCATCGACGCGCACAGCGCCCCTTGGCGCCCACGTCCCACAGGAGGTCGAGGTCGGCCTCGTCGGTCTCCCACAGCGGGGAACCACCACGGATCACAGCTGCACAGGCGACTGCCGCGTCGAGCTGGCCCCAGTGGTCCAGCGTGCGTGCGACGGTCTCGGCCAGCGCACCCCGATCTCGTACGTCGACGACCTGGCGCAGCACTGCATCGCCATGGGCGGTCGCGACGGCGTCCAGCTCCGCGCGCGTGGCCAGCGGCGGACGCTCGCAAGAGTCCACTGCCATCACGCGGTAGCCGTCGGCGACCAGCCGAGCGACGGTCGCAGCACCGATCCCCCGGGCCGCTCCGGTGACCAGAGCGACAGGGCTCATGGAGTCGCCACCGCGGCTCGCGTCAGCACGTCGCGCACCATCCGCTCGAGCAGCAGCGCTCCCTCCTTCGCCGAGGCACCGGCCGGATCGCCGAGCACTCCATTGGCCGAGACGTCGCGCACTCCGCTCGTCACGAGCGCGGGCAGGATCTCCGTGAGGGGCCGGGTGTTGCCTGCCTCGGCCAGGTCGAGACGTACGGAGCTCGGGCACAGGAACAGCATCAGCGAGGTCTCGGTGCGCCCGGCATGCAGGTCGACATCCTCGGTCGCACAGGGCGCCCAGGCAACATCATGACCTTCGTCCACGAGCTGACGAACGGCGCCGGTCAACGCTTGCAAGTTGCCGCCATGAGCATTGACGAAGAGCATTCGTCGCGCCCAGGTCCGCATGGACCGCACCAGCTCGACCAGCATCAGGCGCAGGACATCCGTTCCGATGGAACTCGTCCCCGGAAAAGCCTGATGCTCACCGCTGGACCCGTAGACGACCGCGGGGGCCACCCACGCGCCGTCCAAGGCCGCGGCAACAGCCTCCGCGACCCCGACCGCGATCGTGACGTCCGTGTCGAGCGGGAGGTGCGGACCGTGCTGCTCGATCGACCCGACTGGCACCACGACGAGGTCGATCTGCTCGAGCTCGGGCCAGGTGGCGTCCGCGATCCGTCCACTCATGGGCGGGCTTCATCCGTTGCCAGAGCACCCAGATCGCGATGAAAATTCGCAGGCACCAGCACGTGGTCGGGCGTGAGCTCGTCGATCGAGGACACGCCCAAGCCCATGAGCGCCGAGTCGATGCCGCCACGCAGGACGTCAAGAACGTTCTCCACCCCCGCCTGACCGTTGGCTGCCAGCCCCCACAGATACGCCCGCCCGATCATCACTGCGCGCGCCCCGAGGGCGACCGCTTTGACGACGTCGGAGCCGCGCCGGATGCCGCCGTCCGTCACCACCTCGAGGTCGTGACCGACCGCGTCGGCGATCGGCTTGACCATCCGGATCGCCGCCGGCGTGCCGTCCAGGTTGTTGCCACCGTGGTTGGAGACCGAGAGACCGGAGACCCCGGCGTCACGGGCCCGCAGGGCATCGTCGACCCGGCAGACACCCTTGAGGAGGAACGGCGTCCCGCTGATCTGCGCCCACTGCTCGCGCATCCAGGCCACGTCCTCCCACGAGGGCGGGGGTGTGGTCATCCACTCGTAGTAGGCCGCAAAGAACGTCGGTGCCCCTCCTCCTGGTGGCGCGAGGTTGGGCGCCGTGAGGTCGGGGAGCTGACCGGAGCGACCGAACTCGTAGAGCCAGCGCGGCTTGGTCACGACCTTGGGCGCCATCCGCACCATGGTCTTGACGTCGACCTTCTCCGGAATCTCAGGGCTACCCCAGTCGCGACCCATCGAGAACGACCAGTCCAGGGTTGCGATCAGCCCGAGCGCTCCTGCCGCGTGCGCGCGCTGCATGCGCTGGACGACGACATCGCGATCACCGGTCCAGTACATCTGGAAGAAGGTCGCCGCCCCCGTGGCCGTGACCTCCTCGACGGACTTGGACGCGAAGTTCGACAATCCCATGATCGTCCCCCGCGCAGCCGCCGCGCGGGCCACGGCCACCTCGCCGTCGGGGTGAACCGCCTGCACACCGGTCGGGCTGATGAGCACCGGTAGCGCGACCTCCTGGCCCAGCACCGTGGCGGCCATCGACCGCTTCGCCTGCTGGCCCGCGACGTGCGGGGCAAAGCCGAGCTCGCGGAACGCGGCCTCGTTGTCGTCGACGGTCTGGCCGCGTTCGGAACCGGCCACCAGGGCGCCATACACCGGTGCGGGCAGCCGCTTGCGCGCGCGGCGTTGGGCGACGGCGACCGACTCGAACCACGGGTTCTGCTTCCACGGATTCTCGAGTTTCATGAGCAGCAGCCTTCGGGTTCGTATCCGGCGAGTGGACTCTCCGCGCACGCCGACACAGGGGGCTGGGTCATCAGCTGGAGCATCACCGGCTCGTTTCGCGTCGCTCTGGATCTGGAGTGGTCCTGGCTGGCGGCCGGGATGGTCCGCTCCCCGGCGAGGGCGGTCTCGCCGTAGCCCTGGACGCACTCGGGATCGGGGCCGTCGAGCGGCAGCCCGGTGAAGAACTTGGCGGCCATGCACCCACCACGGCACGAGTCGTAGAAGGTGCATTTCGCACACGCACCACCGGTCTGGGGCGAGCGCAGCTCGGTGAACAGCTCGGAGGTCTGCCACACGCGCTGGAAGCCGCCCTCGGCCAGCAGGTTGCCCGCGAGGAAGTTGTCGTGGATGGCGAAGGGGCACGCGTAGACGTCGCCGGTCGGGTCGATCAAGCACACCACCCGGCCCGCGCCGCACAGGTTGAGGCCGGGCAGGCTCTCTCCGAACGCCGCGAGGTGGAAGAACGAGTCGCCGGTGAGGACGTCCTCACCGTGCGCCATCAGCCAGTCGTAGAGCACCTTCTGCTGGGCCGGCAAGGGATGCAGCTCGTCCCACACGTCAGCGCCGCGACCCGACGGCCGCAGCCGGGTCAGCCGCAGCGTTGCGCCGTACCGGTCCGCCAGCTCCTTGAACTCGTCGAGCTGGCCGATGTTCTCGCGGGTGCAGACGACCGAGATCTTGGCGTCCTTGAACCCCGCGTCCTGCAGGTTCTGCAGCGCGGTGAGCGCGGTGTCGTAGGACCCCGGTCCCCGAACGTAGTCGTTGACCTCGGCGGTCGCGCCGTCCATCGAGATCTGTACGTCGACGTAGTCGGTCGACGCCAGGAACCGGGCTCGCTCCGGCGTGATCCGCACACCGTTGGTGGAGAACTTCACGCCGACCTGGTGGTCGACGGCGTAGGCCAGCAGGTGCCAGAAGTCCGGGCGGATCGTCGGCTCCCCGCCACCGATGTTGACGTAGAACACCTGCATCCGCTGCAGCTCGTCGATCACCGCCTCGCACTGCTCGGTGCTCAGCTCCCGCGGGTCCCGCTTGCCCGACGACGAAAGGCAGTGCGCGCACGCGAGATTGCAGGCATAGGTGAGCTCCCACGTCAGACAGATCGGTGCGTCGAGCCCGAGCTCGAACTGATCGATTAGCGAACCACCCACCGGTCGTTCCTGTACGGCCGTCATGGCGTCATCCCTTTCTCGCGCGGCCGGATCATGTCGGTGCGGGCGAGGCCCCGGAGCGCGTCGCCGTACGCCGCATGCTGGCTCTCGGGCACACCTGCGGCAACCAGGGCCGACCGGACGTCCGGGTGCTCACCGAGCACCCGGACGGCGGTCACCAACTCGGGACGCTTGAGGAAGGTGAGCTTTCGGTTGCCGAAGTGGTAGGCCAAAGCCCCGAAGGGCTCCGGCCGCAGCGCGACCGCCGGCGACAGCGCCCAGGCCTCCATCAAGATCGGGTCGAGCAGGAGGTCAGGCATCAGTAGACACCACACATGCCGTCGATCGAGACCTCCTCGATCAGGTCCTCCGCACCAACCTCCTCGGCGTCGTCGTGGATGGTTTCTTCTGGGAGTGTCATGTCTCAACCTTTCGATCAGATGGCGATGTTGACGGACTTGTTCTGTGTGTAGAGGTCGATGGCGCCCTCGCCGAGCTCACGCCCCCAACCCGACTGCTTGAAACCACCGAACGGCATCGCCGCGTCGAAGGCGTTGTGGCAGTTGACCCACACCGTCCCCGCGTTGATCTCTCGCGCGGCCCGGTGGGCCTTGGAGATGTCACGCGTCCACACGCTGGCAGCGAGTCCGAACGGGGTGTCGTTCGCCTGACGGCGGACTCCCTCTTCGGGCTTGAACGGAGTCGCGACCGCGACGGGCCCGAAGATCTCCTCGCGATATACGCTGAACGAGTCCTCCACGTCGACCAGCAGTGTGGGTTCGACGTAGAAGCCCTCCGTGCCGTGACGTGAACCGCCGGTCAGCGCTCGGGCGCCGTCTCGCAGACCGTCCTCGATGTAGCCGGTGACACGTTCGAGCTGGGTGCCGTCGACCAACGGGCCGACCTCGGCGGTGGGGTCGAGGCCGTGACCGAGCTTGCTCGCCCCGGCTACCTCCGCCACTCCCTGGGTGAACTCCTCGAAGATCGACTCCTCCACGAGGATCCGGGTGCCGGACGTGCAGGCCTGGCCGTGATTGAAGAGGAAGCCGCTGGCCACGCCGGGGATGGCGGTGCTGAGGTCGGCGTCGGCGTACACGACCTGCGGACTCTTGCCGCCGAGCTCGAGCGAGACCTTCTTGAGGTTGCCGCGGGCCGCATCGACGACAAGCTTGCCGACCTCGGTCGACCCGGTGAACGCGATCTTGTCCACGTCCATGTGCGCGGCCAGCGCAGCCCCAGCCTCGCCGTATCCGGTCACCACGTTGAACACACCGTCGGGGAGGCCGGCCTCGGCCATGACCTCAGCCAGCAGCAGCGCCGAGAGCGGCGTCTGCTCGGCCGGCTTGAGCACCGAGGTGTTCCCGGTGGCCAGTGCGGCCGGCACCTTGAAGGCAGCCATCAGCAGTGGAAAGTTCCAGGGGACGATGCCGCCACACACGCCGACGGGCTGCCGCAGCGTGTAGGCGTGCCACTGGGCACCGGGAGCCCACGGGACCGACACCGGAATGGTCCGGCCCTCGATCTTGGTGGCCCAGCCGGCGTAGTACGCAAACAGCTCTGCCGTCCACAAGACGTCGACCCCTTGGGCGACACCGGCGGACTTGCCGTTGTCGAGGGACTCGATCTGGGCGAATTCCTCCGCACGATCGCGGATGGCCTCGCTGATCCGGAACAGGATGCGCTGGCGCTGGGCGGGCGTCCAGAGCGACCACTCCCCCTCGAACGCGGTGCGCGCGGCCGCGACTGCCCGGTCAATGTCCTCGGCTCCTCCGCGGGCGGCAGTCGTCAGCACTCGACCCGTGGCCGGGTCGATGGTCTCGAACGTCTCGCCACTTGCGGAGTCCACCCATTCGCCACCGATGAACAGTTGCTTCGGGGTGCTCAGGAAGTCACGGACGGCAGGAAGGACCGAGGCATGTAGGTCAGGTGCAACAGCGGTCATGGAACGCCTCCAATTTCAGGGACCTACCAAATGTGAGGTCCATGAGACGAGGATCACTTCCATTGGTCCGCACGGCTGTTCAGTCTCTGGACACTCCCCGGCAGCGGCGATCATGGGCGCTCAGTAGGTCGTGATCCGCAGCGTTCGCAAGCGCGCGTAGAGGGTCGTCCGCGACATACCCAGCTCCTCCGCGGCGCGCACCTTGTTGCCATCAGCTGCCTTGAGCGCCGTGACGATCACGTCCCGCTCGGCCTGGTCGCGGGCCGTCAATGGGTGTTCCGGAGACGTCACCCGGTATTGCTCGGGCAGGTCGGGCAGAGTGAGGGCGCCCACGGACCGCTGCAGCGCCAGATGGTGGATCACCGCTTTCAGTTCACGCAGGTTGCCCGGCCAAGATTGCGCAGCAAGTGCCCGGATCAGGCTCGGCGCCAGATGGATCGCCCGATTCGGGGCGACCTCGGCCAACATCGCTGCGGCCAGACCGGGGATCTCCTTGCGGCGCGCGGAGAGCGGTACGAGCTCCTCTCGGCTCATCGCCATCCCGGCCAAGCTGGCCGCGCGTCCGGTGAGTCCCGAGATCGGGCCGGCCGTGAAGATCAGATCAGGGCGCGACTGACGATCCACAGAGTCGATGACGAGGTCGAGCAACTCATCGGGCAGCAGATCGATGCCGTCTACACAGACCGTGCCCTTGGGGCGACGCATCGCGTCCTGGAATTCGCAAGCCCACTCGGCGCCGCCTTCGAGAAGAGCAGCGGCGGGTCGCATCATCTTGAGCGGCGGATGCTCGGCCGCGAGCTCTTGTGCCCGGGTTGAACGCCCGGTGCCAGGAACGCCCGTCACGATACGGGGAGCACCGACTTCCTCGAGCCTGGTCTGGGTCCGGCTCTTCACCGCCAGCGCCCGGTCGCCGCTCACCCGGTCGACCCGCAGGAGCGCGCCACGGCGCGCGCCGCCCACTCGCGAGATCTCGATGCTGACTGCGTCGCCGCTCTCGAGCGTGAGCTCAAGAGTCTGCTCCTCGCGCAGCGGCTCCTCGGCAAGTGCTCGGAGCAATGCAATGTCGCCGGGACTGAGCAGGTCGTTTGCGGCATGGTTGGACAGCACGATGTCCTCGCCGATGGCGAGGATGGCTCGGCGGCGCAGCCCGGCCGCACCTTGAAACGCCTGTAGCAGGTTCTTCTCCGACGTCCGGCTCCCGTCTAGGAGTCGCTGCTCTATGTCGTGCACGGCTCGCGAGATCAGCGGCGGCAGCAGAGGGCTGGCCTTCTCGATAATCGCCGTGATGTCGAGAACACCTTCGATGCGCTTGGTGAGCGGGTGCCTGATCGGGTGGCCGTAGCAGCTGAATCCTTGGAGAGCCTGGGCGAAGTGTTCGCGGCCGTTGATCGCGATGCCCTGCCGGATGACCATGACTGTGCCCAGCGCGTTGGTACCGATGTTCTCCTCGAGAAGGCTGGCCCCGAGGGTGAGCTTGAGGGAGTCGAACCCGTCCTCGATACGTGGATCGTCGAACCATCGGCGCACGACGCGACAGTCGCGATCCACCAGAAGCGTCGCGTAGTTGCTCCCTCGCAAGTAGTCCTCAAGCTCCTCGAGGACGGGTGTGGCACCCATCAGCAGCGAACTGCGTGGGTCGACGTCGTGGGCTGCGGTGTCGAACGCAGCAGACGGGTCGAGCCCCGCCATGGTCACCCGTCGCCAAGACAGTGCGATGTCTTCGCGGACGCTGGTGCGCGACGGTCGATTCGACAGGTACGAGTCCATGCGGTGGGTTCCCTTCGCAACCGGCGGTCAAGTGACCGCCGTCACAAAGTCTGGCTGACGCCGCGTTCGCACCCTGTCCAGACTTTGAACAGAATCTCTCCCAATATCTTGCGACGGTGTGAGCCCGATCACAACCCTAGGAGTCCACGTGAAGACCATCGCCGCCGTCGTCTATGAGACCGGAAAGCCGATCGAGATCGAAGAACTCGACCTCGACGGGCCCCAGGCCGGGGAAGTCCTGATCCGCTACACGCACGCCGGGCTGTGCCACTCCGACGTGCACATCGCCCATGGCGATCTCGAAGCGCGGCTCCCGATGGTGCTGGGCCACGAGGGTGCTGGCGTCATCGAGGAGGTCGGCCCCGGGGTCACGCGCGTCAAGGTCGGCGACCACGTCGTCTGCTCGTTCATCCCCAACTGCGGCACCTGTCGCTACTGTGCCAGCGGCCAGCAGTCGATTTGCGACATGGGAGCCACCATACTCGAGGGCTACCTGCCCGGCGAGCGCTTCCCCATCTCAGGGCCACGCGGCCAGTACGGTGCCATGTGCATGCTCGGCACGTTCAGCCAGTACGGCGTCATCCACCAGAACTCCTGCATCAAGGTCGATGATGACCTGCCGCTCGAGAAGGCAGTCCTCGTGGGCTGCGGTGTGCCGACCGGCTGGGGCGCGGCCGTCAACACCGCCAACGTCAAGGCTGGTGACACCGTCGCCGTCTATGGCATCGGCGGCATCGGCATCAACGCCGTCCAGGGCGCACGACTGTCGGGAGCCAAGAACATCGTGGCCATCGACCCCCTGGAGAACAAGCGGGAGAAGGCGATGGAGCTCGGCGCGACGCACGCCTTCGCCAGTGCCGAGGAGGCCCAGGACAAGATCGTCGAGCTCACACGCGGCCAGGGCGCCGACTCCGCGATCCTGACACCGGGGATTCTGACCTCGGAGATCGTCGCCAGCGGCTTCAACGCCATCGGCAAGGGCGGCACCGTGGTCGTGACCGGGCTGAACAAGCTCGGCGAGCAGACCATCGAGTTGCCCGGCTCGATCCTGACCCTGTTCCGCAAGACAATCAAGGGCAGCCTCTTCGGCGACTGCAACCCCACCGTCGACATCCCCAAGATCCTCGGCCTCTACCAGAGCGGCGACCTCAAGCTGGACGAGATCATCACCCGCACCTACCGCCTCGACCAGGTCAACGAGGGGTACGACGACCTCCTCGCCGGCAAGAACGTGCGCGGCGTCGTGGTTCACGAGCACTGAATGAACGCCGCACTGATAGCTGCCAAGGGTGCGACGATGCCACTCGTCGCGCCCGTGGCCGCGGTTGCCCGCGCGGACGAGGCTCAGATCCTCGAAGCCGCACTGCTCAGTGGCGCCCATGTGCTCCTCGAGGGCCCGCCCGGCACCGGCAAGTCCACCCTGCTGCGTCAGGTTGCTCGCGATCGTGAGATCCCGTTCGTCCTCGTGGAGGGCAATGCGGAGCTCACGCCGGCTCGTCTCATCGGGCACTTCGACCCGGCGCTGGTTCTGGAGCGCGGCTATGCGCCCGAGATCTTCGAGGACGGGCCGCTGCTCGAGGCGATGAGGAGCGGCGGGCTGCTCTACGTCGAGGAGCTCAACCGCATTCCCGAGGAGACGCTCAACGTGCTCCTCGCCGCGATGTCCGAGAAGGAGATCACCGTACCCCGTTTGGGACGCGTGGTCGCAGCTGCCGGCTTCGGCCTCGTCGCGGCCATGAACCCCTTCGACGCAGTGGGCACCGCCCGAGTCTCCAGCGCCCTGTATGACCGCACGTGCCGCATCTCGATGGGATACCAGTCCGCCGAGGCAGAACGCGACATCGTCGCCATGCACTCCCCCGGCATCGATGCGGCCTGGCGGAGCAAGGTGGTGGTCCTCGTTCGTGCCTCCCGCGAGCACGACGCCCTTGAATGGGGTTCGTCCGTGCGAGGGGCCATCGACATCGCCCGCATCGCGGTGGAGCTGGCCCAGCTCCGTGGGGTGGCCGTCGACGACTGGCACGTCGGCCTCGCCGCGGCCAAGGTTTCCCTCAGCGGACGGATCCGACTCCACGACTCCACGGGCCGCAGCCCCGAGGACGTGGTGCGGGAGATGTACGAGCGCGTCTTCGGGCCGGAGCCGACAGACGACTCGACACACGACTCCGACCCCGAGGGGTCGCCGGGGGAACCCTGAGCCCGCCACCCCCGGCGGGCTCGCCCCAGTCCAACACCAGCCCGGAGGCGCGTGACCGCCCACGCGGTGAGCGCACGACGGGTCGATCAGACCTGGCCCGCAACCCCCGATTCGCCGAGCTGTCACCCGAGGTCGGCGTCCTCGACCAGGACGCACTGAGCTCGGCGCTGACAGATGACGCCGACGAGACGCTGACGCTGCTCGTGGAGATGTCGTTGGCGACTGACCCGAACCTTCGCAGCCAGGTACGTCGACTGGCTCCTCGGCTGATCCTGGATCAGACGCGACGTGGCATGCCGAAGTCATCGGGGATCTCGAAGCGGCGCATCCGCCCAGCCATGGACGGCGGCGACATCGACCTCGACCGATCGATGGACCGGGTGCTGTCAGCGCGTGCCGAAGGCCGCAGTGCCCGGCTTGACGAGCTCCTCGTCAGCGACTGGTCGAAGCCCGGCCTCGCACTGTGCCTGGTGATCGACCGATCAGGCTCGATGAACGGTGCCCGTCTGACCACAGCGGCGGTGGCAGCCGCCGCCTGTGCCAGCCTGGCTCCCAGGGAGAACGCGGTGATCACCTTTGCCTCCCAGATCGACGTGCTCAAGCCGATGAACGAACGTCGATCGGCCAGCGAGACGGTGGCCTCGATCCTGACCCTGCGCGGCCATGGGACGACCTCGCTCGCTGCCGCGCTCGAGCAGGCCCGCTCACAATTGATCAAGGCCGAGGCCCGGCGCAAGGTCACCCTGCTCCTGTCGGACTGCCGAGCCACCGAGGAGGTCGGCGTCGCGTCAGCGGCCTCGAACCTCCAGGAGCTGATCATCCTGGCTCCGGGCGACGACCTGGAGGCAGTAGAGCAGTTGGCTCGTGTCTCAGGAGCCGCCTGGGGCGCGATTGAAAGCGTGCTCGATGTGCCGAGGCTGCTCAACCGATTGATGGCGGACGAACGCGTCTAGCTACCGCCCAGACCGTTTTTCAATCATCTGATTGGCGGGAGTGAATCGACCCTGGGTCTGCGGAGGAATCCCAGCGTGAACCGGCGCACTCGAGGCGTCTACCGGCTAGCACGTCCAGGGTCATGACTGGGAAGGCGAACGCCTTACGGATCAGGAGGTGACTGATCCGAAGCATCGATCTGAGAGCATCGACCGTGCGTCCATATTGCGTACGAGACCTCTCTGCGCCTTTCAACGAGCTTCGTTGTCGAGCAAGGGCTGCAGCTGGGCCTGGATGGCGGCGGGCGTGGCCGAGGTGCGCAGAACGACCACGGCTGAGGACGGCTCGAGTCCTGAGGGCTGATAGCGCTCGAGGGCTACTCGCATCGCCTGGTCGAACTCGTTCTCGGGTTCCGACGTCTGACCCCGGAGCCATCGTCGAAGCACGAAGTTGTGCGCAGCCACGAGGTCAGCTGCCAAGAGGTCTGCACGAAGCTGCCCATCAGGCAGATCGGACATCCACTCCCGTAGCCAGCGCGCGAACAGCCGCTGGTACTGCTGGATCCCACCCGTCTCGCGAGCGCGAAGAGCTGGCACCGATCCGATCAGGCGGTACCGGGCACGCGCCAGCTCCCCTTCGTCCAGATAGTGACGCAGCACCACGCGAGTCGCTTCACTCAGCGCGAGCGGCCGAGCAGCCGGAGTCGCCGCCGCCAGACGCTGGTCGATGCGACCGAGCAGCAGGTCGTGCTCAGGGAAGATCACGTCGTCCTTGGACCCGAACGTGCGGAAGAACGTCGTACGCCCCACCCCGGCACGGCGCGCGATGTCCTCGGCGGTCGTCGCGTCGAATCCCCGTTCTTCGAACAGCTCGAACGCCGCGGCGACCAGACGGTCCTTCGTCGTCGCCGCTCGAGGCTTCTCGCTCATGACCTGAAACGTACTTGATGGTACGCCGTTCCGCTAGTAGGGTACGGCGTACCATAATGACGAAAGGCTGCACATGAACGGGTTCAACCGCATCGGCGTCGTCGGCGCCGGACTGATGGGTGCCGGCATCGCCGAGGTCGCCGCGCGCGCCGGCAAGGACGTCGTCCTCATCGACGCCAACCCAGCGGCCGCGGAGGCCGGCCGCGACCGCCTGAAGGGCTCCCTCGAACGAGCAGAGCAGCGCGGCAAGATCACCGACGCCGCCGAGGTGCTGAAGCGCATCACCGTCAGCAGCAACCTCGAAGCACTCGCCGACCGCGACCTGGTCATCGAGGCGATCATCGAGGACGAAGCCACCAAGACGACGCTGTTCACCCAGATCGATGCCATCGTCACCGACCCCGAGGCCGTACTGGCCTCCAACACCTCCTCCATCCCGATCATGAAGCTCGCCGTCGCCACCGAGAGGCCCGCGCAGGTGATCGGGCTGCACTTCTTCAACCCGGTCCCCGTGCTCTCCCTCGTCGAGCTCGTACCCAGCCTGCTGACCGCACCGGCCACCACCGACCGGGTGCGGGAGTTCGTCGAGAAGGACCTCGGCAAGCACCCCATCGACTCCCAGGACCGGGCCGGCTTCGTGGTCAACGCACTGCTGATCCCGTTCGTGCTCTCCGCGATCCGGATGCTGGAGTCCGGTTTCGCCACGGCCGAGGACATCGACCAGGGCCTCGTACGCGGCGCCGCCCACCCCCAGGGACCGCTGGCGCTCGCGGACCTCATCGGGCTGGACACGACCAAGGCCGTGGCCGAGTCGCTCTACGAGGAGTTCAAGGAGCCGCTCTACGCCCCGCCGCCGCTCCTCGCCCGGATGGTCGACGCCGGTCTGCTGGGCCGCAAGACCGGCCGCGGCTTCTATCACTACTGACCCTCAGACCGACTCGACCCAGGAGGCACCATGACCGACGACTTTCCCTACCTCGAGCTCGCCGACCACCACCTCGATCTGCGCGAGGCCGTGCGTGGGATCGCGGAGAACAAGATCGCTCCGTACGCCGCAGAGGTCGATGCCGCCGCGAGGTTCCCGACCGAGGCGTACGACGCGCTCGTCGCCTCCGGGTTCCACGCTCCGCACGTGCCCGAGGCGTACGGCGGCGAGGGCGCGGACTCCTTGGCGACCTGCATCGTCATCGAGGAGATCGCGCGGGTGTGCGCCTCGTCCTCCCTGATCCCAGCGGTCAACAAGCTCGGCAGCCTCCCGCTGATCCTCGCCGGATCCGAGGAGCTCAACCAGCGCTACCTGCCACCGCTCGCAGCAGGCACCTCCGCGTTCTCGTATGCCCTGTCCGAGCGCGAAGCCGGCTCCGACACCGCCTCCATGAAGACCCGCGCCGTCCGCGACGGTGACCACTGGGTGCTGAGCGGACAGAAGTCATGGATCAGCAACGCCGGCATCTCCGACTACTACACCGTCCTCGCCGTCACCGACCCTGACGGTCGACGCGGGTCCAACGTGAGTGCCTTCGTCGTGGAGAAGAGCGACGAGGGGTTCACCGTCGGCGCGCCCGAGAAGAAGCTGGGCATCAAGGGCTCCCCCACCTGCGAGCTGATCTTCGACGCCGTCTACCTGCCCGCCGACCGCATCATCGGCGAGCCCGGCACCGGCCTCCAGCTCGCCCTCCGCACCCTGGACCACACCCGCATCACCATCGCCGCCCAAGCCGTCGGCATCGCCCAAGGCGCCCTCGACCACGCCCTGGCCTACGTCCAGGAACGCCAGCAGTTCGGCAAACACATCGCCGACTTCCAAGGCATCCAGTTCATGCTCGCCGACATGGCGATGAAGCTCGAGGCTGCCCGCCAGCTCGTCTACATCGCCGCCGCCAAGTCCCAACGGCACGCCAGCGACCTGCCCTTCTTCGGAGCGGCCGCCAAATGCTTCGCCAGCGACACCGCCATGGAGATCACCGTCGACGCCGTCCAGCTCCTCGGCGGAGCCGGCTACACCCAGGACTTCCCCCTCGAACGCATGATGCGCGACGCCAAGATCACCCAGATCTACGAAGGCACCAACCAGATCCAGCGCCTCGTGATGGCGCGCCAGCTGCTCGGCACGCCAGTTCGCTGATCCCGCACCTGCCGCGCCGACGCAAGTTCCATCAACCCCACGAAGCCCCGAGGTGAGGCTGAGGAACCGGAAGAGCGCGTGTATACGGTTCTCCCGACCGCCATCTTCTCGCGCGCCCGGTTGGTCGCGTCCAAGGTCCGTCCATACGGAACCACGGCCAACCCATCTCCATGAACCTAGGACGCCCAACTACCCTGCGGTAACCTATCCGAATGCGAGACGACCGAGACCCCATTCGCGAGGCGCACCACCAGTGGGTGCGTCACGACTGGGCCGACGCCGCCGATGGCATGGCGATGGTGACGTCGATCGCACGTGTTCAGCAGCTGCTCATGGAACGCATCGACGCCGTACTGCGGCCCCTCGACTTGACCTTCGCGCGTTTTGAGATCCTACGGCTCCTGTCGTTCTCACGCTCGGGCCCGATGCCAATGACGCGCTTGGGATCACTCCTCCAGGTGCACCCCACCAGCGTGTCCAGTGCGGTCGAGCGGCTCGTTCGCCAAGGATACGTCGAGCGCCTCCGGCGAGACGACGACCGGCGGGTCATCCTCGCTTCCCTCACCCGCAACGGCCACGACGTGGTCGAGGAAGCCACCGCGGGTCTCAATGAGCAGGTGTTTGCTCGCCCCGGGCTCGACAGCGACGACGTCGTCCGCCTCACCGAGCTCCTCGGGCACCTACGGGCCGCCTCTGGCGACCACGTCGACTACCTGGCGAGGGACTGAGAGCCCACTTCCAGGATATGCATGGATGTCCTACTATCTATTAGTAGGACATCCAACTATTTCTTTGGGGGCCTCCATGGCTGACCTTCACGTGCCCACCCATCCGATCCGTCTCGTCACGGCGTCGAGCCTGTTCGACGGTCACGATGCCTCGATCAACATCATGCGGCGGATCTTCATGAGCCAGGGCTGCGAAGTGATCCATCTCGGCCACAATCGGTCCGTGCAGGAGGTCGTCGACGCCGCACTCGAGGAGGACGCCCATGGCGTAGCGGTGTCGTCGTACCAGGGTGGGCATGTGGAGTACTTCGAGTACCTCGCCGAGTCCCTCCGCGAGGCAGGCGCGGATCACATCAAGGTCGTGGGCGGAGGCGGCGGAGTCATCGTGCCCGCCGAGATCAAGCGCCTCCGGGAGGCGGGAGTCACGATCTTCTCCCCCGAGGACGGGCAGAAGATGGGCCTGGTCGGCATGATCAACTCCGTCGTCGCCGACTGCGACTTCGATCTGTGGGATACCAAGGCCGTCAGTGCGGACAGTGTCGTCTCGGGCGACCGGTTCGCCATCGCTCGTGCAATCACTGGCGCCGAGGCCGGCCGGCTGCCCGAGGGCGTCCTCGCCACCCTCAAGACGACCGCGGCCGATCGTCACACGCCTGTTCTCGGAATCACAGGCACTGGCGGGTCAGGCAAGTCGTCGTTGACCGACGAACTGGTTCGCCGCTTCAGGGTGGACCAGCAGGACAAGCTCCGCATCGCGGTCATCGCCGTCGATCCGACCCGACGCAAAGGCGGCGGCGCGCTCCTCGGCGATCGGATCCGGGCCAACTCCCTCGACGGCGACCGCGTCTTCTTCCGTTCCCTGGCGACCCGTGGCGCCCACGAGGTGCCCGAGCACCTCGCCGACGTGATCGATGTCGTCAAGGCTGCCGGGTTCGATCTGGTGATCGTGGAGACGCCCGGTATCGGTCAAGGTGACGCGGCGATCGTGCCTTTCGTCGACACCAGTCTCTACGTCATGACTCCCGAGTTCGGTGCTGCCTCGCAGCTGGAGAAGATCGACATGCTCGACTTCGCCGAGACCGTCGCGATCAACAAGTTCGAGCGCCGCGGGGCCAAGGACGCGATGCGGGACGTCGGCCGGCAGCTGGTACGCAACCGTGAGGCCTTCGGGAAGCAGCCTTCCGAGATGCCCGTCTTCGGCACCTCGGCCGCAACGTTCAACGACGACGGCGTGACCGCGCTCTACCAGCATCTTCGCGACGACCTCGCCGGTCGTGGGCTGCCGATCTCCGAGGGCATCCTCGCCCGCGTCGACGTACGGTACTCCTCCGGAATTCGCCAGGTCGTGCCCACCGACCGTGCGCGCTACCTAGCCGAGATCACTGAGGCCGTCCGCGGTTACCACGCCCAGACCGATCGGCTCGCCGAGGCGGCACGACGAGTTCAGCGGTTGGAGATCGTGCAAGGCGAGCTCGTCGCCGCCGACCGCGAGACCTCCGACGTCGAGGACCTCCTCGAATCCGCGCACAGGGACCTGCCTCACGAGGTCACCGACCAGATCAAGGCGTGGCCGACGGTGGTGGACTCCTACTCAGGTCACGAGCAGGTCGTGAAGGTACGCGACCGCGAGATCCACACTCCCCTGACCCGTGAATCCCTGTCGGGCAACCAGATCCCGCGAGTCTCGCTCCCGCGCTTCACCGACCACGGCGAGCTCGTTCGCTTCTGGCGTCGCGAGAACCTGCCGGGCTACTTCCCGTACACGGCTGGGGTGTTCCCGTTCAAGCGCGACGGCGAGGACCCGGCACGGATGTTTGCCGGCGAGGGTGACCCGGCACGCACCAACCGCCGTTTCAAGATCCTGAGCCAGGACGGCGACGCGACCCGTCTGTCCACCGCGTTCGACTCGGTCACCCTCTACGGGCGCGACCCGGATCCGCGGCCGGACATCTACGGCAAGGTCGGTACGTCGGGAGTCAGCGTCGCCACGCTCGACGACATGAAGGTGCTCTACGACGGCTTCGACCTCGTCTCCCCCTCCACCTCGGTGTCGATGACCATCAACGGGCCGGCCCCGACCGTGCTGGCGTTCTTCCTCAACACAGCCATCGACCAGCAGGTCGACAGGTTCGTCGATCGGGAGGGCAGGCAGCCGTCCGAGGCGGAGCGCGACGAGCTCGTTGCGTACGCCATGGCGAACGTCCGCGGGACCGTGCAGGCCGATATCCTCAAGGAGGACCAGGGCCAGAACACCTGCCTGTTCTCCACCGAGTTCTCTCTGCGGATGATGGCCGACATCCAGGAGTGGTTCATCGAGCGGCAGGTCCGCAACTTCTACTCGGTGTCGATCTCCGGCTATCACATCGCAGAAGCCGGCGCGAACCCCATCAGCCAGCTTGCGTTCACCCTCGCCAACGGCTTCACCTACGTCGAGGCCTACCTCGCCCGGGGGATGGACATCGACGACTTCGCGCCCAACCTGTCCTTCTTCTTCTCCAACGGCATGGACCCCGAATACTCCGTCCTCGGCCGCGTCGCCCGCCGCATCTGGGCGATCACGATGAAGGAGAAGTACGGCGCCAACGACCGCTCTCAGAAGCTGAAGTACCACGTGCAGACCTCAGGCCGGTCCCTGCACGCGCAGGAGATGGACTTCAACGACATCCGCACCACGCTGCAGGCACTGATCGCGATCTACGACAACGCCCAGTCGCTGCACACCAACGCCTACGACGAGGCGGTGACGACACCCACCGAGGAGTCGGTACGCAGAGCGTTGGCGATCCAGCTCATCATCAACCGCGAGTGGGGACTCGCCATGAACGAGAACCCGCTCCAGGGTTCGTTCATCATCGACGAGCTCACCGACCTGGTCGAGAACGCGGTGCTCGCCGAGTTCGACCGAATCAACGAGCGTGGTGGCGTGCTAGGTGCGATGGAGACCGGCTACCAGCGCGGCCGCATCCAAGATGAGTCGATGCTCTACGAGCATCGCAAGCACGATGGGTCACTGCCCATCATCGGCGTCAACACCTTCGTCAAGCCCGACTCCGACGCATCCCCGGCAGAGATCGAGCTAGCGCGCGCCACCGAGGCCGAGAAGAAGTCGCAGCTGCACCGCGTGCTGCAGTTCCAGGAAACGCACCGCGCGGAAGCCACAGAGGCCATCACACGACTCAAGGAGGCGGCCGTCGCCGGGACCAACGTGTTCGCCGTCCTCATGGACGCCGCCCGAGTGTGCTCGCTCCAGCAGGTGACCGAAGCGTTCTTCGAGGTCGGCGGGCAGTACCGCCGCAACGTGTGACCGCACGCCAGGTTCCGTGGTGAAGCGTCGTTGGACGCGAGCCAGGTCCGTCATCGTCCGACGATGACGGACCTGGCTCGGGTCGGAGGTGCTGCCCTCTCTGGTGGTCCTGAACTGGTGATTTTACTGATCGAGGTTTCGGACAGAAATTCCTTCCAGCGCCCTTTTGACTGCCGCTTCCACGGCTGAGGCGGGAACTCCGGCCGGAACGACGAGCATCCCGATCGAGGTCTCGCTCTCGTCGGCGAAGGTGCGATGGACTGCGGCCAGCGCGTGCTCGATCTCCCGTTGCGGGTCCGTGCACTCCCGTCGGAGCCAACGGCGAAGCACCCGGTTGTGTGCCGCAACGACGGCCGCTGCCGTGACCTCGGCACGGAGCTCTGCTTCTGGCGAGGCCTCGGCCCAGTGGCTCAGGTATCGACGGAAGAGGCGCTGATAGCGGGCCCCGCTCACCAGCTCGCGCTCGCGGAGCGCCGGCACCGTAGAGGTCAGCCGATAGCGTTCCCGCGCCCGCTCGGCCTCCGCTACGTAGTGGAACAACACGATCTTGACTGCGTCGGTGACGGCGGCAAGGCCGGCGTCCGAAGGCGAGGTGCGCAAGCGCTCCTCGATCCGGGCGAGGAGCTCGTCGTGGTCGGGGAAGATCACCGCTTCCTTGGACCCGAAGGAGCGGAAGAAGGTGCTGCGGCTGACGCCTGCCTCTGACGCGATGTCGTCGACCGAGGTGGCGGCATACCCCTGGATCCCGAACAGGCGGAATGCCGCGTCTGAGATCTCGTCACGCGCTGCTGCCATCACTCTCCTTTTGGACTGGTCCCTGGACATCATGCCGCATGACACTTAGTCTCATTCATTGACACTGAAGTTCACAAGGAGTTCCGTTGACCGCCGAGCCCGACACCGCCCTCGATTCCCCGAGCACCGAGATCGACCTGCACACCACTGCCGGGAAGCTGGCCGAGCTGGAGCGTCGTCTCGACGAGGCCGTCCACGCCGGCTCCGCCAAGGCTGTGGAGAAGCAGCACGCCAAGGGACGCCAGACCGCCCGCGAGCGGATCGAGATGCTGCTCGACGAGGGCTCCTTCCAAGAGGTCGACGAGCTGGCCCGTCACCGTTCCACGGCGTTCGGGCTGGAGAAGAACCGTCCCTTCGGCGACGGCGTGGTCACCGGCTACGGCACCATCGAGGGCCGTCAGGTCTGCGTCTTCTCCCAGGACTTCACCGTCTTCGGCGGGTCGCTGGGTGAGGTCTACGGCGAGAAGATCACCAAGATCATGGACCTCGCCATCAAGACCGGCTCCCCACTGATCGGGATCAACGAAGGCGCCGGCGCCCGCATCCAGGAGGGCGTCGTGTCCCTGGGGCTCTACGGGGAGATCTTCAAACGCAACGTCCACGCCTCCGGCGTGATCCCGCAGATCAGCCTGATCATGGGCAACTGCGCCGGCGGCCACGTCTACTCCCCGGCCGTCACCGACTTCACGATCATGGTCGACAAGACCTCCGGCATGTTCATCACCGGCCCCGACGTCATCAAGACCGTCACCGGCGAGGACATCACCATGGAAGAGCTCGGCGGCGCGCTGGCCCACAACTCCAAGTCCGGTGTGGCCCACTACATGGGCACCGATGAGTCCGACGCGATCGACTACGTCAAGGCGCTGCTCTCCCACCTGCCCTCCAACAACATGGAAGAGCCCCCGGCGTTTGAGGAGACCGCGGACCTGGAGATCTCCGACCTCGACCGCGAGCTGGACACCTTCATCCCCGACGGCGGCAACCAGCCCTACGACATGCACGAGGTCATCTCCCACATCGTCGACGACGAGGAGTTCCTCGAGGTCCAGGCGCTGTGGGCGCCCAACATCATCATCGGCTACGCCCGCATCGAGGGCCGCCCGGTCGGCATCGTGGCCAACCAGCCGATGCAGTTCGCCGGCTGCCTCGACATCGACGCCTCCGAGAAGGCCGCCCGCTTCGTCCGCACCTGCGACGCCTTCAACGTCCCCGTCATCACCTTCGTCGACGTACCCGGCTTCCTGCCCGGCACCGACCAAGAACACAACGGCATCATCCGCCGCGGCGCCAAGCTGATCTACGCCTACGCCGAGGCGACCGTCCCGCTGGTCACCATCATCACCCGCAAAGCCTACGGCGGCGCCTACGACGTGATGGGCTCCAAGCACCTCGGCGCCGACATCAACCTCGCCTGGCCCACCGCCCAGATCGCGGTCATGGGCGCCCAAGGCGCAGCCAACATCATCCACCGCCGCACCCTGGCCGAGATGGAAGCCTCCGGCATCAGCACCGACCAGGTCGAAGCCAAACGCGCCGAGCTCATCGACGAGTACGAGACCACCCTGGCCAACCCCTACATCGCCGCCGAACGCGGCTACATCGACGCCGTCATCCCACCCCACGAGACCCGCGCCGAAGTCACCCGCGCACTCCGACTCCTGCGCACCAAACGCGAGACCCTCCCCGCCAAGAAGCACGGAAACATCCCGCTGTGACCGAGCCATCCACCGGCACTCCCGTAGGCGCTCCCAAGTTTCCCGCAGCGTCGGCGCCCCCATGCCCGGCGCTGCGGGTATCCAGCCCAGACGCAGCACATGTCAGCGCCGATGAGATCGCCGCACTCGTCGCTGTCCTCTCAGCACTCCACACAGCTGCACCAGCGCGACCCAAGCCCAGACCCGCATGGTCGAGACCGCAGCTTCGCGGGCCACTTCGACCCGGCCCAGACGCCTGGCGCTCCAGCGCACTCCCCCACTGACGCCCCCAGACGAGTCATCCATGAGAGAGCACAGACCGTGACCACGTTGAACAAGCCACTGACAAAGGTCCTGATCGCCAACCGCGGTGAGATCGCCGTTCGAGTGATCCGCGCGTGCAAGGACGCCGGGATCGGCTCTGTAGCGATCTACGCGGACCCCGACCGTGACGCGCTCTTCGTGCGTCTGGCCGATGAGTCCTACTCGCTCGGCGGCGCGACGCCTGCGGAGTCCTACCTCTCCATCGAGAAGATCCTCGATGTCGCCCGCCAGTCCGGCGCGGACTCGGTCCACCCCGGCTACGGCTTCCTGGCCGAGAACGCCGACTTCGCCACGGCCGTGATCGAGGCCGGTCTGACCTGGATCGGCCCCTCCCCCGAGGCCATCGACGCGCTCGGTGACAAGGCCAAGGCCAAGCAGATCGCGCTCAAGGCCGGTGCGCCGCTGGCCCCGGGCCTCAAGGACCCGGTCAAGGACGCCTCCGAGATCGTCTCCTTCGCCACCGAGCACGGCCTTCCGGTCGCCATCAAGGCCGTCTTCGGTGGTGGCGGTCGCGGCCTGAAGGTCGCCCGCACCCTCGAGGAGATCCCCGAGCTCTACGAGTCCGCGGTCCGCGAAGCGATCAGCGCCTTCGGGCGTGGCGAGTGCCTGGTCGAGAAGTTCCTCGACAAACCACGCCACGTCGAGACCCAGTGCCTGGCCGACACCCACGGCAACGTGGTCGTCATCTCCACCCGCGACTGCTCGCTGCAGCGCCGCCACCAAAAGCTGGTCGAGGAGGCCCCCGCGCCGTTCCTGACCGAGGAGCAGAACAAGCGCCTCTATGAGTCCTCCAAGGCGATCCTGCGCGAGGCCGGCTACGTCGGCGCCGGCACGTGTGAGTTCCTCGTCGCCGCCGACGGCACCATCTCCTTCCTCGAGGTCAACACCCGCCTCCAGGTCGAGCACTGCGTCTCCGAGGAGGTCACCGGCATCGACCTGGTCCGCGAGATGTTCCGCATCGCCGCCGGTGAGGAGCTGGGCTACGACGACCCCGAGATCCGCGGCCACTCCATCGAATACCGCATCAACGCCGAGGACGGCGGCAACAACTTCATGCCCGCCCCGGGCACCCTGACCGAGTGGGCGCCTCCGGCCGGCCCCGGCGTACGCCTGGACGGCGGTTATGAGAAGGGCGAGACCATCCCGGGCGCGTTCGACTCGCTCATCGCCAAGCTGATCATCACCGGCCGCGACCGCACCCAAGCACTCGAACGCTCACGCCGCGCGCTGGAGGAGTTCAAGGTCGACGGCATGCCCACCGCCATCGCGTTCCACCAGGCCGTCGTCAACGACCCCGCCTACACCGCCGCCAACGGCTCCTTCGAGGTCTACACCACCTGGATCGAGACCGACTTCGACAACCAGATCACCCCCTACACCGGCACCGCCGGTGAGCACGACGAAGACGGCACCGCCGGGCAGCGGCAGACCGTCGTGGTCGAAGTCGGCGGCAAACGCCTCTCGGTCTCCCTGCCCGCCGGACTCGGCGGGCTCGCGGCCGGCGGTGGCGCCGGTGCCGCGAAGAAGCCCAAGCGCGCTGCGAAGAAGACCGGCGCTGCCGCCTCCGGCGACTCCGTCGCCTCCCCGATGCAAGGCACCATCGTCAAGATCGCCGTCGAAGAAGGCCAGGAGGTCGCCGAGGGTGACGTCGTCGTGGTCATCGAGGCCATGAAGATGGAACAACCCCTCAAAGCCCACAAAGCCGGCACCATCACCGGCCTGACCGCCACCGTGGGCGAGACCGTCGCCAACGGCGCAGTCATCGCCGAGATCAAATAGCCGAAGGGATCTGTGATGACACCTGCGCCTGCAACTCTTTCCGGGCCTCAGCCACGCGGCAACGCGAGCATGCAGTGGCTCGCCACGGCGCCTCAGACACAACCGCGCCACTCGCGCCGCCGACTGCCCTGGGGGACCACACACATCCGAAGGAACGGCTCCCAGCGAACGGCCTGCGGAGAACCCACAGCGCTCTGGTACACCTTCTGGGATCTCCCCGTCGACATGACGTCTCCCGAGGCGTGCAGGGCCTGCGCCAAACGTGCCGCGAGCGATCACAGGACCATGGGAGACGTCTGATGCGGATCATCATCATGGGCCCACCCGGAGCCGGTAAGGGCACCCAGGCCAAGCACCTCGCCCAGCACTTCGGCATCCCAGCCATCTCCACCGGCGACATCTTCCGCACCAACGTATCGCTGGCCACTCCCCTCGGCCTGGACGCCAAGCGCTACCTCGACGCCGGCGAGTACGTGCCGGACGAGATCACCAACGACATGGTCCGCGACCGGATCGGCGAGCCCGACGCGGCCACCGGCTTCCTTCTCGACGGCTATCCGCGCACGCTCGCACAGGTCGAGGAACTCGACGGGATGATCGAACCCGCTGGCCACGTGATCGACGCCGTCATCAGCCTCGTCGTCGACGAGGACGAGGTGGTCGAGCGACTGCTGAAGCGTGCCCGGATCGAGGGCCGCGCCGATGACACCGAGGACATCATCCGCCGTCGTCAAGAGATCTACCTCGAGCAGACCGCGCCGCTCATCGACGCCTACAGCAAGCAAGGACTCATCGTCGAGGTCGACGGCCTCGGCGATGTCGATAAAGTCACCAGCCGAATCCTCAGCGCCTACGATCTGTCGGACGCAGAGGCCATCTGCTGACAGGGGCTGTGGCATCTGGACCTCGGGCGCCCATCCCCCGCCGTGTCCTCCCGTCGCCCTTAGAGAAGCAGGCCCGGCCGATTGATCGTTTCCAGTTCAACTGCCGACTGCCATCGGGCTCAATCAACGACGACCCTTCACGCGGGATGCTCCCGGGCAACTGGGGCCGTTCGCGCACGTAAACAGGTGTTCCTCAGGCCTCGCAACGGGCCTTCAGTCGGCCCAGAGCTGCTGCAATGTTGGCGGTGTTCGTCGCCTGCCGGTCCGTAACCCCCATGAACGGCACGGCCAGAGGGACGACCCATCGCGGCCGCCGGTCCCAGGTTGACTCGAGGTCGACTGCCGGCGCATCCCCAGCGCACGGCCGCGCTGGCTCTGCTACGGCCGTGTCGCAACCGTCCTTGAACGATCGGTCGGATGTCCGATCCGATGCATACGCGAAATCTAAAAGGCCGTCTGATCTGCTCAATAGCAGTTCAGACGGCCTTTTCCCACTGGTGCGTGATACTGGGTTCGAACCAGTGACCCCCTCGGTGTGAACGAGGTGCGCTACCACTGCGCCAATCACGCGTTGCGGGTGAAACATTAGCGCATCCGTCCGCCTGACCCACATTCGGCCCCGCCGAGACGTAGGCTCCCGGCCATCGGCATGACATCCAGAGGCAACCGAAGGAGCGAGGATGCTCGCGTACGAACGGACCGGCAGCGGGGAACCGCTCCTCCTGATCCACGGGATCGCGCACCGCAGGCAGGCGTGGGCGGGAGTGGTGGAGCGGCTGGCCGGGGAGTTCGACGTGATCACGGTCGATCTGCCGGGGCACGGTGAGTCGCCGGCGTTCGACCTGGCGGGACGTACGGTGCGGGCGGCGGTGACCGACGAGCTCAACGCGCTCCGGGTCGCGCTCGGGATCGAGCGGCCGCACGTCGCCGGCAACAGCCTCGGCGGGCTGCTCGCGCTGGAGATGGCCGATTCCGGGCACGCCCGGTCGGTGACCGCGCTCTCCCCCGCCGGGTTCTGGGCGAACGGCGTCGACTATCTCTACGTCAGAGGTCTCTTCGCCGGCATCCAGGCGGTCGCTCGGCCGCTGGCGCCGGTGGCGGGGACGGTGCTGCAGTCACGCGTGGTGCGTACGGCCACGATGGGCTGCTTCTTCGCCCACCCGGACCGGATCGACCCAGCAGTGGCGGCGGCCGACACGGCCAACATGGTCGCCTCGCGCGACGGGATCAAGACGTTCTTCAGCAGCGCCTACCGCTATCCCGGGACGGTGCAGACCGACGTGCCGACCACCGTCGCCTGGGCGACCCGCGACCTCACGCTTCTCCCCTACCAGGCGAAGATCGCCCAGCGGCGCCTCCCGCATGCGACCCACCGGTGGCTGGCGGGCTGCGGCCACGTCCCGATGAACGACGACCCCGACCTGGTGGCCGAGGTCATCCGCGAGACGGCGCGCACACAGCCGAGCGACCAGCAGGTCGCCTAGGGGCTTGACCTCAATTGAGGTTGAGGTCTCAGCATGGTTCTCATGCACACCGATGAGGACGTTCTCAGCCCCGGGTCCACCCCTGCACCCGCACCAGCCGCCGCCGGCGTCGCCGAGGACGACCCGCGCTGGAAGCGGAACGTCGCGGTCTTCCTCACCGGCCAGACCGTCTCCCTGCTCGGCTCGATGCTCGTCCAGTTCACCGTCATGTGGCACCTGACGATCCTCACCCAGTCCGGCTCCGTGCTCATGCTGAGCATCGTGTTCGGCATGCTGCCGCAGGCGTTCGTGTCGATCTTCGGTGGCGTATGGGCGGACCGGCACGACCGTCGGCTGCTCATCATCGGCGCCGACACCACCATCGCGGTCGCCACGCTCGCGCTCGCGCTGCTGATGCTCTCGGGCGTCGACGATCTGTGGGTCATCTACGCGGCGCTCGCGGTCCGATCCACGTTCGCGGGCATCCAGACGCCCGCGGTGAGCGCGATGGTCCCGCAGATCGTGCCCGCCACCCAGCTCATCCGCATCAACGGCATCAACCAGTCGATCCAGTCCGGCATGATGCTCCTCGCGCCCGCACTGGCAGCCGCCATCTACGCGAACTTCGACATCGTCGCGGTGTTCTTCGTCGACGTCGCGACGGCGCTCGTCGGGGTGGGCCTGCTCCTGCTCGTCCGGGTCCCGAGGCTCGTGCGCTCCGACGCCGGCGCCCCGCCGAGCTACTTCGGCGACCTCGCGGCCGGGGTGCGCTACATCCGGTCCCACTCCGCCGTGCGGTGGCTGATGACCATGTTCGCGGTGACGATGCTGCTCATCGGCGCGCCGTCGTACCTCACCCCCCTGATGGTGACGCGCACCTTCGGCGAGGAGGTCTGGAAGCTCACCGCCAACGAGCTCTTCTGGGCGTCGGGCATGCTCGCCGGCGGCCTGCTCATGGCCGTCATCGGCCCGCGGATCCGCAATCGGATCGCCCTCGTCGTCGGCGCGATGCTCGCCGCCGGAGTGCTGACCACCGGGCTGGGACTGTCCACGAGTCTCTGGGTGTTCTTCGTGCTCGGCCTGGGTGTGGGGACGACGTTCACCCTCATGTCGACCTCCGCGATGTCGATCCTGCAGGAGACCGTGGAGCCTGAGATGCAGGGCCGGGTCTTCGGCTTCGTCGGCATCGTCATGTCGGTGTCGATGCCGCTGAGCATGGTCGTGTTCGGCCCGCTCGCGGACACCTACGCGGTGGAGTCGCTGCTCGTCGTCGCGGGCGTGCTGCTCACGGCGTTCGTCGCGGTCGTGCTGGCGGCGCCGTCCGCCCGCAGGTCCCTCTCGAGACTGACCTAGCCCCGGGCCGCGAGGATCCCGCGCGGGTCGAAGGCGACCCGGATCTCGGTGATCAGCCCGTCCTCGGCGCGCATCCAGTTGGCGGTGGGCGCAGGTTCGTCAACGGTGGTGTGCAGGTCGAACCAGGTGATCACGCTCGGCCCGTCGGCGAGCCGCTCCTTCACCTCGATCTTGTCGAGCACCTTGGCCATGCCCTCCAGACCGGCGACGCACTCGTCGGCTCCCTCGATCGTGGCGAGCGGGCCGGCGAAGCTCACGTCGTCGGCCAGCAGGGCGCGCAGGCGGGTGAAGTCGCGCTCCTGCCAGGCGGTGAAGTACGCCTCGGCGAGCTCGGCAGCGGATGCGGTCATCGGGATCTCCTCAGGTCGGGTTCGGCTTCACCACCCAGCCTGACGCGGAGACAGCGAACACTCAAACAGATGGTTCTGCTGATTGCTAGCATCATCAGTGATGGAAATCGGACAGCTCCGTTACTTCGTCGCCGTGGTCGACCATGGCTCGTTCACGGCTGCGGCGCAGCGGCTCCATGTCAGCCAGTCGGGCATCAGCGCCCAGCTGGCCAAGCTCGAGCGCGAGCTCGGCCATGACCTGCTCGTGCGGGGTCCACGCAACGTACGGCTCACCCATGCCGGCGAGACGCTCCTCGCCCGCGCCCGCGAGGCGCTCCGGGCGATCGAGGGGGTGCGGCAGAGCGCCGACGAGCTGAGCGACCTGATCCACGGCCACGTACGTCTCGGGATGATCGCCGGCTGCACGATCCCCGGCTTCCTCGACGCCGTCGCGACCTTCCACCGCGCGCATCCCGGCGTCAGCGTCGAGCTCGTCGAGGACACCTCCGACCGGCTCCAGCAACGTACGCTGGCCGGCGAGCTCGATCTGAGCCTGATCTCCCACGCGGGTCCGGTCATCGAGGGCCTGGGCACGGACTCCGTCAGCAACGAACGGCTCGCCGTGATCACGCTGCCCGGCCATCGTCTGGCCGGCGCCGAGCCGCGGCTCAGCGACCTCCGCGAGGAGACGGTGCTCTGCATCCCTCCGGGCACCGGGATACGTACGGCTTTCGAGCAGTCCTGCGCGCGGGCCGGCGTGGAGCCCGAGGTCGACCTCTCCGGGTCCAACCCGGAGACCCTGCTCGGGCTCACCGCGCGCGGCCTGGGCATCTGCGTGCTGGCCGGGTCCATGGCACGAGGCACCGAGCTGGTCGCGACCACGATCGTCGACGCCGAGGTGCGGGCCGAACTCGCGCTGGTCGTCCGGGACGGCGACCGTCAGCGCGCCACCCGACGCCTCTACGACCTGCTCCGCAGAGCCCTCAGCTGAGGACGTCGGAGGCCACCCGAGGGTGGCGCAGCCCCGGATGCTCGGCCGGGAGCGACCGCTGCAGGACGAACCAGCTCACCAGCAGGCACAGCGCCACCAGTGGCCAGCTGAGCGCGACCCGGGCGACGGCGAGGGCGAACACGTCACCTGTCCACCACAGCGGCGCGAAGACCGAGACCCGGACGACGTACTGGCCGACCCAGACCCAGCTCGCCCGCGAGTAGCCACGCAGCAGCGCCGGGTCGCGGCGCCAGGCTCCGCGCTGGCGCAGCACCAGACCGACGACCACACCCAGCAACGGCCAGCGGAACGCGATGCTGACCACCCACACCAGGGCGCTGGCCGCGTTGGCGGCGAGCTGGACCACGAAGAAGTCCTCCGCCCGCCCCGTACGCAGCGCGATCATCGCCGCGACCGCGACCCCGGCCACGCCCAGCAGCACGGCGCGCGGCTTGCGGCCCTTGCGCCACTGCCAGACCGCGACGATCGCGGCGACCACGAGGGCGACCACGGTCGCGACCCACAGCTCCCGGCTGACCATCCAGCCGACCGCGAACGCGACCGGCGGGATGGTGGCGTCGATCGCGCCACGCGCGCCTCCCAGGAGGTCCGCGAGGGTCTCGGCGTCATCGTCGCGGCGGCCAGTGGACATCACGCGAGTAAGGGTAGCCTTACTAGCAAGAGTGGCGTCGTCTCGGGCCGCGTACGTGACCTCTCGGGCGACGGGAGCGACGCCTCGGGCGACGGGAGTGACGCCTCGGCAAGTTCACCGCGAGGGCAACCCGCGGACGTACGCCGGCCATCCGGTGCCGCTTGGCTCGACCCGCGCCGCTGCTCGGGCACGCGGAGACGCCTTTATCTCACGCAGAGGATCCAACGTGTCGAACGAGCACCACCACTCCCACAGCCACTCTCACGACCACGGCCACTCTCACTACGGCCACTCTCACGACGGCCACTCACACGACGGCCACACGCACTCCCACGAGGTCGACGAGATCACCCTCGCCGCCTCCTCGGACGCGTCCGACGGCGACCTGCGGCCCGCCGAGGTCACCCGACGCAACCTGCTCCGCGCCGCCGGCATCGCCGGTGCCGTGACCGCGGGGATGGCCGGGATGACCGGCGTGACCCCGGCGATGGCCGAGGCCGCCACGGTCGCCACCGCGAAGGGCGGCAACCGGGCCAAGATCCGGCACTGGCTCGCCGGCGACCACCACATCCACACCCAGTACAGCTCGGACGCGATGTACCGGGTCGTCGACCAGGCCCAGCACGGCGCGGCGTACGGCCTGGACTGGCTGGTCATCACCGACCACGGCGGCGCGACCCACGCGAAGCTCGGCGTCGACCTGGTCAACCCCGACATCGTGGCCGCACGCAAGGTGCTCAAGGACACCCTGATCTTCCAGGGCATGGAGTGGAACATCCCGGCCGCCGAGCACGGCACCGTCTTCGTCGCCCCCGGCGCCAACGAGGTCGCGGTGCTCAAGCAGTTCGAGAACGACTACGACGGCTCGGTCCGGGGCGCCAGCGGCAACACCCCGCAGAACGAGGCGCTCGCCGTCGCCGGCATCCAGTGGCTCGGCAAGCAGGTCGACAAGCGCCGTGTCGCAGACGCCCTCTTCCTCGCCAACCACCCCGCCCGCAACGGCATCGACAGCCCGCACGAGGTGCGTGCCTGGCGTGACGCCGACCCGCGGATCGCGATCGGCTGGGAGGGTGCGCCCGGTCACCAGGCGGCGGGGCTGCCCGCCGGCTACGGTCCCGGCAGTGCCCGCGGCTACTACGGCAACAGCCCGGGTCCGAACTCCTTCCCCGGCTACCCCGCCGAGTCCTACCGCTCCTGGGGCGGCTTCGACTGGTTCACCTCGACCGTCGGCGGCCTGTGGGACTCGCTGCTCGCCGAGGGCAAGCCGTGGTCGATCAGCGCCAACTCCGACTCCCACGTCAACTGGGGCACCACCTCGCGCCGCCCGGACGGGTCGGACTCGGCCTCCTTCAACGCCAACGGCCGCTACGGCGACCCGGTCTACGCCGGCTCGCTCAACACCACCGCCGGCGACTTCTGGCCGGGCTACTACAGCCGCACCCACGTCGGCACCTCCGAGCGCAGCTACGGCGCGGTCATGAAGGGCCTGCGCGACGGCCGCGTCTGGGTCGACCACGGTGCGCTGGTGAAGTCGGTCGACGTCCGCGTCGTCTCCTCCGACGGCGGCTCCGAGAGCCTCGGCGGCACCTTGAAGGCCAAGAGGGGAAGCCGGATCTCGCTGGTCGTCACCATCGCCGCCCAAGACGTCCCGAACTGGTCGCAGTTCATGCCGAGCCTCAACCGGGTCGACGTGATCCGGGGCGCGGTCGACCCGACCTACGTCTCCGACCGCGACACCTGGAAGGCGCCCGACACCAAGGTCGTCGAGCAGACCGACACCTCGGGCCGCTCCGGCACCTTCCAGCTGCGCTACGACCTCGGCCGGGTCGAGGAGGCGTTCTACGTGCGCGTCCGCGGCACCGACGCCAACCGGTCCCAGCCCGGCTACCTCGGTGCGAGCGTCGACCCGGCCGGTCCGGCCATCGACGTGGTCGGCGACGCCGACCCGTGGGTCGACCTGTGGTTCTACACCAACCCGGTCTGGGTCGTCCCGACTCGATGACCACCCGACCCCTGGCCGTCGACGCCGACGCCCGGGACCTCGCCGCCGCCGAGCACCTCGTCCACCGCATGGACGAGGTGCTCGGCGCGGGGCAGGCCGAGGAGGCGTACGTCATCAGCACCCATGTCGTGCGCGAACCGACCGGCCGCTTCGTCGCCGTCCTGGACTGGCCCGGCGGGCCGGCGGTCGAGGAGCTGACCGCGCTCCTCGCCGAGCAGCTCCCCCAGGCGTACGTCACTCCCGACTCCCCCGCGATCGACGAGGCCGCCGCGCGCAGCGCCGGGCGCCTGGCCCGCTATCCCGGACGCACCCGGATCGAGACCGTGACCACGGTGGCGGCGGTGGAGGCGGACAGCGCCGTCGACACCGTCGAGGGACTGGCCGGGATCGCCCTGGACCCGGGCGACACCCTCGATCTCACCGGGTTCGCGCGGCCGGTGTGGCGTGAGGGGCGCTGCGTACTGCTGGTCCAGCGCTCGGTCGCAGGGCTGGTGCCGTTCGAGGTGCGCCACCAGATCCCCTGCTGCTCCGACCACTGAGCCCGGCGAGCCGGCCTCAGACCGACGCGGACCCCCGCGGCAGCGGCGCCTCCCAGTGGCGCCACATCGCCAGCAGCCGCCAGCCGACGCAGACGACGAAGGCGACCGCCATCACCAGCGACTGGGGCAGGGCGAGGAACAGGCCGAACGCCACGATCGCGGCGCCGGCGAAGGCCGGGATGGCGTAGAAGACGCTGCGGCGCAGGATGACCGGCACCTGACCTGCGAGCACGTCGCGGATCGCGCCGCCGCCGACGCCGGTGGCCAGGCCCATGACCGCGGCGGCGAGCGGGGAGAGACCGAAGTCGAGCGCCTTGACCGCCCCGGCGATGACGAAGAGTCCCAGCCCCAGGGCGTCGAAGACGTTGATCATCGGCCCGAGCCGGCCCAGCGCCGGGTGGAAGTAGAAGGTCAGCAGACCGGCCGTCATCGGCACCACGAGGTAGCGCCAGTCGGAGAGCGCGGCGACCGGTGTCGCCCCGATGGCCATGTCGCGCAGGAAGCCGCCGCCGAGGCCGGTGACGCAGGCGAGGACGATCACCCCGAAGATGTCGAGCTCCTTGCGGACCGCCATCAGGCCGCCCGAGAGCGCGAAGACGAAGCACCCGACCAGGTCGAGCACGAGAAGCGTCAGCGTCTGTTCCACTGCCAAATGGTCGCCTCGCAGGTCCCAAAAACCCCAAATGCCACGACCACGCCGCATGGGCACCCCATACGATGCAGGTCAGTGGCGTAGGGTCGTCACAACCGTATCTAGAATTGAGAAGAGGATGTCAGCCGAAGGATTGCCCCTGACTCCGGGCCAGCTCGAAGAGCAGGCTCCGGATGAGGCTGGACCCATCCTTCTGCGGCTCATCTCGGTCAGTGACGATGGTCTACGCATGCTTCTCGTCGATGACGAGGACCGTGAGTACACCGCCGACATCGACGACCGTCTCCGTGCAGCACTCGAGGCTGTGTCGACCCGCCGATCGGAGCAAACCGTGAACAAGACCCCGAGCAGCAGCCTGCGGCCCCGTGACATCCAGACCCGCATCCGTGCGGGCGAGAGTGCCGAGGAGGTCGCCGCTGTCGCCGGCACCACGGTCGAGAAGATCTTGGCCTTCGCCGGTCCCGTCCTCGCCGAGCGCGAGCACATGGCGCAGCGTGCCCAGCAGGCTTCCGTACGCCGGCGGCCCGGTGAGGCCTCCAGCACCGCCCGCACCTTGGGTGAGGCGGTCGGAGCTCACTTCCAGACGATGTACGCCGACCCCGGGTCGGTCAACTGGGACTCCTACCGGCGTCCCGACGGGCGCTGGAAGCTCACCGGTGAGTACGAGACCCCCGAACGCTCCGGGATCGCCGAGCTGATCTACGACATCCCCGGAAACTTCGTCGAGCTCGAGAACGACGACGCCCGCTGGCTGACCGGCGAGAAGCTCGAGGCCCCGGTTCCCGAGCCGGAGCCGGTCACCGACGACATGCTCGCCGCCCGCCGGCGCCGCGCACAGAGCTCGACCGCTTCGGCCCCGGCTGCACCGGCCGCACCGGCCACCCCTCCCCCGGCGTCTCCGCCCGCTGCGGCGGCCAAGCCGGCTCCGGTCGATGTCGACACTCCGCTCGAGGCCTTCCTCGGCGACGAGACACCGACCGAGAAGCAGGCCCCGGTCCCGGCCGAGCCCGAGCCGTCCGCCGAGCCTGTCGCGGAGCCGGCTCCCGTCGAGCCCACCGCTGCTGCCGAGACCCCGGCCGAGGACGAGCCGGCCGAGGACGCGACCCAGAAGCCCGCCAAGAAGTCGGCCTCGCGGCGTAAGCGCGCCTCGGTGCCCAGCTGGGACGAGATCATGTTCGGCGGCGGCAAGCCGGAGTGAACCGGCTCGTGTGACCCCGTTCACGGACCGGCCACCGGCCGGTCCGTGTTACGTCGGCGACCCGACCGGCCAGAGTCGGCAGCGGGTCGGGTGCAGTTCATGCGCCCCCGATGAGGTGGGTGGAGGCAAGCACTTCCACCTTTCTCGGAGGCCCCGATGCTTCTGCCCCATTCGCTGAGCCGACGCTCCCTCATCTCTCGCACAGCCTCGACCGGGTTCGCCGCATCAGCAGCCATGCTGCTCGGCACCGGCTCGATCCCCGCCGACGCGGTATCGGTCAAGAGCGCCACCTCGCTCTCCGGCTACCCGTTCACCATGGGCGTCGCCTCCGGCGACCCGCTCCCCAACTCCGTCGTCCTCTGGACCCGTCTCGCCCCCGAACCGCTCGCCCCCGACGGTCTGGGCGGCATGCCGCAGAAGCCGGTCAAGGTCCGCTGGCAGGTCGCCGAGGACCCCGCCTTCCGCAAGGTCGTGAAGTCCGGCACTGTCACCGCCACCCCGAACCTCGGGCACTCGGTCCACCCCGAGGTCTGGGGCCTGCGTCCCGGTCGCGACTACTGGTACCGCTTCCTGGCCGCCGGCGAGGTCAGCCAGACCGGCCACACCCGGACCGCCCCGTCGTACGGCTCCTCGCCGTCCCAGGTGAGCTTCGCCTTCGCCTCCTGCGCGCTGTACAGCCACGGCTTCTACACCGCCTATCGGCACCTGGCGGACGAGGACCTCGACGTCATCTTCCATCTGGGCGACTACCTGTACGAGTCCGGCGTCACTGCCGAGAACAACTGGCGCAAGACCCCGGTCACACCGTCCTTGGCCGGGGAGACGCTCGACCTGGCGCGCTACCGCCTGCAGTACGGCCTCTACAAGTCCGACCCGGACCTGATGGCCGCCCACCAGGCCCATGCCTTCGTGGTCGCACCCGACGACCACGAGGTCGAGAACAACTGGGCCGACGAGACCCCGGAGGAGCGCAGCCAGTCCAAGGGCGAGCTGTGGATGCCACGGCGTACGGCTGCCTTCCAGGCCTACTACGAGCACCTGCCGTTCCGGGCCAGCGCGCTGCCGGACGGGCCGGACATGCAGATCTACCGCAACCTGCGCTACGGCGACCTGGTCGACTTCAACGTGCTCGACACCCGGCAGTACCGCGACGACCAGGCGTACGCCGACGGCAGCGACCCCGCGAGCCCGCAGCTGACGCCGGACATCTACGACCCGTCGCGCTCGATGATGGGCCTCGAGCAGGAGGCGTGGCTCCAGCGCAGCTGGCGGCAGTCCAGAGCCCGTTGGCAGGTGCTCTCCAACCAGGCGCCGATGGCCGAGACGGACCTCGACGAGTCCGAGGCCAAGACCCTCTACATGGACCCTTGGGACGGCTACGTCGCCAACCGCAACCGCCTCCTCGCCGGCGCCCGCACCAGCGGCGTCGAGAACCTGGTCGTCATCACCGGAGACCGCCACCACAACTACGCCAGCAACCTGCTGGCCGACTACGACGACCCGGAGTCGGCCGTCGTCGGCAGCGAGTTCGTCGGCACCTCCATCACCAGCGGCGGCGACGGCGCCGACATGACCACCGGCGGCGAGACCCTGCTGCGGGCCAACGACCACCTGAAGTTCTTCAACAGCCAGCGAGGCTACGTACGCGTCCAGGTCACACCCGACGAGCTCTCCAGCGACTTCCGGGTGGTGCCGTACGTCGAGCGCCGTGGTGCCCCGGTCTCCACCCGCGCGACGTACGTCGTGGAGAACGGCCGCCCCGGCGTCCAGCTCGACACCAAGAGCGCCCCGGTCGGGACGAGGTACGCCGACGTGCCCATGCCGACGCTCAATCGCTAGCCGAAGGGCAGCGGCTCGGGCACCAGGGAGACGGACTTGGCCCGGGCCGCGGTCAGGCGGCGGCGGTGGTGCTGGCGGCAGAGGACCTCGTAGGAGACGGCGCTGGGTGCCTGGTCGGTGTCACCGACGACGACCTGGTCGCCCTCGGTGACCATCACGCCGTCCTCGACCCGGGCATTGTGGGTGGCCCGCTTGCCGCACCAGCACAGCGCCTCGACCTGCAGCACCTCCGTACGGTCGGCGAGCTCCACCAGTCGAGCGGCACCCGGGAAGAGCCGGGTGCGGAAGTCGGTGAGGATCCCGAAGCAGAACACGTCGATCTGCAGCTCGTCGGTGATCTTGGCCAGTGCCTCGATCTGCTCGGGCGTGTAGAACTGGGCCTCGTCGCAGATGAGGTAGTCCACCCGGCCGCCGTGGGTCAGCGCGTCGACGATGTGGCGCCAGAAGTCGAAGTCGTCGGTGACCTCGATCGCGTCATGGGTCAGACCGAGCCGCGAGGTGACCACCGCACCCCCGGAGCGGTCGTGGACGGTGAAGATGAGCCCCACCCTGCCGCGTGCCGCGTGGTTGTGGTTGGTCTGCAGTGCGAGGGTCGATTTCCCTGCATCCATCGTCCCGGTCCAGAAGGTCAGCTCAGCCACTCGGAGAACACTAGTGGCTCAGGAGACGAGCAGCGGGATCAGCATCTCGTCCGGGGTGAGTGACCCGTGCAACCCCACCAGGGTCGTCTCGTACTGGAACAGGCTCGTCGAGACCACCGCGTGCTCCCCGTGCGAGGCGACGATGACGTCGCCGAGCCGCGGCAGCACCGCCGGCGTGACCGGTCCGAACCAGCCGCGCCGGATGGCGGTCTCCCGGGTCATCACGTCGGCCTTGTCGCCCAGCTTCTCCGACCAGGTCGCGACCACGTCGTCGACCGCGCCGCGCGAGCAGTAGAGGTGGCGGAAGCGAGCCTCGCCGCCGACCAGGGCGACCCCGTCACGGAGCTCGGGGAAGTCGTCGATGTCGGTGCGAGACGACGCGGGCGAGTCGACCATGCCGTGGTCGGCGAGCACCAGCAGCCGTACGGACGGGTCCAGGGCGTCTCGGAGCTGCTCGGCCTCGGCGTCGATCATCGAGAGCTGCTGCAACCAGGGCGAGGAGGCGACACCGTACTTGTGGCCGGTCCAGTCCAGGTCGCCGTCGTAGAGGTAGGTCAGCGAGCCCGGAACCCGGGAGAGGGCGACCGCGGACGCGAGCCGCTCGCCGACCCGGTCGGCGCCGACGAACTCCGCACCGCGATGGGCGGCGATGGTCAGGCCAGAGCCGCCGAAGACGCGCTTGTTGATCACCGTGACCGGGACGCCGGCCTCGCCCAGCCGCTGGAAGACGGTCCGGTTGGGCTGCCACTCGACCGGGTCGACGTCCTTGCGCCACTGCAGCGCGTTGAGCAGGTGGTCGGTGCCGGGGATCCGGGAGGTGTAGCCGACCAGGCCGTGACCGCCGGGGGTCAGCCCCGTCCCGAACGAGGTGAGGCTGGTCGCCGTCGTCGACGGCACCCCGGCCGTGCCGGGCTGCTGGTCCTCGCTCAGCGACGCCAGGAACGGCGCCGCGTGCGCGTAGCGCCGCAGCAGGTTGGTCCCCATCCCGTCGACCAGGAAGATCACGTACGCAGCCGCCGACGGCAGCTCGAGACCGGGTCGCGCTTCGGCGGTGCCGAGCGGGACGTCCATGGCGGCCGCGACCGCCGGCAGGACATCACCCAGCGAGCGCTCCCCGTAAGCGGGAGCGAGAAACCCCGTCACCCGCACCTCACCGGCTGTGGGTGCGAGCCGAGAGCGATTCCGCGAAGGAGAGCAGGCGGTCGACCGAGTCGTGACCGTCGGCGGCAGCCGATACGCGCAGCGAGAAGTCGTCGGGGGTGAGTACGCCGGTGTAGCCGTGGTCGGCGTCGCAGTTGGGGTCGGAGCAGCCCGCGGGCTCCAGGTCGACGCGGTTGACGCCGCCCCAGCCGATGGTCATGACCACCTCGGCCGGCTTGCTCGAACCCTTCGTCGGGTTGGTGATCATCCGGGTCACCACGACGGAGTTGACCGAGTCGATGCGGACGGCCTCGGTCGAGGTCGAGGTGTAGTGCTCGGGCAGCAGGTCGTCGCCGGCGTGCTCGTCGGTGTGGGCCAGGATCAGCCGGGTCGGGGTCAGCACCAGCACGGAGAGGTGGCGGCGCACCTCGTCGCGGTCGAAGGTCGGCTCGTGGTGCAGGAAGAAGGAGGACACCTTCTCCCCCGCCACGGCGGAGGCGACACAGTCGGCCACCACCTCGGGGTAGTAGCCGGTGCGGTCGATCTCGTCGCGCAGGTCGTCGGCGCGGTCGAGATCATCGGTGCGGGTGCTCATGGGTGCCAGTCTGTCACGCTCGCGTGTAGCACGGGCTACTGGTGCGTCGATCGACTGCCCGCCGACTTCCGCCTCTCGATGGTATAAATCCTTGCAACGCACCCACAGCGGCGAAGGGAAGCCATGGACGGCATCGGGCTCAGTCAGGCGATCGAGACGTTGAGGCTGGAGCTTTCCGAAGCCCAGGCAAGTGGCCGCGAGGGCGAGGTTCGGTTCGCGCTGGAGACGGTCGACCTCGAGCTCAGCGTCGCGGTCACCAAGGATGCCAACGGCAAGGTCGGCTGGAAGATCCTCGAGGCTGGAGGATCGGTGGGGACGGAGCGTACGCAGACGATCAGGCTGTCGTTGAAGCCGCTCTCGAGCGGCGCCGCCTCGAAGGAGGAGACGGCGGGCGGGATCGTGATCGCCGGCGAGTCGTCACCGTCCCACGGTGAACGCCCACTCGGGACCGAGCGCATCATCCCCACGGTCAACGCAGACGAAGAAGACGAATAGTCGTCAGATGACGACCCAGCCGCCCGGTCCGGCGAACGATCGAGTCGTTGCCGTCGTCGTGCACGTCTCCGAGACCCGCGAGAAGTGGGGCACCGGCTATCTCGTCACTCCGAACGAGGTCCTGACGGCGTGGCACTGCACGGTCGCCGACCCGAAGACCGCCGACGGGACCCGCGTACGTCCCGTCACGGTCCAGCGAAGAGGCCCGGACGGCGCCTGGGAACACAGCTCTGTCACGAGCATGACCGTCAGCAGACGGTGGGACGGGGCAGGCTGGGGCCTGGACGTAGCGCTTCTCACGCTCGCCGATCCACCTTGGTCCGACGCCGACTGGGAGCCACCCATCTTCGCCCGGTGCGACCGAGGAGGTGGAGGCTTGCTGCGTGACTGTGAGGCGGTCGGCTACCCCAGCTACGCGATCGACCCGACCGATCCGGACCAGAAGCGCTCCCTCGCCTCCCTGTCGGGCATTATCAGGGTCGCGGACCGCGCGAACGAGGCGTACGAGCACCTGATCCTGCGTGACACCGAGATCGGGACCGTCCAGGAGTGGGGCGGATTGTCGGGTGCGCTGGTGTTCTACGACGGATACGTGCTCGGACACGTCGTCGAGCACCATCCTCACCTGGGAAACAACCCGATCAAGGTCGTTCCCGCGTCCAGGCTCGCCCGCGCGGACGGACGATACGCGAAGGAGATCGCCACACGCCTAGGCATCTCCTCGGCGGAGAGTCTCGAGCTCGTCCGCCCGTCGGCTCCGCCCCGTACGCCGAGCCGCGGCCAACCGCCCGGCCTCCATCCACCGAGATCTCTGCACTGGGTCGAGGACGGGCTGCCCCGCGAGGAGCTCGGCATCAAGGAGTCCACCAGGCTCCCCGGCGACCTGCCTGACACCGCTGACCCGGATCTCTCGACCAGCTTTCCGCTGTACGTCGAGCGCGACCAGGACCAGCGGGTCCGCCGGGCGATCCAGAACGCCGCGGACTCTGGAGGCGGCATCGTGCTCCTCCGTGGCGAGCCGGGGTCGGGCAAGTCCCGGTGCCTCTACGAGGCAGTCCGCGAGGTGCTCCCCAGATGGCGCCTGTTCGCCCCCGTCGGCGACAACCCATCGGCCGAGCTCCGGGAATGGGCCCTAGGGGCCGACCTGGGGAGGACGGTGATCTGGCTGGACGAGATCGCGGGGTTCCTCGGCTCCGACAAGGTGCCGTACCAGGTGTTCCGGGACCTGCTCGACGATCGGGAGAACCCGGTGGTCATCCTCGGAACCATCTGGCCCAACACCTACGCGGACCTCACCTCCGCGTCCTCCTCCGCGGACGGCCGGGACTACGGCAGCCGCGACGCGCGCCTGCTGCTCAAGTGGGCACCTCCTGACCGCCCGACCCTCGAGCCGATCGACATCAGCCCGGAGTTCTCCGAGGAGGAGCACGCGCGGGCCGTCTCCCTGGCCGCTCGCGACCCGCGGCTCGAGACCGCGGTCACCGAACACGGTCGTTCGCTCGCGCAGAGCCTGGCCGCGGCTCCGGCGATCCGGGAGCGGCGAGACCGGCCCACCACCCATCCGGGCCGGGCTGTGCTGCGTGCCTGTGCCGACATCCAGCGCTACCTGCACCCTGAGGTGCTACCCGTTCCCGGCCCGGTGCTGCGGGCCGTCGCGCTCACCTACATGTCACGGTCCGAGCGCGCCACCGCCACGTCCCGTCCCGGTTGGTTCGACGACGCGGTCGCGTGGGCGTGCGCGCCTGTGAGAGGCAGCGGCAGTACGCCGATGCAGGCGCTCGCGCCGGCAGACCCGTTCGCCGACGAGGGTCAGATCGAGGGCTATGTCGTCTCCCACTTCCTGCTTCGAGACGGACCTGACGATCCACCGGCGGAGCTCTCCGCGGACGCCTGGCGGGCGCTCGCCGCTCGCGCTGACGACACTCCTCCCCCGATGCTGGGTCAGCTCGCCCGCACGGCGTACCGAAAGAAGGACTTCCCCCACGCCGAACACATCGCGCTGAGCGCACAGGGCCGAGACGCCGCGGCACTTCTGACGCTCGGCAACCTCAAGTTCGACGACGGCGACCGCGACGCCGCCGAGCAGTTCTATCGCCAGGCGCACGCCCTCGACGAGACGTACTCACCTGCGATGAACGCGCTGGGTTTCCTCGCCCACAAGGACGGTCGCGTCGGGGAGGAACGTGAATGGTACGAGCGAGCTCATCTCGCCGATGGTTCGGCTGTCTGGCCGATGAACAACCTGGGGGTCTGCGCCCGCATCCACGGTGACCAGCAAGAGGCAGACGAATGGCATCGGCGAGCATACGAAGCCGATCCCACGGTCCCTCGGACGATGACCAACCTGGGCGACATCGCCGCACGTCGCGGATCGTTGGCCGAGCAGCGCGACTGGTATCAGCAGGCCCATGCCGCTGATCCCCTTCTCTCGTGGGTGCTGAGCAGGCTCGGGGACATCGAGGAACAGGCCGGCGACGCGACAGCGGCGCTCGGATGGCGTGAGAAGGCGCTCGCGAGCGCGCAGAGTGCCGTCGACACCTATCAGGCCCTCAGGGACGGTCACCCCGAGAGGTACGCGTACTCCTTCGCGGAGAGCCTTCGAGACCTCAGCGGTGCGCACGCTGCTCTCGGGCAGCACGACGCGGCGCTGATCGTGACGCAGCAGGAAGTCGCGCTTTATCGTGACCTGGTCCACAGATCCGAACGAATGCTGCCCGAGCTGGCCGAGGCACTTCGCACACTCAGCTTTCGGCTCGGCATGGTGAAGAAGGGCCGGGAGTCTCTTCTTGCCGGCACCGAGGCAGCCGATGTGTACAAGTTGCTCGCCGACCGCAACCCGCGGGCGTTCCGCGGTCACTACGCCGCTGCTCTTCACGACGCCGCGTACGCCTATGTCGACCTCGACCGGGAGATCGCGGCCCGCATCATGCGACGCCAAGCGCTCCTGAGCTACCGGATGGCCGCTGACCAGGACAGCGACTGGCGAAGTCCGCTGGCGGGTTGCCTCGAGGCGCTGGCGGGCAGCTACACCGACTACCTGTCCACCGCGGAGCTCGCCGTTCCACTCCTTCAGGAAGCACGTCTGATTCGCCGGCAGGAAGCCCTCATCGACGTCAGGCAGAAGGCCGAGCTCGCCGACGTGGACGCCTCGCTCGGCAGAGCTCTGATGACGACGGGACGATTTCAAGCCGCCGTCGCGGTCGCCGCCCACGAGATCCACGTGCGCGGCGGTCTCGTCCATCAAGGCCACCAGTGGTCGTGGTTCCGTGCGCATCTGCGGCTTGCCGAGGCCCTCGCGCTGGCCAAGCGGCCCGTTGCCGCACGTCGTGCCGCGCTCCAGGCCGAACTCCTGGGTCTCCGGTTGCTGGGCCGACGCTCCCAGACCTCGTACAGCTGTGTGGTCATCCTGCGGAAGATGGCCCGGATGCTGATCTTGAGCACGCGTGACAGCTGCCGGCCGCCCCAGCGGGCCCTGACGTACTCGAAGAAGGCGCTCGAGATTCATCGAAGGCTTGCTGCGAACGATCCGGAACGCCATGTCAACGGCTCGAGATACACGGCACGTTCCCACGTAGACGTCCTGGCGCGGTTCGGCGCACACGATCCGACCACCATGAGCAGCACCCAGAGGAGTTGATGACATGCCCGAAGATCGATCCGAGAGTCGTCTGGAGGAGCTGCTCGACGAGCTCGTCGAGGACGAGCTGCGGGTGGCGACACCACCGGTCCTCTACTACGGAAACGTCGAGGAGTTCGTCAGCGACAGGCTCGTTCATCTGTTCTCGCGGGCCCCGGAGTCGGGGCTCGTATGGTGTCCGGAGTGGTATCGGCATGCCGAGGCCCTCATGCGGTTGGACTCGATATGGCGTGCGTGGGAGCACCTGCGGCATGACCCCGCGACCGGGATCTCGAACTGGCTGCTGCACCATGCCGACCCGCACATGGGTGTGCTGATGGATCCAGTCGCCGGACCGTTCGCCCAATGCACGAACGGCGTGCACGGCGTCACCCCGCCTCCGCTGCCTCACGAGCCGGCTCCGCCAGGCCTGTTCACCGACGCCAGAGGTGAGTGGTGGGCGTCCGGAACGCCGCTGGGCCTCTCGGACGACTGAGACTCGGGAGCACTCCGGAGCCGGTCATCCGGGCAGGGTGTCCCCCACCGCCGGGTTGAGGCGGCGTACGAACCAGTCCGAGCGCGGATCGGCGACCAGGTCGACCCTGGCGTTGGCGGTGAGAACGGCTGAGTATTCGAGGCCGACCAGGACCAGGGACAGGTCGAGCGAGGAGATCTGGGGCAGGTCGTTCTGCAGCTGGGCGACCTTGAGGACGAGGCGCTCGATCTCGTCGACGTCGACCATGTCGCCGCCGCGGTAGCCGAAGAGCATCGGCGCGGCCTTGATCTCGCGCACCATCGAGGCCGCGTCCCGCTTGGACAGCGGCGGGATCCGGTAGGCGCGGTCGGCCAGCAGCTCGGTGATCGGTCCGGCGATGCCGAAGGAGACCACCGGCCCGAACAGCGGGTCCTCCATCGACCGGATCGCGACCGGGACTCCCGGCGGCGCGGTGCGCTGCACCGTCAGCCCGCCGGTCTCGGGCGAGATCCGGCTGGTGATCAGCTCCCAGGCCTCGGTCATCTCGTCGACGTCGTCGATGTTGCGTACGACATGGGCCTGGTCGGGCCGCTCACGGACGCTCTCGATGGTTGCCTTGAGCACGACGTCCCAGCCGAGGTCCTCGGCGGCGGAGATCGCCTCGTCGAGGGTGGTGACCTTGTGGGTGTTCCACAGCTTGATCCCATAGGCGGCCAGCACCATGGTGAGGTCCTCGCGGCTCAGGTCGCCACCCGAGGGGCGCGCGGCGAGCACGTCGGTGACGATCTTGCGCGCCGTGCGCGGGTCGCACTCGTCGGCGCTGAGCCACGGCGTCTCGCCGTCGGCGGAGCGCAGCCACACGGCGTACTCCACGACCTTGGCCAGGGCGCGCACGGCCGACTCGACCGAGGAGTACGACGGCACCGAGCCCCGGCCGGCGGTCGACCCGGCGACGTCGGGGACGCGGAGCAGCTCGGGGACACCCTCGGCACCGAGGAAGCTGGTGACCAGCGGCTTGTCGGACTGCTCGCCGACCGCGGCGAGCACGTTGGCGATCTCCTCACCGGAGACGTTGAGCGGCGGGATGTAGACCGAGATCACCGCATCGACCTCGGGATCGTCGATGGCCGCGTCGAGCGCGTCCTCGAAGTCCTCGGCGCTCGGCTCGGTGGGCAGCGGGACCTGCTTGTTGACCTGCAGCCCGACCGAGACGGCGGCGTCGGCGGCCAGCAGCCCCAGAGCGTCGGAGTTGCCGACGATGGCAACCCGCCGGCCACGCGGAAGCGGCTGGTGGGCGAGGAGCTGGGCGACGTCGAACATCTCGTCGAGGGTGTCGACCTGGATGATCCCGGCCTGCCGGAACATCGCGTCGACAGCCGCCGGCGGCGCGCTGATCTTGCGCACCGCGTGGCCCATCGGCACACCCTGGGTGGTGCGCCCCGAACGGACCGCCACGATCGGCTTGCGCTGGGAGACGCGGCGGGCGATGCGGGAGAACTTGCGTGGGTTACCGATCGACTCGAGGTACATCATCACGACCTCGGTCGAGGCGTCCTCCTCCCAGTACTGCAGGAGGTCGTTGCCGGAGACGTCGGCGCGGTTTCCGGCGCTGACGAAGGTCGACAGGCCCAGGCCGCGGTTGTTGACCTTCTCCAGGATCGCCGAGCCGAGCGCACCCGACTGGCAGAAGAAGCCCGCACGTCCGCGCGGCGGCATCGTCGGGGCGAGGCTGGCATTGATCTTGACCTGGGGGTCGGTGTTGATCACGCCGAGCGCGTTGGGACCGATCAGCCGCAGCCCGTAGGAGCGCGACAGGTTCACCAGCCTGCGCTGCCGCTGGCGGCCCTCCTCGCCGGTCTCGGCGAAGCCGCTGGAGATGACCACGAGGCCGTGCACGCCCTTGGCGGCACAGTCGAGCACGACGTCCTGCACCGCGTCGGCGGGCACCGCGACGATCGCCACGTCGACGTCGTCGGGGATGTCCTGCACGCTCTTGTAGGCCGGCATGCCGCTGACCGCGGTGGAGCTGGGGTTGACCATGTAGACCCGACCGGTGAAGTCGCCGATCACCAGGTTGCGTACGAGCGCCTGGCCGACGGTCTCCTGCCGTCGGCTGGCGCCGATCACGGCCACCGAGCGCGGGTTGAAGAAGCGGTGGATCGAGGCGGCCTCGGCCTCGTGCTCGCGCAGGGCGAGCCGGCCGACCGCGGTGTCGGTGACGTCGATCGAGAACTGCAGCGAGATGACGCCGTCCTCGTAGACGGAGGCCACCTTGTAGCCGGCGTCGCGGAAGGTCTGGATCATCCGCCCGTTGTCGGGGAGCACGTCGGCGGTGAACTTGGTGACCCCGCGCTCGCGCCCGGCCTGGGCGAGGTGCTCGAGCAGGATCTGTGCGATCCCGCGGCCCTGGTAGTCGTCCTCGACGAGGAAGGCGACCTCCGCCTCCCCCGGCTTGACCACGTCGTAGCGCCCGACCGCGATCATCCGACCCCGCAGGGTCAGGATGAACGCGACCCGGTCCTTGTGGTCGACCTCGGTGAAGCGCGCGACATCTCGGGCCGAGAGGTGCGGCATCGGCGAGAAGAAGCGGTAGTACTTCGACTCGTCGCTGACCCGGTGGTCGTAGAAGTCGACCAGCAGGTCCTTGTCCGCCGACCTGATCGGCCGGATGTGCGCGGTCCGCCCATCGCGCAGCAGCACGTCCGCCTCCCAGTGGGAGGGATACGGCGGGGTCTGCTGCGCGGTCACGAGAGAAATCTAGCGGGAGAGGCCAGGGTGCCGCGCGTGCCGGGCGCGGTCAGTGACGTACGGCGTTGGCGCGGTCGCGCTCGTTGAGCACCCGCCAACCGTCGTAGTCCCAGTTCCGCGCCAGCTTCTGAGCATGCTTGGGGGCATCGCCATCGTGGTTGCGCAGGACGAGCTCGCGTACGGCGAACTCGATCGCCTCCTGCGGCGTGGTCGCGCCGGAGATCCGCTGGATCTCCGCGAGCAGCTCGGTGTCGAGCTCGATCTGGGTGACAGCCATCTTCAAGCACCTCCATGTGCGTTGAACCGGTGACTCCTGGGCGGTTTGACCTATACAGCCAATGTACGCGGATGTGCGGCGTACGGAAGGGCTGCGAGCTGCATCGATCAGCCGATCACTCCTGAGGCTGAGCACCTCACGCGGCAAGATCGTGGCCGAGGAGCAGATCGCGCAGCATGAACTCTGCTCGGGACAGTGGTGGTGGGTCTGGTCGCCAGGTGTCGGGTGGTGGGCTCGTGTATGTGTGGCCAGTGGGTGTGATGGTGATGATGCTGCCGTCTGGTCCTGGTCTGGCCTGCCAACCGAGAGCTTCTTTCGCTTGATTGCACCGCTCGCAGAGACCTTGGAGATTTTCGGCACTCGTGCGGCCGCCGTCAGCGTGGCGTTCGACATGGTCGACGTTGCGGATCGGGGCGTCGCAGCCGTTGGTGCGGCAGATCCCACCGTCGCGGCTCGTGATGAAGTCAGCCAGACCCTCGGGGGCTTTGCGGGAACGAGACTCCATCGCGACCAGGTTCCCGGCCGGGTCGGTGAACAACCTGCGGACGAAGACCTCCGCATCGGTGAGCGCTTCACGGGCCCAGGCGCCTGGCACGGGACCGTAGCCCTCGACCATGGCCGGCTGGTCGCTGTCGTTGGTGAGGGCGTCGGCGGTCATCACGATCTTGACCTCGATCCGAGGCTTCGCGTCGGCTGCGGTGCGGCCGGTGACGCGGTCGACGAGGGTGTCGGCCATGACCTGGCCGCGGGTCCGCTCGTCTCCGGCCGCCTGGGCGGCCTTGGCTGCCTGGTCCAGCGCAGCGAATACGGCGACGCCGTCCTTGACCGGCAACAAGGCACCGAGCCAGGTCATGGTGTCCGGTGCCGGCCGGACGCTGACCCGGCGGTCCTTCTCGGCGTTCGCGGCACGAGCGACGACGGATTCTTGGTCGAGGGTGATGGCAAGCTTCTTGGCGGCGTTCTCGAGCTGTCGCAGTCCCATGGTCACCACCGCAGGCGGCTCACCGTCCGAACCGGGCGAGCAGAGCTGATAGTCGATGACCCGGCGGTCCTCCATCGAGAGGCAGGCGGTCTCGCGGGCGAGGATGGTGGCCTGCCACTGCGAGAACAGGCCCGTTTTCATCAAGGCGAAGGTGTGTGGCATCTCGGTGATCAGGATCTTCGCCAGGCCCAGCAGTTTGGCGCCTTTGGCGGGTGAGACCCGCCGCGCGAGCGCCACCTGCGAGGCGACGCCCTCGCCCAGCTTCCGGGCAGGGACCCGAGCCTCGGCCTGGCGTGCGCGGGTGGCTTCCTCGAGGCGTACCGCTGCTTCTGCCTGAACGGCCTCAGCCACACATTTGATCTCTTCGAGACGAGAGATCCAGTCGACCAACTCGCCCTCGGCCGCGCCCAGGGGCGGCCCGGCGAGGAGCTCGTCGACGGTCTCGTTCATACGCCTCATTATATGTGAAAGAGTCGTCCGTGGCTACCTGTTTGTGCTGGTCAGCCCCGATTTACACAGTCCGTAAACAAGTAACCTGATCCCCGCGCCACACCCTCGCCGCCGCCCCGATAATGGCGAAATCTTTCTCGATCAGGTGCCGAGTCAAGGACCGCGAAGCGGCCGGCGAAGCCGGCGGGCGAAGCCCGTCCTTGACGCGGCGGCTGATCGAGAAACACTCGAGGAAAGGGTCGGCGGCGAACCTGGAGACGAAGAAACAGTCGCTCAGCGAGGTTTCCCCGACGCGAACCGTGTTGGTCTCGACACGCCTCCGCCTAGCGGCTCCGGCGGCTCGACCAGCGGAGGCGACGGGTCTCGACGGGCTCGACCAGCGGCAGACAGGCCTCGACAACCTCGACCACCGAGCCGCACCAGACAGATCTGGCCCCATACGGCGAGCCCGATGTCGCGTTCGCACAGGGATTCGAGACAATGCCCCTTATGGCACGCGGCAAGGCAAAGCAGGATGTCCCCGACGACTTCGAGGAGCACATCCTCGACACCGACATCGGTGACGAGATGCGGTCCTCATTCCTGGAGTACTCCTACTCCGTCATCTACTCCCGGGCACTGCCCGACGCCCGCGACGGCCTCAAGCCCGTGCAGCGCCGGATCCTCTACACGATGAACGACATGGGCGTACGTCCAGACCGCGGCCACGTGAAGTGTGCCCGCATCGTCGGTGAGGTGATGGGAAAGCTGCACCCGCACGGCGACGGCGCGATCTACGACGCCCTGGTCCGGATGGCGCAGCCGTGGGCGATGCGGCTGCCGATGATCGACGGGCACGGCAACTTCGGCTCCCCCGGCGGTGACGACCCGGCTGCGGCGATGCGTTACACCGAGGCTCGGATGGGTCTGGCCGCGCAGGCGATGACCGATGACATCAAGGAAGACACGGTCGACTTCCGGCCCAACTACGACTCGCGGGAGATGGAGCCGAGCGTGCTCCCCGCCGCGATCCCCAACCTGCTGGTCAACGGCGCCACCGGCATCGCGGTCGGCATGGCCACCAACATGGCGCCGCACAACCTGATCGAGGTCGTCTCCGCCGCGCGTCACCTGATCAAGCACCCCGGTGCCGAGCTCGACACGCTGATGAAGTTCATCCCCGGCCCCGACCTCCCCACCGGCGGCAGCATCGTCGGCCTCGACGGGATCCGGGACGCGTACGAGACCGGTCGGGGTTCATTCAAGATCCGCGCCACCACGCGGATCGAGACGTTCGGTCGCCGCAAGGGCATCGTGATCACCGAGCTGCCGTTCAACATCGGCACCGAGAAGATCATCGAGCGCGTCAAGACGCTGGTGCAGTCCAAGAAGATCCAGGGCATCGCCGACCTCAAGGACCTCACCGACCGCGAGCACGGCACCCGCCTGGTGATCGAGGTCAAGAACGGGTTCGTGCCCGAGGCCGTCCTGGAGCAGCTCTACAAGATGACGCCCTTGGAAGACTCCTTCGGGATCAACAACGTCGCGCTCGTCGACGGCCAGCCGCGCACCCTCGGCCTCAAGGAGCTCCTCGAGGTCTTCCTGGGACACCGCTACGACGTCGTCCGCCGCCGCAGCCAGTTCCGCCGCGACCGGGCCGCCGACCGGCTCCACCTGGTCGACGGTCTGCTGATCGCGATCCTCGACATCGACGAGGTCATCCAGCTGATCCGCTCCTCCGACAACGCCGGGGAGGCCAAGGGGCGGCTCATGTCGGTCTTCGACCTGAGCCAGGTGCAGGCGGAGTACATCCTCGACATGGCGCTGCGCCGGCTGACGAAGTTCTCCAAGATCGAGCTGGAGAAGGAGCGCGAGGATCTGCTCGCCACCATCGAGTACCTCGACTCGATCCTCGGCGACGACGACATGCTCCGCAAGGTCGTCTCCGACGAGCTGGGCGAGGTGGCCAAGACGTTCGGCACCCCGCGCCGCACCGTCCTGCTCGCCTCGGCCGGCACCCCGGCGCTCGAGGCGATGAGCCTCGAGGTCGCCGACGACCCGTGCTTCGCGCTGCTCTCCTCGACCGGGCTCCTGGCCCGCTCCTCGGACGCCGAGCCCTTCTCGACCGGCTCTGCTGGTTCTGGGGGGAGCCGCGCCAACCACGACGTGATCGTCTCGGTCGTCCCGGCGACCGTCCGCGGCCAGATCGGCGTGCTCACCTCCCGCGGACGCCTCGTACGCCTCGGGGTGCTCGACCTGCCGGCGATGCCGCCGACCCACGGCGACCCGAACCTCTCCGGCGGTCTGCCGCTGTCCGCGCTGCTCTCGCTGGAGTCCGACGAGCGCGCGCTGGCGCTCACCACGCTCGCCACCGAGGGGCCGGGCATCGCGCTCGGCACCAAGCTCGGTGTCGTCAAGCGGGTCAACCCCGAGGTGCTGCTCAACAAGGACGAGTGGGAGGTGATCAAGCTCGCCGACGGCGACGAGGTGGCCGGCGCCGCCGAGCTGCGCACCGGCACCGAGGCGCTGGTCTTCGTCACCTCCGACGCCCAGCTCCTCCACTTCCCCGCGGATGTCGTCCGTCCCCAGGGCCGCAGCGCCGGCGGTATGGCCGGCGTCCGGATGGCCCACGGGTCGAAGGTCGTCTTCTTCGGCGTCGTCTCCGCCGACGCGCCCGAGGGTGCGGCGGTGGTCACCGTCGCCGGTTCGTCGAGCGCTCTGCCCGGCACCGAGACGGGGTCGGTGAAGACCACGCCGTTCAGCGAGTACCCCGCCAAGGGGCGGGCCACCGGCGGCGTACGCGCCCACCGTTATCTCAAGGGCGAGGACTCGATCGTCTTCGCCTGGGTCGGCGCCGCTCCCCCGATGGCGGCCGCGGCCTCCGGCGCGCCGATCGAGCTGCCCGAGATCGACCCGCGCCGCGACGGCTCCGGGGTGCCGCTGGAGCAGCCCATCGACGCCGTCGCCGGCCCGGTCGCCAACGCGTTCCCGGTATCCGCCGGGTAGGTGCCGTCTGCTCACCGAGGTAACTCGGTCGACGCGCACTTCCCTCGCGGAGTTCCACGAGGGAAGTGCAGCCAAACCGAGGTACCTCGGTGAGCATCCGCACCCTCAGCGCTTACCGGACCAGCCGAACCGGCGCCGCCCGACACGACCGAACGGACCTGAACACCCCATGGAGTTGCGGGGCGTGGCATTCTGACCCGCATGCTCAGCTCGCATCTGGGGCGGAACCTGCCGCGCCTCGCCTTCGCCCTCATCGCCCTCCTGGCCGCGCTCCTCGTGCTGACCGCCTGCGGCGGCGAGGACCCGGCCAAGGGCCGTACGCCGCAGCAGGTGCTCGCAGCCGCGCAGAATCACCTCGACGAGACCAGCGGGATCAACTTCTCGCTCGCCTCCGACGACCTGCCCGAAGGCATCACGACGCTGAAGGCCGCGACCGGGACGCTGACCCGCCAGCCCGCCTTCGAAGGCAGGCTGACCGTGCCGGTGATGGGTGCGGAGGCGCAGGTCGAGGTGGTGTCGGTCGACGGCGTCGTCTACGCGAAGCTGCCGTTCACGACCTCGTTCCAGGAGCTCGACCCGGCCAAGTACGGCGTGCCGGACCCGGCCGCGCTGATCGCTCCGCAGACCGGCATCTCCTCGCTGCTCCCGGCGACCGAGGACGTGAAGATCGGCAAGTCGGTGCGTGGCGGCGCCGACAACGACGAGATCCTCTCGACCTACACCGGCACGCTGCCGGCCACGGCGGTCCAGAAGATCCTCGCCGGCGCAGAAGGCGAGTTCGACGTCACCTACATCATCAACGACGCCGACGAGCTCACCGAGGCCACCATCACGGGCCACTTCAGCGGTGAGGGCGAGGCGGCGTACTCCTACACGCTCGACGTGACCGAGTACGGCGTCGAGAAGGAGATCGCCAAGCCGTGAGGGCCGTCCTGTGGCTGGCGGCCGTCGCAGTGGCGTTCGCCGCTGCGGACACCTACGTCGTCGTGCTGGCGCTGCCGGACATGATGGCGGGCGTCGGGCTCTCGATCGAGGAGCTGCAGCGGGCCGCACCGTTGATCTCGGGCTTCCTGCTGGGCTACGTCGCGGTGCTGCCGCTGATCGGACGGCTCGCCGACCTCCTCGGCCACCTGCCGGTGCTCGTCGCCGGGCTGGTGGTCTTCGCCTTCGGCTCCTTCCTCACGGCGCTCTCGTGGGACCTGACCGCGATGGTGGTCGGCCGGTTCTTCCAGGGTCTGGGCGGTGGCGCGCTGGTGCCGGCGACCCTCGCTCTGGTCGCGGCGCTCTATCCGGTCGAGCGCCGCGGCGTGCCGCTCGGGCTCGTCTCGGCGGTCCAGGAGCTGGGCTCCGTGCTCGGCCCGCTGGTCGGGGCAGTGGTGCTCGCGGTCGCGGACTGGCGGGCCATCTTCCTGCTCAACCTCGTGGTCGGCGCCGTCTTGGCGATCGCCATCAGCAGACTGGGCCGAAGCACCGACCCGCAATCCTCGCTGGTCGAGCCCGAAGAGCGCAGCGAGCCGAAGTCGAGACCAACACGGTCGCCTTCGAGCTCTGTTGGTCGCGACACGCCTCCGCCTAGCGGCTCCGGCGGCTCGACCGACGTAGCGGCTCTGCTGATGTTGCTGGTCGCCGGCGCCGCGTTCGTGCTGCTGGCGGTCGAGCCCACCGCGCTCGTACAGGACCTGACCTGGGGCGCGCTCTACGTGCCGGCCGCCGGGTCCTCGCGCTGGCTGACGCCACTGGGGCTGGTCACGATCGTCGCCACGCTCGGCCTCGTGGCCGCGTGGGTGGCCAAGCCGGGCGTACGCAGCGTGCTCCGCCGGATCACCGCCGAGGTGGATCTTCTCGGGGCGCTGCTGCTCTCGATCACCCTGGCGGGAGTGATCCTGGCCTTCGCGACCGCCGATCCCGAGGTGGCGGTCTTCTCCGACCAGGGCGCCTGGTATCTCGTCGCCGCCGGGCTGGCCCTGCTCGGCTTCGTCTTCCACCTGCGGCGGGCACAGGACCCGATCGTGCCGCGCGGTGCGTTCGCGCGGATGCCGGCATGGGGTTCGGTGCTCGTCTCGTTCTTCGTGGGCGCCGCGCTGGTGGCCGCGCTGATCGACGTCCCGCTCTTCGCCCGCACCACCATCTACGGCGACAGCCAGCTGAGCGCCGCCCTGGTGCTGCTGGAGTTCCTGATCGCGCTGCCGGTCGGTGCCGTCGTGGGCGGGTTCCTGACCCGGCGGCTGCCCGCGGGCGTGATCGCGGGCGGCGGGATGCTGCTCGCGGCGGTGGCTTTCGTGTTCATGGCCCGCTGGGACGCCGAGGCTCTCCGCTCGCTGTCGTCGACCGTCGTGCTCGTCGCCGGCGGCCTCGGCTTCGGTCTCGCGCTGGCGCCGGTCAACGCCGCGGTCCTGGCCACCACCGAGCAGTCGGTGCACGGGCTGACCACGTCCTTCACCGTCGTCGCCCGCATGGTCGGCATGCTCGTGGGCATCTCGGCGCTGACCACGATCGGCCTGCGCAGCTACTACGCTGCCCAGGCCGACCTGCCGTCGCTCTCCTCGGTCTGCACCGGCGACGGCATGTGCGAGGAGTATCAGGACCTGCTCATCGGCGCCGCCATCGCCCAGGAGCACACCGTCTTCGCCGGTGCCGCGGTCTGTGCGGCGATCGCCGCACTGCTGTCGGTCGTGCTGCTGCGGGGCGCGCCGACCCGAGCGCTCTCCCCCAGCGAGACGGTCACCGCGCTCTGACAGGTGCCGGGCCGGACCGGGCCTACCCGATCCGCAACCGTTGCCGAGCCGGAATCCGGGGGTAGGTGCTCCCCCGCTCCAGCACGCTCCACGAGGACGCCGCGAAGACCTCCACGGTCGCGGAGACCATCTCGATCGTCGCGGGCTCACCGGGACACCGGTGACCCTCTGCCGGGTCTCCCCCGCCCTGCGGGACCAGCTCGAACGGGTCGACCTGCCGGCCGAGGAACCGCTCGGGGGAGAACTCGTTCGGCGCCGGCCACGAGCTCGGATCCAGGTCGGTTCCGGGGACGTCGAGGACGATCCGCTGTCCCGGGGAGACGATATGACCGTCCCAGTCGACCTGCTGGCGAGAGATACCGGCGAGCGCGGGCACGAACGGAGCGGTGCGGCGAACCTCCTGGGAGAAGGCCTGCCGCCAAGAGGCGTGCTCGGCGAGGGTCGGCCAGAGCTGTCGATGATCGTCGAGGGCCTGGACGGCGAAGGCGCCGAGGTAGGCGACGGCGACGGCCGGGCGAAGGACGTTGAGCAGCTCGAGCGCGGCCACCGGGACGGGCAGCAGGACCCCGTGCCGGTCCCGCCAGCCCGCAACGGTCTCCACGGGCGTCGGGGCACCGGACGCCGGCGTCGCCGAGCGAGCCTCCCGAATCAACCCCCGCGCCCAGTGGTTGGCCCAGAGCCGAGCCGCCCACGCCGTCCCGGCGGACGGCCCGGACATCCCGAACCCGTCGACGATGGCCGCCAGCCGGCGCCCGACCCTGCCCGGGTCACGCACCGAGATGCCGGCCCAGTCGAGGACCGAACGGCCGTAGACCTCGGACAGGAGCGTGAACACGCTCACCGCCTCCCCATGGTTCTCGTGCAGGGACGAGAGCAGGTGGCAACGTACGTTGTCCTGAAGGTCCGCGGCGGCGGCGTCGTCGAGGAGCTCGAGGAAGAGCGCCTTGCGGTGCAGGTGCTCGGCGCCGTCGAGGCCGTGGATGGCGCCCCGGCCGAAGAGAAGCGCGGCCAGCGGCGCAGGCACCGCACCGGAACGCTGGATGAGCGAGGAGTCGTAGAAAAGACGTACGGAGCCCGGACCGCTCACGACCAGAGCGTCGTCTCCGAGGAGCTTGACGGGGCAGACCGGCGCATCGCCCGCCTCGCGGCGGGCATCGGGGATCGCGTGGTAGCCGTGCCGGAACAGATCCGTGGCGAGATCGCGGGTCATCCGGGTCAGCTGTCCGTCAGGAACCGCTGGTGACCCGGTCGCTCACACCGGTCACGCCCACCTCGGTGGCGCAGTGAGCGCAGCAGAACATGTGCTGCTCGTTCTGCACCCCGTGTCCGAGGATGCGGGTGCCACAGTTGACGCACGTCGGCGCGATCACCGGCGCCGCGCACTCGATCGAGTCGAAGACATGGTGTTCGCCCGATGCCGTCGTCACCTCGAAGGTCCCGTCGTAGTCGTTGCCACACGTGACGCACTTACCCATGATCGGTCCTTTCGCTCGCTGCACACCGGCTCTCACACCGGCCTTTCACACGGACGCCACGCGGCCCGGGGCCCGCTGGGGGCGCCGGGCCGCATGGTGTCTATGTGAAGATGCTTACCCCACCGGGGCCGACCAACAGGCCGACCACGATGAGGACTGCGCCCCACAGGATTTGGCCACGGATCAGCGACACGATGCCGCCGATCACCAGAGCTGCCGCGATCAGCCAGAGAATTAGTGCCATTCGGATCTCACCTCGGTGTGTAGTTGTTGCGGGGGATGCTCGGACCTTGTCGTCCGAGCGGCTACGGGCTACCGGTACCCACCCCGGCGTCCGGCAAACCCTTTCTGCCGGCAAACCCTCAGAAAGGCGCCAGCCTCTCCCACGAACGGTGCGCAGTGAGCAGATCGGGAAGCTCGGCGGCGACCTCGCCTGCCGACCCGTCGGTCTTGACCCCCGGTGCGGGCACCGAGATCCCCGCCGTCATCACGGCCTCGGCACCGTCGCCCCAGGCGAGCAACGCCTTGCCGTGCCGGAACACCTCCTGGACCAGGAGGAGCAGCTGCGGGTCCGAGGCCACAGCACCCGCGCCGTCGGCGAGCACCAGCGCGTCGTACTCGACCGATCGAGCGGTGGCGAACGTACGCTGCACAGCCAGCTCTCCGCCTACCGGCGCTCCCGTGGGCGCGATGAGCAGCGGCGTGATCCCCGAGTCGGAGAGCGCTTCGCGCACCCCGTCGATCTGTCCGGATGCACTGTCCGGGCCGACCACGATGCCGACCACCCGCCCGTCCGGCGGATAGGAGCCGTCGAGCATCGACAGCGCCGGGCTCGGCTCGGGGTCGGCGAGCTCGACGGTCGGGGACGGCGCCGGCAGCCCGAGAGCGATTGCGACGCCTTCGCACAGGTCGGCGTCGATGTTGGCCAGGCTCTGCAGCTGCCGCTCGCGGATCGCGGGCTCGTAGACCTTGGCCAGCTCGAAGCCGTACGCCGCGATGATGTGCTGCTTCTCGACCGGTGTCATCGAGAGCCAGAAGAGTCGCGCCTGACTGAAGTGGTCGTCGAAGGAGGCCGGCTGAGCGCGCTGCTTCACCGTCTCGGGCACCTTCACCGGGTTGTCCACGAAGGCTCCCTGCGGGTCGCCCGCCATGAACGGGCAGCCGGCGTCGAGCGAGTTGGGATGGTAGGGCGCCACCCCACGGTGCACCGCGTCCTGGTGGAACCCGTCGCGCAGCATGTCGTTGACCGGGGCGTGCGGGCGGTTGACCGGGATCTGGTTGAAGTTCGGTCCGCCGAGCCGGGTCAGCTGGGTGTCGACGTACGAGAACAGCCGCGCCTGCATCAGGGCGTCGTCGGTGACGTCGATGCCGGGCACGAGGTTGCCGACATGGAACGCGATCTGCTCGGTCTCGGCGAAGTAGTTGGACGGGTTGCGGTCGAGGACCAACCGGCCGACCTTCTGGACCGGCGCGATCTCCTCCGGAACGAGCTTGGTCGGATCGAGCAGGTCGATGCCCGCGTACGTCTGCTCGGGGGTGTCGGGGAAGACCTGGATGCCCAGCTCCCACTCGGGGTACGCACCGGTCTCGATCGCGTCGGCGAGATCGCGACGGTGGAAGTCGGGGTCGAAGCCGCCGAGCATCTGGGACTCCTCCCAGAGCAGGCCGTGCACACCGAGCTTCGGCTTCCAGTGGAACTTGGCGAGGCTCGTCTCGCCGGCGGCGTTGACGAGCCGGAAGGTGTGGACGCCGAAGCCCTCCATCATCCGGTAGGAACGCGGCAGTCCACGATCGGACATGTTCCACAGCGCGTGGTGCTGCGCCTCGGTGTGCAGGGAGACGAAGTCCCAGAAGGTGTCGTGCGCGGACTGGGCCTGCGGGATCTCGCGGTCGGGGTGCGGCTTGCCGGCGTGGATGACGTCGGGGAACTTGATGCCGTCCTGGATGAAGAAGACCGGCATGTTGTTGCCGACGAGGTCGAAGTTGCCCTCCTCGGTGTAGAACTTCGTCGCGAACCCTCGGGTGTCGCGCACCGTGTCGGCGCTGCCGCGCGAGCCGAGGACCGTCGAGAACCGCACGAAGACCGGTGTCTCCCTGCCTTCGGCAAGGAAGCCGGCGCTGGTGACGGACTCGGCGGCGCCGTAGGCCGTGAAGGTGCCGTGCGCACCGGCACCACGGGCATGGACCACTCGCTCCGGGATCCGCTCGTGGTCGAAGTGGGTGATCTTCTCGCGCAGGTGGTGGTCTTGGAGCAGGGTCGGGCCGCGCTCTCCCGCCTTGAGCGACTTGTCGGTCTCGCGCAGTCGCACGCCACCGGACGTGGTCAGCCACTCGCCCTGCTGGGCGTTGACCTCCTGGTCCTCGTGGGCTCGCACACCGGTCGGCGTCCGCATCTGCGGTCCGCTCTGGTCAGGTTTGGGGCCTGGCGTGGGTACCGGTTCGGTGGGCTCCTCCACCGGTGGCGACTGCGAGGAGGGGGCACCGGGGATCGGTATGTCGGACATGACGCTCCTTCGGTCGGGGACAGGCTCGTGCCTCCCGTACCCCTGGCCGGCGCAGGGCATGCCCGGCGCGACCCCGGCCCTGTTTCTCACCCGAAGGGGTGGTCGCGACAGTGAGGAGGCACACCCGCCCGGGTGAACTTCTCTTCGCAGCCGTTGGATGGCGGTCGATCGGGGCACTATCTGGACATGACGACGACGACTTTCGAGACAGACCTTCCCAGGGCCGAGCGACAGCGTCTGACCTCAGAGCTGTTGGCGAAGGCGCACAACGCCGATGGAGAAGAGCAGGAGCGACTCCTCGAGGAGGTCATCCTGCTCAATGCAGCGGTCGCGCGCTCGATCGCTCACCGCTACACCGGGCGCGGAATCCCCCGCGCCGATCTCGAACAGGTGGCGTACACCGCGTTGGTGCGAGCCGCGAAGAGCTTCCACCCGGACCGCGCCGACGATTTCCTCACCTACGCCGTGCCCACCATCCGTGGTGAGGTGAAGCGCTGGTTCCGCGACCACGGCTGGACCGTACGGCCGCCGCGGCCGATCCAGGAGCTGCAGAGCACGTTGCTGCGAATCGGCTCCGAGCGAGGCAACCTGCCCACCTCCGAGCTGGCCGAGATCGCCGACGTCCCGGAGCAGAAGGTGCGCGAGGCGCTCGACGCGCGTGGCTGCTTCACCCCCACCTCGCTGGATGCCCCGCTGCGGGCCGGCGACGGGCAGTCCTCGGGCGAGGCCACCATCGGTGACATGCTGCCCGGCATCGACGGAGGCTTGGCCGACTGTGAGACCCGACTCGCGCTGGAGCAGGCGATCAAGACGCTGAACAAGCGCGACCAGCTGGTGGTGCGGCTCCGCTACCTCGAGGACCGCAGTCAGGCCGAGATCGGCAAGACCATCGGCGTCACCCAGACGCAGGTCTCCCGGATCCTGACCCGGATCATCGACGAGCTGCGCGGCCAGCTCGAGGACGTAGGCATCGCCGCATGACCCACACCCACGACGGGTACGGGACGAAAGCCGACCCGACAACCAAGGAGACTGGCATGACGTACTCAACGATCACCGGCGAGCGCGACGACACCGCCCAGCGCTCATTGTGGAACGGCACCCCCAAGACCAAGTGGCAGGAGTCCTCTTGGGGCAAGCGGATCTCGGCCGTGGCCGCGTTCGCAGTGCCGATCGCGATAACTGTTGTCACCACCATGGTCCGCAAGAAGGGGACCGACGCCGTGCTGCGAAAGTTCAAGGGCGGAACGAAGAAGAAGTAAGGACGAAGCCCATGTGCCGGGCCATATGCGAATCGCATATAGCCCGGCACATGGGTTCGATCCAGGTCGTTGGTCCCGGTGAGCAGGCCGGCTGGTGCTGGTCTGCGAAGCAGTCAGCGGCCGACGGCCTCCTCGAGCTCAGCCTTGTTCATCTTCGAACGTCCCTCGATGTTCTTCTTCTTGGCCTCTTCGTACAACTGGGCCTTGGTGCGCCCGCCCGAGCCGCGGTGGCTGCGTAAGCCACCGCGGCGACTCGAGGAGATGTCCTTGGTCGAGGTGCGGCTGCTCTCGCGGGACTCGCCCTTGCGGGCGCGCTCCTTGTTCACCGTCCGAGCAGCGATCTCTTCGGCGGTGTCCTCGCTCTTGCCACTGTCGAGCGCACCTTCCTTGATGTGCTCGTACTGTCGCTCTCGCTTCTTGCTCCAGGCACGTTGCGGCATCTCAGCTCCTCCGTCTCGGCTGTTCGACGCGCTCCTCGTCGTCGGCGACATGCTTGTTCCGCTTGGCGTCGTAGAGCCAAGCGGCGACGCCCACCAGGACGACCATCACGCCTATCAGTATGAAGATGATTACTGGGGTGCTCATAGGTGTCCGGTACCCTTTTCCTGCCCCGGCTACGCGGCGAGGCCGACGCGCATCCGTCGAATGATCCGCGCCAGGGCGCGGGAGATCTGTGCTTGGGTGGCGCCGACCCGTTCGCCGATCTCGGCCTGGCTCAGGCCGTCCACAAACCGCAGCTGAAGGATCAACCGGTCGGTCTCATCCAGATCGCCGATCGCCTGCTCGACGACGACTCGTGCCTCCGCACGCTCGAAACCGGGGTCGGGATCCCCCATCTGCTCGAGCAGCTCGTCGTCGTCACCTCGAGGACGTGCGCAGCGGGCCTGCTCGCGGAAGCAATGACGGATCTCGCCGGTGGCCATCGGCACGGCATAGCTCAAGAACGCCCCCTGCTCGGGGTCATAGCGGCGAGCGGCCTTCACCAGCCCGACTCTTGCGGCCTGGCGAAGGTCCTCGACCTCGACGCCGCGGCCCGCGTAGCGGGCGGCGAGGGAACGGGCCACCGGGAGGTGACGTACGACCAGATCCTCCTGCGGCAGCGGAGCGTCTTGCTGAGCCGGAGCCGGAAGCGGCGAAGCCTGCGTCGTGTCCATGGTCCGAGTCTGCGCCGTAAACCCCTCGGATCCCCAGATCCACGTGGGATTTGGCCCTCAGGGGTGGGGTTGCCCCCACGGCCACCCACCCCTGAGGGTTAGTACCGCGACCCCGAGTCCGTGCCGGGGCCGCGGCCATCGGCGGCGAGACGTGGTGTCATCACTCCGGCGCTCGGGCACGGAGAGAGTCACCCAGACTGCTCCACCGATAGGTCTCCGGTAACCATCTGTGCCCCCACGGATGCGCCCGACTCCAACGAATCCGCATCGGGCGGCGCGAACCCGTGGGTGATCGCCCAGCTGACCGCCTGGCTGCGGGTCGCCACCTCGATCTTGCGGTAGGCCTGTCGGATGTGGCTCTTGAGCGTGTTGACGCTCACGACGAGCTTGTCGGCGATGTCCTTGTTGGACAGTCCTTGGGTGATCAGGGCGAGCACCTCGACCTCGCGGGTGGTGAGCCCGGCGACCGAGCCGAGCCGGTCCTCGTGCTCACCGATCGGCTCGCCGGCCGCGGTGGATTCGATGCTGCGTACGAGCTCACCGGCGTGCACGCTCATCGAGACCCACGCATGCGCGCCCAGCGAGTAGGCCCTGGCGCGCAGGTCCGGGCGCATGTCACGGCTGAAGATCAGCACCTTGGCGTCGGTCTCGCTCAGCAGATACCTGAGGTCGGTGCCATCGGTCAGGTGCAGCCCGAGGGTGTCGTAGAGGATCACATCGACGCCCGGCGCCTTGCTGCGTATGGCCGGAAGCGCTGTCACGACCAGTCGGTCCGGATAGTCCGCAAGCATCGTGGTGAGGCCGCGCATGACGACCTCCTGCGGGCTGACCACCGCGACCCGCAAAACCCCCGACCTCATCACTCCAGAACCCTCTCAGATCGGCGGTCGGCTGGACGGGTGTATGGAGAGAACACGCCGTGGGTACCAAGCCGACGTGCAAACATTACCCGAGTCAGGAGAAAATCTGTGTCCCACGTGACCGAAGCCCTCAAGAAGGCCTCGGAGCTTCCCGAGGGGGACGTGGTCCGGATCCTCCTGCAGCAGCACGCCGGCATTCGGCAGCTCTGCGCCACGGTGGGGAACTCGACCGGTCGGGCCAGACGCCAGGCGTTCGACGACCTCCGCGTCCTGCTCGCAGTGCACGAGACCGCCGAGGAGCTCGTCGTCCATCCGGTCGCCTCGGTCCATGGCGGCGAGACGCTCACCAAGGCGCTCGTCGCCGACGAGAAGGAGGCCACCGAGATGCTGGCCCAGCTCGAGGAGGTCGGCGTCGACAGCCCCGAGTTCGACGCGACCTTCCCGATCTTCCAGATCACCGTCGAGCAGCACGCCGAGGAGGAGGAGCGGGTCGAGTTCCCGCTGCTTCTCGCCGAGCTCGACGAGACCGCCCGCCAGGCGATGGGCAAGCGGCTGTCGGCGGCCGAACGGGTCGCACCGACCCGTCCCCACCCCGGCACTGCTGGCTCCGTGCCCAAGCAGCTGGCCACGATGCCGTTCCACTCCGTCGTGGACCGCGTCAGGGACGCGCTGAGCCGTTCCTGAGTGGCACAGTGGGTGCTGAGCGGCACCGACTACATCATCGAAGTCTTCAGATGGGAGCAGAACCATGGTCGAGAAGGAAAGCAAGGACCCCGTGACCGGCGCTGACGAGAGCACCGAGGCCCCGATCCCCTTCCCTACCCCGGAGCGGGTCGAGGAGGAGGGCGAGGAGCGCGATCCCCAGGACGAGGCCGCGGAGGAAACGTTCCCCGCCAGCGACCCGCAGTCCAGCTGGGCGGGCCCTGAGGACCCGCGCGACCGCTGAGCCCAGCGACAGCTGACCCTCAGGCCAGGCCCCGGCGCTCCAGCAGCGGAGCGATCGGGGCCGGCCTCCCCCGCCACTCCGCGTAGGACTCCAGCGGGTCCCGGGTGCCACCGATGCCGATCACGTAGCGGACGTACGCCTCGCCGTTCTCCCTAGTCAGGCCGCCGTTCTCCTTGAACCACGCCACCGTGTCGGCGTCGAGGAGCTCGGACCAGATGTAGGAGTAGTAGGCCGAAGCGTAGCCGCCGAAGATGTGCTTGAAGTACGCCGTGTAGTACCGCGCACGCACCGCCGGGTTGTCCAGGCCGACCGCCGAGAGCGTGGCCGCCTCGAACTCACCGACCGCCTCCGGCGAGGTCGGCACCTCGTCCGGAGCCAGCTCGTGCCAGGCCAGGTCGATGAGCGTGGCGGCGAGATACTCCGAGGTCGCGAACCCCTCGTTGAACGTGGCGGACGCCTCGAGCTTGCCGAGCACGTCGGCCGGGATCGGCTCCCCCGTCTCGTGATGCACCGCGTAGTTGGCCAGTACCTCGGGCCAGAGCATCCACATCTCGTTGACCTGGGACGGGTACTCGACGAAGTCGCGGTAGACCGACGTCGCCGCGAACCGCGGGTAGGTCGCCCGCGCCAGCAGCCCGTGGAGCGCATGCCCGAACTCGTGGAAGAGAGTGTTGACCTGGTCGAACGTCAGCAGCGTCGGCTCCCCCGGCGCCGGCTTGGGCACGTTGAGGTTGTTGGTCACGACCGCCGACGGCTCACTCAGCAGGGTGTTGGCGGTGACGTAGGAGTTCATCCAGGCACCGCCCTTCTTGGAGTCGCGCGTGTAGAGGTCGAGCAGGAAGAGCCCGATCGGCTCGCCGTCGCGGGAGACCTCGAAGACGCGCACCTCGGGGTGGTAGCCCTGCAGGTCGGGGCGCTCCTCGAAGCTCAGCCCGTAGAGCCGGGCGGCGGCGAAGAAGACGCCGTCGCGCAGCACCCGGTCCGCCTCGAACCACGGCCGCAGCACGGCCAGGTCGACGTCGTACTCCGAGGTCCTGACCTTCTCCGCGTAGTAGGGCCAGTCCCAGGCCGCGATCTTCCCACCTGCCGACGCCTCCAGGGCGGCCTGCTCGGCCCGGGCGTTGCGGGCCGCCGGGGCGGCGAGCCGCTCCAGCATGTCGCGGACAGCCTTCGGCGTACCGGCGGTGTTGTCGGCCGTCACCAGACCCGCGTAGCTGTCGAACCCGAGCAGCTGGGCTTTCTCGGCCCGCAGCCGCAGCGCGTCGAGCGCGATGGCGCGGGTGTCGTTTGCGTTGCCGCGCGAGCCGCGCGCGAGCTGCGCCTCGAACAGCCGCTGCCGCAGCTCCCGGTTCTCCAGCACGGACAGGTAGGGGTGGGCGGTGAACAGGGTCAGCGTGATCAGGAACTTGCCGGCGAGCCCGCGGCCTTCGGCGGCCGCCGCAGCCGCCGAGATCTCTCCCGGGGTCAGCCCGGCGAGCTCCTCGACGGTGTCGACGACCACGGCGAGGTCGTTGGAATCGGCCTGCGCGGCCTGCCCGAACGCCGCCTCCAGGCCCGAGATCTCCTGGTTGAGCTCGCGCAGCCGCGCCTTCTCCGTCGGGCCCAAGGCAGCGCCCGCGAGCACGAAGTCACGGTGATAGCGCTCGACCAGATAGCGGTGCTCACCTTCCAGCTCGGCCCGCTTCTCATAGACCGCGTTCACCCGGGCGAAGAGCGTGTCGTCGAGGAGCAGCGCGTCGTGGTGGGCCGCCAGCCGAGGAGCGTACGCAGCGTCGAGCTCGTCGAGGTCGTCGTCGGAGTCCGCGGAGAGCAGCGAGAAGAAGACCCGCAGGACCCGGTCCAGCCGCTCGCCGGACCGCTCCAGTGCGACGAGGGTGTTCTCGAAGGTCGGCTCCTCGGCGGACGAGGTGATCGCGGCCAGCGCCGCCAGCTGCTCGGCCATCCCCTGCTCGATCGCCGGGCCGTAGTCCTCGATCGAGATGTCCGCGAAGCGGGGCAGTCGGTGGGGCAGGTCGCTGGGCTCGAGTAGGGCGTCGATCACATCGCGCACGCTATCTGACACAGCGCGAGGTCGTCGCCGCGATATCGGCTACCTTGACACCATGTCTGACTTCGATGATCTGCTCGCCGCGAACCAGACCTACGCGGAGACTTTCGACGACGGTGGCTTCGACGGTGTCGCCCATGCCGGCGTCGCGATCGTGACCTGCATGGACTCTCGTATCGAGCCGCTCGCCATGCTGGGCCTGGGCCTGGGAGACGCCAAGATCTTCCGCAACCCCGGTGGCCGGGTCACCCCGCAGGCGATGGAGGCCCTGGTGCTCGGTGTGCACCTCCTCAACGTCAAGCGCATCCTGATCGTGCCCCACACCCGCTGCGCGGTCGCCTCCAACACCGAGGCCGCGCTGCGTGCCAAGATCGCCGAGTCCGCGGGCCAGGACGCGTCCTGGCTCGACCTGACCGTCGTCGTCGACGACCAGGCCCGCGCGCTCGCCGAGGACGTCGCCAAGGTCCGCTCGCACCCGTTCGTCCCCGAGGACGTCAAGGTCGGCGGGTTCATCTACGACGTCGACACCGGGCTGCTCAACCAGAAGGTCTGAGCCTACGACCCTGCGAGCGAAGCGAGCAGGGTCGTAACGCGAAGAGATCGAGCGTGACGACTGAGCGAGGTCGAACGGCGAGCTTGCTCGTCCGTTCGCGCCGAGCGAGGGAGTGAGGCGCCCGAAGGGCGCCAGCGCAGCGGGTGAGCCTGCGAACCCGCGAAGCGGGTCGAGATCTACGCCTCGAAATGACCTGCACCCCAACCATCGGTAGGTAAGAGTTGGGGCGTGAGCCTCACCGACCAGCCACCGCACGGCCCCGCACCGCGTGAGATCGCCGCGCAGGCGATCGACCTGCACAAGACCTACGGCAAGGATGCTGCGGAGGTGCGTGCGCTCGACGGCGTGAGCCTGGACCTCTACGCCGGCGAGTTCACCGCCATCATGGGGCCCTCAGGCTCGGGGAAGTCGACGCTGATGCACTGCCTGGCCGCGCTCGACAAGCCCACGACCGGCGAGGTGGTGGTCGGCGGTCGCAAGCTCGGCCGGCTGCGCGACCGCCGCCTCACCGAGCTGCGACGCGACAAGATCGGGTTCGTCTTCCAGGCGTTCAACCTGGTGCCGACGTTGACCGCGCAGGAGAACATCCTGCTGCCGCTCTCCCTGGCCCGGAAGAAGCCGGACCCGGGGTGGTTCGACCAGGTCATCGACACGGTCGGCCTGCGTCCGCGGCTCGACCACAAGCCGAGCGAGCTCTCCGGTGGGCAGCAGCAGCGGGTCGCCTGCGCCCGGGCGCTGGTCTCCAAGCCCGACATCGTCTTCGCCGACGAGCCCACCGGCAACCTCGACTCCACCTCGGCCGCCCAGGTGCTCGGCTTCCTGCGCCACAGCGTCGACGACCTCGGCCAGACCATCGTCATGGTCTCGCACGATCCGGTCGCGGCCTCCTACTGCGACCGGGTGATCTTCCTGGCCGACGGCCGCGTCGTCGACGAGCTGGCCAAGCCGAGCCGTGAGCAGATCCTGGCCCACATGGCCGACCTGCAGTCGCGGGCGATGGGACTGGCCCCGATCGGCGAGGGCGCCTGAGGGTGAACGAGCGTCAGCGAATGAACCAAACCATCGGCACCCCGCCACATCCGTACCCTGGCGCTTGCGCAACGGAGGCGGCGGCGTGAACGAGGGTGAGCGAGTGAACCAAACCATCGGCACGCCGCCACGTCCGTACCCTGGCGCTCGCGCAACGGAGGTGGCGGCGTGCTCCGGCTGACACTGCGCAACCTCGCCGCGCACAAGGTGCGCCTGCTCATGTCGACCCTCGCGATCGTGCTGGGCGTGGCGTTCCTGGCCGGCGTACTCACCTTCTCCCACGGGCTGGACCGCACCTTCTCCGGGATCATCAGCGGCTCCACGCCCGACGCTCAGGTACGCCCGGCCAACAGCGCCAGTGCCGCAGAGTCGGCCGCTCGTGCTGGCGGCGGCAGCGAGGCGATGCTGAAACCGGAGGCCATCGAGAGGCTCCGTACGCTGCCTGAAATCGCCCGCGCCGACGGCGTCGTCCAGGGCACCGGGCTCTATGTGCTCGACACCGAGGACAAGCTGGTCAGCAGCTCCGGTGCGCCGACGCTGGCCTTCAACCACACCGGCTCCCGCAACCTGCTCGGCGAGCCGATGCTCGAGCTCGAGGAAGGAAGCTGGCCGAAGACCGAGAAGGAGCTCGTCCTCGACGGAGCGACCGCGGAGAAGGCCGGCTACCGGGTGGGTGACGCGGTCACCCTCATCGCGCCCCAGGGCGAGACCCGTCGCAAGGTCACCCTTGCCGGCACCGCTGCCTTCAACGGCGGCGGCACCGCCGGCGCCCAGCTGCTCGTCTTCAGCACCGCGGGCGCGCAGAACCTGTTCACCGAGGGAAAGGACGTCTACGCCGCCGTCTCCCTGACCGCCGCCCCCGGCGTCAGCCAGAAGGAGCTCGTCGAGGCCGCGAGCACGGTCGTCCCGGACGGCTTCGAGGCCGTCACCGGCGACAAGGTGGTCGCGGAGTCCGAGGACGCCATCGGCGACTTCCTCGACGTGATCTCGGTCTTCCTGATCGTCTTCGCCGTGATCGCGGTCATCGTCGGTGCCTTCATCATCGTCAACACGTTCTCGATCCTGATCGCCCAGCGCTCGCGTCAGCTGGCGCTGCTGCGCGCCCTGGGTGCCTCGCGGCGCCAGGTCACCGCCTCGGTGCTCTTCGAGGCGCTGGTGATGTCGCTGATCGCAGCCACCATCGGCGTCCTCGCCGGCTGGGGGCTCGCCCACGGCCTGGCCGCCGCCTTCCGCCAGGCCGGGCTGGAGATCGCCTCCGACGTCCTCGTCCTCACCCCGCGCACCATCTGGATCTCCTACGCCGTGGGCGTCCTCGTCACGCTCTCCGCCGCCCTGCTCCCCTCCCGCCGGGCGGCGAAGGTCCCGCCGGTGGCGGCCATGCGCGAGGACACCCAGCCGCCGGCCAGATCCACCGTCCTGCGTACGTCGGCGGGGCTCGTCCTGCTGGCCGCCGGCCTCGGGCTCGCGGCGATGCCACGGATCGGGATCCCCGAGATCAGCCTGCCCGGCGGGTTCGAGGTGTCGACGAGCCCGGCACTGTGGGTCGGCGTCGGAGCCGGTGTCTCGATCCTCTCGGTCGCCTGGATCAGCGCGTTCTTGGGCCGTCCGGTGTTGGCTGCGCTTCGTACGCTGTCCGGTCTGGCCTTCGGGATGACCGGCAAGCTGGCCGGCCAGAACGCGATGCGCGACCCACGGCGCACCGGCGCCACCGCCTCCGCGCTGATGATCGGGCTCGCGCTGGTCTCCCTGATCGGGGTGCTCGCCGCCTCGATGAACGCCTCCGTCAGCGACGTCGTCGAGGAGGAGTTCAAGCCCGACCTGATCGTGCAGAGCCCGACCTACACCCCGTTCCCGGCCTCGATCGGCGACGAGATGGAGAAGGTGGAGGGCGTCGCCACCGTCTCCCGCGCCCAGGTGGCCCAGGCCGTCCTCGGCAAGGTGGATCTGCAGAACCCCAAGAAGAACGAGCCCGCGTTCCTCTTCGGCGTCGACGAGCACATGTCACGGATCTACGATCTGGACGCCCTCGAGGGCAGTGACGACGTCAAGCCCGGTCAGGTGCTGGTCACCGAGGAGACCGCGAAGGAGCACAAGTGGCAGCTCGGCGACCGTATCGACCTCACCTTCCGCAGCGGCCGCCAGCTGCAGCCGCAGATCAGCGGGATCATCGCCGAGACCCAGGTCACCGGAGACATCACCGTGCGCATCGAGGACCTCGTCGAGGCGAAGGTGCCGCGTGAGGACGCCTCGCTCAGCATCCTGCTCGCGCGCGGCGCCGACCCGGCCGTGGTCCACGAGCGTCTCGACAAGCTCGTCGCGGACCGTCCGGTGGTCGCGGTGCAGGACAAGGAGGAATTCGCCCAGTCGATCAAGGGGCAGGTCAACCAGCTGCTCTACATGATCTACGGCCTGCTCGCGCTGGCGATCGTGATCGCCGTGATCGGCATCGTCAACACCCTGGGCCTCAGCGTCATCGAGCGCACCCGGGAGATCGGGCTGCTGCGCGCCATCGGCCTCTCCCGCGGCCAGCTGCGCCGGATGATCACCCTGGAGTCGGTGACGATCGCGGTGCTCGGCGCGGTCCTCGGGCTCGCCCTCGGGGTGCTCTTCGGGGTGCTGCTGCGCGACGCTCTGCGTGACGACCTCACCAGCCTGTGGGTGCCGCTCGACCAGCTGGCCGTGTTCCTGGCGGTCGCCGTGGCCGTCGGCGTACTGGCCGCTCTCGTCCCGGCGATCCGGGCCGGGAGGCAAGACGTCCTCAAGGCCATCGCAACGGAGTAGCCTGCTGGGGTGAGCACCGAACGCCCCACCGACCTGCCCGAGCCCACCCTCCGCGTCAGCCCGCAGGAATCAGCCGCGGTCGGGATCTCGGGAGTGGTTCACTCGATGGAGTACGCCCTGCGCGAGATGGGCCCCAAGCGAAGCCTGCAGACGCTGCTGAAGGTCAACCAGGTCGGCGGCTTCGACTGTCCCTCGTGCGCCTGGCCGGACCCCGACCACCGCAAGGCGGCCGAGTTCTGCGAGAACGGCGCCAAGGCGGTGGCCTGGGAGGCCACCCGCAAGCGGGTCGACCGTTCCTTCTTCGCCGCCAACTCGGTCGCCTCGCTCACCGAGCGAGACGACCACTGGCTGGAGGCCCAGGGCCGGCTGACCGAGCCGATGTACATCGCCCCGGGCGGCACCCACTACTCCCCCATCACCTGGTCTGACGCGATCTCGCTGATCGCCGACCGGATGCACGCGACCGCCCCGGACCGCTCGGTCTTCTACACCTCCGGGCGGGCCTCCAACGAGGCCGCGTTCGCCTATCAGCTGCTCGCCCGCCAGCTCGGCACCAACAACCTGCCCGACTGCTCCAACATGTGCCACGAGTCCAGCGGCACCGCGCTCGGCGAGGTCATCGGCATCGGCAAGGGCACGGTCACCTACGACGACCTCGCAGAGCATTCCGACCTGATCTTCATCGTCGGCCAGAACCCCGGCACCAACCACCCGCGGATGCTGACCGCGCTCGAGTCCGCCAAGGAGAACGGCGCCAAGGTCGTCTCGGTCAATCCGCTTCGCGAGGCCGGTCTGGGGCGGTTCCGCAACCCACAGAACGTACGCGGCGTCACCGGTGTCGGCACCAAGCTCGCCGACGTCCACGTGCCCGTGCAGGTCAACGGCGATCTGGCGCTGTTCGCCGGGATCAACAAGCTGCTCGTCGAACGGGATGCCGTCGCCCACACGTTCCTGGAGGAGCACACCGACGGCTTCGAGGTCGCCGCGCAGGCGTGGGCGGCGATGGAGTGGGACGAGATCACCCGGCTCAGCGGCATCTCCCGCGAGGAGATCGAGTCGCTGACCGACCTGATCGAGAGCCGCGAGCGCATCATCGTCTGCTGGGCGATGGGCCTGACCCAGCACAAGAACTCGGTCGCCACGATCCGCGAGATCGCCTCGTTCCTGCTGCTGCGCGGCAACATCGGCAAGCCGGGTGCGGGCGCCTGCCCCGTCCGGGGGCACTCGAACGTGCAGGGCGACCGCACGATGGGGATCTGGGAGAAGCCGCCGGCGTGGTTCCTCGACGCCGTCCGCGACGAGTTCGGCATCACGCCGCCGCGGGAGGAGGGTTTCGACGTGGTCGCCGCGATCGAGGCGATGCGCGACGGCGCCGTCGACGTCTTCGTCGCCCTCGGCGGCAACTTCGCCGCGGCGACCCCCGACACCGCCGTCACCACCGCCGCGCTGGCCAACGTCGGGCTCACCGTGCAGATCTCGACCAAGCTCAACCGTAGCCATCTCCACCACGGCCGCGAGGCTCTGATCCTGCCCTGCCTGGGACGCACCGAGCGCGACGAGACCGGCGGCCGTGAGCAGTACGTCACCGTCGAGGACTCGATGGGCATGGTCCACGCCTCCTACGGCCGGCTGCTGCCCGGCTCGAAGGAGCTGCGCAGCGAGGTCGGCATCATCTGCGCCATCGGCGAGGCCGCGCTCGGCTCGTCCGAGGGCGTCGACTGGGCCGCGATGGGCAGCGACTACTCCAGGATCCGTCGGCACATCTCCGCGGTGATCCCCGGTTTCGAGGACTTCGAGACCCGGCTGAAGGCGCCCGGCGGCTTCGCCCTGCCCAACGGTCCGCGCGACTCCCGCACCTTCGACACCGCGACCGGGCGGGCCCGTGTCACCGCCAACCCGCTGACCGCGCTCACGGCTCCCCCCGGACACCTGCTGCTGCAGACGCTGCGCTCCCACGACCAGTTCAACACCACCGTCTACGGCTACGACGACCGCTACCGCGGCATCAAGGGCGGGCGCCACGTCGTCTTCGTGAACGCCGAGGATCTCCTCGAGCTCGGCATCGCCGACGGCGACACCGTCGACATCGTCTCGGTCTGGACCGACGGGGAGCGCCGCGCCGAGGGGTTCCGTGTCGTCGCCTACGCCACCCCTCGAGGCTCGGCCGCGGCGTACTTCCCGGAGACGAACGTCCTCATCCCGCTCGACTCCTACGCCGACGGCAGCCGCACCCCGACCTCGAAGTCGGTCGTGGTTCGCCTCGACCCTCGTCGAGTCGGCTCATCCTGACCTGAGATCCCGTCGAGTCGGCTCATCTGACCACAATCCCCGTCGAGTCGGCGCGTCATGACGCGCCGACTCGACGATGGGCCAGGTCAGCTTGCGCCGACTCGGCATGCGGCGGGGCACCCATCCCCGCGGTCCCGGGCTCTCGGGAATTACATTGCAGGGTCCGATGTTTGGACCTAACGTGATCAGCATGTTCCTCGTGGTTTCCGAGCACCACCTGTCAGGCAAGAGCCTGGCGGGCGCTCCCACGTGGGCACCGTCAGTCGATCGCACCGGCGCTCGAAGCTGACCCTCCTCCTGACCCGCAGGACCCGCGGAGGAGGGTGGCCCGCACCGGCCCCCTTCATCGCGGTGACAGCGCTGTGAGGGCTTGCCGGAGGGTCCTGGCTCACCCCGAAATCTTCTGACACACCTAGGATCTCTCATGGCCAAGAGCCAGTTCGTGCGGACCAAGCCGCACCTCAACATCGGGACGATGGGTCACGTCGACCACGGCAAGACGACGCTGACCGCCGCGATCACCAAGGTGCTCGCGGAGCGCGACCCGAGCGTGAACCGCTTCATCGCCTTCGACGGCATCGACCGTGCCCCGGAGGAGCTGCAGCGCGGGATCACGATCAACATCTCGCACGTCGAGTACGAGACCGCGACCCGCCACTACGCGCACGTCGACATGCCCGGGCACGCCGACTACGTGAAGAACATGATCACCGGCGCCGCCCAGGTGGACGCCGCGATCCTGGTCGTCTCCGCGCAGGACGGCGCCATGCCGCAGACGCGCGAGCACGTGCTGCTCGCGCGCCGGGTGGGGGTGCCGTACCTGGTCGTGGCCCTCAACAAGGCCGACATGGTCGACGACCCGGAGCTGCTCGACCTGGTCGAGCTGGAGGTCCGTGACCTCCTCTCCGAGTACGGGTTCCCGGGCGACGACGTACCTGTCGTGCGGGTCTCCGGGCTGAAGGCGCTGGAGGGCGACCCGGAGTGGACCGTCGCGATCGGCGACCTGCTGGACGCGGTCGACGCCTACGTGCCGGTGCCGGACCGCGCTCTCGGTGAGCCGTTCCTGATGCCGATCGAGAACGTCGTCACGATCACCGGCCGCGGCACCGTGGTCACCGGTGCTGTCGAGCGCGGGACGCTGAAGGTCGGCGACGCGGTCGAGATCGTGGGTCTCGGCCCGACGATCACCAGCACGGCGATCGGCATGGAGACGTTCGGCAAGTCGCTGGAGTCCGCTGACGCGGGCGACAACGCGGCCGTGCTGCTGCGTGGCATCAAGCGCGACGAGGTCCGCCGTGGCCAGGTCGTGGCTCTGCCGGGCAGCGTCCGTCCGCACCGGAGGTTCCGCGCGAACCTGCACGCGCTGTCCACCGCCGAGGGTGGTCGACACACTCCGTTCGCCGCCGACTACCGGCCGCAGTTCTTCTTCCGGACCACGGACGTGCCCGGCGGGATCGACCTGGGTGAGATCGCCCTGGTGATGCCCGGCGACACGATCGAGCTCGGGGTGGAGCTGGAGAAGCCGATCGCGATGGACGTCGGTCTCGGCTTCGCGGTCCGCGAGGGTGGTCACACCGTCGCCGCCGGCACCGTGACCGAGCTGCTCGACTAGAGAACGGGACGGCCCTCACCTGGTGGGGGCCGTTCCTCATCTCTCAGCTGCGGGGGCGCCACCGCTTCCACAGCGCCTCGCCCTCGGCGCGGACCTTCCCTTCCCACTCAAGCCTGACCAGCGCGGTGATCTGGTCCTCGCCGGCGTCCTTGGTGGAGGCGACCAGCGTGACCGGCTCCCGGAGCGGTGCCGGCCGCCGGTAGCGTACGTCGAGCCCGGCCGTGACATACGCCAGCGACTCCCCCTCGGCGGGCAGCCAGCCGTTGAGGAAGGCCTCCTGGTGCACCGCGGCGGCGCTGTGGCAGTCGAGCAACGTCGCGATGACCCCTCCGTTGAGGAATCCACCGCCGTTGTCGTGCTGCGGCCACGGCTGGAAGGTCGCCGTCACGCTCCCGTCCAGCTGCGGATAGCTCTTCAGCCGGAGCCCCTCGGCGTTGGCCGGCCCGCACCCGAAGCAGGTCATCGTCGGCCACCACTCGTCCTGCAACGCCATCATCTTCACCGCGCCACCATAACCATCTCCCCGGCCGGTCAGCCGATCCCGGTCTTGAAGCCCTCCCGCCAGCTGGCGTACGACGGCTTCCAGCCGAGCTCGCGCTTGGCCTTGGCGTTGGAGGAGCCGCGCACCGAGGTCATCAGCGCGACCCCGAACTCGCCGATCAGCGGCCGCGCGAGCCAGGCCGGGAGCCGCATCGGCTTCCGGCCACCGACCTGCTCGGCCAGGAACGGCATCCACTGGTTCACCGGAGCGGGCTCGTCGTCGACGATGTTGTAGATGCCCGGCGCCCCTCCCTCGACCGCCGCGACGGTCGCCGCACCGACGTCGTCGATGTGGACGAACGACCACACTCCGGTGCCACCGCCGACCACCGGCATCTTGCCCTTGCGCAGCATCTCCCCGATGGCGCCGTCGCGGGACGCCGCGTTGCCGGGACCGTAGAAGTTGCCGTAGCGAAGCACCAGCCCCTCGAGGTCGGATCCGCCGGGCGCCGGGCCTGTCGAGCGGCGTATCGAGCTTGTCGAGATGACCACGGCGTCCTCCAGGTGACGGATCGCCGCGAGGCTGCCGCGCGCCTCCTTGCCGGGGTCGCCGATGAACGGAGAGGTCTCGTCCTTGACCCAGCCGCCGGTGCGCTCATGGGTCCATCCGCCACCGAAGCTCTGCGCGACGAAGCGCCGCACCCCGGCTGCCCGGGCAGCCGCCAGCAGGTGGTCGGTGCCCTCGGTCCGCAGCCGGTTGGTCATCGCGAAGTCCTGGTCCCACCTCTTCAGGTTCCCGCCGATGCCGCTCAGGGCGGTGAGCTGGTGCACGACGACCTCGGGCTCGGCCTCGGCGACGGCGGCACGGACGCTCTGAGCGTCCAGCGGATCCATCAGGATCCCGGTCGCACCCATGTCCGCCAACGTGTCGCGGCCGGCGTCGTGGCGGGTCGAGCCGTAGACCTCGTGTCCGGCGGCCACCAGCAGCGGCACCATCCGGAGGCCGACCACGCCGGTTCCACCTGCGATGAAGATACGCATCTCGAGTTCCTCTCGTCGTTGTTGACCCCACCGACGAAACAACCTGCGCTCGCGTGACAGCTGGCGTAAGGTCCTGCACTCGTGGACCTCGCCAGCGCTCATGACGGGCTCCGCCCGCTGATGTTCTCGATCGCCTACCGGATGCTCGGCAGCGTCGCCGAGGCGGAGGACATCGTGCAGGAGGCGTTCCTGCGGATGCACCGCAGCACTCAGTACTCCGAGGGCGAGATCGACAACCTCGACGCGTACGCCACGACGGTCACCACCCGGATCGCCATCGACACCCTGCGCTCGGCCCGCCACCGCCGCGAGCAGTACGTCGGGCCGTGGCTGCCCGAGCCGATCCTGGTCTCCGACGAGGATCCGAGCCACCGGATCGAGCTTGACGAGACCGTCAGCACCGCGTTCCTGGTCCTGCTGGAGTCGCTCACGCCGGTCGAGCGCGCGGTGTTCGTGCTGCGCGAGGTGCTGGGCTACGACTACGAGGACATCGCCCCGGTCGTCGACAAGAGCGCCACCAACTGCCGCCAGATCTTCAACCGCGCCCGCAAGCGGATCGCCGACGGGACACCGCGGTTCGACCCTTCACGCGAGCGCCGCGACCAGCTCGCCTCTCAGTTCGTCGCCGCGCTGTCCGCGGGCGACGTCACCGGCCTGGAGCGACTGCTCGCCGAGGACGTCGTGTTCGTCGCCGACGGCGGCGGTCGTGCTCCCGCGATCCAGAGGCCGATGTCCGGCGCCGTCGCCGTCGCCCGCTTCCTGCTCGGGCTCATGCGTCAGGGCGATCGCCTGGGCGTACGTCTCGAGCTCTCGCACGCCAACGGGCAGCCGGCGATGCTCACGCGAGGAGCCGGCGGCGCCCTGCTGGGGGTCATCGCGCTCGATGTCGACGGCGGCCGGATCGTACGGATGCACAACGTGCTCAACCCCGACAAGCTCGGCCACCTGGGTGAGGTCGGCGACCTGTTCGCACTCCTGGCCGGGGACTAGCCGGTCGAGGCTCTACTCGTCCAAGGCTCTACTCGTCCAAGAGCGTACGCAGCGACTGATCGACCAACGGCCGCCCCAGCGCTCCCTCCGCCAGCGCTTCGCGCAGGGCGGCGACCGAGTCCAGATCGCCGACGAGACCGACGAGCTCGCCGACCTCCTCCCCCATCTCGGCCGGCGTGGTCGACGCGACCGGACGGTCGAGGAGCAGCGGGCAGTCGACCGGACCCCCCTCGGGCTCCGGGTGGTTCAGAGCGGCGACCCAGCACCCGATCTCGAAGCGCAGCGGCGCGCTCGGCCCGGCCGCCTGGGCGCGCAGGTCGATGTACCAGACGATGTCGTCGCGCTTGGGGTCACCGAGCCGGTGATGGCCCTTGCGCAGCGGCATGCCGCCGGCCTTGAACGCCTTCGTCGCCGCGGTCCGGGCTGCCTTCTGGTCCATCGGTGCTGTCCCGGTCCTAGAAGTCGAGGTCGGTCTCGGAGAGCTGACCGCCCCCGGCGACGATGAACTCCTTGCGCGGTGCCACCTCGGAGCCCATCAGCAGGTCGAAGACCGCCGCGGCCGCGTCGGCGTCGTCCAGCGTCAGCCGGCGAAGCGTACGGTGCCGTGGGTCCATCGTGGTCTCGGCCAGCTGGTCGGCATCCATCTCGCCCAGGCCCTTGTAGCGCTGCACCGGGTCCTTCCAGGAGACGTTCTTCTTCTTCAGCTCGGCGAGCTTCCGCTGCAGTTCCTGGTCGGAGTAGGTGTAGACGTACTTGTCCATCCCCTTCTTGGGGTTGGAGATCTCGATCCGGTGCAGCGGCGGCACCGCGGTGTAGACCTTGCCCGCCGCGATCAGCTCGGGCATGTACTTGAAGAACAGGGTCGCCAGCAGCGTACGGATGTGGGCGCCGTCGGAGTCGGCGTCGGCCATAAAGATGATCTTGCCGTAGCGCGCCGCGTCCAGGTCGAAGCCGCGGCCCGTGCCGGTCCCGACCACCTGGATGATCGAGGAGCACTCGGCGTTCTTCAGCATGTCGCCGACCGAGGCCTTCTGGACGTTGAGGATCTTGCCGCGGATCGGCAGAAGCGCCTGGAACTCGGAGTTGCGGGCCACCTTGGCGGTGCCGAGCGCGGAGTCACCCTCGACGATGAACAGCTCGGCGCGGTCGTCGGTGGTGCGGCAGTCGGCCAGCTTGGAGGGCAGCGCGGAGGACTCCAGCGCGTTCTTGCGCCGCTGGTTCTCCTTCTGCTGACGCAGCGAGAGGCGGGTCTTGGAGGCGGAGTACACCTTCTCCATCACCAGCTTGGCCTGCGCCTTCTGTGCGCCGCGCGACTCGGTGAGGAACTTCTTCATCTCCGCGGCCACGACCTTGCGCACCACGCTGCGAGCGGCCGGGGTGCCGAGGATCTCCTTGGTCTGCCCCTCGAACTGCGGCTCGGCCAGGCGCACCGTCACCACCGAGGTCAGCCCCTCGAGGACGTCCTCCTTGACGATGTCCTTGTCGTTGACCTTGAGCACCTTCGCGGCGCGCATGGCGTCGTTGAACGTCTTCGTCATCGCGTTCTCGAAGCCACTGACGTGGGTGCCGCCCTTCGGGGTGGCGATCACGTTGACGAAGGAGCGGACCTCGGTGTCGTAGCCGCTGCCCCACCGCACCGCGATGTCGACGCCGAGCTCGCGCTCGACGTCCTGCGGGGTCATGTGGCCGGCGTCGTCGAGCATCGGCACGGTCTCGGTGAAGGTGTCCGACCCCTGCAGCCGGAGTACGCCGCTGACCGGCTCGTCCTTGGCCAGGAAGTCGACGAACTCGGCGATGCCCCCGTCGTGACGGAACTTCTCCTCGAGCGGGCCCTCGTTGCCGGACCCGGACAGGTCGCGGATGACCAGCTCGAGGCCGGGAACGATGAAGCTGGTCTGCCGGGCGCGGCCGAGCAGCCCCTCGAGCTCGAAGCGCGCGTCCTTGGTGAAGATCTGCTTGTCCGGCCAGAACCGGATCCGGGTGCCGGTCCTGCCCTTCGCGACCCGCTTGCCCTTGCGAGTCAGACCGCTCTGCGGCGTGAAGCCGGCGGTCGGGCCGTCACCGTCGAACACGCCGGGCACGCCGCGGCGGAAGGACATCCCCTGCTGGGCCGGCGAGCGGTCCACGTCGATGTCCATCCGGCTGGAGAGCGCGTTGACGACCGAGAGACCGACGCCGTGCAGACCGCCGGTGGCGTTGTAGGAGCCGCCGCCGAACTTTCCGCCCGCGTGCAGCTTGGTCGCGACCACCTCGACGCCGGGGAGGCCGGTGCGGGGCTCCTTGTCGGTCGGGATGCCGCGGCCGTCGTCGAAGACCTCCACGGAGCCGTCGGGGTGCATCGTGACCTCGACGTGGTGGGCGAATCCGGCCAGCGCCTCGTCGACGCCGTTGTCGATGATCTCCCACAGGCAGTGCATGAGGCCCCGGGTGTCCGTCGAGCCGATGTACATACCGGGACGCTTGCGAACCGCCTCCAGGCCCTCGAGGACGAGGAGGTGCGCGGCGTTGTAGGTGTTGTCAGAGATGATCGGCTCCTGGCTGTACTGCATTACTGCGCTGTTTCTCGGTGCAGCTGCGTGGGGGTTGCTCAGATGAAATCTACCGTGCGACACGCCCGACTCTTACGCAGGCACGCGGCAACGGGCCGGTGCGCCGTCGAGCGGCACACCTGGGTCGTGATCGGTCCGTTACGCGGAACTTGCGGGTTTCGATGCACGAAATGGTCGGTCGACAGGTAAGAATGTCTCCACGGACAGCGATGTCCTGCGGGGTAGGTTCCGACCCGGATCCCCGACTTGGAGCGACAACTGCAAGGATTAGAGGTGCGACGGCGGTAAGAGTCCGCGAAGAGACGCTAGCGACCTAGGGAATCTTCCAAGGCTCACGTACGTTATCCCGGCGCAACCATGATTCAGAAATGAGGCCGATGTGACCACTGCCGTTGCCACCAGCTCGCCGCTCACGTCCGAGGACCGTTGCGACCGGTGCGGAGCGCAGGCCTACGTACGTGCGGAGCTCCACTCCGGCGGCGAACTCCTGTTCTGCGCTCATCACGCCCGCGAGCACGGTGAGAAGCTCAAGGAGATCGCGAGCTCCATCATCGACGAGACCCACAAGCTCACCGAGAAGAGCTGACCCGCCCACCTACTCCCCGAAGGCCCGGACCACTATGGTCCGGGCCTTCGGCGTACGTCCCGGATCACGGGGCTAGGGTTCGCTCCGTGAGTCTCGTCGAAGTCATCGTCGCGCTGGTCATCGCCTTCGGCATCGCCGGCATCATCGTCCCCGTCCTGCCAGGGGGTGCGCTGCTCGTCGCCGCCGCGATCCTCGGCTGGGCCATCTGGCTGGGAGAGTCCACCGGATGGGTGGTCTTCGGCATCTCCGCCGCCTTCATCGCCATCGGGCTGGTCACCAAGTACGCCATCCCCGGCAAGCACCTCAAGGACTCCGGGATGCCGCTGTCCACCCAGATCGTCGGCGCAGTCCTCGCCATCGTCGGCTTCTTCGTGATCCCGGTCGTCGGCGTCTTCGTGGGCTTCCCTGTCGGTGTCTTCCTGGCCGAGCTGCGCCGCCACGGCGGCAACGCGGGCGACGCCTGGGCCTCCACCTGGATCGCGCTGAAGGCCGTCGGCCTGTTCATCCTGATCGATGCCGTCGCCGCCACCCTGGCCACCATCACCTGGGTCGTGGGGTTGTTCCTCACCTAGGTTCGTCGGTCGAGCCGTGAGCGTCAGCGAGCGTGTCGAGACCAACACAGTAGGTGGCCGTGTTGGTCTCGACACGCCTCCGCCTAGCGGCTCCGGCGGCTCGACCAGCGGTGCTGGCGATCAGCCGTCGGTGACGGTCACATCGTCGGCCATGACGTATGCGATCCGGTGGTTGAACCAGATCTGGTAGTAGGTCGTGTCGCCGCTGATCACGATGCAGTCGGGGACACCGCCGACCGTGGCGCAGTTGAAGTTGTTCGCCTTGTAGTAGTCGGTCGGGACGTCGGCGTCGGCCAGGACGTACTTCTGACCAGCGGGGATGGTGTACTGCAGCGGCGCGATCGTCCGCGGCGTCACGCCTTCGGGGTAGTCACTGGCCTTCGTGGGGTAGGCGGTGCCGTAGATCTTGGCGGCGACGCCGGCCTTCGGGGTCACGACCTTGCCGTCGGAGGGCAGGAGTACGTCGTCGGGGTTCTGGATCCACCCCTGCTTGCCGCCGAACCAGATCCCCCACCAGTCCGAGCGGGTTCGGTCGTTGACGACGACCTTCTGACCGGCCGCGAGGCGAGGGCCCCAGTTGGACACCCTGGCGGAGCCGCCGACGACGGTGTCCGGCAGCAGCGGGGCCGCGGTGGACGGCGCGGAGTAGACGTTGACGAAGTTGGTGCCCCGGTCGCTCGGGCACGGGACGCCTGCCGCCGTGCAGCCGGTCATCACGTTGCCGGTGTTGGTGTCGAAGTCCTGGTTGACCGTCCAGATCTGGCTACGCGAGTGCCGGTCGGGCTTGATCGGCGAGCGGAGCAGGTCGAAGTAGTGGCTCCAGTCCCAGTAGGGGCCCGGGTCCCAGTGCATGCCGGCGACATTGGCCGGCGCGACGCCCTGGATCTGGTCGTGGCCGATGATGTGCGCCCGGTCCAGCGGGACGTCGTACTTGGCGGCCAGGTAGCCGACCAGAGAGGCCGAGGTCTGGTACATCGCCTCGGTGTACCACGCGCCGTTGGCCGCGTAGCCCTCGTGCTCGAGCCCGATCGAGTGGCTGTTGACGTACCAGTTTCCAGCATGCCAGCCGATGTTCTTGCCCGGGATGTGGTGGGCGACGTGGCCGTCGACCGAGCGCAGCGTGTAGTGCCAGCCGAGGTAGGTCGGGTCCTGGACCAGTCTCACGGTGCCGTTGTAGGAGGTCTCGGTGTCGTGGATGATGATGTAGTCGATCGAGCCTTCGTCGGGCCGGTTGGCGAGGTCGTGGTTGCCGTAGTCGCCGATCGTGTCGCCGGTCTGCGCGTACGGTGCCGGCAGCGACTCACAGCCGAGCGTCGTCGGACACTCCGGCTCCGCAGCGGTCGAGCCTGTCGAGGAGTCGGCGAGCTCGAGCCGTCCGATCGCCTCCTTGCTGACCGCGACCGGCTTGGCGGCCAAGGTGACCCGGTGGCCGTCGTTGGTCGTACGCGACTCCCCCGCGCTCAGGGTCGCGAAGACCTGGCGGGCGAACTGGAGCGCGGTCGCCTCGTCGGCGGCTCCGCTGTAGCGACCGACCGCAGCACTCCAGTCAGCCAGAGTCTCGGCCCCGCCCGCGGCCTCCTGGTAGTCGGCCAGCACCGCGGCGCCGCCGCAGATGTTGGCGACCGCGTCCTCGCGCAGGTCGGCGACCGGGATCCCGGTGATGTCGTTGGCCGTACGCAGCGTCTCGACCTCACCCAGCCTGATCGCCTCCTCACGCTGGTGCGGGGTGCGCTCCTGTTGGGAGCCGTCGCCCTTGCCGAGCGGGTCGGGATGGGCCTCGGTGTGCTCCGCCAGCGCAGGCAGGTCGGTCAGGTGCATCGGGCCGTAGCCACCAGATGTGCTCGGCGCCTCGCCATGGGCGTCCCAGCGCGACTCCATGTAGGAGACGGCCAGCAGCACCTCTGCGGGCACCCCGCTGGTCTCGGCTGCTCGGTCGAAGACGGCCTGCCGGTCGTCGGAGCCTTCCAGACAGGCCTTCCAGTCAGGCTCGGAGGCCGAGGCGACCGCGGTGATCGGCACCGCGGCGAGCAGGCCCGCGATCAGTGCTCCGGCCGCGGCCAGCGCGGGCCGGTGTGGACGTGAGAGACGCATAGGCACGAGAAACCTCCCAGGACAGGAAATCTGACGCGTGCAACCTAGCCGAGTCCGCAGTTGTTACGGGCGAGTCTGCGGAAATGGCGAACGCCCTCCCAGATATCCGGGAAGGCGTTCGGGGTGATCTTAGCCAGAATCAGTCGAGATAGTCGCGCAGAACCTGCGAACGCGACGGGTGTCGCAGCTTCGACATCGTCTTGGACTCGATCTGACGGATGCGCTCGCGGGTGACCCCGTAGACCTTGCCGATCTCGTCTAAAGTCTTCGGCTGGCCGTCGGTCAGGCCGAAGCGCATGCTCACGACGCCGGCCTCACGCTCGGAGAGCGTGTCGAGCACCGCGTGGAGCTGCTCCTGGAGCAGCGTGAACGAGACCGCGTCGGCCGGGACGATCGCCTCGGAGTCCTCGATCAGGTCACCGAACTCGGAGTCGCCGTCCTCACCCAGCGGGGTGTGCAGCGAGATCGGCTCGCGACCGTACTTCTGGACCTCGATGACCTTCTCCGGGGTCATGTCGAGCTCCTTGGCGAGCTCCTCCGGGGTGGGCTCGCGGCCCAGGTCCTGGAGCATCTGACGCTGGACGCGGGCCAGCTTGTTGATGACCTCGACCATGTGCACCGGGATACGGATGGTGCGGGCCTGGTCGGCCATCGCACGGGTGATGGCCTGACGGATCCACCACGTCGCGTAGGTCGAGAACTTGTAGCCCTTGGTGTAGTCGAACTTCTCGACCGCACGGATCAGACCGAGGTTGCCCTCCTGGATCAGGTCGAGGAAGAGCATGCCGCGGCCGGTGTAGCGCTTGGCCAGCGAGACGACCAGGCGCAGGTTGGCCTCGAGGAGGTGGTTCTTGGCGCGCTTGCCGTCCTCGGCGATCCACTCGAGCTCGTCGAGGATCTTCGGGGTGATCTTGCCGCCCTTGCCGAGCTTCTCCTCAGCGAAGAGGCCGGCCTCGATCCGCTTGGCGAGCTCGACCTCCATCTCCGCGTTGAGCAGCGGGACCTTACCGATCTGCTTGAGGTAGTCCTTGACCGGGTCGGCGGTCGCACCGGCGACCATGACGGTCTGCTCGGGCTCGTCGGTGTCGTCGGAGGTCGAGACGACGAAGCTCTGCTTCGAAGCCTCCTTCTCGTCCTCCTTGATCGTCGGATCGGCGACGACGTCCTTCTCGAACTGCTCGTCGGGGATGTCGGGCAGCACCTTCTTGCCGTCGGGGCCGACCGGGACGACGACCGGGGCGTCCGTCTCGGTCTCCGAGTCGTCGACCACGATGTCGTCGACGTCGACCTCGACGTCCTCGAGGATGATCTCCTCGCCGTCTTCGTCGATCTCGGTCGTCTTCTTGGGCTCAGGCGCGTCGGCCTTCTTCGCCACGGCCTTCTTGGCCGGCTTCTCGGCCTCGGCCTTCTTGGCGGCGGCCTTCTTCGCCGGCGCCTTGGCCGTGGTCGTCTTGCGGGTCGAGGTCGTCGCCGCCGCTGCACGGCTGGTCACTGCGGTGCCGAGGTCCACCGAGATACCGAGCGTGCTCAGGTGGCCGAGCAGCGCCTTGAGATGCCTGGGCTCGACCGCGGCGTCCTCGCTGGCCTGGCGGACCTGGTCTGGGCTCACCCGTCCAGTCGGCTTGGCCTGGTCGATCAGTGCCTTCACGGCAGGGTGGGCGAGTACCTCAGCGGGTATCTTGCGCGCGTTCGAGGACACGAACACCTCTCCGTCGAACTTGGTCGAGACTTATCAAAAACTCAGTTTGGGCGCGGCAGGGCCCGGGGTCGTCAAGAGCCGCAGATTCATTCTGCCACGGTGATGGTGAACAGTCCCCATCCGGGGCCCGTTTCCGTCACCGACTCATTCGGATGCTTTGGCTGCGGCCTTCTTCTGCTGTTTGTAGTCACGCACCTTCTGCAACGACTCGACGTCGATGACGTCAGCCACAGAACGGTAACCATCCAGCGAGTAGTCCCCGACGGCCTCTTCCCAGCCCTCGGGTCGCACTCCCAGCTGCTTGGCCAGCAGCGAGACGAAGATCTGCGCCTTCTGCTTCCCGAAACCCGGGAGCGCCTGGACCCGCTTGAGCAGATCCTTGCCACTGGTGGCCTCGGTCCACAGCCGGGTGACGTCGCCGCCGTACTCGTTGGTGACGATGGTCGCGATCCCCTGCACCTTCGCCGACATCGAGCCGGGGAACCGGTGGATCGCCGGCGGGGTCGAGGCGACCGTCTTGAACTCGTCGGGATCCATCTCGGCGATCTTGGCGGGATCCAGATGCCCCAAGCGGGTCACCAGCTTGTGACCTCCCTTGAACGCATCCTCCATCCGATACTGCTGATCGAGGGCCATGCCCAGCAGCAGCGCGAACGGATCCTCGGTGAGCAGCTTGTCAGCGGCCTCGTCGCCGGTGATTTGGAGCGAAGGCATGAGAGCCATCTTGCCTCATCCCGCAACTATCCATGAGGTCATGCCTGTGGATAGCGAGTCGCGCCGATCGGGCATCCGATGCACTCTGGGCCCATGGCCTCCACCTCTGTCATGTCCGCAGTGTCCGAGACGAGCGTCGAAGGGCTTCACGAGCCGCTCTCGCCGGTGCTCGAGAAACGACTGAGACGCGCGGTGCTCGACCACACCGCCAGCGAGCACCGACGCTCGTTCCTGGCGCTCGTGCATCTCGGCATCCCGGGCGGCAAGGAGGTCGTCCATGCCCATCGCGAGGACGAGCCCACGGATCAGTGGCTTCGTGCCGACATCATCCACAGCATGCGGCGCAGGGTCGGCGTACCCGACCCGATCGTATGGCTGACCCGCGCCGGCGACCTGGGCGTCGAGGACGTCGACCTCCGCTGGCTCGCCGCCGCCCGGCAGGCGTTCCGTGAGATCCAGGCACCCCTGACGTACGTCGTCGTGACCCGCAACGCGTGGGTCGATCCGCGCTCGGGGCTGGCCCGCCGGTGGAAGCGGCTGCGCTACCGCAACGACTAGGCGAGCTCTAGGCCGGGAGGTCCGAGGAACCCAGCGCCTCCTCCCAGGCGGCCGGCGCAACCGCCCCTTCGAGCATCTGCGCGACCAGCACCCCGAGACCGTGGTGACGCTCGCTCGCGAAGCAGCGGTCGAGAGCACACCAGGCGAGGGCGCCGTCGCCGCCCAGCCAGGCCGCGAAGGCCAGCACCGCTGCGGGATGGGCGACGTGGTCATCGGGACTGCGGCGTACGACATCGGTCCACAGGCGCACGTGGGCCTTGGCCTCCTCGCGGGTCATCCCACCCCAGGCGGCGTCGCGTCCCTGCGGGTCGCCCAGGGCAAGCAGCAGGGACGCGACCTGGCCGGCCGACAGCACCGTCCCGGCGACTGCGTCGTCGACCAGGCGGCCGACCTCGTAGAGCCTCATCGGCGGCGCCTCACCCAGCGCCGCTTCGGTCTCGGCGACGGCCGCGGGGACAGCGGCGATGGAGGCGGCCAGCTCGGTGCGGGAGCGGCGCACCAGGTGACCGTCGTAGACCGCCTGGGCGAGGATCGGATGCGCGTCGACATCGAAGGGCACGCCGTCGGCTGGGACGTCATGGAACCCGAGCGGGTCGAACCACCGCCCGCCCTGGACCCGCAGGCAGCCGATCAGGTCGATGTCACTCTCGGCGACCCTCTCGGCCAGACGGCGAGCGAGCTTCGCCCCGAAGCGCGGACCGCTGTCGTAGAGGACGAGCAGGACGCCGCGTACCCGATGGCGGACCGCGGGCAGGAGCAGACTGTCCAGACAGCTCTCGACCTCGTCGGGAGGCGGCAGGTCGATCCGGCCGTGGACCTGGTGGGCACCGCCGAACGTCAGCATGACGATCGACTTCTCGGGCTGGTAATACCCATTTAAAGAGCAGCCGTCCTAGTCACGTGACTAGGACGGCCACCGGCGTAAGTCAGTCGGATCTACGGGACTCGCGAATCTCGGCGCGAGCCATGGCCAGGACCTTGACGAGGACCGGGCCGAACGTCGGCAGTTCGCCGGTCGCAACCCAGCGCTCATATGCGTCAGGCGTGGCATCTTCGGCGCCGGGCAGGTGGACGACGTCACCCATGGGTCGGGCTCCCGTCGACGGTGTGGAGGAGTCCGCCCCGGCCGCCCCGAGTGCAGATCTGGTTACTGCCGAGGATGGCCGTATCGGACTCGCTGTCGACCCACCGACCATCCACGAGGAAGAGCGGACGACCGCACTTGTCACAGACCGGCTGAGCCGGGACCGGGATCAGGGCGATATCCCAGACCGTCGACGGGAACAGGCTCAGCGCCGTGTCGACATGGTCGGCACACGCATAGCGGATCCGGCGAGGGACGATCCCCCGGCGATGGGTGGCGACGACTCGCATAGTGGCCGGGCGACCACACCCATAGCGGCACTCTCGACCGACCACCTTCGGGCCGGTCACTTGCCCGGGCCCGTCTGGACCGGAGACTCTCGAATCTCGTCCCAACAGACCGTGGCGTCGTCGGCGCAGGTGGCGGGGATGGGCTTCTCGGGCTGGTCGTCGGACAGTTGGTCGCCGACGACGATTGCGACCCCGATGCAGAAGACGATGAAGAACGACATCGCGAAGGCGACGGCGCAGCGCTCCCAGAGCGGCACCCGGCGATGGCGGGCGATGATGATTGACATGGTGGTTCCCGTCCCCCTAGTCGCGTGACTAGGGCTTGTGTTCGGTGATGCCCACGACCGGCAAGTCGTGGTTGGTCAGAGAGACCGGGCGAAGTTGTGAGCGGCTACGGCGACGCGAGGGACCTCAGCGATTGCGTGAGCTCCGGCCTGTGAGGCGACGAACTTGTACTCGTCGGTGGGCCACCATCCGTCGATATCCAGGTCGCCGGTCGGGTCGAACGGCTCGGACTCGTAGACCATGACGGGCTCGACATCCTGGGGGGCCTCGCCGAACCACTGGGCGTGGTACATGGCGAAGAATCCGGTGAGACCGTAGTTGTCCCCGTTGGGGTCCGACTCGTGACGGTTGAAGTTGTCGTCCCCGCTGTTGCCGTAGACGCCGGTCACGACGATGGCGCCATCGTTGCCTGTCGGCCAGGCGACGACCATGCATCCGCCGCCGGTGTTGTCGAACGACGAACCGGGGAGCGCTGAGAGCAACTCGGCTACTGCCTTGCTCATGATGATGTCCTTTCAGACCTTGACACCGAGACGGCGTAGGGCCGCCCGGAGATTGCGAATGGATCGGTGGTCGGAGTACGTCCAGTGGGCGCCGACGGTCGACCGACCGTCCTTGCCGAGGATCCGCACGCCGCTATGGGTGGGTTGGCATCGGAAGCCTTGGTCGGTGGCGGCCTTGACGAGCGCTTCGACCTCTCGACGGCGGCTCACTTGACGACCTGGCCCCGATACCAAGCGGGGTTGATCCCGAACGACGATCGGGCCCGGCGTACGGCGGCCTCGAAACCGTCGGTGACTGGACAGTGACCGAGGTTGGACACGGCGGCCAGACGGCGAGTGATGTCGATCCAGCGGAGGGCCCATACATAGTGGTTGTTCTCGTCTTCCGAATCGAGCCGGAACGTTGCCCCGCATGAGCAGGTGACCTTTCGACCGTTCGGGATGGTCGGGCGCGGCGTGACTTCGATCGGTGGCAGGCTGAAGGGGTCAGACATGGTCGGTTCCTCTCCCCTAGTCACGTGACTAGGCGGTCTGTGTTCGGTGGGGATGCCCTCGGCAAAGGGCATTGACAGGACGACTCCCCCGGGCGGCCTAGTCACGTGACTAGGTCCCGGGATGGCGACAAATCACCCCTAGGCGACCCGGCCGGTTGGCCAGGTCGCCTCAGGTGGCGAGGGGTCGAGAGGTGAGGGTCAGGCGGCGAGCAACTCAGCGGCCTTGGACCGGAGACCGGCGACCATGGCGACAATCTCGCCGTTGGTCTTCCCGTCGGTCAGGTTGGCGGCCATCTCGTCACCGAACGTTCCGGCGAGCCACGCGGATGCATCCTTGGCAGCCTTGCCCGCCGCGCGGTCGGTGGCGTCGGCACGCGTGGTCTTGAAGATGGTTCCGGCGACGGCAGCGGCGGCCTTAGCACGCTCGACGATGGCGGGGTCGACACCCTCGGCGGCCAGGTCGGCGGCGAGAGTCTCAGCGGCCTTGGCGGCAGCCTCGGCACGCTCGACACCCTTTGCCGTGGCGGGGTAGGGCTTGCCGCTCTGGCGGTCGGCGTTGGTCTCCTCGACCTTGGTAACGGCAGCCTCGGCGTTGGCGGCAGCCTCGGCGCGTCGCTTGGTCTCGACCGTCTCACGGATGCCATCCACGCGGGCGGCCAGAGCCTCACCGGCGGCGATCAGGGCAGCGGACAGGGTCGCGACGTCGGCAGCCTCGACCGTGCCGTCGGCCAGAGCCTCGACCTTGGCCAGAGTCGACGCGAGAGACTTAGCCACGCTCGACCCCTTGGCCGCGCGGGTCGCGTTGTCGCCACGGCCGGACGTGGTCACGTACCCCGAGGAGGTAACGACCTGGTCGGCCTCGGCGGCAGCGGCCACGCGGGCAGACTCGGCGGCAGCCTCGGCAGCCTCGACCACCTCGGCGGCGTTGGTGTCGTGACCCTGGTCGGCAGCCTCGGCGATGACGGCAGCGGCGGCAGCCTCGGCGACCTGGTCGACGTGGTCAGACTTGGCCGCGCGGATGACTCGGTTAGCGGTCGACTGAGACAGGCTGAGAGCGTCGGCGACCATGACAGACGACAGGCGGCCACGCGTCCCGACCATGGCGGCGATTGCCTTACGGGTGTCCAGGTCGACCACCGACCAGTCACCGGCGGCCACGATGGCGTCATGGGCAGCGGTCGCGTAGTCCCGGAACGTGTGACCGTTGGACTCGGCGGCGGCGTGCATCTCGGCGAGGGCATCCCCGAGGTTGGCCGCCCGGGTCGCAAGGGTCTTTGCGGTCGAGAGGATCGACTTGGCCGCCTTGGTCACGGCGGCCGACTGGTCGGGGAGGATCGCGCCGAGGAGGGCAGTCGCGTTGTCGGTGGCGACCTGGTCGGCCTTGACGTCGGCGGCGTTGGTGTTCGTCATGATGTGTTCCTGTCGGTCGGCCTAGTCCGTTGACTAGGCGGTCTGTGTTCGGTGGTCGGCCATCGCCCGGCAAGGCGGTGGCACGGATCTAGAACAGCATGGGTGTCAAGTGGGGTACAGAACGCGCGCGCGTGAGAGCTTCTATGCGTTTCCCCAGGTCAGAGGCCTGTTTCATCCCATTCGCGTACTCTCAGTATGTCCTCTCATTCGTTACTGTTCTGTTGGTTTACTGTCACTATCTTGTGTCTCTCGGTCTCACTATCTAAGACTTTGTCACCATTCTGTGGTAGAGCTTGTTCTAGTCGACCTGGTCATTTGACATGCCATCTGGTCGACCTGGTCGGCGTCGATCACCTGGTCGACCTGGTCGTTTGCGCCTGCCGCGTCCCACTTACTTTCCTGCTCTCTTCATACCCCTACCCCAGGGGGGTACCCCTTGAAAGCCCAGGTCAGCCGGGACCGGTTGCATTAGCGCGGTCGATCCTGTCCACAAGCTAGGCCCATGGAACTTGCCTGTCCTGGATACACCAAAGCCCCGCCAGAGGGGGGGTCTGGCGGGGCTGATGGGTGCGTTTACACGCGGCGGACTGGGTATTCTAGTTGGTCTGTCAAGGGCGACTAGCGGATGCCCGTCCTCGCGACTCGGCGAAGCTTCTGGCGGACACTCCCGGCGAGTACCGGGAGGAGAGCCTCGACATGGGCGCACGAATCGACATCGCCGTGCATCTCGCACTGCCAGCCGGTGCGGGCCTCGTCGCGCGATGAGCGGAACCTGACTTGCACGCGCTCGACCGTCGCATTGACGTAGAAGTGTGGGCCCCGGGCATCGACGGCGAAGATGGCGACCTTCATGCCTGCCGCCCACTGGTCGACTTGAGGATCTTGGCCACGCGTTCACTCTCTCGCGGCGGGGTCTTGGACACGATGACAACGAGGTCATGGCCCGCCGGAATCGCCGAGGAGGTGAGCGGCCGAAGGTCTTCGGTGGCCGGGTCGAGCACAAAAGGAACGGGGCACTTGCTCCCGTCGATCTCGCCCCATGCGTGGATGCGGAACTGTTCCACCAGCTTGCCGGTCTGGTTGCGGACGACGGCCCAGGTGTTGGGGCCTGCGGGACCTGTAGGGATGGCTGACATGGCTTGCTCCTATTCGACTCCTCGACTCTGTGGGCGGCGCCGGGAGTCGAGGACCAGCGCCGCCATACGTAGGTGCTGATGCCGACCATCTGCTTCTGCCGGGCCGCGAGTTCAAACTCAGGGTGAGCCCGGCCGCGAGTCTGCACTCAGGCCCGGCCCGCACGACCATCTCGTGAAGGGCGAAGAGCGGCCCGCGAGTCTGAACTCAGCCCGGCCGCGAGTTCGAACTCAGGGTCGAGCCCGGCCTCTTCCGACCAACCATCCCGTGCAAGCGAAACCGGGTCCTGACCTGGGGAAAGGTCGCTAGGTGGTCCAGGTGGTCGAGGGTCCGGCAAACTTTCTCAACTCCTAGGCCGTTGATCCTTTCTCGCGCGCGCCTGCGTTAGGGATAGATAGGGCCCCTATATTGGGGGCCCTCCATAGAGTTGAAAAAGTTTCGCGGACCCTCGACCATCTGGACCACTTTGGCGCGTTTCCCCTGGTCAGACCGCGAATTCGCCTGCACGCACATGATGGTCGGATTCGGCCCCGCCGACCCCCCACTGGTCGGCCTCTGGCCGGATTCGTCCTGCTCGCAAATGTCGGTGGCCGATGTGAAATACTTGGTCCTGGAGGCAAGTTCTTCACTCCCCGGGCCTGGTTGTCTGGCTCCCGGCCCGGGGGCTCGCCTCTTCAAAGCCAGAGCGAGCAGCAGTGTTGAAGACCTGACAGCGACCCGGGAGGCGTCGCCGAGGGTGGAGAGCCGAACCTGAGAGAGCAGCCCCATGCTTGCCTCCTACCTCTGAGGAGAGGTCGCCGTAGCGATCGGACCTAGATCCGAACCCCGAGCCAGACACTCGTGGGAGCAAGCCGCACGGCACATCCAATGACCGTAGAGCACCCATGGGGCGAGGATGTCTCCCCCGTCGAGCACAAGACTGCCGAGGCTGCCTTCTTCGAGGGTACGAAGCCCCCGGAGACCCTCTCGGCCATCCCTCCCCGCGATCCCGAGATGCTCGCCGAACTCGAAGCCAAGTACGGCACCGGGGAGGCGGGCACCGGTTCAGGCCAGGCCGACGGCTATGTCACATCCAGCCTGGAGCACCTGATTGCCGACCTGGCCCACGACTTCTCGGGGAAGTGCCTCGGGATCGAGACGCTGTTCATCAACGGACTCGGCTGGCACAAGTGGGATGGTCGGCGCTATGCCGAGGTCCCGAAGCACGAGGTCGCCAAGATGCTCACCATCTGGGCGTCCGGGATCCTGAACGGGATCGACAAGGAGCTCGGCGCACTCCAGAAGTTGAAGCGGGAGATGGAGGAGCGGGACGAGAAGATCCCCGCACTGATGGAAGCCGCCGAGGCCAAGTTGAAGGCTCGCCAGGGTGCTTACCGTAGCGTCCTCAATACCTCCAGCGTGCAGAACAGTGCCCTCGACTTCGCTACCCAATGGGTGTCCTACCCGGCATCCAAGTTCGACGCCGAGCCGCACTTGCTCAACTGTCAGAATGGCGTGGTCGACCTTCGGACCGGCGCCCTGGAGAGCCATGGAGTCCCTCGCTTCATGACCAAGGTTGCGTCGGCCGACTACATCCCTGACGCCCGTCACGCGGACTGGGATAAGGCCCTGGAAGCGCTGCCTGACGAGGAGACTCGCGACTATCTTCAGGTCGCGCTCGGTCAGGCGATCACCGGCCATAAGCCCGACGACGACCGGGCCCGGTTCGCCACCGGTGGCGGCGCTAACGGTAAGTCGTCCATCTTCACGCCGGTGATGCGCACGGTGGGTGACTATGGGGTCCTGGCGACGGACAAGATCCTGCTGGGCACGGCGGCGGGCTCTACCGACATGGTCGACCTGCGGGCTGTCCGGGTCGCCCTCCTGGAGGAGCTCCCGGAGACCGGCGGCGGGAACCCGTTCCTGAATACGACGGCGCTGAAGAAGATGATCGGCACCGACCGGATCCGGGCCCGTCGCCTGTATCAGAACAATGTCGAGTTCGACGTCACGCATTCGATGTTCATCACGACCAACTTCGAGGACATCGCCGTCAAGGAGACCGACCACGGTTCGTGGCGTCGGCTTCTCCGGATCCCGTTCCCGTTGCAGTACGTCAACCGTGAGCCGAGCGAGGCCCACGAGAGGCGGGCGGACCCGGACCTCCGGGCGCGGCTGGAGCGCTCGCCGAGTGGCCAGCATGAGGCCGTCCTCGCCTGGCTGGTGGCTGGCGCCGTCCGCTGGTACGCCGGGCTGGGAGACGTCGACTACGGCAAGATGCCCGAGCCGCCTGCCCCGGTGCTGGAGTCCACGGAGGCCTGGCGGGCGAGCCAGGATGTCATCTTCCAGTTCCTCAAGCGTGGCGTGATCGAGTTCGTGAAGGACTCCTACGTCACTCAGGATGACCTGCACTGGAGCTTCACTCAGGCGCTCGATCGGACCGACATCGGGATCTCGGAGTTCCCGGAGAAGTTCGCTCGACACGGCATGATCCGGGACCAGCGCGCGGTGAAGTCCTCGAAGAAGCGGACCGGCAGCCTGAATATCTCGCGGCCGACTCGCGGCGACAGGCCCCTTCCGGAGCGCACGGTGGTCTGGTACGGAATCCGGTTCACTGACGAGTTCATCGCACGCGGCCAGGTCGACGGGTTCTTCGGAAACGTCTAGTGCCATAAGCGATCCCCGCCACTTCGATTGGTGGCGGGGATCGCTGTGTAAACCGTCGGACGCTCGCCGGCGATCGACCCACATTCCTAAGAATCCTGCGCATACAAAACTGTCGGTGAGATCCTGTATTATTTATGTCATGAAGAGGTGCTAGGTCACCTCGACAGTCCAATTGCTGCTAGGTCGGCGCGGATCTCATGTTCCCCGCAACCAACCGACCCAGGAGCATTCGTGTCAGCCACCATTTGGAATTCAGAAGCAGGCGGAACGTTCGCCGAGCTTCCCCCCGTCGTCCCCCTGGCCGTCGTCGCAAAGGGACTCGGCCGCTCGCTGCCCACCATCCACCGATGGGCGACCAACGGCACTATCCCCGCCGTGCATATCCCCGGCGAGAACAACCAGCGTGGCGTCCTCCTGGAGGACCTCATCGACTTCTGCACCCCGAAGCGGGTTCAGCCGATCAACCGGGGCGCCTGACATGGCACGCCTCACGTTCACTGATCCGGACGCCCTCGGCGCCCACCTCGGGGCACGCCTGGCCGCTCGGTACCTGCATGGCGAGATCACCCTGGAGGAGATCGAAGGCCAGATCCTGCTCGATATCCAGGACATCCACTCGTGTGAGTCCGGCAAGCCGATCGTGGTCGCCTCATGACCGCCGTCGTCGCCCTGGTCGCCCTCACGGCCTACTGCCGGGTCGTCCTTGGGTGGAGGTCGTCGTCGTGACGGGCGCTGACGCTATCCCGCCCCTCATGACCGCACCCGAGACCGCCGACGACTTCGCCGACATCAACCGGGCTCTGGCTGCCCTCAAGGGTGAGGAGGAGCCCGAGGCCATCACGCCGGACATCATCACCCCGTCCGGCCTGGGTCCGATGGGCGCCGCCTTCTATATCCAGGTGGCGCAGGCCTACACGCTCCGGCTGGATGACTTCCTGGTCCTGGAGGGCCTCTGCCGTCAGCTCGACCTCATCGAGGCTCTCCGCGCCGAATGGGAGAACCTCGGCAGCCCGCTCATGTCGACAGGGGTCGCCGGTCAGTTGGTCACCCATCCGCTGATCGACGCCCAGGATCGGGCACTCAAGACCGTGATGGCCGCCGCCCGTCAACTCAGGCTGCCGGACCTGGATACCGGCATCTCGCCGTTCTCGCACGCTGGTCGAGGCCAGGCCGGAGGCACCCAGCGAGCCATCAATGCCGGAGAGACCCTCTCGAACGGCGACAAGCGAACCAAGCATCGAGGGCGCCGAAAGCCCGCGACAGGAGGTAACTGAAATGGCATCTGTGCCCAGCATCCGCCGACCGAAGTCGGCCGCGCGCGTCGACGCCTACCCCTATGCGCTGCTCACTCTCCGGGGCTTCAACAGCCTCCAGGTGACGGCCGCCTACCGTGACGCCAAGCGCCAGGAGCCCCGTGCATCCAACACCGAGGTGGATGCGGCTCTGAAGGACTACATCTCGCAGGTGAAGCCCAAGCCCCGCGCCGCTGGCATGTCCCTGGAGATGCTCGTCGATCGCTTCGTCGTCAGGCGGCATCGGATCCCCTCCCTGGTCGACGCACGCGACATCGCCTGGATGGCTGAGGATGGCCGCACCACCGCCCCTGTCGTCCAGCGTGCCATCGAGGGTGGCCGCTGACATGGCGCGCGCAGCCACTACATGTCTCCCCGGCGACATCTACGGCGACTGGACCGTAGTCGGTGACTCCCCCGATCGAGGCAGCGACGGGAAGCGCCGAGTCCTCGTCCGCTGCGCCGCCGGGTGTGGAGAGACCGCCGTCGTACGCTCTGCTGAGCTCGGGCTTGGTCGTGCACGTCGCTGCGTCTGCCAGAGCGGGAAGCCGAAGCCGAAGCCCACGCCCAAGCCGAAGCAGGTCAAGCGGAATCCGGATGCATTCCACCCCACCCGGGATGCCCCGGTGGTCGAGGTCTTCCGTAGCGATTCCGTCCGAATGGTCCGCGTCGACTGTCCGTTCTGCCCGGGTGAGCACACCCACGCCGCGCCCGACGACTTGCTGCCGAGTGCGCCTATGGCGAGGTCATCGAAGTGCAAGGGCACCGGGACCGGCGGCATCTACCGAATCGTGGGCGTGCCCGGCGTCGGCGAGGAAGCCGCCTAGCCCGGAGGCGCAACAACAGCAGCGGCCAACAGCACCGACCTATAGCGAGAGGAGCAGTAATTGAGCGGGGCAATTCGCCCCGTGTCCAACTGAAGATTTTGTGAGGTACCAGCAGTGACGATCAACCATTCCGTGAACAACTCCGGCGACTACCAGGACGTCAACGACATCGACGTCACCGACTATGGAAAGACGGTCGAGGGCCTCGGCTCGACCATCGGCGATGTCAACGGCGGGGGCGCCGCCAATCCCAACGCGATGCGCTCGGAGTATGTCCCGCCGTCGGTCCGCCAGGCCCGCCGTCAGGCCCGCGCCCTCCCCTTCAAGGAGGAGAAGCTCCGCACCCTCTCCGAGCGGATCGGCAAGGCCCTTTCGTACGGCGGGATCCCGAAGCCGGTGCACGAGGCCGCCAACGAGGCCCGTGACGCCATCGCCGCCGCCCGGATGGCTCTGGAGCTCTGCCGCGATCCGGAGATGCCGTCGTACGCCAACGGCAACGCCGAGGACCGCTCCAACGCCCTGGCCGCCCTCGGCCGCACAGAGATGGCCGTGACGCGCGTGGAGCAGGTCGCCCGCGACAACTACGGGGAGATGAGGGATTCACTCGTGGCCGGTCTCGCCGAGCAGCAGGAGGCCGCCGCCGATGCGCTCAAGGCTGCGCTCGATGCCTACAGCGCGTGGCGCCGGAACATCGGCACTGCCGCCGCTCTCGGCGCCGAACTCGGCCTCCATGGTCCTGCTGGCTCGTGGGCGATCTCGAACGAGTCCAAGGAGACTGGCGACCCCATGCGGCTCATCAACGGCATTGCCGACGCGCTGAAGGTGGCGAAGTCGGACGACGAGGTGGTCAACGGCCAGTGGATGGTCGACGTCGCCGACTCCGAGGGCCTGCCCGAGTTCCTGATCGAGCACCTGCGGACTGTGGCCGATCGCGGCGACTCCGAGCGCTGGGATGTCCAGGTTGCTCGCCGCCTGCTCAGCCCTCACCGCGAGGACTACCCGGCCCGTGACTCGATCCGCGAGAAGGACCTCCGCATCGTCAACAGCCAGCCCGTCCCCGCTGGCATCTACGACATCAAGAAGGACCCCGCCGGGAACGTGGCCGGGATCCGCGATATGCGAGCCGAGACCGCACCGCGTACGCCGACGAAGACCCAGTACGAGTCGAGGCTCGTCGATGGCGTTTTCCAGTCCGTCAAGGTCGATCCGTCCGAGGCCTGATCTAGCGACAGAAGCCCGGCCATCTCTGAAGGCAGAGATGGCCGGGCTCGCATTTCGCCGGTGATCAGGACAACAGAAAACCCGGAGACCTGGCACGTAGGTCTCCGGGTTTCGCTGTCTAGACCCCGATTGGTCTATACCGCCTGGAGGAGCGGGCGCCTCGTCCTAGATAACGCTGGGAGGCTAAACCCATTCTAGCGCGATCGGCATTAGCGGACGGCAGAGATGAAATAATTGAAGCACCAACCCCGATCCCCAAGGAGCACCATGACCGTAACTATTCAGAGTCCAGTAATGGGCCTCGCTGTCGGCGATCCGTATACCGGCCCGGAAGAGGCTTGGCTCATCGTGAACGGATATGCGAAGGCCGCCGCCCCGTCCGCTTATGCCAACACCTTCACCGTCGCCCCTGGCAACGACAACCAGGTCGACTACACCGGCGACATCACGCCTGACGGCCTCCTCACCCTCGACGCTGGTGGTCAGGCTGCCGGTGTCCTCCCGGTCTCCGATCCGACGCTGGCGGCCAATCGTGAGGACGCTGGCGAGATCGACGGGCTTCCGTACGCCGCCCGGCTCGACGCCAACGCCGATGGCCTGGCTGTCTTCTCGGTCGAGCCCAACGAGGGCCCGGCTGCTGGTGGTACGCCCGTCACTGTCACCGGCTTCGGCTTCACCGGCGTGACCGGCGTGACCTTCGACGGCGCCGCCGGGACTGCCTTCTCTGTCGTGTCTGACACGGAGATCGCCGTCACGACTCCGGCTGGCATCGCTGGCCCGGCCGACATCGCGGCTACCGAGGGCGCCAGCACCGACACGCTGGTCGGCGGGTTCACCTACACCGCCTGATCCGTTCACAGAAGAGCCCCCGAGACCTTGGCAGTCTCGGGGGCTCTCTCATTTCCGCTCGGGAAGGTCCGGTTTAGGTGGCCGATCGTAGAAGGCTCGAACGATCTCCTGCCGCTCTTCAGGTGGTAGTTCCAAACAGGGAGGATGACTCCCGATGCCGCCCCATCTGAGCCCGCATGTCTCGCAGTTGGCCGAGTCCATCCCTGTATCCCGTCGCGTCGTTGGTCTGGCTCCCAGAGCGCCGACGCATCCTCACCCCTGTGTCGGCGCTCTGGGGTGCTTCTGATACTCCGGGGCGCTGAGTAGGCTGGGCAACAGATCTGGCACGCGAGGGTGTTTAGGCTGTTTAAACCACCGAGGGGCGAGGGCATGTCGACGCGGAACGAGACACTGGCCGACCTGATCAAGGAGTCCGGTTACACCTACGACGCCCTCGCTCGTGCCGTCGCCCGGGTCGCCGTCGAGAACGGGGATGGCGGACTACGAACCAACCGCAGCGCCGTCGCTCATTGGGTCCGTGGGGTCACGCCATCGGGGGCGACGCCCGCATACCTCGCCGAGGCGCTCTCTCGCAGGCTTGGCCGCCCGCTGTCGGCCGCTGACATCGGCTTCGGTGATGCTGGACGAATCCCGGCCGCCTTCGATCCTGACCCGATGTCGCTTGCGAACCTTGGACGGCTCGAACTGTCGACGCCGGTCGTTCGCCGCTCGGTCATGTTCTCGGCGGCCCTCCTACCGCTGGCCGCCGGATGGCTCGGTGAGGCCGAGGAGCGAGGCCGCAAGGCTCAGGGATCCGGCGCTGTGATGGTCGGCAAGGCTGAGGTGGCCGCCGTACGCCAGATCACGCAGGCCTTCCACAAGACCGACGAGACCCTAGGTGGCGGCCACGGTCGGGATGCCGTCGTTCAGTATCTGATCTCCGACGTCGCGGCCTACCTGCGAGGGAAGTTCCGCGACGAGCACACCCGCGCGGACATGTTCGGCGCCGCTGCGGAACTGGCCTACCTGGCTGGGTGGAAGGGCCACGACATGCAGATGGAAGGCCTCGCCCAGCGCTACTACACCCACTCGCTCCAACTCGCTCACGAGTCCGGCCGGAGCGACCACAGCGCATGGGTCCTGCGGATCCTCGCTCATCAGGCGCTCGACCTCGGCCGACCTCAAGAGTGTGTCGAGTTGTCCCAGAAGGCTTGGGGCATCGCTCGCGGGCGGGTCTCGCCGGGTGAGGAGTCGCTCTATGCCATCACGGCCGCACGGGCTCATGGCGCCGTCGGTGACGCCCGGCGAGCCGCTCAGACAGTCCACACCGCCGACCAGTTGGTCGAGGCTGGCAGCAGCGAACCTCTGTCGTCGTGGGCGGGGATGACCGGCCCCGCACCGGCGACCGTTGCCGCGCACACCGCCAAGACCTGGACCTCGCTAGGACGGCATGGCGACGCGGCCAAGGTCTACGCGTACGCGGCGAACCTCCGGGATCCGTCGGGGCACCGCCGAGTGCGAGCGCTCGAACTCGCCCAGACCGCCGAAGCTCAGGCCGCCCAGGGGCACGCCGAAGAGGCCTGCCAATCCTGGTCGTCGGCCTTCGAGGGCATGAGCGGCGTCAACTCGGCTCGCCATCGCGCGGCGGTTGGCCGGGCCCAGGGCTACCTACGTCAGTACGCCCATCGTCAGATCCCCGGCGCTGCGGCAGTCGACGCCCAATGTCGGGACCTGCTCGCCGCACCGGCCTAGACAGCAAAGAACCCCCGCCGCTGAGATAGCGACGGGGGTTCTTCTACGTCTACGACCGGCGGGATCAAAGGGTTGCCGCCCTCCCCCGCCGGTCTGTGCACCGAACACGGAACACGTGGACGAGTCTACTCACTCGTCGTTCAGTGTCGGCGCTGGCATCTCGACCTGCCAAGCGATCTCGATCCGGGATGTGTCGATCTCACCCTTAGCGATGGCGCCGCCCTGGCTGATGGCTGGGTGGATGACGATGGGGTACGCGGTCGCCTGGTGGATGATGTGCCACCTGTCTTCTCGCCCCGCCCGCCCCCACTCCTCGCCGAGCGTGTAGCCCTTGAGCGAGAGGGTTACCGAGACTTTCGATCCCTTGACGATAGCGTCCCAGCGCTCAACCTCGGCTTGCGCCGCTGCCAGGTCGGTAGCGATGGCCACGATGTCGGCGCCCGGCTTCCTGGTGGCCGCTGTGAGCGCGTCTCGGGCTTCATCGCGTGCGACGGTGGCCGCGCGTAGTTCGGCCTGGCCCGGCCATGTCGGGATCATCTGCATTGCCGGGAGCTCACCGTGGACGGCGAGATACTCCGAGCCGATGAAGGCGTCTGTCGGCTCGGCGGCGATGGTGACTCCCCCGCAGATCCCCTTCACGACGCCGGTGCAGTTGTAGCGAGGGTGGCCACGGGTGTAGGTGATGCTCAGAGTCGAACCGCAGCGACCACAGACGCCGCTCCCCCGCGCCAGAACCCACACGGGCGGCCTCCCGGTCCAGGAGACTCGTTTGGGGCTCTCAGATCGCGTTTCCTGGGTTGAGTCGAGACGGGCCTGGAGAGCGAGCCAGGTCGCCGGGTCGAGGATGTGGTCCCGGATACTGGTTGAGCGAAGGGTGCTCCTCAGCGAGCGCGGCGACCACGGGGCACCTCGGTTCGTCCGGACTCCCTCTGCATCCAGCCATCGGAGCACCTGATTCATTGGCTGGTTGGCGACCAGGCGCCGGGCGATCTCCTCCACGATCGGGCCGTTGACCGGGTCGGCCTCCAGGAACTTCCCGACGCCGCCGCCGGGCAATTCGCGCTTGACCACGCGACAGCCGAAGATGGCCCGTCCGCCGAGATGGCGTCCGGCCTCCTTGAGACGCCGCTTGCTGTTCTTGTTGCGCTCGATGATCCTCTCTCGCTCGGCTCGGCCTACCTCCCCGGCGACGACGAACCGCCAGCGGAAACCAGTCGGGTCCTTCTGGCTGTCGAGGTTGTCGACCGAGATCATCCGGACCGGTTCATGGACTACCCGGCCGGTGGTGGAGTCCTTCCCCTCAAGTCGGTCGAGGATCATCCCGATGACGTTGACCCCCTCGCGGCTCAGGCGGTCGACCGAGTGGACGACGGCGACCGACACGTGGTCGAGCGCCAGATCGGCGAGCCATGCCTGAAACCCTGGCCGGTCTCGGTAGCCACCGGACTTCTCGTCGACGTGGACATTCAGCAGGTGGATGCCCTCTCGATCTGCGAGGGCTCGAACCTCGTCGACCATCCCGGCAAGGCTCAGGTTGTCATCGCCCGCTTGGGCCGATAGACGTACGTAACCGGATCCGATCTCGGGCATGTCGGCATCCTCTCATGTTCGTTAACTAGGAAATTCCTGGGCTGGAACCCGAGCAGGACAGGGACTGCCGCCAAGACATCCTCGGGGCGCGCGATGGAGAGTTTCGTGGTCATACCGACCACACTCCCCGCGACCCACCGACAGTTTCGTCGCCAATAGCCGGGCCTGTGGACAACCGCGTCCCGAATCGCACATGTGGACGGTCAGCGGCCCGATACGGACTGTCCCCGCTGCCAGATAGGTTGCCACCATGAGAGCGCACGCGTCGGTGATGCACCTCGACCTCGACGCGTTCTACGCCTCCGTCGAGCAGCGCGACAAGCCGTCCCTGCGCGGCAAACCGGTGGTCGTCGGCGGCATCAGCGGCCGCGGTGTGGTCAGCACGGCCTCCTACGAGGCCAGGGTCTTCGGTGTCCGCTCGGCGATGTCGACGCGGGAGGCCCGGGCCCTGTGCGGACACGCCGCCTTCCTCTACCCACGCTTCCATGCGTACAAGAAGGTCAGTGAGCAGGTCTTCGGGATCCTGCGCGAACTGTCGCCGCTGGTCGAGCCGCTCTCCCTCGACGAGGCCTTCGTCGATCTCGCCGCCGCCGACCTCCCTGACCTGGAGGTCGACACCGTGACCGAGATCGCTGCCCGGATCCGCGCCGAGGTCGCCGAGGTAACCGGCGGCCTGAGCGCGAGCGTCGGTCTGGCCAGCTCGAAGTTCATCGCCAAGATCGCCAGCGACCTCGACAAGCCCGACGGTCTGGTCGTGGTGTCGCCCGGCACCGAGCTCGACCTGCTCCGCCCGATGAACGTCAAGGTGATCCCCGGCGTCGGTCCCGCCACCACCGAGCGCCTGCGCCGCGCGGGCATCCACACGGTGGCCGATCTGGAGCAGGTCAGCGTCGAGGAGCTCGTACGCCTGGTGGGCAGGTCCCACGGCACCAACCTTCACCAACTGGCCAGGGCACAGGACGACCGGCGCGTCGAGCCCGAGCGTGAGACCAAGTCGGTCAGCGTGGAGAGCACCTACGACACCGACCTGACCGACCGTCCGCTGATGGAGCAGATCCTCACCCGGCAGGCCACCGAGGTCGCCGCACGGCTGAAGAAGAACGGGCTCTCGGGCCGCACGATCACGATCAAGGTCAGGCTCTACGACTTCACCACGATCAACCGCTCGGCGACCCTCGCCGGGCCGACCGACCAGGCCGGCGCCATCGCCCGCCTGGCCAGGGCCCTGCTCGGCGAGCTGTTCACCGCCGGCGAGACGGCCGGCGGCGTACGCCTTCTCGGGGTGGGTGTCTCCGGCCTCGCCGACTGGATCCAGGAGGACCTCTTCGGCGACGACACCGACGAGGACACCGAGCCGGACCTGCCGCTGCCCGAGCCGGCACGGCGGCCGACCTGGGCGGCCGGGATGGACGTCGTCCACGCCGAGATGGGCCGAGGCTGGGTGTGGGGCTCAGGGCGCGGCGTCGTGACCGTGCGCTTCGAGACCGCCGAGACCCCCGCCGGTCCGGTGAGGTCCTACGCCGTCGACGATCCCGACCTGCAGCCCTTCACCGAGTCCTGAGGCGCCGCTCCCCTGCTTCGTGCTTCGCCGTTCCGGCCGGCCCGTGCGGTATCGCGGCGGCCGACCAGCATGTGCGATAGCGCCGGTTGCTAGAACATCGAGCTTGTATCACCCGGTTGACACAATCGGATTTGTATCGAATGCTTGACACAAATTGCCTGAAGGAGGCCCTGTGTTCGGCGTCGGAATGATCGAGCTGGCTCTTGTCGTTGTCGTGCTGCTCCTGGTCGTGATGGGGTGCTTCGCCCTGGCCGCCAGGAGCCGCAGCAGCGAGATCACGCCCACGAAGGAATGGAGACGGGTGCGGCAGCTCCGGCTGCTCGGCATCGCGCTGGGTCTGCTCATCGCCGGGCTGCTGATGGACCACGACGCGTTCGGGCCGCTCGGCGACGTCGTGGCGCTGCTGGTCCCCGGCTACGGGGTCGGCACGATGATCGCCCCTGCCGGATTCGGCCTCGGCGTACTCCTCGGCGTGGCCGCAGGCGAGACCATCGCCCGCGCTCCGCGGCCGAGCGGCCCCCGAACGGCGTCGTTGCAACCGAGATCGCTGACCGGCTACCTCCCCAGAGGGTCGTCGTACGCGGTCGGGACCGGCGTCGCCCTGCTGGCCGCGACGCTCCTCCTGGGCACGCTCACCGCGCAGGAGGACGGCTCCCTGGGCGGCATGCGGGCGATCGGGTGCCAGACGGAGGCCTTCACCCAGGCGCGCGGCCCCTACCCCGGTTCGTACTATGCGGTCCCGCTGGCGATCATGCTCGGCATCGTCCTGCTGACCGCCCTGGCGGCAGCCGCCGCCGTCGTACGCCGCCCCCGCGGCCTGGCCGCGACCGACGCCGGCGACGACGAGCTGCGCAGGCGGTCGATGACCGTGATCCTCGCCGCGGTCGGGGTCGCCGTCGGCGCCAGCCTGACCGGCATCGCCGGGACCGCGGCGACCGGGCTCCTCGGCCTGAGCGAGGACTGCGCTCCCGCGTGGATGCCCGTCGTCGGCTGGCTGCTGGTGCCCCTGGTGTTCCTCGGCTTCGGGCTCGCGGCCTGGAGCCTGGCGCGCCTGTTCGTCAACGACAGCCTCACCGGCGCGGACGGCACGGGCGGTCCGTCCGACCGGAGCGTCCGGGAGCGGGCATGAGGATCACCGTCGACCTCGACGACGCGACGCCGCCGTATGAACAGATCCGGCAGCACATCGACGACCTGATCACCACCGGAGCGCTCGAGCCCGGCCACCGGCTCCCGCCCGTGCGGCAGCTCGCCGGCGATCTCGGCCTCGCGGCCGGCACTGTCGCCCGCGCCTACCGCGAGCTCGAACAGGCAGGTCTGGTCCAGACCCGGCGAGGGGCGGGCACCCGGGTCATCGGCAGCGCGCGGCCGGCGGCCGATCCGCTGCTCGCCAAGGCCCGGACGTACGTCGCCTCCGCTCGTGCGCTCGGATGCAGCGACTCGCAGGTGAGGGACGCGCTGGAGCGGGCTCTCACCGACTCCTCACCCCACCGAAGATAGGGTCACGTTCATGTCTGAAGCCCTCCCGTCGACGCCCTGGCCGATCGCACCCAAGAAGCCCTCGTCCAAGCAGTTCCACGGCCTGACCCGGGCCGATGACTACGAGTGGCTTCGCGAGAAGGAGAGCCCCGAGGTCATCGCCTACATCGAGGCAGAGAACGACTACACCGAGCAGCAGACCGACCATCTCGCCGACCTGCGCACGCAGATCTTCGAGGAGATCAAGGCGCGCACCCTCGAGACCGACCTGAGCGTGCCGACCCGGTCGCGCGGCTACTGGTACTACGGCCGCAGCTTCGAGGGGAAGCAGTACGGCGCGAGCTGCCGGGTGAAGGCCGCCGACCCCGACGACTGGACTCCGCCGACCCCGGCCGACGTCACCCACGACCAGCCCGCGCTCCCCGACGAGGAGGTGCTGCTCGACCTCGACGCGCTCGCCGAGGGCCACGAGTTCTTCAGCCTCGGCGGCTCCAGCGTGAGCCCGAGCACCACCCTGCTCGCCTACGCGATCGACGTGGCCGGCGACGAGCGCTACACCGTACGAGTCAAGGACCTGACCACCGGCGAGCTGCTCACCGACGAGCTCACCAACGTCCACGGCGGCGCCACCTGGGACCGCGAGTCCTCGGCGCTCTACTACACGACCGCCGACGAGTCCTGGCGAGCCGACAAGATCTGGTGCCACCGCCTCGGCACCACCCAGGACCAGGACGAGCTCGTCTACCACGAGGCCGACGACCGGTTCTGGGTCGGTGTGGGGCGGACCAAGTCCGACCGGTTCATGTTCATCGGCACGGCCGCGAAGATCACCGCCGAGTACCGCTTCCTCGACCTCGACGACCCCGACGCCGGCTGGCAGGTCTTCGCCGCCCGCGAGGAGGGCGTCGAGTACTCCCTGGAGCACGCCACCGTCGCCGGCGAGGACGTCTTCCTGGTCACCCACAACGCCTCGGGCCCGGACTTCGAGATCGCGACCGCGCCGGTCGCACCGACCCCGCGCGACCAGTGGCGGCCGCTGATCCCCCACACCCAGGGCGTACGTCTGGAGGACGTCGACGCCTTCGCCGGCCACCTGGTCGTGCACCAGCGCAGCGAGGGCCTGACCCAGCTCCGCATCCTGGAGCTCGGTGAGGCCGGCGTGGCCGACGACTACCTGGTGAAGTTCGACGACGAGCTCTACACCATCGGCTCCGGCTCCAACCCGGCCTTCGAGACCCCGGTCGTGCGGCTCGGCTACACCACGATGCGCACCCCGGCCTCCGTCTACGACTACGACGTACGCACCCGCGCGCTGACCCTGCGCAAGCAGGCCCCGGTGCTCGGCGGCTACGACCGCGACGACTACGAGGAGCACCGCCTCTGGGCCACGGCCGAGGACGGCGTCCGGGTGCCGATCTCCATCGTGGCGAAGAAGGGGCTCCACGAGACGGGGCCGATCCCGGTGCTGCTCTACGCCTACGGGTCCTACGAGGCCAGCATGGACCCCTACTTCTCGATCGCCCGGCTGAGCCTGCTGGACCGTGGGATCGGGTTCGCGATCGCCCACATCCGCGGCGGCGGGGAGATGGGCCGGGCCTGGTACGACGACGGGAAGATGCTCAAGAAGCAGAACACCTTCTCCGACTACATCGCCTGTGCCCGCCACCTGGCCGAGTCCGGCTGGTCGACGCCCAGCCAGATCATCGCCGAGGGCGGCAGCGCCGGCGGCCTGCTGATGGGCGCCGTCGCCAACCAGGCGCCCGACGCCGTGGGCGCGATCGTGGCCGCGGTGCCCTTCGTGGACGCGCTGACCACGATGCTCGACGCGACGCTGCCGCTGACCGTCACCGAGTACGACGAGTGGGGCAACCCGGAGGCCGACCGGGAGACCTACGACTACATGGCCTCCTACGACCCCTACACCAACGTCACCGCCCAGCACTATCCGCCGATCCTGGCCGAGACCAGCATCAACGACACCCGGGTGCTCTACGTCGAGCCCGCGAAATGGGTCGCGAAGCTGCGGGCCGTGGCGGAGAATCCCGGTGACGTGCTCCTGAAGACGGAGATGGCGGCCGGACACGGAGGGGTCTCGGGGCGATACAAGGCGTGGGAGGACCGGGCGTTCAGCCTTGCCTGGATGATCGATCAGGTGACCCCCTCGTAAGGCATATCCGCAGGGTTCTCGGGGTACTCCATGAGAAACCCCTGAGATTCACCTCGCGATGCAACTTATCGCCCCTGGCGTACGTCGAACCGGACAAGAGATCGAAGTCGGATCGATGACAAGGCGCTCTACCAGGGAACACCTGGGAGGGGCGAAGCGTTGAAACACCGTGAGGCCACAAACCTCACCGTGAGGAGGTTCCCATGGCGACACGCACCGCAACCGCCACCCGTGAGATCGAAGGCCGCGACAGCGTCGGGCTGTATCTCGACGAGATCGCGCGCAACGAACTCTTGGATGCTGCCAAAGAGGTTGAGCTCTCCAAGACCATCGAGGCCGGCCTGATGGCCGAGCACCTCTTGGCCGAGGGCCGCGTCGGCCGCAAGAAGGCACCCGGCGGAGCCACTCGAGCCGAGCTGGAGTGGCTGGCCGAGGAGGGCCAGCGCGCCACTCGCGAGTTCATCAACGCCAACCTGCGACTCGTGGTGTCCATCGCGCGGAAGTACGGCCGCGCGCAGATGCCGATGCTCGACCTGATCCAGGAAGGCAACACCGGCCTGATCAGGGCCGTGGAGAAGTTCGACTACACCAAGGGCTACAAGTTCTCGACGTATGCGACGTGGTGGGTGCGCCAGGCGATCACCCGCGGCATCGCCCAGCAGGCGCGTGTGGTCCGGCTCCCGGTCCACGTCGTCGAGGAGCTCAACCAGGTCGGCGGCGCCCGCCGCACCCTGGAGCGCCAGCTCGGCCGCGACCCGGAGCCGGAGGAGATCGCCACCGAGCTCGGCATGGACATCGACCGGGTTCTCGACCTGCTCTCCTGGGGTCGTGACCACGTCTCGCTCGACACGCCCATCGACGAGGACGGCGACACCTCGCTCGGCGACCTGATGGCTCAGGAGTCGGCCCCCGGCCCTGACATGGACGTGATCGACGTCGAGTCGCGCGAGCGGCTCAACTCGCTGGTCGGCCAGCTCGACGAGCGATCCGCGGACATCGTCCGATCCCGCTACGGGCTCACCGACGGGCGCCAGCACAAGCTCGCCGACATCGGCGTCAAGCACGGCATCTCCGCCGAGCGCGTACGCCAGCTCGAGCGGGAGGCGCTGCAGAAGCTGCGTCGCTTCGCCGACCCAGACCTGGCGGCCTGACTCACCGATCGACTCGGCGTCCCTTCGGGGGCGCCGAGTCTTTCTGTGTCGAGGCGTCACCCCGGTCGGCCGAGATGGCACTCCCGTGCCATCTCGGCCGACGGGAGTGACGTCTCGGCGGTCAGTAGCCTCCGGGCGGTGGGGCCATCTCCAGGCGTACGCCGATCAGGCGGATCGGACGGTCCTTCTCGACCCGCTCGAGAAGCGCCTCGGCCTCGTCGGCGAGCCGGCCACCGTCGAGGGTGGGCTCGGGGAGCTTGTGGCCGCGGGTGACGGTGAAGAACGGTTTGAACCGCACCTTGATCTCGACCCTGGTCACCGGTCGGTCCTCCTTGACCACGTCGGCCAGGCACTCGGCACAGAGCCGCCGGGTCGCGGCGACGATGTCGAGCCACTCGACGAGATCCTGCTGGAAGGTCTCCTCGTGACCGTGGCCGCGGGCGACCCAGGGCGAGGGGTCGACGGGGCTGGTGTCGGCGCCCCGGCCCAGGCGGCGTAGCCAGGGGCCGGTGGTGGGCCCGATCTCGGCGGCCAGCCGCTCCGCCGGGGCTGCTCCCAGCTCGGCGACCGTCTCGATCCCGAGCCCGGCGAGCCGCTTCGCGGTCTTCGCCCCGATCCCCCACAGCGCGTCGGTCGGACGATGACCCATCTCGGCGTCCCAGGTCTCGTGCGTGATCCGGTAGACGCCGCTCCCCCGCAGCTGCCCGCCCGGACCGGGCTCGTGGCCGCCGGCCCCGGCCTCGCGCGCGAGGGCTCCATCGACCCGCTGCTTGGCGAACCCGGTGGCGAGCTTCGCCTGCAGCTTGTTGTCGCCGACACCGACGCCGCTGCGGAGCCGGGTGCGGGCGAGCACCACGTCGCGTACGTCCTGGGCGAAGACCGCCGGGTCGCCGAGCTCGCCATGTCCTGGGCCCGGGCCCAGGAACGCCTCGTCCCAGCCGAGGACCTCGACCAGGACCGGTACGCCGCCCCACTCCAGCGACCGCAGCGTGTCCATGACGCCGCCGGAGGCCTCGTCGTAGGCGACGTGATCGACCGGCAGCAGCACCGCATCGGGACACTTCCGCACCGCGAGGCGCAGCGGCATCCCCGAACCGACGCCGTACGCCCGGGCCTCATAGGACGCCGTCGAGACGACCGCTCGCTCGGCCGGGTCGCCGCGCCCGCCCACGATCACCGGCCTGCCGGCGAGCTCGGGACGTCGCAGCACCTCGACCGCCGCGATGAACTGGTCCAGGTCGACGTGAAGCACGACGCTCATGCCAACGCCTCCGCGCAGGAAGGCCAAGAATACGGAGGCGTCGGCATGAGGCTTATGGTCGCTCGCTGGCGCTCGCTCATGCCAACGCCTCCGCGCAGGAAGGCCAAGAATACGGAGGCGTCGGCATGAGGCTTATGGTCGCTCGCTGGCGCTCGCTCATGCCAACGCCTCCGTGCAGGAAGGCCAAGAATACGGAGGCGTCGGCATGAGGCTTATGGTCGCTCGCTGGCGCTCGCTCATGCACCGATGGTGCCACGAACGAGCCCGGTGTGGGTCAGCCTTCGGAGCCGGCCTCGGAGAGGGCCTCGGAGGCCTTCTCCGCCTGCTTGCGTACGTCACCGGGCACCGCGACCGCCTCGGCGGTGCGCTGCTGCCACATCTGCATGGCGACGACCTTCGCCGCCGCCTGCTCGACCCGTGCACGGTCGAGTCGACCGGAGCGGAGGGCCTTGACGACGCTGCGGTGGGCGGCGCGGGAGTCGGCCGGCATCAGCAGAAGGTCGGCGCCGGCTTCGAGCGCGACCACCGAGGGCTTCTTGGTGGTGGTCGTGACCGCGCCCATCCCCAGCGAGTCGGTGATCGCGATGCCGTCGAAGCCGAGGTCGTCGCGGAGCAGGTCGTAGATCGGGGCCGCCATGCTGGCCGGCTCCCCGGGAGCCACCGCCTTCACGTCGACGTGGCTGATCATGACGGCCGGAGCGCCGGCATCCACGGCCGCATCGAAGGGCACCAGGTCACGACGCTTCAGCTTCTTCATCCCGAAGTCGAGCTCCTGGAGCCCGAGATGGGTGTCTCCGGTGACCGCGCCGTGGCCCGGGAAGTGCTTGGTGGTGGAGACCAGACCGGCGGCGTTGTAGCCCTGCACGGCCGCGGATACGGCCGCTGCGGCGATCTTCTTGTCCTCGCTCGGCGAGCGCGACCCGATCGTCGGGTCGGTCGCGCCGACGGTCACGTCGGCGACCGGCGCGAACGCCCAGGTGAAGCCCAGGTCTCGTAGCTCGAGCGCCGTCGTGCGCGCTGCCTCGGTCGTCACCGGGACGCCCTTGCGCGGCTTGGCCTCGATGGCGTCCCCGGTGCGCGCGAACTCCGGGAACTCGGTGGCCACGCCGCGCAGGTGGGAGACCACGCCACCCTCCTGGTCGACGCCGATCACCGCCGGGAACGTGCGGCCGTCGGCGGCGACCGCCTCGCTGACCGCAGCGGTCGTCTCACGCACCTGTGCCTCGTCGACCACGTTCTCGCCGGTGACGCTGACTCCGGCGAGGTGGAGCTTGCGCACCATCTTCGCGGCCTTGGCCGGATCGGTGCCGTGGTAGCGGCCGACGATCACCTGACCGGCGAGCTGCCTCTCGTCCCAGCCGGCCACCAGCTCACGGGCGGTCGCGAGCTCGCCGCGCGTCGGACCCCACGAAAGCGCCGTGGTGTCCTTCTTCGGGTCTTCCTTCGGGGTGGCAGCGACCGGCCCGCTCGGCTCGACATCGGTCCTCGTCGGCACGCCGACGGTCACCGCCGCGGCGCCCGCGCCGGCCGACAGGGCCAGCACGGCCCCGGCGATCACCGGTCGCATCCAACGCCTCGGACGACGCTGCTGATCCTCTGAATCGGTGTGCTTGCCCCCAGTCACCCGGCCGAGTATGGCAGCAACCCCCAGCTACCGACACGTTCAGGCGAGTGAGTCGTAGATCTCCCGCACCCGCTTGTGCAGGTCCTCGAGGGTGCCGGTGTTGTCGATGACGTACGTCGCCGCGGCGAGCCGCTCCTCGCGACTGGCCTGCGCGGAGATGCGGGCACGGACGTCGGCCTCGGTCATCCCGCGCGAGACCGCCCGCTCGACCTGGGTCTCGACCGGGACGTCGACGACGATCACCTCGTCGAAGAACGGCGCGTAGCCCACCTCGACCAGCAGCGGGATGTCGTTGACGACCAGCTTCCCCGCCTCTCGCCCGGCCTCCTCGAGCTCCGCGGAGCGGGCACCGACCAGCGGGTGGACGATCGCGTTGAGCCGCGCACGGGCGGACTCGTCGGCGAAGACGAGCTCCCCCACCTTGGCCCGGTCGAGCTCCCCGGCCTCGGTCAGCACCGAGGGACCGAACTCCGCCACGACCTGGGCGAGCCCCGGCGTACCCGGCTCGACGACCTCCCGGGCGATCATGTCCGAGTCGACGATCACCGCCCCGAGGTCGGACAGCAGCCTCGACACCGTGCTCTTCCCCGAGGCGATCCCGCCGGTAAGTCCTACGCGCATGGCGTCAACCTACTAGGGCGTGACCTAGGCAGTAGCGGCGTCCCCGCAGGCGAACCGGCGCCGGTAGGCCTGCGGGGACAGGCCGCGCACACGGGTGAAGTGGTGTCGCAGCGCGGCGGCGTTGCCGAACCCGACCTCGCTCGCGATCCACTCGATCGACCGCTCGGTGCGCTCGAGCAGCTCCTCTGCGCGACGGACCCGCTGGGCGGTGATCCAGGCGTAGGGGGTCACGCCGGTCTCGGCGCGGAACCTGCGGGCGAACGTACGCGGCGACATGAGCACCCGGCGGGCCAGCGAGTCCACGTCGAGCTCGTCGTGGAGGTTCTCCAGGATCCAGGCCAGGAGCGGGCCGAGCGTCTCGGCGTCGACCTCGGGCACGGGGCGGGAGATGAACTGCGCCTGGCCACCGTCACGCTGGGGCGGCACGACCATCCGGCGAGCCACCGCAGAGGCGACCGCCGCACCGTACTCCTGACGCCAGATGTGCAGGCATGCGTCCAGCCCGGCCGCCGTGCCGGCGCTGGTGATGATCTGCCCGGTGTCGACGTAGAGCACCTCGGGCACCACCTTCGCCTCTGGGAACCTGGCCGAGAGCTCGTCGGTGTAGTTCCAGTGGGTCGTGCACTCGCGCCCGTCGAGCAGACCGGCCGCACCCAGGGCGAACGCGCCGCCGCAGACGGTCAGGATCCGGGCACCACGGTGATAGGCGCGCAGCAGCGTCTCGACCACCCACGGCGGCACCGGGTCGCCCCTGCGCATGGCCGGGACACACAACAGATCCGCCTGGTCAGCTCGCTCCAGACCGCACGGAGCCTCGATCGCGAAACCCAGGTTGGAGCGCACCAGGCCAGGCTCTTGAGAGCAGACCCCGAACTCCAGCAACGGCACTCCGTCTTCGCGCCGGTCTAGCCCGAAGGCCTCGCACACGACCCCGAACTCGAAGGGAGCGACACCGTCCCAGATCACCGCGGCCACGTTCCTAAGCACCTCAGAAGGGTGCCACCTGGCAGAAAATCGCGCAACTTAGGCATTTCTGCCAATGTGGCAGGAATGCCTAAGAGCGCAGAATTACTGCCATGAACACAGCACTTCTCGTCCTCATCGTCCTGCTCACCGTCGCCGCGTACGCAACGTTCGCCGCCATCCGCGCCGACCGCCCCAGAGCCACCCCTCGTTCCCACGCCACCGACCCGGACTTCGAGCCCGTGGTGAGGTGGCCGTGACCGGACGGGGGCCGACTCCGATCGCCCTCCGTAGCAGCCCCTGACCTGCGGCGAAAGCCGACCGCTATTCGAGATCGCTATGTCAGGATCCGGAATCCGCCGCATGTGAGAGCGGAATGGAGCGATCACGAAAGCGCGATTGTCCCTCGGGCTCAGATCCACTTGTCTGCATCTATGAGCCTGTTCAGAAACCCCACTGCCACTGCCCTCAACCGACGCTCACTCCTCAGCGCCGCCGGGATCGCGACCGCGGGAGTGTCCGTCTCGCGGATCCTCGACCGGCCGATCGAAGACCAGATCTCCCACCTGACCCAGAACGTACGCCGTGCCTCCTCGCCGAGCGAGCTGAAGATCACCGACATGCGGATCGCGGTGGTGGCCGGCGTACCGTTCACCTCCCCCATCGTCCGCATCGACACCAACCAGGGCATCAGCGGCTACGGCGAGGTGCGCGACGACGCCGACAAGCGCTTCGCTCTCATGCTGAAGAGCCGCATCCTCGGCGAGAACCCCTGCAACGTCGAGAAGATCTTCAAGATCATCAAGCAGTTCGGCGGTCACGGCCGTCAGGGCGGCGGCGTCTCCGGGGTCGAGATGGCGATGTGGGACCTCACCGGCAAGGCGTACGAGGTCCCCGTCTACCAGCTGCTCGGCGGCAAGTACCGCGACAAGATCCGCCTCTACACCGACACCGCCGGTGCGGAGACTCCGGAGGGGTACGCCAAGCAGATGAAGGAGAAGATCGACGAGTTCGGCTACACCTTCGTCAAGATGGACGTCGGGATCGAGCTGATCAAGAAGATCCCGGGCACCCTGACCGGCGCCGGCCCCTGGGGCGATCTGGGACAGTACGACCTCGATCCGCCCAGCGACTCCTACGGCTCCACCGAGCACCCCTACACGGGGATCGAGATCACCGACAAGGGCATGGACGAGATCGCCAAGTTCCCCGCCGCGATGCGGGAGGCCATCGGCTGGGACATCCCGCTGGGGATCGACCACATCGGCCACTTCGGCGTCAACAGCGCCATCCGTCTCGCCCGGCGGCTGGAGGAGTACTCGCTGGCGTACCTCGAGGACATCCAGCCGTGGTTCCACCACGACGAGTTCAAGCAGATCACCGACTCCTCATCGACCCCGATCATGACGGGCGAGGACATCTACGGGCTCGACGGCTTCCGCCCGCTCCTCGAGCGCCGCACGTGCGACTACATCCACCCCGACATCGCAACGGCGGGCGGCATCCTGGAGACCAAGCGCATCGGCGACCTCGCCCAGGAGCACAACATCCCGATGTTCATCCACTACGCCGGCTCACCGATCGGCGCGATGGCGGCCGCTCACGTCGCAGCGGCGACGGAGAACTTCATGGCGCTCGAGCAGCACTCCTCCGAGGTGAAGTTCTGGGAGGACCTGGTCACCGGCCTGCCCAAGCCGCTCGTCGACAAGGGCTACTACCACGTCTCCGACGCCCCCGGGCTCGGCCTCGAGCTGGTCGAGGAGGTCGTCAGCGAGCACCTCGCCGAGGGCGAGAAGTACTTCGCCCCGACCGACGAATGGGACGACTGGAAGAACAGCCACGACCGCCAGTGGAGCTGAGCACCACCTACCCCGCAGCCCGATCAGTGACCATGACCATGGCCATGACCGTGGCCGTGGCCGTGGCCGCCCTGGTGAGCCCGGCGCTCCTCGTGCCGGGCCACCTCGGTGGCGTGGCAGTCTGACGCGGTGTCCAGGACCATCCCGCCGCTGCTGATCAGCAGGCCCGTCACCGAGCACGCAGCCCGCAGGCTCGCCTGGAACAGCGCGAGCGGGAGCACGGATCCCGACGGCGTGCGACCGGCCATCACCTCGAGCGCGCCCCGGACCGCGTACGCCGCGCCGTCGCGGCTCCCTGTCGGGTCGACCTCCGGCAACGAGCGCGCGGCCGCCTCCCAAGACGTCGCCGGCAGTACGCCACCGGCCACCGCCGCACAGGCGGTGGCGACAGCGCTCTGCACGGCCGGGAGCATCGACTGCCCGACGACGCCGTCAGCAGGGACGCGGAGACGTGCCCACCGATCACCGGCGCCGTCCGCGCCGGTCGCGTGCCCCTCGATCAGGCACCGGCGTCCGTCGACCTCCACGCGGTGGGCCGTACCGAGCAGGTCCGGTGTGACGGTCTGCAGCGGGACGCCGCGCTCGAGGCCGAGGACGCTCGCGCCGGTCAGCGCGGCCGCCTCCCCCAGCCGTGCACGCCGGTGGGCGCCCAGGTGCGGAGCAGCCACGGCGACCACCTGGAAGGGTCCTTGGAGATGGTTCACGACCAGCACCGCCAGCGCGTCCGAGGCGACTCGATCGGCCACCAGGAGCAGCGGTCGATGTCCGTCCGGCCCTTCGGCGAGCCGGCCGAGGAGCGGAAGGAGCTCGTCGGCCGAGCGCACGGGTCCGTCGTAGAGCAGCACCCTGGCGTCGTACAGCTCGGCCAGGTCCGCGCCTCGGTCGGTGACCATCGACGGGCTGAGCCGGCCGGTGTCCAGGGCCACTCCGGCGCCGACCTCGAGCGTCGGCTTCCCCACATACCTCAACGCCGGTACGACGCTGGGCGAGCGGTTCGGACCGCAGTGGTCGAGCGCCTCGATCACGAGCGATCCGAGCGCACCGGGCGGATCGCCGGCCGTCGAGACGGTGGCATGCGACCAGGGCCCGAGGGCCGTGTCCACCACTCGTCGCAGCTCGGAGGGCGACGCCCGGTGCGCCTGGTCGGCCATCGCTGCGAGCACGGCCTCGCACGCGAGCGTGAGCCCGTTGCGCAGCTGCACCGGGTCGGTCCCGGCCGCCACCTGGCGCGCAGCCGACTGCAGGAGAGCATCGGCGAGCAGCACCGTGTGGGCCGCACCGCCACCCGCGGCGCGGGCCACCTCAGCTGCGGCCTGCTGCAGAACCTGCAGCGCCAGCCGGGTTCCACCCGCGTCCGGCCGGAGCGACGCGAGCACGCGGTCTGCGTCCGCGGTCACCTCTGGTGGCCCGCTCCCGGCACCGAGCACGACCGTCCGTCCGGACCCGTCGATCAGCGGCGCCACCGCTCGGGCCGCGGCGCGGAAG